>JAHBWA010000099.1 GCA_019637195.1 Labilithrix sp. | reverse complement strand
GCTTCCGCGAGGAGACGCTGCTCGAGACGGACAAGCTGTTCAGCGCGCTGCTCCTGTCTCCGGACTACCAGCGCAAGATGACGACGACGGAGCTCCACTGGCTCCTCGGTCGCGACATCGCCCGGCTCGAGGACGCGCTCGGCATCAAGAGCCCGTCGCTCATCGCGACCGCGTACCGCTACGGCGTCCCGATCTTCGTCGGGGCCGTGCAGGACGGCTCGATCTTCCTGAACATCGTGAAGCTGAGGCGGCTCTACGGGAGCGACTTCAAGCTCGAGATCGACGTGAACGACGACGTCTTCGAGATGGGCGCGATGCAGCACCACTGCTCCGGCGCGCTCGGGAAGAAGACGGCGATCTGGATCCTCGGCGGCGGCGTCCCGAAGAGCTACACGCTGCAGGCCGGCCCGCTGCTCGACCAGATCCTCGGCGTGCCGACGCACGGCTTCGACTTCGACGTGCAGCTCTGCGTCGATGCGGTCGATAGCGGCGCCGTCGGCTCGTGTCCGGCGGGGGAAGGCCACACCTGGGGCAAGGTCTCGGCCGAGAGCGCGCAGAACGGGTCGACGTACGTCCACTGCGACGTCACCGCGGTCTTCCCGTGGCTCACGTACGCGCTGCTCTCGGACGCCCGCGTCCACCGCAAGCCGCGCCGCCTCTACGACGCGCGCGAGGCCGCGGTCGCGAACCTGCAGCGCGAGATCGTGAAGCGGAGGAAGAAGCTGCTCGAGACGGTGAGGTTCGACCTCCCGAAGAAGACGAGCAAGAAGACCACCAAGCCGAAGGCGAAGAAGAACCGCGCCGCGCTGCCCGCGCGCCGCTGATCGCGAGGCGTGCGGGACGATCGAGCGCCTCCGACGGCGAGGGCTACTCGAAGTCGATCGCGACGAGCATCTCGAACATCGCGAGCGTGGCGTCGGGCGTCGGGTAGTCGAACGCGAGGCCGGAACGTGCGCTGGCGCGGGGGCGACCGAGGGCGTCGAGCTCGTCCTTCGGCATGCGCGGATGAGCCCAGGCGACGACGGCTGTGAGGATGAGCGGGTCCCAGAGGGTGGGCGTCGCGAAGGAGATCGTCACACGCTCGCCCGCCGCGAGCGGCTCGTCGGTCTCGACGCCTGCGCCGGCGACGTGGACGTCGATGACGTTCGCCGGGCGCTCCCAGCCGTCGCGCTCGGAGCGGAGGGTGGCGCTGAGCCGTACGGGCCGGCGCTGATGCGCGCGGAAGTGCGGTGTGCCCTGCTCGGCGCCGGAGGAGTGGGACGTGACGGGTGGCACGAGGGCGGCCCAGCGTACCACGGGGACGACGAAGCGAGCCATTGGACGACGCGCGCGCTCGTCCGCGCACGCGCACGCTCGTCTGCGCACGCGCACGCGCCGTGGCTCATGCGCTGCGTCTCGGCTGATTTCCCTACCTCGCGAGCTTCGCGGGTTGGCGTTTTGCGAGAGGCCTCGGTTAGGATGGACTTCGCAGCGTCGGGCCCAGAAACGTCAGGCGTCGAAGAGCACGAATGAGCCAAGACACGCGCAAAGACAAACGCGCCAAGGTCGTCAGCCTGAACGTTCGCTACAAGAGCGCGACGGTCGACGAGTTCATCGAGAACCACTCGCACGACGTGAGCAAGGGAGGGATCTTCGTCAAGACGCCCACCCCGTTCCCGCCGGGCACGCTTCTCAAGTTCGAGATCCGGCTCGCCGGCGACAAGAGCGTCATCTCGGGCGTCGGGCGCGTCGTGTGGAAGCGTGAGCCGACGCAGGCGGCGGCCGAGAAGCCCGCCGGCATGGGCGTGAAGTTCATCAAGATCGACGAGGCGTCGCGCGCCGTCATCGACAAGCTCATCGCGCAGAAGGCCGACGCCGGGAGCGCCTACACGTCGGATCCCGCCGCCCTCGAAGACGAGGCGAAGACGGCCGGGCAGCCGACCACGCTCCGCGGGCTCGCGGCGGCGCCCCTTGCGTCTGGGGCGCCGGTCGCGTCGCCGGCCGCCTCGCGCGCGCCAGCGCCGTCGCCTGCGGTCCCTGCCGCGAAGGCGCCCCCGCCGGCGGCCCCTGCCGCGAAGGCGCCCCCGCCTGCCGCCAAGGCTCCCGCCGCCCCGCCGACGTCGGCGCCGGGCTTGTCGAAGCCCGCGGCGAGCCCGCGCCCCGCCGGGCCCTCGACGGCGACGCCTTCGATGGCGAAGACGATGCCGCTCGGCAGCGCGCTGCCGAACCTTCCGGCGCCCAAGCCGGCCGCGCCCAGTCCGCCGCCGCGCGCCGGCGGACCGCCGCCTCCGATGGCGCACAAGCCGGCGACGGCGATCGGGATCGGGCCCGCGGCGTCGCCTCCGGGGGGGCCGTCGCCGGTGGCGTCGCCCGCGGGTGGTGCGTTGTCTTCGGGTGGCGCTGCTTCGGGCGGTGCTGCTTCGGGCGGTGCTGCTTCGGGCGGTGCTGCTTCGGGTGGTGGTGCTGGTCCGGGCAGTGGTGCTGCTTCGGGTGGTGCTGTTCCGGGCGGTGGTGCTGGTCCGGGTGGTGCTGGTCCGGGTGGTGCTGCGGTCCTTCCGGGGACTGCGCCGGGCGGTGCTTCGCCTTCGGCGAAGTCGTCCGAGCCGCGTCTCGGCGCGGCGCCGCCGCCGCGTCCCCTCGCGAGCGCGCGCAAGGCGACGATGATGGGTGTCGGGCTGCCGGCGCCGTCGAGCGCTCCCGGCGCGGACAACAAGGACAACAAGAACGAGCTCCCGACGCTGAACGCGGAGATCGAGCCGGTCGCCATCGAGGCTGCAGCTGCGGCCGCGGCCGCGTCGGCGGAGCCTCCGGCAGCGACGAGCACGGGGACCTCTCCCGCCGCGTCGGCGCCCGAGCCGACGCCGGCGCCGATGCCGACGGCGACGGGGCCGATGTTCCCGAAGCTCGAGCACGACCCCGCGCCCTTCGACTCGGTCAAGGAGCCGACGGTGATGAAACAGGCCGCGGAGCTCCTCGAAGAGGCGCTCCGCGAGGCCGGCGGATCGCTCGAGGAGATCGGGCAAAACCCGCTCTTTTCTCAGAGCTCGCAGCGCGACGGCAAGGTCGAAGAGCAGCAGCCCGACCCGCAGCAGTCGGGCGACACGTTGATGATGACGTCGCCGCTCGGTAAGGGCGCGGCCGCTCCCATCCCGACGCCGGCCCCCGCGGCGGGGGCGCCGGCCGTCGCGAGGTCGACGCCGCCTCCGCCCGTCGCCGAGCCCGCGAAGCCGATCGGTCCGAGCCTGACGGCGCCCCCGAAGAAGAAGGGTGGCGGCGGTCTCGTCGCCGGCCTCGTGGTCGTCGCGCTCCTCGTGGGCGGTGGCGTGTTCGCGTACAAGTCGGGCGCGCTCGACAGCGTGCTCGGGGCTCAGCCGGCGCCTACCGAGAGCGCCGCGCCGACGCCTACGCCGAGCGCGTCGGAGAGCGCCGCGGCGACGTCGGACCCGGCCGAGGCCGGCGCCGCGCCTGCCGAAGGCGAGGACGCGGGGGCGGCGATCGCCGCCGCGACCGACGACGCGGGCGTGGAGACGGCGGGCGCCGAGAGCGCCGACGCCGCGGCCGCGACGGCGGCTGTCGAGACGGCGACCGCGACCACGGCGGCGCCGGCGCCGCCACCGCCGCCGAAGCCGGTCGTTCGTCCGAAGCCCGCGCCGAAGCCGGTGCCCGCGCCGGATCCCGACAACCCGCCGTCGCGCCCGGAGACCGATCCGGAGCCGGCACCCGCCCCGGCGCCTACGCCGGTCGCTCCGACGGCGACGCCGACGGCAGCGCCGACCCCGACGCCGACGCCCGATCCGGAGCTCTAGGACGCCGACGTCGCGCGTCCGGGCGACGGCGTCGCGTCTCCGGGCGACGGCGTCGCGTCTCCGGGCGACGGCGCCGTCCATCGGCGCGCGGCGCTCGCCACGCGCCGGCGCGTTCGGCTGTCGTGTGGTCGCGGTGCGCGCTGGCTCAGCGCCCGGGCGGTCGCGCGTGAGATCACGGCGCGAGGTAGGGGTTCTTCATGCGCTCCTCGCCGATCGTCGTCTCGGGGCCGTGCCCCGGCACGACGACCGCGTCGTCCGGCAGCGCGAGGATCTTCTCGCGGAGCGACTTCATGATGAGCCCGCTGTCGCCGCCCCAGAGGTCCGTGCGGCCGATGCCGCGCCGGAAGAGCGTGTCGCCGGAGAAGACACGCGTGCCGTCCGGGGTCTTCACGACGAACGTGACGCTGCCCGGTGTGTGTCCCGGCGTGTGGAGCACGCCGAGCTCGACGCTCCCCGTGCTCACGGACGCGCCGTCCTTCAGCGAGCCCTCCATCTCGACGGTCTCCGGCAGCGGGATCCCGAGCATCGCCGCCTGCACCGGGAGGAGGTCGTAGAGGAAGCGGTCGGCCTCGTGGATGCACGCGCGCGCGTTGCTCTTCCGCTGCACGGCCGCGGTCGCCCCGACGTGATCGATGTGCGTGTGCGTGTGGACGATCGCGTCGACCGTCGCGCCGAGCTCCCCGAGCTTCGCCTCGATGAGCTCGAAGTCCCCGCCCGGATCGACGACGATGGCCCGCTTCGTCGCCGCGTCGACGACGAGCGAGCAGTTGCATCCGAGCGGCCCAGCAGGGAACGTTTCGACGGTGATCACGACCCGCATCGCTTAGCACGACCCGCAAGCTCTACGTAGCCGCCGCCCGCAACCGCGCGACATCTTGCAAACGCCCGTCGCTCGGCTAGTTTGAGCCCGTCCTTCCGGCGTCGTCTAATGGCAGGACAGAGGATTTTGGATCCTCTTATCGGGGTTCGAATCCCTGCGCCGGAACCCATCTCCCACCGCGATTTTCGGTGGATCGTCATCAGGTGTAGCAAGGACCTTGTCCGCGGCGTTCGCGTGCGCCCGGTTGTCGCCCGCGGCCCTCGCGAGCGGTGGCGCGATTACCTTCCCCCGCTCGACGCGCTCGATCCGGAGCGTCGCGACCTCGGCGCAGAGGACGGACCAGTCGAGGGTCGAGTAGAGGTCCCCGCTGCGTTCGCGCAGCCTTCCTGGCTGCCTCGCACGAATGGCCTCCAGCTCCGAATGCGCACGCGCCCCGCCGGTACGAAGCGGAAGCAGTCGACGGTGCACCGCACGTGGCGACGGACGCAGGCGACCGCCAGCGACTTGGGGGAGACCTGGCCACGGCAGGCAAGTCCCTCGGGTCAGCCGTTCGGCGGTGGTAAGGTAAATTCACGATGACCGAGCTTTACGACCATATTCGCCTGCGCGGGCCGGAAGGCTTCAAGGGTAGGCTTCCTCCGGTCGTTGTCGGCCCCTTGCTCGAAGCCGTCGGCGCGAGCGTCGACGGCGCAGTGCGGATGGCGTTCATCGGTCGGAGTCGCGCCCCTGGCCGCCGCGCACGTGGTTGAACGAGGCCGCCGATGTTCGGCTGCGGGACATCGAACGTGGTGACGAGCTCGTCCGTCACTTCACCGCACGCCCTTTCGGCGTGCTCCCCGAGCTCGTGAAGGAGATGTTCACGCAAACCGAGATGTGGCCGTCGAGGCCCGCGCCCGAGTGGTCGGCCGTCGACACCCTCGCTGCCGCGATCGACGACGTTGCCGCCGAGCGGGAGGACAGTATGCGGTTCTTATCGATCCCCCGGCTCGACTCCGACCAACTGAACTACGCCGCGGTCGACGCGGAGGTGCTCCCGCTGCATGAACGTCCTAGGGATGCGGGCACCAGGGAGGCATGCACCTCACGATGACGATCACGGGCTCGACGGCCGAACGCTGCGTGACGCCAACCACCACGAACACCGTCTCGATCCTGGAACACAAGGACGAGGTCACGCGCGGCGCGTGTCGCACGAAGCGCCTCATCCTGGAGAGGTACGACGAGCCATACGGAAGGCTCTCATGACCGACCAGCCCCCCAAGGAAGGCGAGGTGATCCTCTACCGAACCGATCGCGGCACGGTGCGGATCGAGGTGCTCTACGAGGCGGAGACCTTCTGGCTTGAGCAAAGGCGCATTGCCGAGCTGTTCGGTGTGGGCGTTCCTGCCATCGCCAAGCACCTGAAGAACATCATCGAATCCGGCGAGCTCGACCCGGAGGCAACTGTTTCCATAATGGAAACGGTTCGCACGGAGGGCGCCCGCCAGGTCACGCGCTCCATCGAGTACTACAACCTCGACGCGATCATCTCTGTCGGCTACCGCGTGAACAGCGCGCAGGCCACGCAGTTCCGTATCTGGGCCACGCAGACACTGCGCGAGCTCGTCGTCAAGGGCTTCGTGCTCGATGACGAGCGGCACAAGTTGAATAAGCGCGTCGGAAAGGACTACTTCGACGAGCTGCTCGAGCGGATCCGTGAGATCTGCGCTAGCGAGCGCTGCTTCTACCTGAAGATCACCGACATCTACGAGCAGTGCAGCGTCGACTACGACCCGCACGCCGAGACGACCAAGACCTTCTTCAAGCCGGTGCAGAACAAGCTGCACTGGGCAGTGACGGGCAAGACAGCCGCTGAGGTCATCGCCTCGCGCGCCGACGCCAAGAAACCGTCAATGGGACTCACTACCTGGAAGAACGCGCCGAAGGGCAAGATCCAGAAGAGCGATGTCAGCGTCGCCAAGAACTATCTGATCGAGCACGAGGTCAAAGAGCTCGAGCGCATCGTGTCGATGTACCTCGACTACGCCGAGAACCAGGCGGCGCGGCAGATCCCAATGAAGATGGCCGACTGGGTGAAGAAGCTCGACGCCTTCTTACAGTTCAACGAGTACGAGGTGCTGACGAATGCGGGAAAGGTCTCGGCGGAGATCGGGAAGCGCCTCGCCGAAGAGCAGTTCGAGCAATTCCGCTTCACCCAAGACCGCGCCTTCGAGAGCGACTTCGAAGCCGAGGTGAAGCGCATCGAGAGCAAGCGCCCCCGCAGCAAGAAGGAGGAGCCATGACTCTCTCGGTCGGCGCTCCGAACCATACGACGCTCGACGAGCTTCGTCGCTCGCATCCGGCGTGGCGACTCCTCAGGGCGGATCATGCGCCGTTCGTCATCGGCTTCTTGTTCGCGAGCTTCGTGGCGCCCAACGTGCGGACGCTGGCCCGCGACGAGCTGCACAGATCCCTCGAGGAGTACATCGAGCGGCTGCGTGAACGTCACGGTCCGCAGGTGTTTCCCCGGCGCGCATCCGAGTATCTCGACGAATGGGCGAGGGACGACCACGGCTGGCTGCGGAAGTACTACCCCGAAGGCGGCGGAGACGAGCCTCACTTCGACATCACCCCCGCCACGGAGAAGGCCATCGAGTGGGTCATGAGCCTCCGTCGGCGGCGCTTTGTCGGCACGGAGTCGCGCCTGCTCACGATATTCGACCTGTTGCGCCAGATCGTTGACGGCATCGAGGCGGATCCGGACGTGCGTCTCGCCGAGCTCGAGAAGCGCAGAGCTCAGCTCGACGCCGAGATCGAGCGCGTGCGACGTGGCGACATCGACGTCATGGACTCCACACAGGTCCGTGACCGCTTTCTCCAGTTCTCCTCGACCGCGCGGGCGCTCCTCGCAGACTTTCGTGAAGTCGAGCAGAACTTTCGCGAGCTCGATCGCGCGGTACGCGAGCGCATCGCGACGTGGGAAGGGGGCAAGGGCGAGCTGCTCGAGGAGATCTTCGGGCGGCGCGACGCGATCCGTGATTCGGACCAGGGGCGGAGCTTCCACGCCTTTTGGGATCTGCTCATGGCACCGTCTCGCCAAGAAGAGCTTACGACGCTGCTCGAGAAGGTCCTCTCGCTCGACGCCCTGAAGGAGCTCTCTCCGGATCAAGGGCTGCGCAGGATCCACTACGACTGGCTCGCCGCCGGTGAGGTCGCCCAGCGAATGGTCGCGCGGCTGTCACAGCAGCTTCGGCGCTATCTCGACGATCGCGCGTGGCTGGAGAACCGCCGCATCATGCAGATCCTGAGGAGCGTTGAACAGCACGCGCTCGCCGTTCGCGACGAGCAACCGCCCGACGTCTTCATGGAGATCGACGACGATGCGCCTGCGGTCGCACTCCCGCTCGATCGGCCGCTGTTCAAGGTGCCCCGGAAGCACAAGGTCACCGCACACGAAGTCTTCTCCGGTGAAGAGAACGTCGACGCAACGAGCCTCTATGACCAAGTCTACGTCGACAAGGCGAAGCTCGCTGCGCACGTTCGGCGAGCGCTTCAGTCTCGCGATCAGGTCACGCTCACCGAAGTGGTGGAGAGCCATCCGCTGGAGCTCGGGCTCGCGGAGCTCGTCGCGTACTTCGGCATCGCTGCAGACGATCCGGCACATGCCGTGATCGACGAATCGCGCTCCGAGCGCATCGAGTGGCTCGACGTCGAAGGTCGGACGCGCGTCGCGACGTTCCCAACGGTGCTATTTTTGCGTCACCGCAGGAAGTCCGCATGAGCGAACCGACCGCAGATCCGCTCGCGCTCGTGCTCATTAGCCTCATGAAAGGCGTGCTCGAGCGTGAAGCGAGCCCCGCGACATGGTCGAACCTCGTGGAGCTCCAGCCGAGGGCACGTGACTACTTCGCGATCCTCGGGCTCGATCTCCTCGTCAACGAAGCCGACGGTTTGGCGTACTTGCGCCAGAAGGACCAGGACGATTCCACGTCGCCCCTCCCGCGTCTCGTGCCGCGCCGGCCTCTCAGCTATCCGGTCAGCTTGCTCCTCGCGCTCCTTCGAGGAAAGCTCGCAGAGCTCGATGCGACGAGCGGAGAGACACGCCTCGTCCTCGCGCGTGTGGATATCATCGAGCTCGTGCGCCTCTTTCTCGGTGACACGGGGAACGAGGCGAGGCTCGTCGATCGGCTCGACGCGCACATCCAGAAAGTCGTGGAGCTCGGCTTCCTGAAGCCCCTCCGCGGCAAGGACGATCAGTACGAGGTGCGGCGACTGCTGAAGGCGTTCGTCGATGCCGAGTGGCTGACGGACTTCGATGCTCGGCTGGCCGAGTATCGGCGGCATGCGCTGGCGGGCGACGAGCCGGAGGCGCCGTGACGGTTGGGCAGCAAGGCGAGTCGCGCGAGGGATATCGCCTCGATCGGCTCGAGGTCTACAACTGGGGAACCTTCCACGAGCGTGTCTGGACGCTCAATCTGCGATGTGAGAGCGGGCTCCTGACTGGGGACATCGGCTCCGGCAAGTCGACGCTCGTTGACGCGCTCACGACCCTCCTCGTTCCGTCCCAGCGGCTCGCCTACAACCGTGCCGCCGGGGCCGATGCGCGCGAGCGCACGCTGCGGTCCTATGTGCTCGGGCACTACAAGTCGGAGCGCGGAGAAGGTGCGGGAGCGCGTCCCGTCGCATTGCGTGAGACGAACACCTATTCCGTCATCCTGGCGCGCTTCGTTGCCGAGTCTCTCGGCGCGGGCTCGAGCGTCACGATCGCGCAGGTGTTCTGGCCGAAGGATATCGAGGGCCAACCGGCGCGTTTCTTCGTCGTCGCGGAGGCGGATCTGTCGACCGCCGAGCACTTCGCCGGTTTTGGCGAGAACGTCGTAGACCTCAAAAAGCGGCTTCGGAAGCTCGCTCGCGTGGAGGTCCACGAGACGTTCCCTCCGTACGGAGCCTCGTTCCGGCGGAAGCTCGGCATCGATGGAGAGCAGGCTCTCGATCTGTTTCATCAGACCGTGTCGATGAAGTCTGTCGGGAGTCTGACTGAATTCGTTCGAGAGCACATGCTGCCTCCGCTCGCCATCGAACCTCGCGTCGACGCGCTCATCGTCCACTTCGACGATCTCAATCGCGCCCACGAGGCGGTCCTCAAGGCGAAGGCCCAGATCGACAAGCTCGATCCGTTGGTCATAGGCTGCCGACAGATCGAAGAGCTGAGGCGAACCGCGGCCGAGAATGTCGCGTGCCGCGACGCGCTTCGTCCTTGGTTCGGCGCCATCAAGGTCGACCTCTTGCGGAGGCGGATCGCGTCGCTCGACGGGGAGCTCGACCGCCTGAAGGTCCGGATCGATGAGGCGTCGGAGCGTGAGGACGACCTTCGCAGGAAGCGCGACGACGTCAAACAGGCCATCTTCATGAACGGCGGCGATCGTCTCGAGAGACTTCGCGCCGACATCAAGCAGAAGACGATGGAGCGCGACGCTAGGCACCAGAAAGCGTCCGAGTACCTCGTGCTCGGTCGCGCCGTCGAGCTCCCGGCGCCAGTCGACGCCGATGCCTTCGCCGACAATGTTCGGCTCGTCGCGGAGAGGTATGCCCGGACGATCCACGACCTCGGAGAGATCCAGAACGAAGTCGTCGAAAGGAAGGTCGCGTTCGGCGAGCTCAGGAGGGAGCACAGCGAGCTTGCAACTGAGGTCGCGTCTTTGAGGCGGCGTCGCAGCAACCTGCCTTCACACACGCTCGCAGTGCGCGCGCAGCTATGCGCCGAGCTGGGCATTCGAGAGGAGGCGCTCCCCTTCGTAGGTGAGCTGATCGAGGTACGGAGCGACGCGCGCGAGTGGGAGGGCGCGATTGAGCGTCTCCTCCACGGCTTCGCGCTCTCACTCCTCGTACCCTCCGCCGACTACGGCGACGTGAGCGCGTGGGTCGACCGGACACACCTCGGGCAGCGTCTCGTCTATTTCCGCGTCCAGAGCGCGACTCGACCGCCGCAGGCCTCTCTTGGGCCTTCGAGCCTCGTTCGCAAGCTCTCCATCAAGCCAGACTCGGCGATGTACCCGTGGCTCGACGCCGAGCTGGCGCGGCGCTTCGATTACGCGTGTGCGACCTCGCTCGAGGAGTTTCGACGAGAGAAGCGGGCGATCACGAGGAACGGACAAATTAAGGGCAGCGAAGGACGCCACGAGAAGGACGATCGCCACCGTATCGACGATCGCTCGCGCTATGTGCTCGGGTGGTCGAACAAGGCGAAGATCGAGGCCCTCGAGCAGAAAGCGAAGCAGCTCGAGGGGCGAATGCAGGATCTCGGGGCAACCATCGCCGCCCACGAGGCGAGGCAGCGCGCGCACGAGGACGCACGCCGCGCACTGGAGCAGCTCACAGGGTTCAAGAGCTTTCGGGAGATCGACTGGAAGCCTCTCGTGGTCGAGATCTCGGAGCTCGACCACGAGCGACAGCGGCTCGAGTCGGAGTCGGACGCGCTTCGTGTGCTCGAAGCGCAGCTCACGGAGCTCGAGGCCGACATCAAGAGCGCCGTCGATACATTGAAAGATCTCAATGCGCGCAGCGAGAACCAGCACCTCTTGCGCAAGCAGGCCCAAGACATGTTCGAGGAGTCGGCGGAGCGCGAGGCCGCCGCCTCCGAGGAGGTGCGCCGAGACATTTTCCCGCACCTCGTCGAGATGAGGAGCGAGCTCCTCGAGGGCAAGCCCTTCACCGTCGAGTCGTGCGACGCGCGTGAGCGCGAGCTGCGTGACGCGCTCCAGAGCAGGATCGATGCGCTCGGAAAGCGGGCCGATCGGCTCCGTGACTCCGTCGTCGCCGACATGCAAGCGTACCGGAACGCCTACCCGATCGACACCCAAGAAGTCGACGCGACACTCGAAGCAGCGCCCGAATACGCGGCGATGCTCGACCGGCTTCGAAGCGATGACCTGCCTCGGTTCGAGGTCCGCTTCAAGGAGCTCCTCAACGAGAACACGATCCGGGAAGTGGCGAACTTCCAGTCGCAGCTCCATCGTGAGCGACACGACATCAAGGAGCGCATCGAGATCATCAACGGATCGCTGCGCGCGCTCGACTACAACCCTGGGCGATTTGTCGTCCTCGAGGTGGTACCGGCGACCGACGTGGAGGTGCGCGACTTCCAGGCGGAGCTGCGCGCATGCACCGAAGGGGCGATCGGCGGCGCGCACGACGACGCGTACTCGGAGGAGAAGTTCCTACAGGTAAAGCGCATCATCGAGCGCTTCCGAGGGCGTGAGGGCTCTTCCGACGCGGATCGACGCTGGACGCGCAAGGTCACGGACGTCCGCAACTGGTTCACCTTCGCCGCTTCGGAGCGATGGCGCGAGAATGATAAGGAGCACGAGCACTACGCCGATACGGGCGGGAAGTCGGGCGGGCAGAAGGAGAAGCTCGCGTACACCGTGCTCGCGGCGAGCATCGCCTACCAGTTCGGGATCGAGAAGGACGTGGCGCGCCCACGCGCGTTCCGCTGCGTCGTCATCGATGAGGCCTTCGGCCGGGGCTCGGACGAGTCGGCTCGCTACGGCCTGGAGCTATTCCAGAATCTCCGCCTGCAGCTCCTGATCGTGACCCCGCTCCAGAAGATCCACGTCATCGAGCCGTACGTTGCGGCCGTCGGGTTCGTTCACAACGAGGATGGTCGCCGCTCGATGCTGCGCAATCTCACGATCGAGGAGTATCGCGCCGAGCGCGCAGTTCGGGCCGGGTAGTCGATGGGGTGGACGATGCCCGAAGACATCACCGTAGAGGTGAAGAAGCTGTGGGATCGAGGTACGATCCTGGGCGCCGCGCTTCGGGGTGAAGCGCTCTTCCCGCGAAGGATACGGGTCTCGCGCCCAAGCTCGCGCGACATCCTCGAGCGGTTCGACGACGTGCGGGCGTGGGCGAGCGCGCTCGAGAGCTCGAGCCGCATAGAAGGGCGCGCAGGCTACGTGCTCGAGTGGGAGGAGATCGACCATCGACAACGCGGTCGCAACCGCATCCCGGTCGCGGCCGTCGTGCCGACCGAAGCCGACGCGCTCGCCCTCGTCCGAAAGAGCGAGCAGGCGAGGCGCTTCCGTGCGCTCGCTGAGGTCGCTCTGCGGACATTCCCGGAGCTGACCGACTGGCTGGCGGAGCGGCCGTTGGTCGTGCTCGAGCACGCGGACGAGTGGGAGCGCGTGCTCGCCGTCGTCTCCTGGTTTCGCGACAACCCGAGACCGGGCATTTACGTTCGCCAGATCGAGCTGCCCGGCATCGACACGAAGTTCATCGAGTCACGTCGCGGAGTGCTCTCCGAGCTCCTCGACGCCGTGCTCCCGTCCGAGGCGGTCGACCGTGAGGCAACGGGAGCCCGCGCCTTCGACCGGAGGTACGGCCTTCGCTCGAAGCCGCCGGTCATCCGATTTCGCGCCCTCGACCCACGGTGCTCGGTCAGTGGGCTCCGCGACGTCGGCGCGACGGCGGTCGAGTTCGCCGATCTGTCCTTACCGATCTCACGCGTCTTCCTCACCGAGAACGAGATAAACGGGCTCGCGTTCCCCGACGTTCATCGAGCGATCGTCATCTTCGGGCTCGGCTATGGGCTTGATCGTCTCGGCCAGGTTCCGTGGCTCCACAATGTCGCCGTGCACTACTGGGGCGACATCGACACGCACGGCTTCGCGATCCTCGATCGCCTCCGTGCTCACTTGCCAGCGGCGCGGTCACTCATGATGGACCGAGAGACGTTACTCGCTCACCGGGCGCAGTGGGCCATCGAGACGAAGCCTTGCACCGGCGCTCTCTCTCGGCTCACCTCCGCTGAGCTTGAGCTGTACGACGATCTCGTCGCTGACCGTCTCGGTCCGAAAGTGCGCCTCGAGCAGGAGCGCATCTCGTTCGCTTGGGTCAAGAAGAGGCTCCGCGAGCATTTCGCGGGGGACACATGAGGCTGCCACAAGGTCATGGATGGGTAGATCATTCACCCGATACACATGACCGCCGACTTACAGCTCACGGTGCGTTTCCAACGAGTCGGATTGCGGCCCGAAACGAGCTCGCTCGCTGCCTCGTGATCACCCCGAGTCACGGCCCGGAGAGCCCCGTCGAGGACGCTTGCTACACTGCTACACGGAAGGCACTCTCGACCGATCACGACGGAGGTGGCTTCGCCACCGTGATCGCCGCAACCCCCTTCATTCCCGGCAGATCTGGCGCTCGACCGTTCCGAACCGACGTCAAACACTTGCGAGAATCGGCCTCGGGGGTCTGCCGGTGGCGCGGTGGAAGCCGCTCTGATTCTCCTGGTTCTCCTCGGCCGATGGTGGGTCGTGCCGAGCCGCGCGCCGATGGGGGACGTCGTGAAGCTTGCGAGCGAGCTCGAGGCGCCGGCGGAGCGCGAAGCTAGGGAGCAAGCCGTCGTCGTCGACCTCGCAGCGAGGCGGCGAGCTCGGGCCTCAGCGTGAGCGCATCGACGGCCGAGCCGAGCTCGGTCGAGCATGGTCTTGCTCGAGGACGTTCACCTGACGTTGTTGCCCGCGATGAACGGCGGATTCGTCGGTGGCGTGCTGCTCATCGAGGGACGGCCCGTCGCATCAGCGTGGAGCTCGTCCCGTCTTTCGGGACCGCCCAGTAGAGGAAGTCCTCGTCGAGGGCGAACGCCAATGCAGGGGCGTCGAGTGGTCCGACAGCGCGTTCGACCCGCCCGCCCGCGACCGGAGCGCAGAGGACGTAGGCCGCGACGGGGCCGATCGGCTCGCCGTTCCGATCCCATGCGGTGTGACCCTGCTTGGGCTCGATGATGGCCCAGCAGATCTGGGCCGTCGACGTCTGCAGGTGATGCGACGTCCCCGTGCGCGCGACGAATCGAGCGGCGTTCGAGGCACGGTCGAGCACGCGGACCGCGTGCTCGCGCCGAGGACCGTCGGGCAGCAGCTCGGACCACGCGAGCGTCGCGCCGCGCGCGAGCGACTCGACGGCTCTGTCGGTCGTGACGATGGTTGAGAGCGGAGCGTCGCTGCCGACGCGCGCGATGACATGATGCTGCCCGTGACCATCGGGAGCGAACGCGACGATGGCGCTCCCGCCGATCGTGACGAGCGCCGACGGCGAAGCGGGGACGTCCGCCAAGTCGCGCGTGCCCTTCGTCGAGATCGCGCGCAACCGGACGCCGTGCACCGAGCCCTCGGCGTCCGTCCGGTAGCTCGCGACGACGAGCTCAGCGCCGAGGACGGCGGCGACCGGCGAACCATTCCACACGGCGACGTCGGGCGGCAGCGGCACGGCGCCTCCAGCTCCGTCCGGCAGGGGGATCTGCCTCGCCTCGGCGGAGCTTCCGTACGGAAAGCCCCACGCTCCCGCGGTCCCTGCGACGAGGTGTGCGCCCTGCGGGGCCCCGGACGGTGTCGAGAGCGGCGCGCTGACGACGCGATTCACGTCGTGTGGCTTCGCCTTGGCGATCGCGAAGGCGCCGCCGGACGCGCCGGGCTCCGTCCAGAGCACGTGCTCCTTCGTCTGCTCGAGGCGCCAGATCGGCGCGGGACGGCGCGCGAGCACCTCCACTGTCGTCGACCACGCCGGCGCGTCCGCGGCGATCACGTAGGCGCCGTCGCGCGGGCCGGTCGCCGACGGTGCCGTCGCTGTCCCGTTCGCGCCCAATGCGCTGTCCGCAGCCTGAGCGTCCGCCGCCGTCGCACCCGTTCGTGGAACCCGCCGGCACGCGCCGAGGGAGCACAGGACGAGAAGGCATGATGCCGTGAAAGCCGGGCGCCACATGGCGTCGGAGCGTACTCGATTGTTTGGGCCGAGCCGTGCGCGGAGATTGCCCCGAGCCGGTCAGATCACGTGGGCCCCGGGCTCGTATCGAAGCCGGGAGCCCAGTCAAGCCCAGTCAAGCGACGTGTAGGACGGATGACCCTCGCTCACGATCACAGCGCGAGCGCGTCCAAGCACCGCGTCGCGATCGACCAACCCAAAGGTGCGGACGTCGCGGTTATCGCGGAGCACGAGCCGCTTGCCGTCGGGACGACCGCCGGTCCGAAGTCGGGACCGCGGGAGCTCGTCGAATCCCTGCGCCGGAGCCACCGCGCGCCTGCGTTGCGGGGCGGTTCGCTCCGCGTGGCGGCGTCGCCGTGGCCGGTCGCCGTTACGCGCCCGCCGCCATCGCGTCGGCCAGGCGTGGATACCGTGGCGCGAAGCCCAGGTCTTCGCGAAGGCGTCGACCGTCCATCGGCGCGACGAAGGCCCGCCCCGCCTCGGCGTTCGATCCATCGGGCGGAGGCTCGCCCACCGAGGCGAACAGCGTGGCGAGATCGGGGGCTTCGTCGTCCGTCACGTTGTAGACCCGATGCCTCGGCGAGGGTGCGTCGAGCACGCGCACGACGGCCTGCGCGATGTCGGCGTGATGGGCGATCGACATGCGGAGCTCCGGCGGGAAGCTGCGCATCAGCGGCGCCACCTCCGCGATGTGTGGATCGCCGTCGCCGTAGACGAACGGCAGCCGCAAGACGCGGACGTCGAGATCCGCGAGCCCGAGGAGGAAGCGCTCGGCGGCGAGCTTGCTCACGGGATAGGCCGCGTTCGACGCGCAAGGACTGTCCTCGTCGACCATGTGGCCCTCGTTCGGGCCGTACACCAGGCCGGTGCTGGTGAACAGGAAGCGCCGCACCGAGGCCGCGCGGGCGGCGTCGGCGAGGCGTTGCGTGCCGAGGTCATTGACCTCGTGCGCTTGCTCGGCGGTCGCGCCGCGAAAGAACGCCGCGCAGTGGACGACCGCGTCCACCCCACGCACGGCCGCTGCGAGCGTGTCCACGTCGAGCAGGTCGCCTACGGCGAGCTCGATGCCCGCGTCGGCCAAGTCGGGGGCCCGCGCGCGATCGCGCACCAGGGCGCGCACCTGATCGCCCCGAAGGGCGAGTCTCCTGCTGAGTCTGCTGCCGACCTTGCCGGTGGCGCCGGTGACGAGAATCTTCATGGGCCTCAGCCTGGCATCGCGACATGCGGCGGGATTGGAAGAAGCGGACACGGCTTGCGCATCCGCGCCGCTCCATCAAAGTGGGCTCATGGACGCGCGCTCCGTTTCGCATGGCTCCACCGCATCCGCGGTGGGCTCGCTCGTGGTGGACGAGTACGCGCACGACGGCCCGCGCATCTCCATTCCGCGCCCGGAGCTCCAGCTCGTCGTTCGCTGTGGGCCCACGGCGGACCAGGGGCTCGACGTGCATGCGTCTGGCGCCCGCCAGACCGTGCATCGCAAGTTCATCCGTGGCGGGCAGTGGTCCGTCACGGCACGCCTCCGATTGGGGTCGCCGCGCGCGGTGGTCGGCGTGACGGCATCGGCGATGGCCGGGCGCATCGTCGCGCTCGAGGATCTGTGGGGCGACGCCGCCGCCCGCCGTCTGCGCGACCGGCTCGCGACCGCACGCGAACCGACAGAAGCCGCGAAGCTCCTGAAGCGCGCGCTCACCGAACGATGCGCTCTCGGGACCGAGCGCCATGCCCAGACGCAGCTCGCGCTCGCCGCAGCCGACCGGCTCGGCAGCGCCAACGTGGACGTCGTGGCCGCGGAACTCGGCGTGAGCCCCCGTCATCTCCGTCGCATCTTCCGTGAGACAGTCGGCCTGAGCCCGAAGGCGTTCGCGAAGCTCACCCGCTTTCATCGCGCGCTCCGTCTCGCGCGCGGAGACTCTCGGTGGAGCTGGGCGAGCATCGCCGCCGCCGCCGGCTACTACGATCAGGCGCACCTCATCGCCGACTTCCACGCCCTCGCGCAAGCGACGCCGCGCGCCTTGCTCCGAGAGCTGCAGGCGGCGCCGGGCACGTCGCATGATCTCGCGCCATAGGCCGCCTCCGAGCCCTCGCGGCGGCGCGGCACGGGCGTCGCCGAGACGCGATTCGAGCGCGACGCCCCGACCGGCGCGGGCGTCACGTAGTACGCTGCTCTCGTGCCCGCCCCCTTACGCGACGGCATCTACGAGCACCTGCTCACGCAGTTGCTCGAGCGTGACGTCGCTTCGGCTGCCCCCTCACGGCCCGAGCTCCGCGCGCTCGAGGACGCCGACCTGCCTGGGTGGCTGTCGCGCCATTTCGCGGGCGAGCTCGAGCGCGCGCTCCGCGACGCCGCCGGCGCGGACGAACGGATCGCGATCGTGCACGGACTGCTCGACCGCCTCGCCGAGCTCGCGCCCGCGGCCGACGCGGGCGCCTCGCGCGTCGCTGCCCCCGCGCGCCTCTTGCGATCGCTCTACCGGACCGCGCCGCCTCTCCGGCCGGCGTCACCGCTCTCGACCTCGACGCTCCTCACGCGCGCGCCCAAGGATCCGGCGCTCGGGCACGAGCTCTCGCGCGAGATCGCGTCGGCGGACTCGATCGACATCCTCGCCGCCTTCGTGACGCTCGGCGGCGTCCGCGCGGTCCGCGAGGAGCTCGAGCGTGCGGCGCGACGCGGGGCGCGGATCAGGCTCCTCACGACCGTGTTCACCGGGACCACCGAGGTGAGCGCCGTCGAGGCCATCGCCGCGCTGGCCGGAGCCGAGGTCCGCGTCTCCTACGACGTCCGGCGCACGCGGCTCCACGCCAAGGCATGGCTCTTCGAGCGGGCCTCCGGCCTGCACACCGCGTACGTCGGATCGGCCAACCTCACCGCCACGGCGCTCGGCAGCGGGCTCGAGTGGATGGTGAAGGTCTGCGCGGCGGACCTCCCGAGCGTCATCGACAAGTTCCGCGGGACCTTCGAGGGCCTCTGGAACGACACCGAGTTCGAGCCCTACGATCCGGCGGCGGAGAGCAGCCGGCAGCGCCTTCGCGTCGCCCTTCGCGAGGAGCGCCAGTCGGCGACGCCTGCCGTCGTCCCGCTCTTCACGCTCCAGCCGTTCCCGTTTCAGCTGGAGATCCTCGACCGGCTCGAGGTCGAACGGACGCTGCACGGCCGTCATCGCAACCTCGTCATCGCCGCGACCGGGACCGGCAAGACGGTCATCGCCGCCTTCGACTATCTGCGCGCGTGCGAGCGGGCAGAGACGCGGCCGCGGCTCCTGTTCCTCGCGCACCGTCGCGAGATCCTCGAGCAGGCGCAGGCGACGTTTCGCCAGGTCCTCCGCGATCACGCCTTCGGCGAGCTCTACGTCGACGGCCAGGTTCCTTCGCAGTGGGAGCACGTGTTCGCGACGATCCAGAGCGCGCCGGGCGTCCTCGGGGAGCGCGTGGCGGCGGACCACTTCCGCTTCGTCGTCGTCGACGAGTGCCACCACGCGCCGGCCGACTCCTACCAGCGCGTCCTCTGCCTGCTCCGGCCCGAGGTGCTCCTCGGCCTGACGGCGACGCCCGAGCGGTCCGACGGCAAATCGCTGCTCCCGGACTTCGGCGGTCGCATCGCCGCCGAGCTTCGACTGTGGCACGCGCTGGATCGTCAGCTCCTCGTGCCGTTCGAGTACTACGGCGTCGCCGACGCTGCGGGGACGGACCTCGAGAAGGTGCGCTGGTCGCGTCACGGCTACCCGCAGGGCGAGCTCTCGACGCTCTACACGGGCAACGAAGCGCGCGTCGATCTCATCGTCGACGAGCTCCGGCGTCGCGTGGTCGATCCACGCCGGGTGCGGGCGATCGCGTTCTGCGTCTCGGTCGAGCACGCCGAGTTCATGGCGCGCGCGCTGACCGCCCGCGGGATCCCAGCCGCCGCCGTCCACGGCGACTCCGCCGACGAGGTCCGACGGCTCGCGCCGCAGCGCCTCCGCGAGCGAGCCGTGAACGTGCTCTGCACCTGCGATCTCTACAACGAGGGCGTCGATCTCCCCTTCGTCGACACGCTGCTCCTCCTCCGGCCGACGACGAGCGCCGCGCTGTTCATGCAGCAGATCGGCCGCGGCCTCCGCCTCTTCGAGGGCAAATCGTCGTGCCTCGTCCTCGACTTCATCGGCCAGCATCGGGCCGAGTTCCGGTTCGACGGGATCTACTCGGCCATCACGGGTATCCCGCGCGGCCGCCTCGATCGCGACGTGAGAGAGGGATTCCCCTACCTCCCGAGCGGCTGCGTCTTCCAGCTCGACGCCGTCGTGAAGGAGCGCGTCCTCGCGTCGCTGAAGAGCGCGGTGGCGAGCGCCGCGGCGCTGACGCGCGAACTCCAGGAGATGCCCGGACGCGGCGCCAACATGACGCTCGGCGAGTTCCTCGACATGAGCGGGCGCGAGGTCGAGGACGTCTACCGCGTCGGCGGCTGGACAGCGCTCCGCGCCCGCGCCGGCGCGATCGAAGGCGTCGAGGAGGAGTCGCTCGATCTGAGCCGCCGGCTCGAACGCCTGCTGCACACCGACGACGTCAGCCGTCTCGGCTCGTGGAGGAACGCGCCCGGCGCGCAGAACGACGTCACCTACCAGCGCCGCCTCACGATGCTCGAGTTCCAGCTCAATCATCGCGGCGTGCTGCGCGATCCGGCGGACGGCGCGCCATGGCTGTTCGGCGAGCCCGCCATTCGCGACGAGCTCTCACAGCTCGCCGACGTGCTCACCGAGCGCGTCGCGCTCGCCGAGGAGGTCTACCCGGTAGAAGAGTGGCCGCTCGCGCTCCACCGACACTACTCGCGTCGTGAGATCGTCGCCGCCGTCGGGTTCGTGAAGCCGGGGAGCAAGGGCGTCACGCCGCAAGCGGGCATCCTGCAGCTCAAAGACGAGAAGCGAGAGCTGCTCTTCGTGACGCTCGACAAGACGGGCTCGACCTTCTCGCCGACGACGCGCTACCGCGACTACGCGATCAGCCGAAGCCTCTTTCACTGGGAGACGCAGGCCGCGGCGAGCCGCGATCGGCCCTCCGGGAGGCGCTACCTCGACAGCCCCGGCAATGGCTGGTCCTTCTACCTGTTCGTACGAACGGAGCCGGACGCGCCGTACGCGTTCCTCGGACCGGCGCTGCTCGACTCCGCGAAGGGTGACCGGCCCATCGGGATCACGTGGCGGCTCGAGCACCCGATCGCGGGCGCGCTCTTCGCCGAGCTCGCGACGCTCGCGCAGGGGTGAGACGCGGGGGACGACGGGGTCGAACCGCTCGGGGACGTGCCGGCTGACGCGCGTAGAGCTCGGGCCGCACGGCGGCCGTCGTCGTTCGTCCGATCGCGGTGACGTGCGGGGAAGCGAAGCGGATGTACTGGTGGCCCGAGATGGCGCTCATTCGCTCCCCTTCCACGTCACTCGCGCTCCGTCGTCCTCCGCGCTGCCGCGCAGAACCAGCAAGTCGAGCCCCACCCGCATCCGCGCTTCGACCTTCGCGCCGAGCCGCTGGATGCCGAACGTGCGTGCCGTCAGCTTCACGAGATCGCCGGACGGCATCGAGAACGAGCGGGAGAGCGTCCACGCCGCGGCCGCCGCGATCTCCTCGGCCGGGAGCGCCTCGGGATCACGATCGCAGCCGACGCGAACCTCGCCGTACGCCGCGCGGTCGACCCCGCGCCTCCAGACGAAGTCGTCGACCACCTGGTAGCCGGTGACCTGCTGCAGGACCTCACCCACGCGTCGTCGAAGGCGGCCGGTGAGCCGCAGCGCATTGAACGCGCCGCCCACGCGTCGTCCCAGCTCGTCGAGGTGAATCGGCGCCTCGATCTCCAGCACGCGGACGATGAGGTCGCGAACGTGAGCCGTGTTGGCGGCCTGGTAGAGCGCGTCCGCATCGACGCTGAGCATCGGCACCTCGGCGCGACGGTAGGCGACGATGGGCGATCCAGCCTCGGGGACACTCGGCGCCGCGGCTGGCGTCGGCGTCGGCGTCGGCTCCGCGGCCGCCGCCTCCGCCTCCGGGGGTGTCGCGACCGCGGACGCCTTGGGCTGCTCGGCCGGACGGGGCCCTTCGCGGACGGCGCGGTCGACGGCCTCGAGCAGGCGATCCGTCTCGCGCGCTCGATCGTAGGTCCAGTCCGTCGACCAGATCCGGTGGAGGCTCCAGCCAAGACCCTCGAGCACCTCCTGGCGGAGGCGATCGCGGTCGCGTGCAGTGGCTCCGGAGTGATACGCCGCGCCGTCGCACTCGATTCCGAGCGCGAACACGCCCGGCTCCGTCGGATGCACGACCGCCATGTCGATCCGGTAGCCGCCGCAGCCGACCTGCGTCTCCACGCGGTAGCCGCTCGCGCGCAGCACGTCATGGACGTCACGCTCGAAGTCGCTGTCGAAGTCGCCGGACGCCTCGCCCGAACGCGTCATGCTCGACGTGCTCCTCTCGGCGGCGAAACGGAGGAAGTCCTTCAGCTGCGCCGAGCCCTTCGCGCGCGTCCGGTTCGTGTCGATCTTGTCCGCGGTGATCGACGAGAAGACCCGCAGCTGCTTCTTCGCCCGCGTCACGGCGACGTTCAGCCGGCGCTCTCCGCCGTCGCGGTTCAACGGGCCGAAGTTCATCAACATCTTTCCGGTCTCGTCGGGTCCGTACGCGATGCTGAAGAAGATCTCGTCGCGCTCGTCACCTTGAACGTTCTCGAGGTTCTTGACGAACACCTTCTCGAAGTTCGGATGATCATCGGCGAAGTGCCGATCGATCTCGGGGTACTGGCCTCGCGCCTCGTTGAGGAGATTTTCGATGTGCTCTTGCTGCGCGGCGCTGAAGGTGACGATGCCGAAGCTCCGGTCGCTGGGGCTCGTCGTCCGGAGCATCTGCACGAGCATGTCGACCAGCGCTCGCGCCTCGTTCGGGTTGGTCCGGCTCTTTCCGGCCTCGTATCGGCCGTCGCCGACGTGGTGGAACTTGACGCCGAGGTCGGAGACGCGTCCTCGCGCGGCAGGGAAGACGTTCAGCTTGTTCTCGTAGTAGTTCGCGTTGCTGAACTCGATCAGCGCTTCGTGGCGGCTCCGGTAGTGCCAGCCCAGCATCTGCTCGGGTAGGCCCGAGGCGAGCGCCTCGTCGAGGATGCTCTCGAGCTCGGTGTAGTCGTTCTCGTCGACGACCGCGTCGTCGCTCGTCGAGCGCTGGAAGAACGCGGTCGGCGGGAGCTGCTTCGAGTCTCCGACGACGACGATCTGAGCGCCGCGGCCGATGGCACCGATCGCGTCGTGCGTGCAGATCTGGGAGGCCTCGTCGAAGACCACGAGGTCGAACTTCCGCCCGCGCGCCGGTAGGTACTGCGCGACCGAGAGCGGGCTCATCAGCAGACAGGGCTTGAGCCGCACGAGCAGGTTCGGGACCTGTTGAAGCAGCTTGCGGAGCGGCATATGCCGCGTCTTCTTCGACATCTCTCGCCGGAGAATGCCTGGCTCGGATGCGGCTCCGATGTCCGCGCCCGGCGTGGGGAGCCGGCCTTCGATCACGCTCGCGATGTGGGAGCGCGCATCGACGATGTGCTTCTTGTCGGCGGTCCGGAAGTCGTCGACGAGCCGGTGGTGGCTCTTGCCGTCGAAGTCCCGGAGCACCGGGGTCGCGTCGCGCGCGCCCATGATCCACGCAGAGAGAAGTCCTCGCTCGAGCGCGCGCTCGCACTGTTCGCCGCGGATCGCGCCGGTCGTGTGCGCCTCGCCGACCACGCCGTAACCTGCGTCGAAGAGCTCACGTCGCGCGCGGTTGTACAGGCACCAAGCACGGTACGCGGGCATCTGATCGGCCCAGCGCGCGAATCGGGTGCGCGCCTCCTCCAGGTGGCGCTCGCCGTCCGCTGGCCACGCGGCCGCTTGCAGCGCGAGGAGGCCTCGGACAGCGTCCGCGCTCGTGCGATACGACGCGAGCGCGGAGAGCGCTCGCGTCGCGCGCGTCGTGTAGGCGGCGCGCTCCTCTGCGGTGACGGAGCTGTCGGCCAGCAGGACAGCGCGTTCGACGCTCGACGTCGCGCTCCGCTCGGCGCGCCGTGTGGCAGCACGAAGCGCCTCGCCGCGCGCGATCACCGCCTCGAAACCCTCGGGGGTCTCGTCTGCACCGCAGCCGTCGAACGCGCGGCGGAGGGCTCGATGCCCCTCGAGCAGGCGCGGTTCGGCCTCGTTCGCCTGCCGTGCCTGCGCGAGGTCCTGGGCGATCTGGCGATTGCCCGGGAGCGCGCCGCGGCTGGCGATGGGGGCGAGGCGGCGTCGAGCGCCGAGGAGGAAGAGCCACGCAAGGATGACGAACGCGGTAGCCCACTTCGCGAAGCGGATCTCGAGGTCCGCCAGCTCGACGCTGAAGAGCTGCTCGTTCCATCGGGCGGCGAGGGCTGCTCGCCGGCGCGACTGATCCTCGCGTGCCTCCTTCCACGAGGCGACGCGCTCGCGGAGCGCGCGCCACTCGTCGTCATTGCGCCAGGCGCTCGGGACCGGTCCTGCGGCGACGGCTCGGGTCAGCTCGGCGAGCTCACCGAGGTTCGCGAGGGGGATCGGGGAGGGGACGGACAGAGCGGCGCAGAGCTCCCGCATCGCCGCGTCGAGCTCGCCGGTCGCCGCGAGCGCGGTCATGAGCGCGTCCCGTGTCTGTTGATCGCGCTGCGCCGACCACCCCTCGACGTCGCACTCGCGGAACGGATGCGCCGTCGTCGGCTCCACCTGGGTTGCGAGCGTCCCGAACGACGCCGCGGTCGCTCGCGCGCGCTGGAGCGTCTCGCTCTGGAGCGCGCCCGCGTCGCCCGCGCTCAGGCGGAGCAGCGGCACGTCGGCGAGCGTCATCAGTCGTCCGCTCACCTGGTGGAAGGACATGCCGAGCGGCGTCGGGGCGTGGAGTGCGCCGACGTACTCGTTGAGCCGGGCGCGCATGCCGGCGAGCTCGCCCGAGGTCTGGTCCCAGGTGGGCGTTCGCGTTCGCTCGCTGCGCTCCAGCGTCCGCCCGAGCGACTGGACGACCTCCCGCTTCTGGGACTTGTGGCTGTGGAGCTCGAGGCAGAAGTCGCCGAGGCCGACGCTCTGGAGGCGACGGTAGACGACGTCGAGCGCGGCCATCTTCTCGGAGACGAAGAGCACCGTCTTGCCGTGTGCGAGCGCCGCCGCGACCAGGTTCGTGATCGTCTGACTCTTCCCGGTCCCGGGAGGTCCCTGGAGGACGAAGCTTCGACCGCGGAGCGCGGCGACGACCGCCGCGGTCTGGGTCGAGTCGGCGTCGACGACGAGCGGCAGCTGCGCGGGCGGCACCTCGTGATCGAGGCGCTCGGGGGGGATCAGGTCCCCCTTCGAGACGAACGCGTCCGAGCGCTTGGCGGCGATGTGCCGGACGACGTCGTTCTCGAGGAGTGCTTCGGCGTTGTCCACGAGGTCACGCCACATCAGGTACTTCGTGAACGAGAAGAGTCCGAGGTGCGCCTCCTCGAGCACCTCCCAGCGCTTCATCCGCTGGATCGCCTCGCGCACGCCGCGGATCATGGCCGGGACATCGTGCCCGCTGTCGTCCTGCTCGAGGTTCACGAGCGAGCTGAGCTCGACGCCGAAGTCGGCGCGCAGCTTCTCGATGAGCGTCCAGTTCGGGAGAGATTCCTCGGGGATGTGCTTCAGCCGGAGTCGCCGGGTCGTTCTCACGTACTCGAGCGCGACGGGGACCAGCAGGAGCGGCGCCAGGCGCGCGTTCGAGCTGCTGTCGCTCTCGTACCAGCGGAGGAAGCCGACCGCGACATAGAGGACGTTGGAGCCCCCTTCCTCGAGCGCCGTGCGCGCCTCGCGATCGAGGTGGATCGCGTGCTTGAGCATGCGCGTCTCGTCGAACGAGCAGTGCAGGATCCCCTTGTCGAGATCCGCGTGGAGGCCCGTCTGGCGGGTCTCGTCACCGCCGCGTGCACGCGTCAGCGAGGCGTCGCGCTCGTCGCGCGCGTCGACCGGCCGAGGGTGGACGTCGAAGATCTCGTCCGCAGCGAGGAGATCCTCGAGCTTCGAGATGTCCGGGACGTCCAGATGGAGCGCCGTCTTGGTGTCCGTCCTGAAGTTCAGGAGCTTGTTGCGCAGCGACAGGTCGAGCAGCTTGTCGCGCCACTGCCGGAATCGGTCCGCTACCGCCGGCGGCGCTCCCGCGGACGCGGCGGGCGCTGGCGACGCGGCGGCCCGGAGCGACGTATCGGGCTCGCTGCCGTCGGCGAGCGAACCACTCCCCGGCGGGGCACCTTGGGCCTCCTCGAGGATCGCGCGCACCTCTTCCGATGCGCCGCCGCTGCCGATCCCGGTGCCGCGGTCGACGACCGCGTCGCGGAGGGGGAGCGGGCGATAGCGGTCGCGACGAGCCACCGGGATGTCGAGCGCGCAGAGGAACTCCACATCCTTCGAGAGCGCGTCGCGGGCTACGCGCTCGGCCACGTCGAGCGGGACGGGAGGATCATGGACGAGCGTGCTCGAGTCGAAGAACACGAGCTGCTCGAGGGCGACCGCATTGCGAAGTCGGGCGAGATCGTAGACGACGCCCTCGTGGAATCGTTCGTCGATGAGCCACACGCCAGGGAACGCATGGCCGTTCTGGATGACGATGAGCGGAGAGAGGCCCATCTGCTCGAGGCAGGAGGCGACGAGCACGGTGATGTCGAGGCAGTTTCCGAGCGACTCCCGGAGCACGGTCTCCGCGAGGCGCACCTTCTGGCCGACGGCTTCGAAGCTCGCGGGCACGCCCACGTACGACACCCCGAACGACTGGAGAGTGTCGTAGAGCGCACGCACCATCGCGCGCACCCGCTCTTCGGAGCGCCGCTGGTAGCCGGTGATCGCGCCGTCACCCGTCACGAGCCGGAGTCGGTCGCGCACGCGGCGAAGCACGCCGGCGATCACCGGCTCGTTGGGTGTCACGAAGCTCGCGAGGAGCGCCGGCGGCGCACGAAGCCCCGCCCATTCGTTGTGCGCGAGGACGTCGATGCGCCCCTGGCCGCGCGCGAGGACGGTCTCCGCGTGGCGGATCTCCCAGTCGAGCTCGGCGCGCTCCGCTTCGAGGACGGCCCGAAGGCGGCCGGGCTGAAGGCGCACGTCGACGGTCCCGACGTCGATCGACACGCCGGCGCGAAGCCTGGCGAGCGCGTGCGGAGCCCTCGGCGCGATACCGGGTTCGATCCCGACGAAGAGCTGAAGGCCATCGAGCGCGACGCCGCCGGTGTTCGTGATTCGTGCGCCCGTCACGACGGGAACGCCGGCCTGCTCCATGGCGAAGTTCAACGTCGGAGCGTGCGCGATCTCGGCGTGCACGCTCGCGCCGCGCTCGGCCTGAGCGCCCAGTGAAGTCATCGGCTGTTCCATCGCCGCCGCTTCCGTCCGCGCCGGAGCGCGTCCGTCGCCGCCCGTCGGCAGGCCGGATGCATCAGAGTCGATCGTCACCTTGCTCACGGTCATGACGGCCCCCGAGGTGAAGTTCTCCAGGATCGAGGAAACCGGAGAAGCGGGGCCAGCGTCAAGGGTGACGTCGCGCGGCGCCTTCCGTGGTGCGAGGTGACATCGGCCTGGGGAGGCGAGCGGGGTCGATGTTCGACCGCGTCATCGTGTACTGGTGGCCGCCGTAGCGGTACTGCCAGCCGACGACGCCGCAGCCGGCGAGCGCCATGGCGGCGCCGAGCAGAGCGATGTTCTTCAAGGGGTGATCCAACGCCATCGCGAGTCCTTTCGTTGTGCGTGCGTCATGGCGCACGACGATCGACGATTGCTGAAGGGGGCGCTGCGCAGCCGACTCCGTGCGCTGGCCGCGGCGCCATCGATCGAGCCTACGGCGCGCCTGCGACGGGGCGTGTCGCAGCCCTTCGACGGGTGGGGCGCCACCACGCGTGTTGCTCATGCGATGACCTTGCGGCGTCGCGGGCGCGGAACCGGCGGCGTCTTTGGACGTGACTGCGCGGCTGCTCAGGTGCGCGCCGGCTCCGGCGCCGGCGGGAGCTCGTGCTCCTACGGCTCGAGGAGGCCTTCGCTCACGCAGTACGCGGCGCTCGTCCCCGCGCCATCGGGATCACGTGGAGGCTCGAGCACCCGATCGCGGGCGCGCTCTTCGCCGAGCTCGCGACGCTCGCGCAGGGGTGAGGCGCGGGGGACGACGCGTTCGGACCGCTCGGGAACGGCCTAACGTTCGCTAGGTCGACGAAGTCGTCGTTGAGCTCAGGCTCTCGTCCCACGGCCGCTCGAGATGCGGCCAGGCGCTTCCCGTAAGCCTGCGGCCCAGCTTCGGAACCAAGAGTCCCAATCGAGAGGCCGCCCCTGGACGAGGAGGCGGTCAGTCGCGGGTGCTCGAGCTCCAGAATGCCTGGCGTATCGCCGGAAGAGCCGTGAGCCGAGAGACCAGCCGATCGAGCTCGTCTCCGTCCACGGAGGCGGCCGTCAACGTCGCCTCGATCGCGATTTCGTCCTCGCCGAACGACTGCACCTCGATGTCGCGGGCCGGGACGCTGCATTCCTCCAGCATCTGCTCGAGCGACTCCAGGGCCTCTTTCTGGTGCGATCGCGCGACGACGACCTTCACCGTGTTCGTGGCCTCGACGCGCGACGCGTCGAGCGGCTCGCGGTTGACGCGATCGGCGACGGGGCGCAAGAGGGTGTTCGCGGCCAGGACGAAGGCCGTGCCGAGCCCCGCCTCGAGGAGGAGATCGGCGCCGGCGCACGCGCCGACGGCGGCCGAGCCCCATAGGGTGGCCGCTGTGTTGAGCCCGCGCACGCTGCCGTGCTCGCGCATGATGACGCCCGCTCCGAGAAAGCCGATCCCGGAGACGACGTAGGCGATCACGCGGACGGCGCCTTCGTGGCCATGGAGCCGATGCGCCGCGTCGACGAACACAGCCGCTCCCAAGGCCACGAGCACGTTGGTCCGCAGTCCGGCCGTACGCTGCCTGAACTGCCGCTCGAGGCCGATGAGCCCACCGAAGATGAACGCCGCCGTCAGGCTGAGCAGCGTGTCGGCGAGGGAGCTCGTGCTGATGTTCTTGAGCGCCTCCATCCGCCATCGGCCCGCGGCGCAGCCTCACGCTCGCGGTGCTGTGCGAGTGCAGACCGTGTGCCATCGAGCCTCGCTTCGGCACGAGGACGTCGACGTGCTCACGAGGACCGCATGACCGCAACTAGCGGACGTCGATCGTCCCGAGGTCGACGGTTTGCCCGTCGGCGATCGACGCGCAGCAGCGATCGGCCAGCTTGAGGCTGACGGGGGACATCTTCCACGCTCTCCCGGCCACGTGTGACACGAAGTCATAGTGCTGGCGAGGCACGTCCTCGAAGACGAAGGCGCCGTTCGCGTCCGTCCTGGTGACGATGCGCCCGGCGTTCAAGAGCGCCCCCGCGTCCTGATCGCTCGAGCGCATGTCGGAGCGGATCGACTCGAGCCCGAGCCAGATCGAGGCCGTGGGGCCGAGCTCGACCTCTCCGTCGGCGACCGGCTTGCCTTCGGCGGTGAGCACCCCTCGCGCGCGGCCCTTGACGATGGGCGGCGCCGCCGGGAGCTCCTTCGGCCCGCCGTTGACGATCACGATCTGCTCGGGTGCGCCGGGCAGCGCGCCAGCCGGCCAGTGAGCCAGCACGCTCCCCTGCGCCGAGAGGACGTGGAGGCCATGGAGGCCCCCGAGCCACACGCGTCCGCCCTCGTCGACGGCGACGGCCCCCACGTTCGCCGGCAGGACGGGCAGCTCGATCCGACGCACGGTGCCGTCGGGATCGACCAGGCGCAAGCTCTCCTCCGTCAGCAAAGGCAGGACGCCGCTCGCTCCCACGCTGCCGACGAGCCGTACGCCCTCGCGCAGCGAGTGGCGGCCGATCTTCAGCAGCGTCGCCTGGAGGCCGATCTTGCGCCACGACCCCGCCGCGTCGCGGCGGATCACGCTGTCGTCGACGACGACGTCGATCTCCCCGCGCCGACCACCGGTCAGCGCGACGACGCGCTGCTTGGGAAGGAGGTGATCCTCGAGCCTCTCGTCCGGCGTCCACTTGCCGTCCGCGTGCTTGTAGACCCGGGGCGCGCCCTTCGCGTCCACGGCGGCTCCCGCCGCGGCGCCCATGCCCTGGAAGGTCGACACGAAGACGACGTTGTCCGCGGCGATCGCGATCCCCAGGCAGCAGTCGGGTGGGAGGCTCGCGATCTTCGTGTCGAGCTTGTCGCCCTGCAGGACGTGCAGCTTCTGCGACTGCTCGAGCCACATGCTCCCGTCGTGCGACGCCGCCATCGACCCCACGAAGCGGAGCGGGATCTCGAAGGGCACGCCGCCGCGCACGCCCCAGAACGGCGTCTGCGTGTACACGTCGCCGCTCGGCGACGCCGTGACGCGCAACATGAGGCGGCTGCTGATCCCCAGGTCGACGGCGCGCGCGGACGCCTCGTCGATCGCGACGAGTCCAGCTGTCGTCGCCACGTAGGCCATGGGCCTCGCGCTCGGACGCGGCTCCTCGCCGGCCTTCGTCGATGCGCACGTGGATTTGCAGGCTCCGAATGCGCAGAGCGCGAGGAGAGAGACGTACCAGCGCATGGCCGCGAGAATGCACGACCGATCCGCGCGCGGCAACTGCGCGGCTCGACCGCCTCACGGGGCCTTCGGTGGAGCGTCGTTCCCCCACAAGAAGGCGGGCGGGATCTCGGCTGCGTCGAACGGCTCGGCGCGCACGGCGTCTTCGCCGACGAAGGTGCCGACGAGCGCATACCCGCGCCCGTCGCGCCGGGGAAGACCTCCACGGTCTGCTCGCGTGGGTCGACCAGCCAGACGTGCCCGACCGTCTCGCGCGCGTAGAATCGGACTACCGAGGCCTGGCGATGCCGCGTGTCTTCGACCACTCCTTGAACTTCCTGGTGCTGTAGCGGAGGCGGTCGAGCGGCGTCGGGTAGCGCCGCATGAACCAGCGCATGTGAGCCAGCATCTCCTCGCCTTCGGGGCCGTCCAGGTCGGCCAGCGCCCGGCGAACGAGGCGCTCGAACTCCTCGGGCGGAAGCGGCTCCTCCCACACGTCACGGGGCGGCTCTGCGCTCATCGCGACCTCCGTGCCGTCTCCAGCCACTGGATGTCGATCATGTCCTTGGGTCGAGAGCCCCATCGCTTCGTCGTGATGAGATCGTCGATTGACGGCAGCGCGAGGCTGAGCCCATCGCCGAGGTCGAGCGTCTGACGTCGAGCCCAGGCGTCGACGAAATCCAAGCGCGCGCCCTCGGAGGTCGACGCCGATCGCGCGACCAGGACGTCGACTCGGACGTCGTTCTCGAAGAGGTACCGCCCCGTGGCGCGCGCTTCCGCAGGCTCCTTGGTGGCGAAGAGCTCGAGCTCGCCGAGCGACGCGTTGAGCTTCTCGATATCGTCGATGTGCACCCAGAGGTCGTAGTCCCCGGTCAGCACGGGGGCGCCGAGCATGACGAGCGCTCGCCGGCCGACCACCAGGATCCGCGCGGCGCTGGTCGCGAGCGCGCGAAGGAGATCCGCATCGTCGTGCTCGGGTCCTTTCACAGCACGAAATGTAGCACCGCCACGACGCGCCCGCTCGAGCGCGGCACGGGGCTGAGGGGCAGGCTCCGGGGTGGAGGGCTGCTCGGGAGCTTCACGATCATCCAAGCGCGCTCGAGCTCGCTGGACGAGACGCCGCGCGCCGCGCGCATCCTCGCTTGGCATCGCGATCGGATTCGACGGGTTCGTCGTGATCGTCAACCTGCGGGCGCGTTGACGCTGCTCATGACTTCCCGCGTCTCGTCTTCGCGCGTATCGGCGCGGGCTTCTTGAGCTGCTTCGCCGTTACCTCGAACGCGGCGTCGAACGCGCGGGGGTTCGTGTCTTGCAGTCTTTGGTAGCGGTCGTACTCGCGCTCGGCCTTAGCCTTCGCGACCTCGGCCGAGATCGTCCCGGCATGGTCGAGCAGCTTGCGGCCCGACGCGCCTCGAGGAACTCGTCGAGCTTGTCGAGCCAGTCGCGCATCGTCTGCAAGGTACCTGCGGTGCGCCTCGCGCACGACGGCATCCGACAGGCGTCACCGCTCAGTTCGTCGCGGCTGCCGACGAGAGCTGCGACTGCGTCTTCCGCCACTCCTCGGCCTCAGCGTCGAGCACCATCGTCACCAGCCCGTGGTGCTGCTTCACCGCGGCCTGGATCTCTTCGAGCGTCACGCGAAAGTACTCCTTCCGCAGGTTCACCCGGTTCACGCGCCGGTCCGCGAATTCGCGGTGCAGGGCGTTTTCGAGCCCCGGCGCATCCTCCGCATAGATGATCGCGTGCACGTCGAAGCAGAATGGCACGGAGGCGTCGCCGAGCTCGTCGACGCGCTCGTACGGGTCGAGGCGGCGCGTCAGCCCGATCTTGTACACGCCCTCGCCGAACGAGCCGATGTTCGACAGGACGTAGACGTAGCCCGACTTCGTGAGCTGTGCCCGAGCGATCGCCTTGGCCTTGCGGTCGAGTGTATCCTTTAGCTCGTTCTCCAGGCGCGACACGAGGGCCTCGAGCTTCTTGTGCTGCGCCTCGGTTGCCATCGACGCCGCGAGCTCTTCGCGTGCCTTGTCGAGCGCCTTCTGTTTCGCCGCCCCCTCGCGTTCGGCTTGCGCCCGGGCGCGCGCGATCTCTTCGCGCGCCTTCTCCTCTTCGCGCATCTCTTCGCGGATCCGCTTCTGCTCCTCCTTCTCGGCCTGGAGCTTCTCCCGATGCTCGTGAACGAGATAGAGCTCCTGCAGCTTCAGCTGCGCGTGTCATGAGGTTCATGATGGCGGTGCGCAACCCGCGGATCGCATCCGCGATGGCCACGTACGGTTTCACGGACGCGGAGCTGCAGGAGGGCTGGTCCCTCATGAACCTGGTCGGTCGCGTCAAGCTCGACGCGCACACGCCGGCAGCGGACACGAGCACGCTCGAGCAGCTCGATCAGTGGGAAAACCAGTGGTTCCCGATCGCGTCCGCCACCCTCCAGCGCCGCTTCCCCGCGGTCCACGCGCAGGTGTTCAAGAACCTCTCGCAGACGGACGGCCCGGCCGTCGCCGTGAGCGTGCGCACGTTCCTCGAGCGCTTCGATCAGATGGCCGCCGGCGCCGGCGCGTACGGAGCCGAGGGCGCGCAGGCGAAGGCCCTCCTCGAGACGCGCGGCCTCATGCCGTCCGTGCTCAACCAGGCGCGCGGTCTCCTCGAGACCATCGGCAAGATCGCCACCGTCGACGCCGTCATGGCGGCCCAGGATCCGAAGGCGCTCGAGAAGGCCGAGAGCGATCTCTGGGCCTGGTACCTCGAGTGGAGCCAGATCGCCCGCATCGCGCGTCCGCCCACCGCGGGAGGGCGGACGTGGAGCGCGTCGCCGAAGAGCATTTGGCGTCCGCGCGCGCCGTGCGCACGAGCGCGGCGTCAGCGCGTCCACAGGACGGAGAGATCGACCTCGAAGGCGTCGAACGGCTCGACGCGG
>JAHBWA010000098.1 GCA_019637195.1 Labilithrix sp. | reverse complement strand
CCGCCCGCGAAGCGGCCCACGGCGCCGTAGCCGGCAGTAACCTCATGAAGGACAAGAGAATCTGTCACGGACGAAACGTTTCGGAGAGGTTTCGAGGAAGCTTCTCGACGCTGCGCGTTGGTGTATCGTGGATCCCCAGGAGCTCCCGTGGAAAACAAGGTCCAAGAGAACGTTACGGATGACCGGCCGCGGCGCGTCATCAAGCGGTACTCCAACCGAAAGCTCTACGACACGAAGGACAGCCGCTATGTGACGCTCCTTCAGATCGCGGAGATGGTCCGCGGCGGCGAAGAAGTCCAGATCATCGACAACAACACGAAAGAGGACCTCACCGAGGTCACCCTCGCGCAGATCATCTACGAGGAGCAGAAGCAGAAGGCGTCCTCGAGCCGCAACGTCCCGCTCCAGACGCTCAAGGATCTGATCCACCAGCGGACGGAGAAGGTCCTCTCCGACCTCCGCGAGGGTCCGATCGGGCGGCTCATCCCGGGCGCCGTCAAGAGCGAGCCGCCCAGCAAGACGTCGCTGACCGACGGCGCGGTGGCCGAGGAGAGCGAGCGCGAGAACGGAGCCGTACCGGCGGCCCCCGCGTCCTCTCCGGGCAAGCCGAGCCTCGTCGAGCAGGCCAAGGAGACGTGGGAGGACTGGCAGACGAAGATCGACGAGCGCGTGAAGGCGGTCGTCCCGAATCTCTTGCCGTGGCAGCAGCTCCAGCACGAGATCAAACGCCTGAACACCCGTATCGAGGAGCTCGAGGCGAAGCTCGAGGCCATGGGCGACCGGGACCGGTCGTAGACGTCCAGCGCCGCGGCTTTGCGCGCCTTCGGTCGCGAAGACGCAGCGGCCGATCTCCCCCGGAGAGGCGTCGAATTGACGCGGAGGAAGGGGCGCTCGCCTCTGCTCGAGACAAATAGGCAAAGGTTTCTGCTGAGGTAGATCGTCGGAATAGTCGACTTAACATGGGAGTTACGCCCGACAGAGAAAGGCGTAACGACCCACGATGAGCCTCCTTTCTACGCCTCCGCCCGCCAGGACCACCTCGGACACCTTCGCCGAAGAGGCCGTCGGGCATCTCGACGCCCTCTACGCGGTCGCGTGCAAACTCACGCGTAACCCCTCCGAAGCCGAGGATCTCGTCCAGGACACCCTCCTGAAGGCGATGCGCGCGAGGGAACAGTTCCACGCCGGGACCAACCTGAAGGCGTGGCTCTTCCGGATCCTGACGAACACCTTCATCAACAAGTACCGGCGCGGCGGGCTCGAGCGCTCGGTGCTCGAGGGCCCCGACGCCGATCCGCTCGTGGACGGCTGGGTCAGCGCCTCGACCATGCGCCAGCTGCGCGATCCCGAGCAAGCGGCGCTCATGCCCATCGTCGAGGGTGAGGTCCAGCGCGCGCTCGACGCGCTGCCGACCGAGTTCAAGATCGCGGTCATCCTCTGCGACGTCGAGGAGTTCAGCTACGAGGAGATCGCGCAGATCATGGGCTGCCCCATCGGCACCGTGATGAGCCGCCTCCATCGGGGGCGGAAGCTCCTTCAGCGTTCTTTGTACAATCATGCGCTCGCACTCGGTATCGTGAAGGGCGAACCGGTGAGCGAGCGCGCGAACGACCAGCCCGCGGATCTCGCGGCTTACCGGGCCAAGAGGAGGGCCTCCGCTTGATTGGTGCAGTGATTCCTCCAGTCGATCGTGAAGCGTCGCGTTGTGGTTCGGTGGCTCGCCTGCTCGGCGCGCACGCCGACGGTCAGCTCGACGCCGCCAGGACCCTCGAGGTCGACGACCACCTCGGACGATGCGAGACGTGCCGCGAGCGCGTCGCGCTCGACTGCGCGATCCGCGGCTCCCTGAAGAAGGGCGTGAAGACCACGACGCCGGACGACGTGCGGGCGCGCATGCTCTCCGCGATGGCAGGCCAGAGCGCGCGCGACGCCAAGCAGCGCGCCGAGGCCGCCGAAGCCGCCGTCGTCGCGGCCGCCGAGCTCTCGGCGACCGGCGAAGCCGAGCTCGGCGCCGGCCGTCCGGCGATGCTCCGGCACTGGCGGACGATGCTCCCCCTCAGCGCCGCCGCGGCGATCGCCCTCGCGTGGGGATTCGCCGGGCAGCAGCCGATGGCCGGCGCGGACGGCTCCGCGCGCCTCGGCGCCGGCTTCAGCAACGACGAGCTCGTCAACCAGTTCGTCGACGTGCATCGCCGCCCGATCCGGCCCGAGACGCCGGATCCGAAGGAGGTCCGCGCCTTCGAGCGCGAGGTCGGCGTGCCGGTGCACGTCCCGCAGCTCGAGAAGAACGCGCGGTTCGTCGGCGGCCGGCTCCTGCCCGTCCAGGGCGGCGAGCGCGCGGCGATGCTCCAGTACGAGATCGCCCAGGCGAACGGCGGCGTCCAGCGCGTGAGCGTCTTCATCTACGATCCGCGGCGCGTGCAGATCCGCAGCGCCGAGCACCTCGCGCCGCGCGCCGTCGGGACGGCGCAGGTCCGCGTGGGTCAGGCGCACGGCTACTCGCTGGCCGTCGCCCAGCACGGCCAGGTGGGCTACGCCGTCGCGAGCGATCTCGAAGACGCGAGCGCGCAGTACGTCGTGGCGGCGGACCGCGAGTAGCGCTCAGCGGGCGGCGGAGAAGCCGGCCTTCCGCGGATCGCTCGCCGCGAGCATCCGCGCGGGCTGCCCGGCCTCGCGCCGCCACGCGATCATCTGCACCGCCGCACCGCCGAAGGGCTCGTCGCGCACGGTCTCGCCGCGCTTCTCGAGCCCGGCGCGCACGTCCGCCGGGACGTCCGTGTCCACGAACAGCTCGACGCCCTGCGTGTGAAAGCGGGGCGCCGAGACGCACGCGCTCGGATCGAGGCCGAAGACGAGCCGCGCGAGCGCCGCCTGCGTCGTGCCGGTCGCGATCCGCGGGCCCCCGGAGCCGCCGAGCGCGAGGAGCGGCGCGCCGTCCTCGAGCACGATCGCCGGCGTCATGCTCGAGACGGGGCGCGCGCGCGGGCGCGGCCGGTTCGGTCCGCCGTCCGCGAGGCCGAAGGCCTTCGCGTCGTCGGGGTGGGTGAAATCCTCGAGCTCGTCGTTGAGGAGGATCCCGGTGCCTTCGGGCACGAGGCTCGCGCCGAACGCGCCGTTGATCGTCGTCGTGAGCGAGACCACGTTGCCCTCGGCGTCGGCGACGACGAGGTGGCTCGTGCCCTTCTCCTTCGTGACGAGCTCGGAGGGCGCCCGCGTCTTGTTCGGGTCGATCCGCGCCCGGCGCGCGGCGAGCGCCGCCGGATCGAGCGCCGCGTCGTAGGCCGCGGCGACGCTGGCGTGCGCCGCCTTCGCCGGTCCGACGAGGGGAAGGGCCGGATCGCCCGCGATGCGCGCTCGATCGGCGAACGCGCCGCGCATCGCCTCGGCGAGCGTGTGGATGTACGCGCTCGAGCCGTGGCCCATCGACGCGAGCGGCGAGCTCGGAGACGCGCCGTACATCCCGAGGACCTCGAGGAGCATGAGCCCGCCCGCCGAGGGCGCGGGCATCGTGTAGACGGAGCGGCCGTCGTAGGTCCGCGCGAGCGGCGCGCGCTCTTCGACCGTGTAGCCGGCGAGGTCCTCCGCCGTCATCGTGCCGCCCGCGGCCCTCACCGCGGCGACGATCTTCTCGGCGGCCGTGCCCTCGTAGATCGAGCGCTTCCCCTCGACGCCGAACCGCGCCAGCGTCGCGGCGAGGTCGGGCCTGCGCACGCGCGCCGCGAACGGCACGGCGCGGCCTCCGGGGAGGAAGACCGCCGCCAGCGACGGCGCCGCCTGGACGCGCTCCTTGCCGAGGGCGACCTGCTCGGCGGTGTGCGCCCCGACGTAGAAGCCCCCGCGCGCGAGCCGAACGGCGGGCGCGGCGACGTCCGCCAGCGACTTTCTCCCGAAGCGGCGCGACAAGAGCTCGAGCCCCGCCGGCTCGCCCGGCACCCCGACCACGCCGCCCCTCACTCCGCGGAACGCCCAGCGCGGCTTCGCCGGGCCCGGCGGCTCGGGCGGCCACAAGACGTCCGCAGAGAAGCGCGCCGGCGCGGTCTCACGAAAATCGAGGGCCGTGACCTTCTTGTCCTTCGCCGAATACACGAGCGCGAAGCCGCCGCCGCCGATCCCGCTCGCCGACGGGTTCACGACGCCGAGCGCGAGCGCGGCGGCGATCGCGCCGTCGGCCGCGCTGCCCCCGCTCGCGAGGACGTCCAGGGCGGCACGCGTGGCGTCCGCGTGATCCGTGCTGACGGCGTAGCTCTGCCCCGTCGCGCTCGGCGGAGCGGCGGCGCGCGCGGGCGCCGGCAGCGTCTCGACGAGCGCGAGCGCGGCGATCCCGAGCGCGGCGACCGACGGGTACATTCTTGTGGGCAGCTGTACTAAGGTGCGTCGAGAGGTCATCGAATGCGGTTCGTCTACGTGATGGATCCGATGGATCGGGTGCTCCCCGACAAGGATACTTCGTTCGCGTTCCTGCGCGCCGCGCAGGGCCGCGGTCACGAGTCCCTCCACTGCGAGGCGCGCGATCTGTTCGTGAGGAACGGAGACCTTTACGCGCGCGTCCGCCAGCTTACCGTGAGCGATTCGCTGCCGCACGCGACCTTCGGCGCGAGCTCGGAGGTCCGCCTCGCGGACGTGCATGCGGTGTTCATCCGCAAGGATCCGCCGTTCGACAACATGTACCTGATGGCGACGCTGCTCCTCGAGCGCGTCCGCGGTCGCACGGTGCTGATCAACGATCCTCGCGGGCTCCGCGAGGCCAACGAGAAGCTCTACACGCTCAACTTCGCGCGCTGGATGCCCCGGACGATCGTGACCTCGCACGAGGACACGATCTTCGATTTCGTGAAGGAAATCGGAGGCACCGGCGTCATCAAGCCGCTCGATCTCGCCGGCGGCTCGGGCGTGATGATGCTCCGCACCGGCGACAAGAACGCCCGCGCGATCGTGCAGCTCCTCTCGGACGAGGGCCGGCGCCTCGTCATGGTGCAGGAGTTCATCGCCGACGTGGAGAACGGCGACAAGCGCGTGCTCCTCCTCGGCGGCGAGGTCCTCGGGGCGATCAACCGCGTCCCGCGCTCCGACGACCTGCGGTCGAACATCCACGTCGGCGGGAGCGTCGAGCCGTACGAGGTCACGGACGTCGAGCGGGCGATCGCCAAGGACCTCGCCCCGCGCCTCGCCGCGGACGGCCTCGTCTTCGTGGGGCTCGACGTCATCGGCGGCAAGCTCACCGAGGTCAACGTCACCTCGCCGACCGGCATCCAGCAGATGAGCCAGCACCACGGGCGCGATCTCGCGGTCGACGTGATCGCGTGGGTGGAGCGCGCGACCGAGGACTATCGGCCCAACATGAAGAGCATCCCCGGTTACTGATCGATGCCGGTCACCGTCGTCGTCCGATCCGCGAGCGGCGGCGAGGCTCCTTCGCTCACCTTCGACGGCGGACGCATCGTCATCGGACGCAGCGACGGCTCGGACGTCCGGCTGCCCGATCCGAGCGTGAGCCTGCGCCACGCGAGCATCCGCGCGCAGGGCGCCGAGTATGCGCTCGTCGACGAGGGCAGCACGAACGGCACCTGGGTCGGCGGCGTGAAGCTCGGCCCGCACACGCCGCGCCTGGTGAAGTCGGGCGATCTGGTCCGCGTGGGACGCGTCTGGCTGGAGCTGGTCGTCGGCCACAAGGCCCCGACACCCGACCTCGGCCTCGCCACGCGCGATCTCGCGCTCGCCCTCGTACGCAACGCCATGGACGCGATGGGCGACGACACGCGCGCGGCCGTGCGCGTCGCCGAGGGGCCCGACATGGGCGCCGAGCTCCGCCTCGTCGAAGAGGGACGCGCTTACGTGATCGGCCGCGCCGAGCAGTGCGATCTGCCGCTCGCCGACGAGGACGCCTCCCGCGAGCACGCCGCGGTGATGCGGCGAGGCGCGCAGATCCTCCTCCGCGACCTCGGGTCGCGCAACGGCGTCTACCTCGGCGACACGCGCCTCGCGCCGGAGCGCGAGATGGTTTGGCGCCCGCCGACGATGGCGCGCATCGGCGTCTCGGTGCTCTCGCTCGACGAGCCGGTGAGCCTCGCCCTCGCCGAGCTCGAGGCCGCCGAAGACGAGCCGCTCCCCGACGCCGACGCGCCCCCCGCGCCGCCGCCGTCGGTGGCGGCGACCGCGAGCGCGACGCCCGCGAGCGCGACGCCCGCGAGCAGCGAAGCCCCTGGCTCCCGCGTCGCGGCCCAGGTCGACGCGCCCATCGCCGAGGTCGGCTCCCGCACCGCGACCACGGTGGTGCGGCGACCACGGCGCGTCTGGACGGCCGCCGACGTGCTGGTCGTCACGATCGCGGTCGCCGTCATCGGCGCGAGCGTCGCCGGCCTCGTATGGGTCCTCCGCTGAGCGTCCCTCCGCGACGGACGACGCGGCTCTGCCTCCGCTGACCTACGCGCCGACGACGCCGCTCTGCGTCACGTCGACGCTCTCCTCACCGTGGAACGTCACGTCGTAGATCGGCAGACCGCCGGCGAGCGCGCTCAGCGTCTTGCCGAGCTGCAACGCACCGATGCGCTCCATCTCGCGCTCGAGCTCGCCAGCGTCGACGGCGGCGCCGGTGATGTCGCGCTGCATCGCGAGGAATCGCGCGAGCTGCAGGCGGAGGTACGCGGTGACCTCCGGGTGGTGGACGAAGACCTGCGCCCCGCCGACCGCGGGAGAAACGAGCGGGATCCGCGCGAACGGCATCAGCGGTCCGCCGACGCGGACGTTGAGGACCGCGCGCTCGGTGTGCCCACCGGCGAGCGCCACGACCTCGAGCTCCGAGGCCCCCGCCCACCGCTGCTCGAAGAAGCTCTTGAGCACCGCGCCGACGAGCCCGTCCCGCGTGTCGTACTCCTTCGGGCGCGTGAGGGCGAGCCGGAGGTGGCCACACCCGATGTGGCTCGGGTCGAGCGAGTGCTCGAGGAGCGCGCCCTGGACCTCGCGGGGCGGCGACGCGAGGAAGCGTCGCCACTCGAGCGCCTCGTCCACTTTCGAGAGGTAGCCCTCGAAGCGCGCGTCGGCGCGCATCGCCGCGATGGCGACGTTCGACGCGTCGACGTCGGTGTGCATGTAGAACCGCCCGAACACGTCGAGCCGGCGCGCGAGCAACGTGGCGACCTCGGCGTCCGAGAGCGCGCGGCCGATCATCTTCTCGAGGGCCCCAAGCCCGACGACGAGCTCGCCGGCGTCTCCGCCCGGGCTCCCGACCACGCCGCTGTCGTCGCGCCCGTCGACGCACGAGACGAGCCCGCGGACGAGCAGCGCGGGCAGCTTGATCCAGCGCACGGAGAGCCGATCGCCGACGTGCCTCCGCACGTCGTCCGCCGTGACGGTCTCCGGCGGCGCGGCGACGACGTCGATCTTCCGCAGCTGGTCCTTGCGGTCGAGGATCGACGGATCGCGCGTCGTCGAGTAGCCGAGGTCGCGCCAGGACATCAGGCCACCGACCATGAACGCGACGAAGCGCATACCGGCCTTCGAGAGCAGCGCGGCGGCGTCGTGCGAGCGCTCGTCGCCCGCCGAGATGAGGATCACGGGCTCGTCGTGATCGAGCCGATCGACGACGCCGGCGATGCGCTCGAGCGGGATCCAGTCGGAGCCGGGGATGTAGCCGAGCGCGCCCGTCACCTCCTCGGGCTCGCGCACGTCGATGATGCGAACCCGGCGGCCCTGCTTGGCCGTGAAGTCGGCCGTCACGAAGGGGACGCCGCTCGGTGTCCTCTTCAGGTTGGCGACCCAGTTCACGCGGAACATCTGTTCCGGCTGGGACACCGATCCGAACGGCGGAATCAAGGGCTCGGTCATCGGCCACCGAACATATCCTCAGTTCCCTGCAGATGGATCCATGGAATAGATTTGCAGCTATTCTCGCCGCGCCCGGCCCGACGACGCCGCGACCGCGGCCTTCGGACGCGCGACCGCGGACCGCGTGGCGCGCCCCGACCCGCCGCGCGCGCGGCGGTCCGAGCCGGCCGAGCACCTCGACGCAGACCGGCGGCGGCTACTCCATCGGAGGCGGAGGCTCGCTCGTCAGCGCCGGGATCGTGCCCGAGTCCTCACTGACGACGGGCGCCCGCTTCGCCCGGCGCTCGTAGACGATCGCGAGGCCGTCCGTCGGGATCGCGGCGAGCATCGCCTCGAGCTCTTCGGCGCTCTTGGGCCTGTCGCCGATCCGCTTCTTCAGGCACTTCATCACGACCTGATCGAGCGCCTCCGGGAGGTCGAGATCGGGCCGGCGCTGCCGCATCGACACCGGGATCTGGCGCTGGTGGAGGTCGAGCAGCTCGCGGCGGCTCTGCGCGATGATCGGCAGCTCGCCGGTGAGCGCCTCGTACATCAGGACGCCGAACGCGTAGATGTCCGTCTGCGCGACGACGTTCGCGCCGATGCACTGCTCCGGCGCCATGTACTCCGGCGTGCCGAGCGTGTACCCGGCCTGCGTCAGCGACTCCGCCGTGGTGAGCTTGCTCATGCCGAAGTCGAGGACCTTCGGCGTGCCGTCGTCGCAGAGGAAGATGTTGCCCGGCTTGAGGTCGCGGTGGACGACGCCCTTCTTGTGCGCGCCCGCGAGCGCGCGGCACACCCCGATGAAGACCGGGAGCGCGAAGCCGGGCGCGATGATGTTCTCGCGCGAGAGCTTGTCCGCGAGGGAGCGGCCGTGGAGGCGCTCCATGACGACGTACATCGAGCCGTCGGGCATCTGATCGAGATCGTGCACGCGGCAGACGTTGATGTTGTCGATGTTGACCTGGATGTACGCCTCGCGCCGCAAGCGCGCGATCTCGCCGCCGTCGCGGGCAGCGGCGCCGCGGAGGACCTTCACGGCGACCTCGTGTCCGAGCGTCGTGTGCTCGGCCGCGTAGACGACGCCGATGCCGCCGGAGCCGATCTTCTTGCCGATGCGGTACTTGCCGCCGAGCACGGTGCCGGAGAGCTCGCCCGGGAGCGCCGTGTTGGTCGCCTCTCCGCGGAGGTCGAGGCCGCGCTCGAGCGCGGCGATGCGGTTCTTCTCGAAGGCGCGGCCCGAGGCCTCGGTCTTCGAGCGGTCCCACATCTTTCCGGCGCCGGCGCCGAGGGCGCCCGCGATGACCGCGCCGATCGCGCCGGCGACCCAGCCGCCGGCGACGCCGATCGCGCCGCCCGAGAGCACCGCCGCGCCCGCCGCGCCGAGGAGCGCCGTGCTCTTCGTCGCGGGCAGCTCCCACTCGACGAAGTACGAGCAGCAGTCGTCACCCTTGGCGATGCACTTCTCGTGGCTGACGCGGGCCTCCGCGAGGCCCCAGATGCGCGGGAGCGCCGAGAGCTCACCCTCGCGCGCGGCGCAGAAGAGCGACTCGGACTCCGGATCGGGCTTGTCGCCGTCGTCGTAGCCGTCGGACCGCGGGCGATAGACGAGGCGCACGGCGCGGACGGACGAGCGGTCCTTCGGCAGCCGCTTGGCGGCGTCGGCCAGCTCCGCCTCGGTGTCGGGCGCGTCGTCCGTCGCCGCGGTCTTCTTCGCTGCCGCTGGCGCGGCGCCGCCGAGCTCGAAGTCCCACGAGCCGACGCGGGTGACCTCGCGGGCGTTGTCGGCGAGGTAGACGTAAGCGTCGACGGGCTGCTCGGCGGAGCGGAGCATCCGCACGTGCGTGCCGAGCGCCTCGGCGTTCGTCACCCACTCGCCGCGACGGCGGAGCGCGTCCACGCTGCCGAGCGCCTCGCAGATCCCGCGCAGCGCCTTGCGCGCCGCGTGGGTGCTCACCCAGCCGGTCTCGTTGTCGACCATCGAGGGGTCGATGCCGGCGGTGGCGAGGATCGTGCGCACGGCGCGATCGCCCTTCTCCGCGCGGATGCGGAGGAGGTACGTCTTGAGGATGGACGCGCGAAGCTCCTCTTTCCCCCCCTGACGCACGGCGCCCTGCGGCAACTCCGACGCGCTGCTCATTCGAAGATGGAGGGTATACGAGCCGAAAGCCCCGGAGAAGCCCCGCCTGTTCGCGAGGCTCGTCAGAGCTCGGCCGCGGCCTCAGACGTTGGTCACGACCTCGAGCGCGTGGGCCGCGGGCGGCAGGCTCCGCAGCTGGTCGAGCATCCCCGCAGGGCCGGCGCCGAAGACCAGCCCACCCGTGACGACGCCGTCGCTCACGTCCTGCACGAGCACCGTCTGGACGTAGCCGCTCGCGCGCCGCGCCGCGCCCAGGATCCCGGGCTCGTCGATGTCCGGCCGGGAGAGGCACAGGACGACGCGCACCCCGGCGTTCACCCACCCGGTGACCTCCCCCGCGAGCGCCACGTCCCGCGCGGTCCGAGCGCCGATGTACACGCTCGTCGACGCCCCCTCGCGCCGGGCGATGCGGTCGCGGAGGATCGGACGCGTCACGGCGAGCGCGCTCCCCGCCACCGCGACGACGAGCGGTCGCCCCGCGGCGCGCTCGAGCGGAAACCCCGCTCCGAGCGGCCCGACCACCTCGAACACGGTACCCTCCGGCGAGCCCGTGAGGGCGTCGGAGGCGCCGCCGTTCGTGCGCACGAGCAGCTCCCACGAGGGCGCGCCGATCTCGCCGGCGAGGACGAAATAGCCGCTCGCCTGCGCGCGCACCTCGATGTACTGGCCCGGTGCGCGGTACGCCTGCGCGTGGGCGAGCGCCGGCGTGAGCGTGACGAGGTGGAGCCCGGCGCCGGAGTCACGCCGGGCCGTGAGGACGGCGGGGAACGACTGCGAGGGGAAGGAGTCGGGCATCGCCGGCCCCGAGAGCTTGCTCAGAAGCTCCCGCCGAGGGCAAGGCCGGCGTACCCAGGCGCGACCGCAGGCCGGAGCTTCGGCTTCGCCGACTCCGTTGGGCCCGTGGGCTCGAGGAAGTGCCAGACGAGCCCGCCGACGACGAGCGCGCCGCCGCCGATGACGGCGACCGTCCCCCAGAGCGGCTGGCTGACGGCCCTCCCCGCGGTGGCCTGCCGGTCTTCGTAGTCCGCGTCCGACTCGCCCTGACGGCGCGTACAGGTCTCCGTATCCTTGTCGCAGTCGGACGGGAGCGAGGGGGCGGTCGCGATGACCGCGACGCCGACGCCGACCGCCAGCGCTCCAGCGCCGACCAGGATCCAGGGAACGACGGAGCGCTCCTCGCGGGGACCTGGAGGAGCCGGCTCGGGCGCCGCCGGAGGGGGCGAGGCGGCGAGCTGCTTCTTCAGGTTGTCGACCTTCGCCTGGTACGTCCCGATGTCCGGGGCCGTCGGCGCGCGCTCGATGTACGCCTCGAGCGCGCGCACGGCCTCGGCCTTGTCGCCCTTGCGCTCGTACGCGGCGGAGATGATGACGAGGAGCTCGTGCTTGGTGCAGTCGAGCGCGTACGCGTCGCCGAAGCGACGCACCGCGGACTCGTAGTTGGCCTCGTCGTAGTCCTGCTTGCCGGCGATGTATTTCTGGTGCGCGAGCTCGCTGTCGGCGGCGCTCACGGTCCGGGTGCACGCCGGGTAGCCCGGGCTCGCCGGCTGCGCGAAGGCAGGGACCGTCGTGGCCGCGGCGAGGAGAAGACCAAGACCGATGACGCGCGTTCGCATGGCAGGTGACGACGAGGGCCGCGCTCCGAGCTCGGTCGGAGCGGTGATCACGAGGATACAAACAACGGCGTCGTCATGTCCTCCGCTTTGTCGCCTTCTCGCCGAACAGGTGGACCGCGTCGAGCATCCACGCGAGGCCTCGGTCGTCCGCGCTGAGCGAGACGGGCGCGAGGATGAACCCGCCCGCGCGCGTCTCGGCGTGGATCGGGACGCGCCACGTCTGGAGCAGCTTGCGCACGCTCGACGTGATCGCCGACGCGAGATCCTCGGGCGTCGCGGCGAACGACGCGAAGACGTGATCGAACGCGGCGTCCCCCGTCGGCCGCCTGGGCATCGACGCGAGGTCGAGCGGCTCCGCGAACGGGCTACCGAAGTCGCTCGTCGCGGCGGCCCGCGCCGTGATCCTCTCGTCCTGCACGATCGCGATCCACGTGCCCACCTCGTAGGTCGGGACGGGCGTAGGGGAGGGCGGGCGCGGCACCTCGAGCACCGCGCGCGCGACCGAGATCGAGCCGTTCGCGCCGGTCGCGTGGAGCGCGTGCTCGTATCGAAACGGCACCTTCAGCGTGGTGTACGGCTCCCACGCGCGGAGCCATCGCTCGTCGGCCTCCGGCTCGTAGCGGAGACCACGGGACTGCGCGAAGGCGTCGATCCAGTAGAGAGGGCCCGGCATGGTGAGCGCGCCGAGCGTAGCGCGCTTCGAGCCGGGGGGCGCGCTCAGCGCGCCGTCAGGGGGTCATCGAGGCGTGCGGGGCCTTCTCGCCCTGCGCCGCCTTCTGCTTCATCTCGTACTTGCTCGGGCACTTGGCGAGCACCTGCGAGGCCTCGAGCGAGTCGTCGGGCCGGAGCTCACCTTCGACCGTGACGGCGACATCCATCCCCGCGACGTCGCGGAAGGTGTCCGGCACGACGCACTTGGCGAAGCGGACGGGGATCTCGGTCCCGTTCTTCTCGATCTTGAAGCGGTACTCGCACGGGTCTTCGCGCTTCACGAGCGAGCCGTGAACCAGGTTGCCCTCGGCCCGCACGGGCTTGCCGACGAACTTGGCCTTCTGGGCGACGAGCTCATCGACGGGCTTGGAGTAGATGCCCTTGTCCTGCATCCCGACGAGGACGAGCGCGACGATCGCGGCGGCGGCCATGAGCAGCGGAACGACGAGCAGGAGGCGCTTGCGGCTGCCGTCCTCGTCTTCCTCGTCGTCGTCCCGCCGGCGCCGGGCGGGCACTTCCACCGCGCGCTCGCTCGGCGGCGGATTCTCCTGGTTCTCGTCCGCCTGCGCGTCGCTCATCGATCGTGTCCCATGACGTGGTTGCTGTTGAGACTACCTTCGGCGCCCGGCGGGTCAACGTCATCCGTTCCCCGATCCTTCCCGAAAAACGCCTGGATCAAGAGCGATCCTCACGAATGTTGCTATGCTTCTTCGAAGGAGCAGGGGCGAACGGTGTCGACACCGACCTGCGACGGCTTCTCCCGTTTCACTCATGACCGACGCACTCTCGAGACCGGTCCTCGTCCTGAACCGCGTGTTTCAGCCCGTCCAGCTGACGACCGCGAAGCGCGCCTTCGTGCTCCTCTACAGCAGTGCGGCGCACGCCCTCGACGAGTCCGGTGAAGAGTACGACTTCGATCTCTGGCGCGCGCTCCCTGTCCGCGACGAGGACGACGCCGTGGCCATCATCGGCGGAGCGCTCCGCGTCCCGCGCGTGCTGCATCTCCACCGCTACGATCGCACGCCCAGGGTGACCATCCGCCTGACGCGGCGGAACCTGATGTTCCGCGACGCGCACCAGTGCCAGTATTGCGGGAAGCAGCCTCCGCTCCGCGACCTCAACATCGACCACGTGCTCCCGCGATCGCGCGGCGGCATCGACACGTGGGAGAACCTCGTGACCGCGTGCCGCGTGTGCAACCTGCGCAAGGGCTGGCGTACGCCCGAGGAGGCGAACATGCGGCTGCAGCGGCGGCCGTTCCGGCCGAAGTGGTCGACGACCGCGCAGATCCTCCTCGGCTCGGCGACCAAGTACCGCGAGTGGGATCCCTTCCTGAAGGCGTCCTGACGCGGTCTCGGCGTTGCGGGCGCAGCGTCGCGGGCGGCAGCGTTGCGGGCGGCGGCGTCGCGTCAGCGTCGCGGGATGACGCCGCCGTCACCGCAGACACCCCAGAGCGTCCAGCCGCGATCCTCGCAGACGAAGAGCTCCTCGCAACCGCAGCAGTCCGCGCCGCACGCGAGCGCGAGACCGAGCATGCAGTCGGGCGCCTGGAGCGACTCGCAACCCGGACCGCCGAACGCGCCGGGCGGCGCGTCGAAGGAGGCGTCGAACGGAGCCGTGGCGTCGGGCGGCGCGCTCGCGTCCGGCCGAGCCCGTCCCTCGCGCGGCGGGCAGGTGTGCCGTAGCTCCCACTCGTCGCCCGGCAGGCACGCGTAGACCGCCTCGCACTCGGGATCGTCACACGCGACGCCGCGCGAGAGCGGGCAGCCACCGGCGGGGATGTTCGAGCACGGGCGCGGGACCGGATCGTCGGCGCACGCGGCGGCGAGCGCGAGCGTCGCCGCGAGCGTGAAGGCTCCGGCGAGGGCGCGGCGACGAGGCATCGCTTCGTGTCTAGCATCAGGGCCCCGGGGAGCTCCAGACGTGGTGGCCGGGCGGCGGCCGCGCGGGCGGCTCGCGGGCCGTGCGACCGTTAGGGGGTTGGGAAGGCGCGGACAATCCGATAGCGTCCGGATCATGCGTACGCCGCTCTTCCGACTCGGGTTCGCGATGTTCACCTCGGTCATGGTCGTCGCCGCGGTCGCGTGCGGAGGCAAGGAGGGCGCCGGCCCGAGCTCGCCGACGAGCTCCGGCGCGTCCGGCGGCACGGACACGCCGAGCGGCGCCGCCGGCGCTGGCGGCGAGTCCACGGGCAGCGGCGAGGCAGCGGGTGGCGGCGAGGCGGCGGGCAGCGGCGGCGGGACGACGACCACCACGCAGCTCGGCGACGGCGGCGATCTCCAGGGCGCCAAGCTCGGCGGCTCCGTCCACACGACGACGGAGACGAAGGGTGAGGGCGGTCCGAAGAGCACGCGCGGCCAGAGCGCGAACGAGCCGGGACGCACCACGAAGGACATCCAGGCGATCGTGGTGGCGCGCCGCGAGGAGGCCCGCGCCTGCTACGACAAGGGGCTCGCCGCGCACCCCGGGATCGAAGGAGATCTCGACATCAAGTGGGTGATCGACCCGCAAGGCAACGTCACCGACGCGTCGGTCGACACGACCAAGTCGCAGATCCTCGAGCCGAGCGTCGGCGCGTGCGTCGTCGAGGTCATCAAGAAGATCAAGTTCGCCGAGAGCAAGGGCGGCTACGAGACGCGGGCGCACTACCCGTTCAACTTCCACCCGAAGACGTTCACGGCCAAGGACGCCGGCAAGTGAGGCGCTTCGATCGCGCGGCTCAGCCGAGCTCGGCGGCGACGAGCCGGTAGCCGAGATCGAGCTCGACGGTCCCGCGCAGCGCGGCGTGCCGCGCGTCCCAGACGCCCGCGCGAAGATCGGCCTCGAGCCGCTCGAGCGCGGGCGCCGTGATCTCGGCCGGGAGCTGCCGGAAGACGGAGATCCCGCGGCGGACGTGCGGGTCGAGGTACGCCTCCGGCCGTCCCCAGAACGCGCCGAGGAAGCCGTCCTCGCAGTCGCGCGGGATCGGGATGGGCGTGACGCGCGCGCTCGGGAGCGCCTCCTCGAGCTCGACCAGCGCCGGGAACCGCGGGAGATCGAGCTCGGCGATCTCGGGCAGGTACTCGGTGACCATCCAGAATGCGTCGATCGACGCCGGATCCCAGGTCACGAGGACGACGCGTCTCCGCGCCACCCGACGCAGCTCGCGGAGGCCCGCGGCGCGATCCGACCAGTGATGCACGGTCAGCACCGCCATCGCCGCGTCGAACGAGCCGTCCTCGAACGGCAGCGCCTCGGCCCACGCCTGGACGCACGGCGCGGCGCCGAGCGGCCGCTGGCGGATCATCTCCGTGGACGGCTCGACGGCGGTGACGTCGAGGTCGACCGGCTCGTACGACCCGCTCCCTGCGCCGACGTTGACGACGCTCACGACGTCGCCGAGCGCGACGCGGATCGCCCGAGCGATCCGCGGATCGGCGCGGCGCGCCGTCGCGTAGTCCGTCCCGATCTCGTCATAGAGCGGGTGCGCCTGTTCCATGGGCTCACCGGCACAACGCGACGACGGCGCGTTTCATTCTCCGGACCCGTTGCCGAGCTCACCCGGCGCCGAGCCGAAGCGCACGGCGCGGATCCCGCCGAGCGAGGTGCCGTCCGCGAAACGTCCCGCGAGCTCGCCCTGGAGCGTCTCGAGCGACGCGCCGGCCCTCAGCGCGCCGACGTTCTGCGCGGCGCGCTTGCACGCCTCGCCGAGTGGCGTGCCGTGAGCGAGGGCATCGCCGCCGCGTCGGCCTCGACCTCGAGGTGGTGGAGGCGCTCCGAGCCGCGGTAGACGATCCCGTGGCCGGCGCGCCGCGCGGGTCCTCCTTTCGCGCGGCCACCCGGCAGTCGTGGGCGGGCCGGGCCAGGCTGAGCCGCCACGGCCGCTCTTGCCCCTGCGCTCGTTCTCGCGCTCGTAGCAGTCCTCCGGCGCCGCCACGTCCGTCGGAGGCGCCGGGGTCTGCGCCGCGGCCAGACCCGCGAGCACTCCCGACACCGCCGTCATCGCCGGCGCTTCAACGAGGCCCGTTCGGCCCTCCTCCTCGGTGCGCGCATCGACTCGCCCGCCCCTCCGCGCCGAGCGTATCGAGGGTTCCGGAGCGCTGACAAAGGGATCGGGCCACCGCGCCGCGAGCCAGACCCCGCGCGGGTCTCCGGGAAGAGACGCCCGAGACACTTGGTGAAGTCGCGCCATTCATGGGAGATAGAGGGCATGGCCGAGCCGGACGTCGTGCCCGCACTCGAGGCTCTCGGGTTCAGCTTGAACGAATCGCGCGCCTACGCCGCGCTGCTCCAGGAGAGCCCGGCGACGGGCTACGAGGTGGGCGTCCGCGCGCAGATCCCTCGCTCGGCGGTGTACGGCGTCCTTCGACGGCTGGTGAAGGCCGGGGCGGCGCGGTCGATCGCCGGCTCGCCCGAGCGCTTCGCTCCGGCCCCGGCGGAGGACCTCCTCGTGCTCCTACGAAAGCGCTTCGACGCGTCGACCGAGCAGCTCGAGGAGGCGGTGCGCCGGATCAACGTGACGCCGAAGGCTCCCGACGCGTTCAGCGTCGGCGGCTACCAGCGCATCCTCGAAGAGGCGGAGCGCCTCATCCGCGGCGCGCAGCAGCGCGTCGTGGTCAGCGGCTGGCCGCGCGAGATCGAGCAGCTCTCGCCGGAGCTCAAGCGCGCCGCGAAGCGCCGCGTCTACGTGGTGACCTTCTCCCACGCCGAGCTCCCGCCGCTCCCCGGCGAGGTCTTCAGCTACGGGCTCGAGGAGAAGGGCCTCGAGGAGTTCTGGAAGCACCGCCTCGTCGTGGTCGCCGACGATCGCCGCTCGCTCATCGGCGCCACCGAGATGGTCGAGACGGACAGCGCCGTCGTCAGCGAGACCCCGGCGATCGCCGAGATCGCGACGAGCCAGGTGGCGCTCGACATCACGCTCCTCTCGCAGCGGACACAGCGCGACGTCGAGGGCGTGATGGCCAAGATGCTCGGCGCGCGGGTCGGCCGCCTGGACACGTTGCTCTCCAAGCAAGAGGGGGACGCCCAGAGCCCCCGTCCCAAGGCCGCTCGATGAGCGACTCGCGACTGCCGCCGGGGGGGTCGATCCCGCCGCGATCCCCCTTCTCGATGCCCGCGATGCGCCCGGAGCCGGACCTGGTCGGCCGCTCGCTCCCGCCGGGCCGCTCGCTCCCGCCGGGCCGCTCGCTCCCACCGGGCCGCTCGCTCCCGCCGGGCCGCTCGCTCCCGCCGCCCGCAGCGCTCGGCGGCGATCCCTACGCCGATCTCCTCCGGGACACGCGCGGGCTGCGCCGCGAGCAGTCCGCCGCGCGGGAGCAGTGGCTCGCCCGCATCGACAACGCCCGGCGCGAGGACATGCTCTTCGAGCTCGAGGTGCTCCTCAAAGGCCTCGCCTGCTTCGCCAACCCGCGCAACCACGCCGGCCCGCCGCGACGCACGGCGATCGTCGCGCAGGACTACCGCGAGCCGCTCGTCCTCGCGCGCGACGCGATGCACCGCATCGTCTACCTGTGCCGGCAGCTCCTCGGCGAGCAGGAGCGCGCGTTCGTCTTCCAGCGCTACCTCGAGATGCTCCTGCCCGACGACACCGCGCGCACGCGGCTCGTCCGCGGCGCCACGCGCCAGGACACCCCCGAGGAGTCGCTCTTCTTGCTCCGCCACGCCCTCACGAACCTCCTCGAGGTGAGCGGCGGGATCACGCGGCTGCCACGCGTGCCGTTCCGCCTCTTCTACGCGGCGATGTCGACCGCGCACCGCGAGGTCTCGCAGTCGGCGTTCTTCAACCCTCTCGTGGCGCTCGAGTTCCGGCCCGAGTTCGACCGGATCACGAACCAGCGCGTCCTCGAGCTGATGCGCCAGGTCCCCGGCGAGCAGGCGCGGCGCCTCGTCGCGCTCACGTTCCTCGCGCTCTTTCGCATGCTCCGCTACGTCGCGCTGCTCGAGCACGTCGTGCGCGAGCCGCGGCCCGCCGGCCTCGTCTACGTGGTCCTGAGCGTCCTCCGCTCGGACGCGCGGGCCCTCACCGACTACCTGCGCAAGCAGACGGGTCACCAGCTCGCCGAGAGCTTCGAGCGTGAGCTCTTCAAGGTCCCTGCCGCGCAGATCCGCGCGCGCTACGACGAGCTGCTCTCCGAGGCCCACCGGCTCGTCGCGATCAAGGCGACGCTCGGCGGCATCGCGGCGAACGTGCGCCTCGAGCTGCGGCGCGCGTTCGAGCACGACTTCGCCGCGCCGGACGGCGGCGCGACGGGCGAGCAGCTCCGGGCGGCGGTCGCGACGGTGGCGACGAACCTCCGGCCGGCCCTGCAAAACGCGGTGCTCGTCCTCGGCAAGGCGCTCGGCGCGCGGCTCGACGAGCACGGCGTCTTCGACGACGCCGCCGCGAAGCGCTCGCTCTCGCTCCGCCTGCGACGCGACGTCTGGATGTTCGCCCAGATCGTCCGCGCCTTCGCCGCCAAGGCCCGCGCGACACCGAACCGCGAAGACCGTTGGAGCGGTGCCTCGTCGCTCCAGTTCGTGCGCGAGTTCCTCTCCTACTTCGACGCGATGGGCTACCCGCTGCTCCGCGCCGCCGACTACCCGCGCTTCGACGCGTTCATCGCAGCGCTCACCGCGCTCGAGGAGACCGATCTCCTCGATCCGGTGCGGCTCGAGCGCGCGGTGGGCGAGGCCGAGCGCTTCTATCTCTTTCTCTCGGAGCTGTTCGAGCAGATCGGTCAGCGCGACGAGCTCAAGGGCGTCCCGTTCGATCGCCGTCAGGCGGCCGAAGCGCTCAAGCTGTATCTCGGCGACTAAGCAAGTAATTGCGAGCGAGCTCGGCTCTTCGCGATGCGCGCGGGCGCGCCGGATGAAGCTCGACCGTTGATTCGCCGACATGCGGCACTGTACGGCCGCATACTACCCCTCAGGCGTTCGGGTGCTCGCCTGCGCCCCCTGAACGCGCAATGCCCTGGATCGCGGAGCGATTGCGGCACATCGCCGCGGTGCCGGGAATGAACGGCCTAGCTCGTGCGAGTGCGCCGGGCACGACGCCGCCCCGGAGGCGGACGCACAAAAGACGAGAGGGCGCCCCCGGGTGGGGTACGCCCTCTCGTCCAAGTTGCCTGGTGACCCGAAACTACAGGGCCAGACTCAGGCAAAACAGCGATCCGGTCCCAGCGAGACTATTCCTCGCCTTCGTCCAGCCCTGCGCCGGACGTGGGAGAGCCGCCCAACATCGACGGAACACCGGCCGGCGGAGCTGCTTTCTTGGCGCGAGCCTTGCTCGCTCCAGTCGCACGCTTAGCCGCGGACCGCCCAGTTTTCGCCGCCTTGGGGGCGGCTCGCCTAGCTGGCTTTTTGGCAGACTTCTTGGCGCCAGCCTTGGTCTTCTTGGCGGCAGCGCGCTTCTTGCCGCCCGCCTTCTTCTTGGCGGTCTTGCCCGCCGCCTTCTTCGTGGTCTTCGTCTTCTTCGCAGCAGCCTTCTTCTTAGCAGCCATTCTTATGTCCTCCTGCAGAGGTGATCTACATGACGTATATGGTCACCTACGTTAGGTGTCAAACAAAAAAACTTGACGGCTGAGCAGGCTGCAAAAGCGTTCCGGTGCTCCAACCGCCTCGGAGCGCTCCGCGCCGATATCGGCGAGAAGAACACAAAGACCTCTTGATTTTGCATCCGGGCACTTGTTTTTAGGCCCGCTCCGCACAACCGTCGCCGATTCCATGTTTTTGATAAACTCTGGAGTCGCACGGTGGACCGCCGGCGCTGCGAGAGCGCGCCCGGAAGGTGCCTGAGCTCGCACGAAAAAAAATTCGTGCGCGTGAGGTCGTCGCGAACGGTGTGGTGAGCCACCTCGTTCGTCCTCGTCGAGGCTCGTCGAAGGCAGCGGCGGTTGACGTGCAACGCGAGAGGTCGATACCGTCGTCGGCGGCTTCGGACTCGGGGATCGCGATCGATCTGCATGACGAGCCGCTCTCTACTTGTTCATCGATGCGCCCCACCTCACGGGGCGACTTGAGGAGGACGACGCACATGAGGAAGTTCTTGGTTTGGTCGGGCGTCACCGCGCTGGCCCTCGCGCTCGGCGGCTGTGGACACACCGACGAGGAGATGGCTGCCAAGCAGCGCGAGATCGACAAGCTCGCCGCAGACCTGAAGGCCGCGAAGGCGCAGATCGCCGACGATCAGAGCAAGTTCTCCGAGGCTCAGAACGCGATCGACAAGATGAAGGAGCAGCTGAAGCAGGCTGGCCTCTCGCTCGACAAGTCGCAGGGCGAGGCGCAGAAGCTCGCGCAGGCGCTCGCGGAGTACAAGCAGCGCGCCGACCAGCTCGCCGTGATCGAGGCTCGCTTCCGCGAGCTGCGCTCGAAGCTCGACAAGCTGAACCAGTTCGGCGTCAAGGTCGTACCGCGCAACAACCGCCTCGTCGTCCAGCTCCCCGGCGACATCCTCTTCGACTCGGGCAAGGACGAGCTGAAGCAGCAGGGCAAGGAAGTCCTGTCGCAGGTCGCCGAGGTCATCCGCTCGGACAAGGACCTCAACAACCGCTACTTCCTCGTCGCCGGCCACACCGACAACGTTCGCTATCCGGCGGGCGGTCCGTTCAAGGACAACTGGGGCCTCTCCCTCATGCGCGCGCGCCAGGTGACGCTCTTCCTCGTGGACGACCACAAGGCCGACCCGAAGAAGAAGAACGACGTCGCGGGCGGCGGGCTCAACCCGCGCCGCTGGGCCGCCGTCGGCTACGCCGAGTTCGACCCGATCGCGGGCACCGTCGAGAGCCAGACGAAGGACGACGGGCAGAAGAACCGCCGCGTCGAGCTGGTCGTCCAGCCCAACGTCGAGGAGATGCTGAACCTCGGCAGCATCAAGTAGCGCTCTCGCGGCAAGTAGCGCTCTCGCGGCCCCCGCCGGAGCCGCGAGGCTCGAACGGGCCTCGGGACACGTTCCCGGGGCCCTTCGTCATTTCGCCCGACCGGAGCGCCCCTCGATGCGCGCCGCGCGCGAGGACGATGCCCCGCCGATCGCCTCGCTTGGTCGCTGCGCGACGCGCGGGAGGACGATCGCCCCATCCGTTCCCGTCGGCCGAGACGCCCTCGCCCGATACCCAGTACCAAGGACCGCTCCATGCCCGTCGCCGCCATCGACATCGGAACCAACACAGTGCTGCTCCTCGTCGCGGAGCGCGACGCGGACGGGAGCCTCGTAGCGATCGAGGAGCAGGCGACCATCACGCGGCTCGGCGAGGGCGTGGACAAGACGCGCACGCTCGCGCCGGCCGCCATCGCCCGGACGAACGCCGCGATCGACCGTTGCGCCGAGATCGTCGCGCGCCTCGGCGTCGAGCGCATCGACGTGGTGGGCACGAGCGCGATGCGCGACGCCGGCGGCGGCGAGGCCGTGCGGGAGCACGTGAGGTCGAAGCTCGGCGTCGACGCGCGCACGATCTCGGGCGACGAGGAGGCGAGACTCACGTTCGCCGGCGCGCTCAGCGGCGTCACGTCGATCGACGAATCGGCGCGCGTGCGCGTCTACGACATCGGCGGTGGGAGCACGGAGGTGGTCCACGGCGAGCGCGGGAGCAGCGAGATCGTCTTCGCGCACAGCTACGACGTCGGGAGCGTGCGCCTCACGGAGCGCCACGTGAAGAGCGATCCGCCTACCACCGACGAGCTCGCGGCCGTGCGCGCCGACGCGAGCGCCGCCTTCGCCTCGGTGCCGGCGTTCGACACCGACGTCCCGCCCGTCGGCATCGCCGGGACGATGACGACGCTCGCCGCGATGTCGCTGAAGATGGAGACGTACGACGGCGCGCGCGTTCACGGGCTCCGGCTCTCCGCCGCCGAGATCGAGCGCGTCGTCGCCGAGCTCGCGCGGCTCCCGCTCGCCGCGCGGAGCCGCGTCGCCGGCCTCGAGCCGAAACGCGCGGACGTGATCATCGCCGGCGGGCTCATCGCGCTCGCGTACCTCGAGCACGTCGGCGCGCGCGAGGTCGTGATCTCGGACCGCGGCGTACGCTGGGGCCTCGCCGAGCAGCTCTCGCGCTGAGCACGCACGCGCGGATCGAGCGGCTCTCGCGCCCAGCACGCACGCGCGGATCGAGCGGCTCTCGCGCCCAGCACGCACGCGCGGATCGAGCGGCTCTCGCGCCCAGCACGCACGCGCAACGAGCGCCGTTCGACGACACGTGACGTGTGGTGCGAGCGCGCATCACGATGCCCGACCAAACGTCGCCGGCGGCGGCGGAAGCGTGACTCGGACGCGGCGGCGTGGCGACTTAACGGTGCGCGTGAGCCGGCGGAGCTTCGATCCGTCGAACCCGTCCGTCCGGCTTCCGCGCGCGTGTTGCCCGTGTGCGCGAAGAGCCGCCCGGCGCGCGCCCACCCCGGAAATCGGTCCGCCTGTCCTTGCGCAAGCGCCCCTTTCCTTACACACTCCTACTGTACTCTAGGGCCGCTGTCTGCCTCGCCGAAGGCAAGGAGATCTCGAGGTTACGCCTACGAAGAAGTTGTTTTGAATCCTAGCTCTAGGCGAGGCGGTCTCCGCCGAGTCGAGTCCCGCGAGTCGCCCTCCTCGAGGAACGCGCGGCCTCGGGCTCGCGACGCCTTCATGCGCCGCGGTTATGCTACATGCAGCGCTTTTCTCCACAAATGATTTGACAGAAGTGGGGTTCTGGAACTAGAGTACGCCCGCCTGAAGTTGCGGCCGGGTGGCACCGACAGCACCGGATAGCTTGCGCCCCAATCATTCGAGAGCAGCGGGCGTGCTCCGGAAGAATGCCTGAGGTTTCGCATCACGCGAACCGCGGTTCGACGTGCGGTCTGTGCTTACGCAGTGACCTTGTAGATGAGCGATTCGCGGCTCTTCGGAGCGACGAATCAGTCCGAACCCGACCGGGTTCAGGAAACGAAGGAGACGCTATGCAGGCTGGAACGGACGTGAAGTTCAAGGTCGGTGACAAGGCGGTCTACCCCGCGCAGGGAGTGGCCGAGGTCATCAAGATCGAGGAGAAGGACATCGCTGGAAAGCGCCAGGCCTTCTACGTCCTCCGCATCATGGACACGGACCGCAAGATCATGGTCCCCGTCTCCAACGCGAGCGCGGTCGGTCTGCGCCAGGTCATCAGCGAGCAGGAGATCCGCGAGATCTTCGACATCCTCAAGGAGAGGACAATCGCCTTCGACAACCAGACCTGGAACCGGCGCTACCGCGGCTTCATGGACAAGATCAAGACGGGCTCGATCTACGACGTGGCCGAGGTCCTTCGTGATCTCTACCGCCTCAAGACCGACAAGCAGCTCTCGTTCGGCGAGCGCCGCATGCTCGACACCGCGCGGACGCTGATCGTGAAGGAGATCGCGATCGCCCGCGAGCAGACCGAAGACCAGGTGAAGAACGAGATCGAGTCGATCTTCGTCAGCAACTGAGCTCTGCGTCACCGCCACGCGCGCACGGCTCCTCTTCGGAGGGCCTGCGCGCGTTTCGCATTTCGGCGCCGCGGGCGCTCCTCACTCCGTCTCGAGCAGCCCGAAGTCCCACGTCTCCTCCGGCTCCCGGAGACCCGCGACGGCGGACTCCACGCGGCGGAGCAGCTCGGAGGGCGCCGACAAGACCGCCGGACGAACCCCGACGGCCACGCGGCCGGGCCAGTGCCATACGCGCGCGGCGGTCACGCCTTCGACCCGGTAAACCAGCTCGAGGGTTCGACGCAGCCTTGGAGGGAGCTCGACGGGCGACGCGTCCATGCAGGTTGCAACGTACCGCGTCCCGGCAGGGCCGCAAGCGACGCTCTGCTCGACCTTCGTACGTTTCGGACGCTGCGTCGCCACGCTCGCGCTGCTCGCCACGCCGCCACGTTTGCGCCGACCGCGACCTCGCTCGGCGCGACCGTGTCCTCGCGCTGCTCGCCACGCCGCGACGCTTACGCTGCCGACCGGACCGCGCGCTGCCGGCCGGATCGCGCTCTGCCGGCCGCGACCTCGCGCGGCTCGGCGCGCGCTACTCGATCGCGGCGAGCACGTCCGTGTTGATCTCGTCGAGCCGCAGCGCGCGATCGGCGCCGTGGTCCTGGATGAACTTCGTCGCGCGCGAGGGGTCCACCGGGACGAGGTCAGGCCCCATCGGGCCGAGCACGTCGCCGCCGACCACGAAGCGCAGCTCCTCGGCGTTCCTCCAGGTGCGCTCGTAGTACTCCTGCGCGCGGAGCGTGGTCGCCTGTGACTTGCCGCTCCGCCACGACGTGAGCGCGCAGCGGGGCGTGTCGAAGCTCGTCACGGCGCCGTCCGCGGCGACGAGCTCGACCCGCCACGCGCTCGCGGGATCGATCTTCATCCCGCAGTGCTTGCACCGCGCCTCGGCCGTCTTGTTCTTGCAGGCCACCGCGAACACGGCGGCGCCCGCGGCGAGGAGGAACGCTCGGCGACGCATGACGCCTTAGCTAGCGCAACCCGCGCGCGGCGTCAGGGTCCGTGAAAGAGCGAGGCGCCGCCCGCCACGATCGCGTAGCGGACCACCGGGAACGCACCGAGCGCGACCGCGAACGCCCACGCGAGCGCACCGAGGCGGAGGCGACGGGCTGCGAACCCGCCGAGCGCGGCCTTCGCCGCCGGACCGCGCGAGAGGAGCGCGCTCACCGCGGCGCCCGCGGCCCAGGCGGTCGCCAGGAAGAGCGCACCGAAGAGCGGGTAGCCGAGGCCGTAGACGTCGGGCTCGAGGAGGCAGAACGGGCAGACGTGGTTCGGGACCTCGAACGCGTGCGGCGCGACCTCGAGGACCGTCGCGCCGACCGCCGCCGGCAGCGTGACCACCGAGAGCACGCCGGCGGTGAGCACACGCGCGCGCGACGGCGAACGCGCCGCCAGCACCGCCGCGCCGATCGACAGCGCGGCGCCGGTGAGGGCGACGATCGTGAGGAGCACGCGCGGGCCCGTCGCGTGCGCCTCGCCCGTGGCGGAGACCGGATCGAGCTGCACCGAGCAGCACGACGCGACGACCGAGAGATCGAGCCCGAGCAAGAACTTCGACGCCGCCGCGAGATCGAGCAGCGAGAGCGGCGCCATCACGCACGTCGCGATGGCGAGGGGGCGCGCGAGATCGAGCGTGCGCACGCGCGCGTCGAACGCGTAGAGCTGCGTGACGACGCCCGCCGCGAGCGCGACGCCCGCCGTGGCGACGAGCGAGCGGAAGCCCCACTCGTGCGCGGAGAAGACACCGTAGGCGCACATCGCCCCGCGGACGCCGCGGCTCAGGCGCTCGCCGGCGAGCGCGCTCAACGCGAGGGTGAGCACCTGCACGACGGCCGCCACGCGCGCGAACGTCGCCGCGAGCTCGAGCTGCTTCTCGAGGGCGAGCTGGCCCTCGGTCGCGCGACGCACGTCGAAGTGACGGAGCACCCGCTGCGCCGTCAGCGCGCCGCGCGCGAAGAGCGCGAACGCGACCAGCCCGGCGGCGAGGCGAAGGAGCACCCAGGGCTCGAGGAGGTTCGTCATGGCGGCGGGCCGGCGCCTGGACCTTGGCCCACGACCTTCCCGCCCGCAAGGTCGAGCACACGCGAGACGCCGGCGCTCTTCGCGATGCGCGCGTCGTGCGTCGCGACGAGGAGCGCGCGGCCCTCCCGCGCGAGCGTCGCGAGCTCCGCGGCGATCGCGAGCGCGTTGACGTCGTCGAGGTGCGCCGTCGGCTCGTCGAGCACGAGTAGCTTGGGATCGCGGAGGAGCGCGCGGCAGAGCGCGACCCGCTGGCGCTCCCCGCCGGAGAGCCCCTTCGCCTTCGAGTCCGCGACCTCGCCGAGGCCGCGCTGCTCGAGGAGCGCGCGCGCGCGAGCCTCGTCCTCGCTCGTGACGCCGTCGGGGACGCACGGCAAGAGCACGTTGCGGAGCGCGGTGAGCCCGTCGAGGAGCTGGAGGTCCTGGAACACGAAGCCGACCTTGCGCCGCCGGATCTCGGCGCGGTGCCCCTCACGCAGGCGCGACGTCGGCTCCCCGTCGACGTGCACCTCGCCGCTGGTCGGCGAGAGCATCGCGCCGACGATCGCGAGCAGCGTCGTCTTCCCGCTGCCGCTCGGACCGCGAACGATGACGAGCTCACCGCGCTTCACCTCGAAGCTGACGTCGTCGAGGACGGTCCGGCGCGTCGCGCCGTCGCGAACCCGCTTCACCACGTTCTGGACGCGCACCGCCACCTTGTCCGCGTCGGGCTCGCTGGTCATCGCGGCGATTGTGCCAACATGAGCCACTCGTCCGCAAGGTGTCGCGGTACGACGTCGCGCCCCCGCCACGAGCTCCGCGGTTTCCCTTTCGATTTGCTTCTGGCACCCCGGGTGCTTCCATTGAGCGCGGCCGTCATGCTTCGTCGGTGGGTACTCCTGCTCGCGCTCGTCGTCGTGCTCGCGCACGCCGTCGCCGCGTGCATGGGCGACGACGGGCTGAACCCGCAGCCGCTGCCGCCGCACGATCCGACCGACCAGAACGACGGACGGGGCGAAGCCCCCACCACCGGCGAGAACGGCGGCTCGAGCAGCGGCGGCGCGGCGCCGACAGCACCCCTCGACGCGGGCGACGCCCCCGACGCCGACGGCGGGGAAGGCGATCGATGACGCGCACACACCGGAGGCTCTACCTCGTCACCGCGTGCACCGTCGTGCTCGGCTTCGCCGCGTGCACGCTCAACCCGCAGCCGCTTCCGCCGATCGACAACGACGCCGAGGACAACGACGCAGGCTCGTTCTCGCCGGTCGCCGACGCCGGCGCGCGCGGCGATGACGACGATGGGACCGCGCAAGACGCCGCCGCCCCTCCGGGCGAGGGCGACGGCGGCGACGCGGGCGACACCGACGCAGGCGACGCAGGCGACGGCGACGCAGGTTACACGGACGCAGGCGACGACGACTGAACGCCACGACCGCGCTGAACGCCGCGAACCGCGCACGTCCGACACGACGCGCTACACGGACGCAGGCGACGACGACTGAACGCCGCGAACCGCGCACGTCCGACACGACGCGCTGCACGGCTCCGCCCGCACGTGAGCGCTCGCGTCGCGGCTACGGCTTGCTCGGCCCGGACTTGCCGTCGGGCGAGACGTACTCTTCGAGCACGCTCGCGGTGAAGTCCGCGAGGATCCCGTCGGTCACGCGCAGGCGCCGCGAGAGATCGCGCGCGATGTTGAGGATGATGAGCGTGTACGATTTGAGGTCGTACCGGTAGAGCGCGTCCACCTCTTCCGTCGAGATGCGCAGCAGCCGGGCAGACCCGAGCGCGCGGACCGTGGCCGAGCGCGGCTGCATGTCGATGATCGACATCTCACCGAAGGTGTCGTTGGGACCGAGGATCGCCACGCGCGTCTCGCGGCCGCGGCGGCTCTTCTTCAACACCTCGATCTCGCCGTCGAGCACGACGTACATCTCGCGCGCCGGATCGCCCTCGCGGAAGACGGTCTCCCCGACCATGACGCGCTGGACCGTCAGGGTACGGGTGAGGTGCTCGAGGAACTCGTCCGACAACGCTCCGAAGAGCCCGACCTCGCGGAGCTGCGCGATCGTGACGGGCAGCTCGGAGGCGCCTCGTCGAGCTGCTTGTTCCTCGGCCGGCTTCACGGAAGTCATGGCATCCATGACCTTCGCGCGCTTTATGCCGCGTGTAAAGCGATCCGCGCCGGATCAGGGACAAGCGCCGTAGACCACCCCGCCGACGTTGACCTCGGACGAGAACCCCATGCACGTCCTGCCCGCGCCGCAGTCGTTCTGCCCGACGCGACACCAGCGCTTGCACGTGCTGTTGCCGCTCGTGGTGGTGCAGACGAGCCCGGGACCGCAAGCGTCGGCCTGCGAGCACGACTGGCCCTCCGTGCGCGCGCCGCCCTCCTGGCAGTCGGTGCTGCTCTGATCGTCGACGTAGCAGACGCCGATCCCGGCGTTCGTGACGCCGCCGCAGCTGGCCGGATCGTGGAGCGCGCAGGCGACCCGGCAGATCGCCAGGTTCGGGACCGGGGTGCCGCCCGACGCGTTGATCTGCGCGCAGGCGCCGGTCCCCGGGGCCGTGCACGCCGACGCCGGATCGTCGCAGAACGCGTGGCACGTCCCGAAGATGCACGTGAGGCCGAGGGCGCAGCCCGCGGTGGCCGTGCAGGGGTGGCCCATCGGCGCGTTGCCCGCCGTGACGCACCGGGCAGTGCCCTGCGAGTCGACGACGTCGCACGTGTGCGTCGGAGCGCAGCCGCACTGCGGGACGACTCCGCACACGTTGCTGGGCGAGGCCCGCTCGCAGTCGTCGTCCGGCGCCGCGCCACCCGCGTCGGAGGTCTTCGACGGCGTCACCGGCGTCGCGGTGGTCGTCGGCGCGGGGCCCGCGGCGTCGGGGCCGGTCGACGCGTCCGGCTCCGCGCCGACGAACGGCGCGCGCGAGCCGTCCGAGCTGCACGCGACGAGAGAGCCACCGAGCGCCCCCGCGACGAGCGCCGCCGTACCGAGGAGCGAGAGCGTGGTGCGAGCAGGCGTGCGCGTCATCGATGTGCCTCGACCCGAAAAGAGCGCCGGCGAGGGCCGCGCCCGAGCCTGAGCTTCCCACGTCTCGGCCCGATCGGCACGCGCAGACGTGCGAGACCGGCACTCCACGCGCAGGGCCAGAAGTGGACGTCGCCGCGGCCCGAGCCGCCTCAGGCCAGCGCGACCCGCGGCGGCACGCTCAGGTCCTTCGTGAAGACGATGCGCCGCCGGCTCGGCCCCGCGTAGTCGTCGACCTCCGACGCGTCCCAGCCCATCGCCTCGTGGAAGCGCATCGAGCCCTCGTGCCCCACCGTCGTGATCGCCTTCATGCGCTGGCACCCGAGACCGCGGCAGCGCTCGGTGAAGTTCTCGTAGAGGAGGCGACCGACGCCCTGGCGCCGGTAGTCGGGGTGGATCCCGACGAGGTGGACGTACCCGGTCTTCGGCGCCTTGAAGACGATGAAGCCCAGGAGGAAACCGATGAGACGACCGTCGTCCTCCACGATCAGCGCGTTGTCTCCGAGCTCGTAAAAGAAGATCGGATGGGCGAACGTGCTGATCGGTCCTCCCCACCAACGGTCGATGACCTCGACGATCTGGTCGAAGTCAGCCTTGGTGATCTTGCGCGTCTGCATGTCCGCCTAGAGTTTCGCAAGCGCGCGCCGAGTGCAAGGGCAGGACTTCACCTGTGGTAAGGAGGCTCCGCAATTGTCGGAGCCTCATGAACCAGCGCATTCTCGTCGCCCCCTCGATTCTCTCGGCAGACTTCGCCCGGCTCGGCGAGGAAATCGCGGCCGTCGAGGCCGCCGGAGCCGACTGGCTCCACGTCGACGTGATGGACGGCCGCTTCGTCCCGAACATCACGATCGGCCCGCCCGTCGTGAAGGCGATCCGCCGCGTCACCAAGCTGCCGCTCGACGTTCACCTGATGATCGTCGAGCCTGAGCGCTACGTCGAAGAGTTCGCCGCCGCGGGGGCCGACACGATCACGGTGCACGTCGAGGCGACGACGCACCTCCACCGGACGCTGTCGCACATCCGGTCGCTCGGCAAGCGCGCCGGCGTCACGCTGAACCCCGCGACGAACGAGGACACGCTGCGCTACGTCCTCGACGTCGCCGATCAGATCCTCGTGATGAGCGTGAACCCCGGCTTCGGCGGTCAGACCTTGATCCGCGAGGTCTTGCCGAAGGTCGCGGCGATCCGAAAGATGATCGACGAGCGCGGCCTCCCGATCGACCTCGAGATCGACGGCGGGATCACCGCAGAGACGGCGAAGGACGCGATCGACGCGGGCGCGCGGATCCTGGTGGCGGGCAACGCCGTCTTCAACGGCAAGGACTACAAGAGCGCGATCGACGCGATCCGGAGCGCCCAGTGAAGCGACTCGCGGGCATCGCGGCTGCCCTCGCGCTCGCGTCGTGCTCGGGGGCGAGCACGGCGCCGGCCGCGTCGAGCGACGCCGCCAAGACGACGGCGCCCGACGCGAGCAGCGCCGCGGAGGGCCCGGCCGCCGAGGAAGGCTCCCTCTCGTCGAAGGAGTCGAAGGCCGTCGCGCGCGCGCTGACGCGCGTGAGCGAGCTCCGCGGCGTGAAGGCCACGCGCGCCGTCCCGGGCGTCCGGCTCGATCGTGACAAGCTCGTCGGACGCGTAAAGGAGAAGGCGCTCCGCGAGTACCCGGCCGAGGCGCTCCGCCGCGAGGGGCAGCTCCTCCAGATGTTCGGCTTCGCGCCGCCGACCTTCGACTACCTCGGCGAGATGCTGAAGCTCCTCGAGGCGCAGCTCGAGGGCTTCTACGAGCCGAAGACGGGCACGATGTACCTCGCCGCGGACCTCCGCGGGAAGGAGGCTCAAGCCACGCTCGCGCACGAGCTCGTGCACGCGCTGCAAGACCAGAGCTGGGACCTCAAGTCCCGCTCGTCGTACCGCCCGGGCAAGGGCGACGAGACGCTGGCGCTCGCCTGCCTCGCCGAGGGCGACGCCACGAGCCTGATGATGGACTTCATCATGGCGGAGCAGGAGCGCACCGCGCTCGATCTCCCCGACGAGATGGTGCGCGAGCTGATGGCGAGCGGCGTGAACGGCGCGTCGATCCAGAGCGTCCCGCACATCCTCCGCACGACGCTGATCGCGCCTTACATCGACGGCCTCTCCTTCGTGAACGCGCTCCGTCGCAAGGGGGGCTGGGCGATGGTCGACCGCGCGTGGGCGCAGCCGCCGACGACCACCGAGCAGATCCTCCACGTCGACAAATGGGAGATCCACGAGCCCGCCATCCCCGTACCCGCGCCGTCCGCGGCCGCGCTCGGCGCGGGCTGGAAGCTCGACGACGAGGACACGTTCGGCGAGCTCGGCTTCGCGCTCACGTTCGAGGAGTGGGTCGACAACGCCTCCGCGCGCACCGCCGCCGCCGGTTGGGGCGGCGATCGCTCGGCCGTCTACACGAAGGGCGACGAGATCGCGTTCGCCGTCCACGCCCGCTACGACGCGCTCTCGTTCGCCGAGCGCGCGATGCAGAAGCTCACGCCCGGCTTGAAGAAGGCGCACGGCGCGACCGCGATCGAGACGCCCGTCGTCGTCTGCTTCGAGCGCAAGGACCTCGGCCCCTTGCTGTTCGCGCGCAAGGACCGCGACCTCGTGATGGCCGCGGGCCCGGCGCGCGCCGTGAAGGCCGCGTGGACGTCGACCTCGACGTGCGCGCAGGCGAAGCAGTGGGCCGACGAGATCCTCGCGGCCCGCTGACGAAGGCCGCGGACGCACGCGCGGCCCGCTGACGAAGGCCGCGGACGCACGCGCGGACGCGGCGCCGACGCTCACCTCACGCGTTCTTGCACGCCACGCGGACCATCGCGAGGCCCACGTACGCGGCGAGCGTCTGGATCCAGTGGCGCTCGCCCGGGAACGTCTGCTCCTTGACCACGGTGCCCTTCGGCGTCGAGACCGCGAGGTAGACGAGCCCCACAGGCTTCGTGTCGCTGCCGCCCGTCGGGCCCGCGATGCCGGTGATCGCCAGCGCGACGTCGGCGCCGGAGACGCGGCGCGCGCCGTCGGCCATCCGCGTCGCCACCTCGGCGCTCACCGCGCCGTGGCCGCGGAGCGCGTCCTCGTCGACCCCGAGCACCGCCTGCTTCGCCGAGTTCGCGTAGGTGACCGCGTCGAGCAGGAGGAAGTCCGACGCGCCGGGCTCCTTGGTGAGGAGGTGCCCGACGAGGCCGCCGGTACACGACTCGGCGATCGCGAGCGTCCAGCCGCGCGTCCGGAGCGCGCGCCCCACGACACCGGCGAACGTGTCCTCGCCGTTGCCGTAGATCACCTCACCGAGGCGCGCCTGGACCTCGGCCGCCGCGCGCTCGGCGAGATCCACGGCGGCGCCGCGATCGGCGGCGCGCGCGAGGACCTTGACCTCGATCTCGGGGAAGTGCGCGCGGTAGCCGATCGTCACGCCCGGGAACCCCGCCTCTACGCCGGAGAGCTTCTCGCCGACGACGCTCTCGGGGAGGCCGAAGGTGCGGAACCGGAGCTGGTGGCTGTCGTTCGGCGCGAGCTCGCGGATCCGCGGCACGACGTGCTCGTCGAACATCCGCTTCATCTCGCGCGGCACGCCGGGCATGAAGAACGCGCGCGCGCCGTGGACCTCGACCGCGAAGCCGGGCGCCGTGCCGATCGGGTTCGGCAGGATCGTCGCGCCGGCCGGGAAGTCGGCCTGCTTCGCGTTGGACTCGCTCATCGTGCGGCCGAGCTTCTCGAAGCGGCGCCGGATGTGGTCGAGCGACGCCGCGTCGCGCTCGATCGGGACGCCTACGGCGGCGGCCACGGCCTCCGTCGTGAGGTCGTCGGTCGTCGGGCCGAGCCCGCCGGTGCAGACCACGACCTTCGCTCCGCGCGCGAGGCGCTCGAGCGCGGCGACGATCCGGCCCTTGTCGTCGTCGACGGCGCTGTGCTCGGTCACCTCGAAGCCGAGGTCCGTAAGGCCGGCCGAGATCCAGGAAGCGTTGGTGTTGACGAGCTCGCCTCGCGTGAGCTCCGTGCCGATGCTGAGGACCGCTGCGGTCATGGGACGGTCCAGCGTACTCCCACGAACGACGAGCGGTAGCCGGTTCGTTCGGCGCGCGGCGCGAGGCCAATCCGGGCTGCAGCTCCCCAGGCGCGCGGTTCACGGCGCCGAGGCGGGACGTCAGGGCGCGCGATCGTAGGCGCAGCGGAAGCCGATCGTCGGATCGCCGCCCCGCTCGGCGGCGGCGTCGACCTCGCGGCGGAGCCAGGTCCGGAGCTCGGTCGCCAGGCGCGTCTTCCAGGATCCGCCGCGGACGACGCGGGGGCAGGATCCGCCGGGCTCGGCGCAGCTCGGCTCGACCCACTCGGCGACGTTGCCCGCGAGATCGTGGATCCCGAGCGGCGTCGCGCCCTCGGGGTGGGCGCCGACCGTGTCGGGCCCCGCGGCGCCCTCCGCGCACGGCCCCGCCTCGAGGCCCCACGCGGCGCGGCGGCAGACGGCGCCCGTGTCGCCCCACGGGTAGCGGCGCGGCCTGTCGCCTCCGGCGGCGGCGAGCCACTCGTCCTCCGTCGGCAGGCGCCCGCCGCGCGACGCGCAGAAGTCCTTCGCCGCGGCGAGGCCGACGCCGCTCGCGGCGCGCGCGGCGTCCGTCGCGTCACACCACGCCGCGCCGGTCATCGCCGGGTGGGCGCACGCGCGGCCGACGGACACCTCGAAGCGATCGAGCGCGAAGCGCCCGACCTCCACGGTCCGGGGAGCGACGCGGCCCTCGGCCTCCCAGTCGGACGGCCCGACGACGACCTTCGTCGGCGGGACCTCGACGACGTCGCGCTCGGGCGCGTCGCAGCCGCGCGCGGTCGCCTCGAGCGGCGCCGGACACGCATCGCCCTGGCGCGACGCGCACACGCCCGGCGCGCGCGCGGGAGCGGCGCAGCAGCGCGGACCGGTGCGCGCGAACCCGGCGCCGCACGGAGCCGCGTCCTCCGCGGTGCGCGCCGCGAGGACGACGACGCCGATCGCCAGCGCGGCGGCGGTCGCCCC
>JAHBWA010000097.1 GCA_019637195.1 Labilithrix sp. | reverse complement strand
ACCGACGTGGTGGCGCTGCCGCATCCGAGCGGGGCGTCGCCGTGGCACAAGCTCGAGCCGGGCAAGACGCTCCTCGCGAGCGCCCTCGGCGAGGTGAAGCGTCACCCGGCGATGGGCGCGCTCTTCGCGGCGGTCAGGCGAGAGCGCGCCGCGCGGGTCGCCTCGTGATGGCGCTCGCGTCCGCGGGCCGTACGGGCGCTGTCCTGGCGGCGCGTGCGACGCGACGCGGCGCGAAGGCGGCCGCGGTACGCGCGTTCGGAGGCCTGCTGGCGGCGGGGGCGCTCGTGCTGGCGTTCGCCGGCGAGGCTGCGGCAGAAGAGGCGCCGATCTTCGGCCTCGCGATCGCGATCGCGCGTGACGAGAAGGGCGAGCGCGTCGTCGACGACGCGTGGGTGCAGCGGCAGATCGACGACGCGAACGGCTTCTTCGCGCCGCTCGGCGCGCGCTTCCGCTGGACCATGGAGAAGCCGCTCGCCGAGCCGCACGGCGAGCTCCACACGCGCGCCGACCGGAACGCGCTCACGCCGCTGACCGAGGCGAACGCGATCGACGTGTTCGTCGTTCGTGCCCTCGAGGACGTCGACGAGCCAGGCCGCTACCGGATGGGCGTGTGCTGGACCGGCCGCGGCGGCAAGCGCTTCATCGTGCTCGCGCGGACGGCGCGGCCGACGGTGCTCGCGCACGAGCTCGGACACTTCTTCGGCAACCGGCAGCACAGCACCGTCGTGAACAACTTGATGAGCTACACGCGCGACGGTGGAACGGTGTTCCTAGACGCGCGGCAGATCGCGACGATCCAGCGCTCGACGCGGTCGTTCCTCGAGACGGGGCGACTCGTCGACGTCGGCCCTCCGCGGCGCCTCCGCTGAGGACGGGCGGACGCCGCTGAGGGCTTGGCGCTCGCCGCTGGGGCGTTCGCCGCACGTCGCTGGGGAGGCCGAGCGGTCGCGCGCAGGTTCGCAGGATGACGTGATTTTCAAGCATTGGATATCGAATGGGTTTTTGCGGTTCGTGCGGCGCCGCGTGATTTCGCGGGAACCTTCTCGGCGGTCCGTCGTGTCACTGGGCGATGATGGCTCTCGCGATGAGCGCGGTGTTTCCGCAGGCACGGAGAGACGCGTCCGCCCCGCTCGACCGCGCGCTCGTCGCCCGGTGTCGGGTGCAGGACGCCGGCGCGTATCGCGCGTTCGTCGTGCGCTACGAGCGTATGGTCTTCGCGCTCCTCTCGCGGATGCTCGAACGCGACGATCCCGACGTCGAGGACCTCGCGCAGGAGACGTTCGTGCGCGCGTTCCGCGCCTTCCCCAGCTTCGACCCCGACGGCCCGGCGAAGGTGTCGACTTGGCTGCTCACGATCGCGACGCGCCTCGCGCTCGACGCGCGCAAGCGCCGCCGCGTCGCGGTCGTCGAGCTCGACGACGACGGCGACATGACGACGGGATCGACGCCGGAGATCTCGCTCGAGCGGCGCGAGCTCGGCCGCGCCATCGGCGACGCCGCGGGGCGGCTCCCGGACGAGCAGCGCGCGGCGTTCGTCCTCGCGGAGCTTCACGGACTCGCGATCGCGGAGATCGCGGAGGCGCTCCGCGTCCCGGAGAGCACCGCGAAGACGAGGCTCTTTCGCGCGCGAGAGAAGATGCGAGCGCTGCTCGCGGGCGAGTGGAGGCAACCGTGAAGGACGTCGAGGACGAGGCGGGCGGAGAGGCGCCCGCGAGGCACGAGGGCGCCGGCGAGCCGCTCGGCGCGAGCGTCGATCTCGACGCCTGGGAGCCGCGCCTCCCGCCGACCGACTTCGCGGACCGCGTGCTCGCGCGGATCGCCGAGGAAGAACGCGGCGCGGCCAGGCCCCTCGCGCCGAGCGCGGGCGAAGGCGCGTCGCCGAGCGAAGGCGTCGTGGCGGGTCCCGTCGCGCCGAGCGCGGGCGAAGGCGCCGCGTCGAAGGCGCCCACGAAGCTCGCGACGACGCGCGCGCGGCGGTGGGCGGCCGTCGGCGGCGGAGTCGCCGCGCTGGCCCTCGCGGCCGCGATGCTCGTGAAGGTCGCGACGCCGCCCGCGCGCGGCGAGGCGATCGCCGCGGAGCGCGTCGAGATCGCGATCGGCTCGCGCGCGCTCGCGGTGCTCGAGCCCGGCGCGAGCGTCCGCTGGGACGGCGACGACGTCGTGCAGGGTCGCGGCGACGTCTTCTACCGCGTGGAGCCGGGGGCCCGGTTCACCGTGCACACGCCGGCGGGCGATGTCGCCGTCGAGGGAACTTGCTTCGCCGTCAAGGTGAGGCCGTCGGGAGCAGAGAAAGGTCCAGAGGAAGCGGTCATGACGAAGCGTGACGTGAAGGTGGGGGCGGTCGGCGCGGCGCTGTCGGCGCTGGCGTTCGTGGCGGTGTACGAGGGCAAGGTCGCGGTGTCGCACGCGAGCGAGCGCGTCGAGATCGGCGCGGGCGAGACCGCTCGGGTGGGACCGGACGGCGTGAAGCGCGCGGGGTCGACCGCCGACGGTGAGCGGGCGTTCGACCAGGACGTAGCCGCGGCCGCCGCGGCCTCCGACGATCCGTTCGGCGCGGCGAACAAGAACCTCGTGCGCCAGATCGGTGAGTACCGCGCGCGCCTCGAGGCCCTCGCGTCGCAGAAGACGGACCTCGAGGCGAAGCTCTCGCGGAGCGAGCAGCGCCTCGCCGCCGCCCAGGACGGCGCGCCGTCGAGCATGAAGCACGACTTCGATCTGTCGCCGGACGACTGGCAGGAGCTCGCCAAGGACGGGACCATCAAGTACCAGATCCCGTGCTTCAAGAAGCGGGGCGACGCGTGGTCGCCGAGCCCCGAGAAGCTGAACGCGCTCGGCCTCGCGCCCGACGACGCCCACGTGCTCAAGGACGCGTACGAGCGCTCGAACCAGCGCGTCTGGAGCGCGCTCAAGCCGCTCTGCGCCGAGGCGCTCGGCAGCGCCGAGGTGGCCGAGAAGGTCGGCCCCGACACCTGCATCCACCTCGTGCTCGACCACGAGAACGAGCGCGACGGCGAGGCGGCGGCGCGCGCGAAGCGCGAGGTGGGAGAGATCCGCGCGGGCCTCCGCCCGATGCCGGGCCCGAACGAGCGGTCCCACCCGGTCGTCAGACTGTTCCTCTCGACGACCGGGGAAATGGCGAGCTTCGAGGCCGAGCTCGCGCAGGCGTTCGGCCCGGAGGAGGCGCACCGCATCGTCTACTCGGACGAGCTCTGCATGGGGTCGAGCACGTTCGGCGGCAGCCGCCCGAGGAAGTGAGCCGGGCGTAGGCCGATGTCGGGATGACGTAGGCCGTCGATGATGGTCTATTGCCGCCGGTCGTGAGTCTGTCGACCGGAGCTAGAGGAGGGGCTGCCGTCACGGGCGCCGCCGGGTCGCGCCCGGGGATCCCGCACGTGCCCGCGCTCGACGGGATCCGCGGTCTCGCGGTCCTCGCCGTCGTCGCCTTCCACGCGAACGCCGCGCTCACCGGCGGCTACCTCGGCGTGGATCTCTTCTTCGTGCTCTCGGGCTATCTGATCACGAGCATCCTCCTCCGCGAGGTCGAGAGCTCCGGCCGCATCGACCTCCGCGCGTTCTGGGTGCGCCGCGCGCGCCGCCTCCTCCCGGCGCTGCTCGTCCTGATGCCGGCCATCGCCGTCTACGCCCGCGTCTGGGCGGCGCCCGGCGAGCTCGCGGGGCTCCGCGCCGACGCGCTCGCGACGCTGGGGTACGTCGCGAACTGGCGCGCGATCTACTCCGGCAAGAGCTACTGGGAGATCTTCCAGGCGCCTTCGCCGCTCGAGCACACGTGGAGCCTCGCGATCGAGGAGCAGTTCTACGTCGTGTGGCCGCTCGTCGTCGCGCTCCTCCTCGTGCGGCTCCGGCGGACGCGGCGGACGCTGCTCGTCGTGAGCGCCGGGCTCGCGCTCGCCTCGGCCGCGCTGATGCTCCTGCTCTGGCACCCGGAGCGCACGTCGCGCGTGTACATGGGGAGCGACACGCGCGCCGCCGCGATCCTCGCGGGCGTCGTGCTCGCGACCGTCCTCGCGCCGGGGACGCGTCTCCGGCCCGGCGCCGTCCGCGCGCTCGACCTCGCGGGGCTCGCCTCTGCCGTCGGGCTCGGCGTGGCCTGGGCGAAGCTCGAAGGCGAGAGCCGCTTCCTCTACCACGGCGGCTTCTGGCTCACGGAGCTCGCCGCGCTCGTGCTGATCGCGTGCGCCGTCGTCCCGACGAGCCTCGTCGCGCGCGCGCTGTCGCTTCGTCCGCTCGTCTTCGTGGGGACCATCAGCTACGGCGTGTACCTCTGGCACTGGCCCGTCGACGTCGTGCTCACGCCCGAGCGCGTCCACGTCCCTCCGCTGGCGCTGGCCGCGCTGCGGGTCGCGGTCACGTTCGCGATCGCGCTCGCCTCGTACTACGCCGTCGAGCGACCCATCCGCGCGCGCGGCGTGTCCTTCGGTCGGCCGCTCGTCGTCCTGCCCGCGGCCTTCGGCGTCGTGATCGCTGCGGTCTTCGTGGGGACGCGCGCGCGTCCGGCCCTGGCCGCCCCCGCGCTCGCGCCGGCCCCCGCGCCCTCCGCGGAGCGGCGCTGGCCCGACTTCAACTCCGTCAAGAGCAGCGTCCTGCCGGCGGCGAGAGAGCTGCCTCCCGGGACGCTGCGCATCCTCACGATCGGCGACTCGGTCGCGCAGTACCTCGGTGAGGCGATGCGCTTCCACCAGGCGGCGGCGGGGGCGTTCGTCGCGCAACGCGGCGTCGGCGCGTGCAGCATCCACGTGGCCGAGGTCCGCTACGTGAACGGGGAGCGCATCGAGGGGACGTGCTGCGCGGACGCCTGGGCGACCGACGTGGCCGAGCTCCGTCCGGACGTGACGCTGATCGTCCTCGGCGGCGCCTACCTCGGGCCGCGGACGTGCCAGCGCGATTGGCGCAAGGCGTACCGCGAGCGCCTGACGTCCTTGCTCCACGCGATGGGCGATAGCGCGGGACGCGTGATCCTCACGCTCGTCCCGTACCCGGGGCAGCGCTGGCGAACGGCGGACATGGTGCAGCGGGTCGACTGCTTCAACGAGGAGCTGTCGCAGATCGCGGAGATCGAGCACCTTCCGACGCTCGATCTCAAGACGCACGTCTGCCCGACGCCCGACTGCACCCTCCTCAGCAACGGCGCGGCGATCCGTCCAGACGGCCTCCATTTCGACGGGCCCGGCGCGGCGGAGAGCGCCCAGTGGACGCTCGCCGAGGTGCGCCGGATAGCGCTCGGCGTACGACATCGCGATTGACGATGAGACACGGCGCCGCGAGGCGCGTTGCCCGAGAGCTGCTACACTCGGGTCGGGAGCGGGGTCATGAAAAGAGCTTGGGTCGGGTGCGTCGCGGCGGCGTCTTGCTTCGGGATCGTCGTCGCCTGTTCGGGATCGTCGGAGACGAACATCCCCGCCTTCTCGTCGTCGAGCGGGTCGAGCGGCGACGGATCGAGCGGCTCGTCCGGGAGCAGCGGCTCGTCCGGGAGCAGCGGCTCGAGCGGTGACGCCTGCCCTCCGTGCGGGCCGGCGCCCTCTCCCGAGTGCACGAAGGGCACGCCGCCGTGCTTTTGCGATTGGGTTTGCCCCGACGCGGGGCCCACCGACGCCGGAAGCGACGCGAAGCCGGACGCCGGGGCCGACTGCGAGTGGTCGAAGGACGGAGACACGTGCGGGCCGGGCAAGTACTGCGACGCGAAGGGCTGCGAGAAGGGCAAGTGCGTTCCAGTCGGCGTGACCGAGACGCCGACGCGCAAGCCTGTCTGCGGCTGCGACGGCGTCACCTACTGGAACGAGTCCGTGGCGGCGAAGCGCGGGATGAGCGTCGCCGAGACCAGCGAGTGTACGAACGACGACCGCGTCGGCTGCGGCGAAGGCGATCCGTGCCCTGCCGGCGCGAGCTGCAACCGGCGCGTCGGGAGCGGCGTGGCCTGCGCGCTCGACTCGGACGGCGCCTGTTGGGCGCTGCCGGCGGCGTGTCCCGCGATCTCCGCCAACTCGCGGGCGCGCTCGTGCGCCTCGCAGAAGTGCGCCGACGAGTGCACGCTGATCAAGGCCGAGGCGCCCTGGTTCGTCGCCGTCACTTGCGCCCCCTGAGCCACGCGCTCGGCGTCCGTGCTCGTGTGGGCGTCCGCGCTCGCGCCGGCGTCTGGCGCTCGCGTCGGCGTCCGCCGAGGCCTCTGCGCTCGTCGTTGGCGCGCGTCGGGCGGTTCGGCGGTCGGGGCTGGCGATGGGCGCCGCCTGCCTGCTACTTCATCACGAGCTTCATCACGATCGCCGCGAGGACGGCGCCCACGACGAGGAAGGCCACGGCGACGCCGGCGAGGAGCGCGACCGACGGCTGCTTGCTCCGGCCGCTCACGAGGCGTGGCAGGGGCGACGAGTGCGGCGGCGCCGTGGGCTGCGCCGCCGCGGGCCGCGCGCCCGCCGTCGCGGGCTGGGCGGGGGGAGCGCCCGGCGCCGAGCCCATCATCGGGCGCATCGCCTCGCCGTTCTGGTACGGCGGCACCTGCGGGAGCCCGTTCAGCACCGCGCCGAGCGCGTGGGCGAACTCGCCGCCCGACGCGTAGCGCTCCTCGGACTTCTTGGCGAGCGCCTTCTCGAGGACCGTCCAGAGGAGCGGCGGGAACGTCTTGCCCGGGACGCGCTCGTCGATCGGCTTCGGCTTCGCGGTGACGTGGAGCTGGATGTACTCCATCGGGTTCTTCGCCTCGAAGGGCAGCTTCCCGGTGAGCACCTCGTAGAGGATGATCGCGAGCGAGTAGATGTCGCTGGCGGGCGTGAGCGCCTTTCCCTGCGCCTGCTCGGGGCTCATGAACTCCGGCGTCCCGAAGACCATGCCTTCCTGCGTGAGGATGATCGAGCCGGGGCGCATCTCGCGCTCGGTGACCTTCGCGAGGCCGAAGTCGAGGACCTTCGCGTAGTCCTTCATCCCGCCCTGCTGGCTGAGGAAGATGTTCTCCGGCTTCAGGTCGCGGTGGATGATGCCGGCGCGGTGCGCCTCCTCGAGCGCGTTGCTCGCCTGGATCAAGATCGGCAGACCGCGCTCGAGCGACATCGGGCCCTCGGCGCGGACCGTCTGGTTCAGGTTCTTGCCGTCGAGGTACTCCATCACGATGTAGAGCGAGCCGTCCTCGAGCTCGCCGTAGAGCAGGACCTTCACCGTGTTCGGGTGGGTGAGGTGGCTCATCGCGCGCGCCTCACGGCGGAAGCGCGAGACGAGGTCCTTGCGGTTCGCGAGCTTCGGATGGAGGATCTTGACCGCCACCATCCGGTTCATCGCCGGCTGGAGGGCCTTGTAGACGGACCCCATCCCGCCCGACCCGATCTTCTGCAGGATCTGGAACTGCCCGTTCAGGATGTCCCGGCCAATGAACGGATCCTGCGGACGCGCCATCGCGGGTACCGTGATATCACGAAGGACGGCCTCAGGTCTTTCGGCCGCGCGAGCATGACGTTTCCGCTCCTCACGTCGAAGGTCCTCTCGAAGGCCGGTTTTCCCCATGGGTTCACGACACGCCTCGGGGGGGTGAGCCCACCGCCGTTCGACACGCTCGACTTCGCCGTCCTGCGCGATCCCGCGCTTCTCCGGGAAAATCAGGCGCGGCTCGCGGAGGCGATGGGGTTCGACCCCGCCCTCCTGCACCAGGCGATGCAGGTCCACGGGGCTCGCCTCCTGGTCGCCGGCGGCGATCCGGCCGCTACGCTCGCGCTCGAGGCGGACGCCCTCGCCGCCGAGCCGGGCACGGGGCACGCCGTCGCCGTGCGGGTGGCCGACTGCGTCCCGGTGCTCCTGGCCGATCCGGAGGCCGGGCGCGTCGCGGCGGCTCACGCGGGGTGGCGCGGGGTCGAGGCCGGGATCGTCGGCGCGAGCGTCCACCATCTGCTCGGCGGGGTCGGCGCGGGGCCGGCGTCCGGGCTGGTCGCGGCGATCGGTCCGAGCATCGGGCCGTGCTGCTTCGAGGTCGGCGGTGACGTGGCGGATCGGATCGTGAGCGCGTCGAGCCCGAGCGCGCTCGACCGCCGCGTGGGGGAGAAGGCCTTCGTCGATCTGCGCGCGGCCGTGCGCGCGCAGCTCCGGGACCTCGGGCTCGCCGACGACGGGGTGGACGACGTCCCGAGCCGCGGCCGGAGCGGCTGCACCCGTTGCGATCGCGAGCGCTACTACTCGTACCGCCGCGACGGTGACGCGAGCGGGCGTCTGCTCGGCGTCATCGTCGCGCGCTGAGCCGGCGGGCTCGTCGTCGCGCCGTGCCGCCAGCGCTCGTCGTCGCGCTGAGCCGGCGGGCACGCGTCGCGCCGTACCGCCAGCGCTCGTCGTCGCGCCGAGGCGTCGCGCGTGGGTGCGCCCGGCTCAGTCGGGCAGCGCGGCCGGGTCCGCGAGCAGCGCGCCGGTGAAGCGCGCGCGGAGGTAGAAGCCGCGAGGGACGGTGGCGATGGCCTCGCCGTCCGAGCCCCACGCGAGCGCGCGCGCGCGGCCGTCGCGCGCCTTCGGGCGCACCTGGAGCCAGCGGCCGCGGTGCGCCGTGAGCTCCTCGATGCGTCCGACGCCGATGAGCCCGACGACGTCGTCGAAGTCGCCGCGGAGGACGTCGTCCTGGTCCGTCGTCGGGCTCCACAGGAGCGGCGCGCCGACGATCCGCTCCTGCCACGCGAGCCCGTGCTCGCCGACGAGCGGGACGAAGAGCACGCGCGCGAGCTTGGCGCGCACCCACGACGTGTCCCACTCCTGGAGCTCCGCGTCCGCGAGCGAGAGGGTGCAGACGTAGGTCGACTCGAGCGGCGCGCCCTCGGCCGTGACGGGGATCGTCTTCAGCTCGACGCCGAGCTCGGGGAAATCGAGCACCTGCGCCGAGCCGCCCGACGCGCCGAGCGCGCGCTCGAGCGTCTCGCCCGCGGACCCCTTCGTGCGCACCGGATCGACCGACGCCGTGAGGCCGAGGTCGCGGAGCACGTCCCGCAGCGACGTCCCGGCGAGCGCGCGCGCTCGGTCGACGAGCTCGTCGATCGACGCCGGCGGAGGTCGGAGGCGGGGCGGCGCCATCGCGCGATCGCTTGCCAGGCCTGGAGCGGCGCGGCAAGCGTCGGACCTCGCGCGCGAGCGCCGGAGCCCGCCGCCGCGCCTCGTCGTGGTCTCGCCGGAAGCGCGGGCGCAGGCGCCGCGAGCTCGCGTACGATGCGCCACATGCCGGATCCGGATCGCGCGCGGAGGCTCGGCGCTCGGCGCGTGGTCCAGGCCGAGGCCCTCGCTTGGATGGCGGCCAACGCGGCCGAAGCCGACGCGAGCGTGGTCACCTCGCTCCCCGACGTGAGCGAGCTGCCGCTCGATTTCGCGAGCTGGCGCGCGTGGTTCATCGGCGCCGCGGCCCGGGTGATCCGCTGGACGCCCCCCGACGGCGTCGCGATCTTCTACCAGAGCGACGTCCGGCACCTCGGCGCGTGGGTCGACAAGGGCTACCTCGTCATGCGCGCCGCGGAGGCCGAGGGCGCGACCCTGCTCTGGCACAAGGTCGTGTGCCGTCAGCCTCCGGGGACGATCGCGCCCGGCCGGCCGAGCTGGTCGCACATGATCTGCGTCGCGAGCGCGCCGCGGGGGCCTATGCGCCGCCCGGGGCCCGACGTGCTCGCCGACGCGGGCTTCGCCCCCTGGAGCCGGGCGATGGGCGTCGCTGCGTGCCGCGTCGCATGTCGCTTCCTCCGCGAGGAGACGGCGACGCGCACCGTGGTCGATCCGTTCTGCGGCCGCGGCACCGTGCTCGCGGTCGCGAACGCCATGGGCCTGGACGCGCTGGGCGTCGACCTCAGCAAGAAGCGCTGCCGCGCGGCGCGTTCGTTGGTCCTCGACGCGGAGCCGTGAGGGGCGCCTCGCGGCGGCGCGTTCGCGAGCGTCGCGACGCGTCGCGCGCGTCAACGAGCGGCGTGCACCTCGCGCCAGCGGGCGGCGTACCTCGAAGCGAAGGCGAAGAGCGGCTCGGCGCTGTCGCCGCGCCACTCCTTCGCGAGCCACTCGAGCATCGGGCGCTCGACCGCCTCCGCCGAGCGCCGGTAGACCGAGCGATGCGCTGGCTCCCACCCGGTCACCACCGCCGCCACCGCGTGGATCACGGCGAGCGACCACGCCCGCTCGCCGACCCGCGCGCCGAGCTCATGCGTGAGCGCCTCGAAGAGCGGCCCGGCATGTCCCGCCTCCTCGCCGCGGAGGGCGAAGAGCGCGTGGACGAGCAAGCAGTCGAGCACGCGCGCGTGGTCGACGCGCTCGTACGGACGGCGCGCCGCCGGCGGGGGCCGCGCGAAGCAGCGCCCTCGCGTCGCGAGCGCGACCGGCGCGAGCGCGATCATCCCGAGGGACGGCGTCTCGGAGACGACGGCGATCGTGATCGGCCGCTCGGGCCAGGCGGCGCCGAGATCGCTCGCGGCGCGCAGGAAGATCGCCTCTGCCACGGGCCCGAGCTCGCCGAGCACCGCGCGCGTCGCCTCGAGGCCGACCCACGCCGCCGTCGCGCGCTCGAGCCACGCCCGGGCGACGAAGGCCGGCAGCGCGCGCTGGTAGGCGGCGCCGAACCCCTCGGGGGCGACGGCCGCGCTCGCGCAGCGATCGTCGGAGCAGACCGACAACGCGCGCGTGGACTGCCGCAGGATGCTGTCGTCGTCGTCGTCCAGCAGCGCGCGCGCGTACGCCCGGCGCGCAGGCTCGAGCGTAGGACCGACGTCCTCGTCCGCGCGCGCGGCGGCGGCGAGCCAGGTGTGGAGCTCGACGTACGCGGTGGCCCGGAGCGAGACACGGCCGTCGGTGACCGAGATCGAGCGCGCCGGAGGCTCCTTCGGCGGAGGGCGAGGCGGGGGCGCGGCGCACGACGCACTGCAGAAAGCGGCGATCGCGACGGCGGCGAGGGTTGTCGTGCTTGCGCGAATGCCGTGCCGCATCGTATGCCCGTGCACCATGATGCACGGCGCCCTCGAGGACATCACCAAGACAGTCGGCAACACGCCCATCGTACGGCTCAACAAGGTGACGAAGGACCTGCCGCCCGGCATCGAGATCTACGTCAAATGCGAGTACCTGAACCCCGGCGGTAGCCACAAGGACCGGCTCGCGTGGAACCTCCTCCGCCGCGCCGAGGAGGCCGGGCTGCAGCCCGGCGGCACGATCGTCGAGGCCACGAGCGGCAACACGGGCGCCTCGCTCGCGCTCCTCGCGACGATCCGCGGCTACAAGTGCGTCTTCGTGATGCCGGACAAGATGAGCCAGGAGAAGGTCACGAACCTCCGCGCCTTCGGCGCCAAGGTCGTGATGTGCCCCACGGCCGTCGACGCGGACGATCCGCGCAGCTACTACAAGGTCTCGCGTCGCATCGCCGACGAGACGCCGAACTCGTTCTACGCGAACCAGTACCACAACCCCGCGAACCCCGAGGCGCACTACCTCTGGACGGGCCCGGAGATCTGGAAGCAGACGAAGGGCGACTTCGACGCGTTCGTCGCGGGCCTGGGCACCGGCGGCACCGTCAGTGGCACCGGCAAGTACCTGAAGGAGAAGAAGCCGGAGATCCAGATCGTCGGCGTCGATCCGGTGGGCTCGCTCTATTACGACTTCGTCAAGACGGGCCGCATCACGAAGCCGTTTTCGTACAAGGTCGAGGGCATCGGCGAGGACTTCTTCCCGACGACGATGAACCTCAAGATCCTCGACGACATCGTCCGCGTCGACGACAAGGAGTGCTTCCTGATGACGCGCGCGATGACGCGCGAAGAGGGCCTCTTCGTCGGCGGCTCCGGCGGCGCGGCCGTCGCGGGCGCGATCAAGTGGGCGAAGACGGTGGGGCCGCGCCTGCTCGCCGCGAAGAAGGGGCAGGGGAGCCTCAAGATCCTCGTGTTCCTCTGCGACGGCGGCCAGAAGTACGTCTCGAAGATCTTCAACGACGACTGGATGCGCGAGAACGGCTTCCTCGACGACGAGCCGGGGATCGGGACGGTCGCCGACATCCTGCATCTCCGCAGCAAGCGGAAGATCGTCACGACGACGTCGAGCGCGAAGGTCAAGGACGTGATCGCCACGCTGAAGCAGCTCGGCATCAGCCAGCTCCCCGTCGTCGACAAGGGGAAGCTGAAGGGCATCATCAGCGAGGTCGACCTCCTGCGCCACATGGTCTCCGGGCCGAAGACGGCGAGCTCGTCGATCGCCGCGCTCCTCGAGAGCGACTACGCCACGGTGACGCCGGACACGAAGATCGAGCTGCTCCAGGGCGTGCTGGCCGACGCCCGCGCGGCGATCGTCACGGAGGGTGACGCGGTGGTCGGCATCGTGACCAAGATCGATCTCATCGACTACCTCGCGAAGAAGAGCGCCGAGGTCCCGGTCGTGAAGCCGAAGGCGTCGAAGAAGAGGCCGGTCAAGAAGGCGAACGGCGCGCGCGAGCGTCGCGCCTGACCGCGGAGCGGCGCGCGCGCTGCATGACGGCGGCGCGCGCCGCGGCGCGTTGACGCCGCGTTGAGTCGAGCGGACCTCACTCCGCGGGCGTCCCAGGGCCATCTCCGTGCGTATTTCTCGCTGCGAGGCGCCCCTCGAGCGGGTAAAACCTCCGTGCTGTCCGTATACCGAGGCACCACGAACCGGAGTCGCTGATGCTGCTTTCGCCGAAGATCCACGTCGGGCTCGTTGTCGTCGGCGCCGTCGCCGCGCTGGTCATCGCCTGCGGCTCGGACTCGGGGAGCGAGTTCGGCGGCGGCGACGCCGACGCGGGCTCGTCCGGCAACGTCCCCGACGGCAGCTTCGGCTCGTCCGGCGGCGAGACCGAGGACGAGGACCTCTACGCGAACGATCCTCCGCCCAAGTGGTGCGGCCCCGGCGGCGATCCGGCGCCCCCGCCGCCAGGCGGCACCGAGCAGTGCCCGGACGACAAGAACAAGCCGGGGTGCGGGTGCACGACCCCCGGCGAGAAGGCCGCGTGCTGGACGGGGCTCCGCAAGCATCGCAACCTCGGCGTCTGCAAGGACGGCGAGACGACGTGCCAGCAGAAGAACGAGAACTCCCTCGTCTGGGGGCCGTGTGAGGGCCAGGTCCTCCCGACCCCGGGCGCCACCAAGGGCAAGGAGGCGTGCGGCTGCTTCTCCGCGGGGCAGTGGAAGATCGCGAACCTCTCGCCGTGCACGATGACGTTCACCGACGGCACGGGCACCAAGGTGAACGCCGTCTCGACCATCGTCGACGGCAACACGTCGCGCTGCCCCGACCAGAACCCGCCGACGGCGGCGCCCGCGCAGCCGTGGTCGACGAACACGCTCAACGTCGACTGCGCGGGACACTTCAAGCTGTGCCTTCGCATCCGGCAGGGGAAGTTCGAGACCCCGAGCGCGAACGACTGCGTTCTCGCCGAGGTCTGCGCGGAGAGCGACTACAAGACGGCGAACGTCGAGCAGGCCTGGCCCGACCTCCCGGGGTGGCTCGGGAAGGATCAGGCGTGCGCGAAGAAGTGGAACGACACGCCGGACAACGTGAGCGCCGGCTACGCCGAGATGATCGTCAAAGGGCAGTCCGTGCGCTGCGACGCGATCGACGACGGCAAGGGCGGCGATCTCGTGTTCAACCGGACCAAGTACTGCCCGCGCATGTGCAACGAGCCGGCGAACGCCAACCTGCCGGAGTGCGTGAGCTGCCAGCAGAGCGGCCAGGGCCAGTTCTAACCAGCGACGGTTCCCGATCGTCGCGGCGTCTGCCCGTCGGAGAGCGACGTCGCCGGCCTGCCCGTGTCCGAAGCGGCGTCGCCCGCTCGCTCCGCACGGCTCGAGTCGAGGACCCGGGCCGCGCGGTCAGCCGGCGCGGTCCTGCTTGATGATGATGTTGTAGACGCCCTTGCCGGTGGCGATGGTGTCCGACTCGGCGGAGGGCTGGAAGAGGCGCACGTCGGCGACGCCGACGCGGTTGCCGATCCGGACGACGCGCGCCTCGGCCACGACGAGCTCGAGCTTCGCGGGGCGCAGGTAGTCGATGCGCAGGTCGATGGTCGAGACGCGCGCGCGCTCGTCCTCGATGCCGGTCCACACCGCGGCGCCGCCCGCGGCGTCCGCGAGCGCGGAGAGCACGCCGCCGTGGAGCGCGGGCCTCAGCGGATCGCCGACGAGCTCGTCGCGGAACGGGACCTCGAGGCGCGCGAACCCGACCTCCGCGGCCGCCATCCTCACGCCGAGGTAGCGATTGAAGGGGATCAGCTCCTCCATGACCTGCTTCAAGACTTCGGGCTTCATCGTGGGGGCGCTCCTCGTGGGCCGCGCGGCGAGTCGTCGTCGAGCCGCTCAGCTCGGCGTGAGGTATTGCATCTCGACCCAGTGCTGCTGGCCGTCCGGGAAGACGACGAGGCATCGCGAGCCGCTGACCTGGCTCACCGTCGCAGGGTAACGTTGCCCGTTCGACCAGGTGACCTGCACGCGCGAGCCAGACGCGTAGCCGAAGGGGTACGGGGGCTGCGCGGGCGGCGCCCCTCCACTCCATCCCCACGCGCCCGCGCCCGGCGGCTGCGCGTATGGAGCTGCTTGCGCGTGCGGCGTCGCTTGCGGCGCATACGCTGCGTTGAACGGCGCTCCTTGCGGTCCGGCCTGCCCCATCGCGGGTGCGTGCGCGCCGCCCGGTGCTTGCGCGGCGCTCGGCGGTTGCATGGCGGCGGGAGCGTGCGCGGCGCTCGGTGGTTGGACGGCGCTCGGCGGTTGCATGACGGCGGGAGCGTGCGCGGCGCCCGGCGCGTGCGCGGCGCTGCCGGGCTGGGGCAGGCTTTGCGCGCTCTGCGGGCCGCCGCCGGCGACGCTCTGCGGGGAGGCGGGCGGCTGGAACGCGCCCGGCTGTCCGGTGTTGAAGCTCATCGCGACCGTTCGCGGAGGCGCTTTCTTCGCCGGAGGCACGGCGGGCGACGCTGCGCCTGCGGTCGGCGCCGGCCGACTCGGCGCGCTCGGCATCAGCTGCGTGCCGGGCTTCTTCGCCCGCGGCGCCGCCGGGGCCGCGGCCGGCGGCGCGACGGACGAGCGGACCTTCTCCTCGGCGTTCGCGAGCGCCTCCTGGAACGCGCCGCTCTGCGCGAGCCCGTTGCTCACCGCGAGCGGCGACACGTGCGGGCCGTCGGCGCCTGGCGGCGGCTTCGACGGGGACCTCGACGCGTCGCCGCCGGTCGCGTCGCTCGCGGCCGGCGACCTCGGCTCCGACGTGCGCGCGCCGAGCTCGCTCGTCGCGTCGCTCGCGGCCCGTGAGGTCGGCGCCGCCGTCGCGGCGAACGGGTTCACCTGCGGCGCCGGTCCGGGCCTCGGGCCCGAGGCGCCACCGCTCGGAGCCTCGGGCGTCGCCGCGGAGAGCCCGCCGATCGTGCTCGGTCCCACGTCGCCCGTGGACGCAGGGACCGAAGGCGCACCGCAGGTGGCGCAGAACTTCGCGGATCCGATCAGCTCGGCGCTGCAATTTGCGCAATTCGCCATGGCGACCATCCATGTTGGGTCACCTCGCCCGATCGCACAAGGGCGCGAGCGTCCCCCGCGCTCGCGCCCACCGCCGGCGAGTCGTTTTCGACGATTTACCGCGAGCCCCGCTTGCCCCTCGCGTCCGGCCTTCGCTCGGCCGCGCTCTCCTTGCCGCGCACGATCCGCCGCCTGCTCTCCGGTCGCTTCCCCCTGCTCTCCGGTCGCTTCACGTAGACGGCGAGCTCCGCCGAGAACCCGCCCATGTCGACGCTGAAGGCGCGCGCCACCTCGAGGCCCGCGGCGGCGGCTCGCTCGCGAATGCGTCGCGGCTCCGGCACCAGCCACACCAGCGCGCCGCCGGGGACGAGCACGCGCGCCGCGTGCGCGACGAAGCGCTCGAGGAGCTCCGCGTGCGCGCCGCGCTGGACGCGTCGTCCCATCGGCGGGTTCGTCACGATGAGCGTCACGCCTTCGGGCGTGAAGCCGGCGGCGTCGGCCTCCTCGACCTCCGCGCGCGCGACGCCGGCGCGCTCGAGGTTCGCCCGCGCCGCGAGGACGGCGTGGGGATCGACGTCCGTGCCCACGAGGCGCGCGTACGACCCGAGCCGCGCGCGCTCGATCAGCTCCGCGCCCGCGCCGACGAAGGGGTCCCAGACCACGTCGTCGTCGCTCCGCGGCGCGACCCGCGCGAGCGCCGCGGCGATGGTCGGGTGCGACGACGCCGCGACGACGTCCTCGCGCCAGGCGAAGCGGTCGTCGTCGTAGCCGAGCGGCACGAGCTCGACCTTGATCTGCGGTCCGACGTCGTCGACGTGGACCTCCCACGTGCTCGCCTTCGGATCGTTGACGAGCCCGTGCGAGCTCGACCGGACCAGCTCCGCGACCCGCCACGCGACCGCGCGCCGGTGCCCGCCGCGCGCGAGCTCGAGCCGGAAGCGGATCGCCGCGCCGTCGGGCGTCGAGGTGAACGCGCGGAAGATGGCGAGCGAGGGCGGAGAGCACAGCGCGCGGACGATGTCCTCCGCGAGGTCTGCTCCCTTGTCGAACGGCGCGAGCGGGAAGCCCACGTGCGCGGCGGTCCGGACGGCGAGCGCCCGCGCGAGCGGGCCGGTCAGCTCCGCGGCGACGATCCCGGGGGCGACGAAGCGCGGCTTCGCGAACGCCGCGCCGAGCTCCTCCTTCACCACGTCCTCGAGGCCCGAGCGCGTGTGGAACCACACCTCGAGCGGACGGTCGTACGCGCGGCCGGGCACGATCTCCCCCGGCGTCTGCCGCGCGAGCTCGCGCTCCACGATGACGGATGCCTTGCCGTGTCCGCCGCCTGCGAGCCGCGTCTCCGCGGCGCGGCCGCCGAGCTTGCCGAGCGCCAGCGCGAGGACGCGCCGGTCGTCCTCGTGGGAGGCCGCGTCGAACGCGGCGGCGAGCGCGGCCTCGATCGCGGTCGTGCGCTCGAGCTTGCCGAGCGCGCGCGCGGCCGCGCGTCGCGTCTTGGGATCGCCGTCGGAGATCGCCTCGACGAGCCAGGCGCTCGCCGCGCCGCTCGCGTCCTTTCCCTCGTGCGCGAGCCGTCCGGCGAGCTGCGTGAGGCGCCCGCGCGCCGGTCGCTCCGCGGTGCGCGCGCGGCGGACGGTCTCCTCGACCACGCGCGCCGCGTACTGGGCCTCGACCCGCAGGACGGCGCGCTCGGCGTTCTTGGCGTCGTCCTCGTCGTCGCGCGCCAGCAGATCGAGCAGCTCGCCGAGCCGGCGCACCGAGGGCGTGAAGCCGGCGTCGGCGACGCGGCTCACGAGGTCAGCCGTGGCGTTCGTCGCGCCGCCGGCGCGCCCCTGCTTCGAAGTCGGCATGATCACTCTGCTTTACACGACCTCTCGCGCCGCGTGTGAAGCCGCGTAACCAAGAGGCGTCTTCGAGCGTAACCTCGAGAGAGAGGTCAAGATCGTGAGCCGAATCGAACGACCGTCCACGCCCGATCTCGTCTTGCAGCCGTCGATGAGCCGCCGCGCGTTCGTGCGGTCGGCCACGATCGGCACCGTCGTCGTCGCGCTCGGTGGCGCTACGTACGTCCTCGCCGGCACCGAGGACGAGAAGAAGGCGCGCGCGACGAAGCGCCCGGACGGACGTCCACGCCTGCCGCCCGATCAACACCTGCTCACGAGGATCCGCCCGATGGGCGGCGCCGAGGGCGATCCGAGCCCCGGAGCCTTCCGCCTGCGTGTCCACGGAGAGGTCGAGCAGCCCTTCACGATCGACTTCGCCGAGCTCCTCAAGATGCCGCAGGTCGATCAGACGTGCGACGTCCACTGCGTGACGAAGTGGACGGTGCTCGACTCGCGCTGGACCGGCGTACGGCTGGCCGATCTCGCGGCGCGCGCGAAGCCCAAGCCGACCGCGCGTCACGTCATCTTCGAGGCGCACGCGGGCTACACGGCGAACGTCCCGATCCGCGAGGCGCTCGCGCCGAACGTCCTCGTCGCGCACAAGTACGAGGGCTCGCCGCTCGCGCGCACGCACGGCGCCCCGGTCCGCGCGCTCGTGCCGGACCTCTACTTCTGGAAGAGCGCCAAGTGGCTCACCGGCGTCCGCTTCGTCACGGCGGACAAGCCCGGCTACTGGGAGACGCGCGGCTACCACAACCACGCCGACCCGTGGAAAGAGGAGCGCTATGGGTGACGAGGACGCGGCGTCGACCGGCGCCGGCGACGACGCGCGGCCCGGGGAGCGCCCCGGCCGGGTCCCGCGCGGGAAGAAGAAGCTCGCGTGGCGTCCCTGGCTCCGCGCGATCCATCGAGACGTGGGCTACATCGCGGTGGGGCTCACGTTCGTCTACGCGCTCTCGGGGCTGGCGGTGAACCACATCGCCGACTGGAGCGACGGCGATCCGAGCTTCCGCACGTACAGCCGGACCGTGGACGTCGGCCGCCTCGAGGGCGACGACGCCGCGATCGCCGAGGCGCTCCGGCGGCGCCTCGGGATCGCCGAGGAGCCGAGCGAGATTTACCGCGCGTCGCCGGAGCAGCTCGACGTCATCTTCGACAAGCGCTCGCTCCACCTCGACACGGCCAAGGGCTCCGTCGTCGACGAGGGGCAGGAGCCGCGGTTCGTCCTCCGCGTCGCCAACTGGCTCCACCTCAACCGCGGCAAGAAGGCGTGGACCTACGCCGCCGACGCCTACGCGGCGGCGCTCATGTTGCTCGCGACGAGCGGCGTCTTCATGATCGCCGGGAAGAAGGGCCTCTTCGGGCGCGGCGCGGTGCTCGTCCTCGTCGGCGTCCTCATCCCGGTGCTCTACGTCCACTTCGCGGGCCCGTGAGCCGCGCGCCGCGGCCCGTCAGCCGTAGCGCTTGGTGATCGTGGGGATGAGGTACTCGTCGAACGCGCGCGCGAAGTCGTACGCCGGCTTCCAGCCCCAGTCGGCGCGGGCCCGCGCGTCCTCGATGTCCTCCGGCCACGAGTCGACGATCTTCGATCGGACGGCGTCCGGCTCGAACGAGATGTCCGCGCCCGGGAAGCTCTTCCGCACGCGCTCGGCGATCTCGCGCGCGCTCACGCTGAAGCCGCTGATGTTGTAGACGGTCTGCGAGAGCTGGCTCTTGTCCGCCTCGAGCAGGCCGACGAGCGACGTGACGGCGTCGGGCATCGCCATGAACGGGATCTTCGCGTCCGGTCCGACGAAGCTCTTGTACGGCTGCTTCTGCGCGGCCGCGTGGAGCATCTCCGGGCCGAAGTCGCTCGTGCCGCCGGTCGGCGCCGTCTCCGCGGAGATGAGCCCGGGAAAGCGGAGCGATCGGAAGTCGAGGCGCGCCGCGTTCGCGAGGGCGCCGAGCTGGCGGAAGTTGCTGGTGAAGTATCGGCCGAGGTGCTCACAGTAGAGCTTGTTGCAGCCGTACATCGTGATCGGCACGTTCCAGGCTTCTTCCTGGACCCGCCCGGCCTTCCGCTTCTCCTCCAGCGAGGGCAGGCCGTAGACGGCGATCGAGCTCGGGAAGATGAAGCGCACCGCGCGGCCGAGTCGGCCCGACTGGTTCTGCGCCATACGGAGCAGGTGGAGCGTCCCCTCCACGTTGACCTGATGCGCGAGCTCGGGGTCGCGCTCGCCGCGCGTCGAGAGGAGCGCCGCCAGGTGGAAGACGACCTCGATCTCGTGGTGCGCCGCGATCTGGTCGAGCAGGTAGCGGTCCATGATGTTGCCCGCGTAGGTCTCGAGGCAGAGGCCGCGATACTTCTCGGGCAGCGGCGTCAGGTCGACGGTGACGACGCGGTAGCGCCCGTCGGTGTGCAGGCGCTGAAGCAAGGAGCGGCCAATTTCGCCATTGGCTCCGGTGACGAGGACGACGGGTTTGCTCATCGGCGGCGCCACGCTAGTGCGGGCGTGCCTGCGCGGGCAAGCGCCGCCCGCGTGACGCATGACGGTCGCGACTCGTCGCGTCGAGTGACGCGGCGCGGCCATTCGTCAGGGTCGAGCTTGCGGCCCTCCGGCGATCGGCGCATACGCTCTCGTCCGATGCCGACCACCTTCGTGAAGGGCGATCTCTTCGAGGACGCCAAGACCGCTCCGCCGCCCCGGGCGCTCGCGTTCTCCGCCGACTGCTCCGGCGCGATGGACAAGGGCATCGCTGTCGCGTTCAAGAAGCGCTGGCCCGCGCTCGCCGACGCCTACCGCGCGCGCGCCGAGGGCGGCAAGATGCAGCTCGGCGACGTCTTCATGTGGCGCGACGGCGACGACGTCGTCTACGCGCTCGGGCTCCATCACGGCGACAAGAAGGCGAAGGTCTCCACGCTCGCGCGCGCGCTCGGAGCGATGGTCGCGCGCGCTCCGGCCGACGGCGTCTCGCGGATCGCGCTGCCGCGCCTCGGCGCGGGAAAGGGCGGGATCGATCGCGTCCGCGTGAAGCGTGTGCTCGCCGAAGCCGGGGCGGAGTCGGGCCTCTCGCTCGTGGTCTTCGAGCAGTTCGTCCGGAGCGCCGAGCCGCCGCCGCCCGCCTGATCGCGGGGCTGGAGAAATCGGCGATCCATGTAAGCCAGAGTCGTCTCATCCCAGGAGCGCCCACGCAACGTCGCGAAACCCCGACATGTCGAGGCGGGCATGCCGGCTGCAGTGACCCTTCAACGGAGGTCACGACGACAATGCGTTTTCTTCGGGCGGGGCTGGTGTTCGGGATGGTCGGCGGAATGGTCGGAGGCTTCGGCTGCGCGGCGGCGCCCGAGCCGGCGAACGTGCAGAAGAAGTACGACGCGGTGACGATCTTCCGCGCGGTGTACTTCGACGAGGGGCCGGCGACGAGCGTGGTGAAGTCGTGGCGACTCCCCCGCAAGGACGCCGTCGTCGCGCGGCCGAAGAAGCCGCAGCCGGCGGTCGCCGCCGAGCAGCTCCGTGACCTCGCGAAGAAATACGACGCGGCGAAGCTCAAGGCGACCGCGTCGAACCTCCGCCACCTCGCCGACACCGTCGAGGAGATGGACGAGACCCCGCAGGCGCTCACGAAGAAGCAGCGCGCGGCGGCGACGAAGCTCATCGTCGCCCGGATCCGGGCGGCCGACAGCACATTCTTCGCGCGCTTCGGCAAGAGCGTTCGGAGCGGGTCGCACGTCCGGGTCGACAAGGTGCTCAAGGAAGGCCTCGCGCGCATCACGGCGGCCGCGGCTCAGCTCCCGCAGAGCGAGACCGCCCGCTTCGGCGGCGGCGAGTACGATGACTTCAGCGGCTACGACGACGGCGGCGGCTACGACAACAACGGCGGCGGCTACGACGACAACGGCGGCACCGGCTACGACGACAGCTACGACAACGGCGGCTACGACAACGGCGGCTACGACAACGGCGGCTACGACAACGGCGGCAACGACAACGGTGGCTACGACAACGGTGGCTACGACAACGGTGGCTACGACAACGGCGGCAACGACAACGGCGGCAACGGCGGCAACGACAACGGCGGCGCGAACAACGGCGGCAACGACAACGGCGGCGCGAACAACGGCGGCAACGACAACGGCGCCGACGCTCCGGTCGGCGATCAGGCCGCGCTCCAGGTGAACGTCACGGTGTACTGGGACACGGCGATCGTCGTGGAGAAGGTGGTCGGCGGGTACGCCACGATCGCGATCGGCGCGAACGACGACGGGTCCGTGCAGACCGCGTCGTTCGTGAACCACATCACGACCAGCTTCGAATGAGCGACGCCGACGCGCGGCTCGGCGTGAAGGCGCTCGCGCTCGGGCTCGTCGCGGCCGGGCTCGTCGCCGTCACCGTCCACGGATCGATGCCGGCGAACGCCATCGACTCGAACCTCGATCGCGACCTCCAGACCACGGCGTGGGCCCCCGAGTCGTGGCGCTTCTTCACGCGCAACCCGCAAGAGGAGGAGACGACGCCCTACGCGCGGCAGGGCGACGGGCGCTGGACGTCGGCGGCGACCTCCGGAGGCTCGCCGCGCTTTCTCTTCGGCGTCGACCGCGCGGGCCGCGCGCAGGGCGTCGAGCTCGGTCGTCTCCTCGACGGGATCCCCAAGGGCTCGTTCCGGTCGTGTGAAGACGACGAGGCGCCCGAAGACTGCCTCGCCAAGACCACCAAGGTCCTCCGTCTCGCGAACGACGTCCCGCATCCCGCCCTCTGCGGCGAGATCGGCATCGTGACGAAGAAGCCCGTCCCCTGGGCGTGGGCGCGCTCCGGGCGCACGATCCACATGCCCGCGCGCGTGCTCCGGCTGGAGGTCAAGTGCTGAGCGCGGTCGGCGCGCGAGCGCGCGCGTGGGTCGACGAGCTCGATCCGTTCACGAACGTCTACGGAGTCGCGCGCTCGCTCGTCGCGCTGTCGTTGCTCCTCACGCTCGTCTTCTCGCGTACGGACGTCCTCTTCCGTCCGGCGGCCGGCATCGACGACGTCCCGGTCTGCATGGGCGTGCGGGCGATGGGCACGTTTTGCCTGGGCGCGCCGCACCTCGACCTCGTCCGGTGGCTGTCGGTCGCGGTCCTCGCGGTGGTCGTCTCCGGTTGGCGACCGCGGTACACGGGCGTCCTGCACGCGTGGGTCGCCTTCGGCTTCCAGGCCAACGCGATGATCGTCGAGGGTGGCGATCAGATCGGCTCGATCCTCGCGCTCCTGCTCGTCCCGGTGACGCTGCTCGACGACCGCAAGTGGGTCTGGCAGGCGCGCGCGCCGCGGGCGCTGGACGAGCGCGAGCGGAGCGTCCGGCTCGTCGCGCGCGTGTGCTTCGCGCTCATCCGTCTGCAGGTCGCGGGGATCTACTTCCACGCCGCGATCGCGAAGTTCGCCGTGCCCGAGTGGACCGACGGGACGGTGCTCTACTACTGGCTCAACCACGGGACGTTCGGCGCTCCGGGGTGGATCATGCCGGTGCTGCGGCCGCTGCTCCTCAACGGCGTCATCGTCGCGATGACCACGTGGGGCGTGCTCGTCGTGGAGTATGCCCTGAGCGCGGGGCTCCTCGTCCACCGCAGGTACCTGCCCGTCCTGCTCGCGCTCGGGATCGGGCTCCACGCGGGGATCGCCCTCCTCCACGGCCTCGTGACGTTCGCGATCACGATGTTCGCCGCGCTGATCCTCTACCTTCGTCCGCTCGATCGGACCTTCGACCTAGGGCGGGTGTCGGCCTCCGCTCTCCGGCTGCGCGATCGCGTCTCGCCTCGAGCCGGCGCGGGATCGGCGCGTGTCGCGCCGCACGCGCGCCCGGTCGATCAGGCGACGTTGTAGCTGTACTCGGGGACGCTCGCGGCGGCGCGGGGCGCGCGGAGCTTGCACTCGCGCATCGACGCGGCGATCGCGAAGCCGGAGAGCGTGAGCTTCATCCGCTTGGCGTCGACGTGCCCTTCGGCGTGCAGGCTCGTCACGACGTGACGAACGTCCCCGTGCCGGACCCCGATCTCGGAGGCGAGCTCGTCGAGCTGCACGAGCCGGCCGCGCGACTGGGCGCGGGCGAGGTGGCGGAGGACGCGAGCGGCGACCGCCTTGCGGTCGAGGAGGTTCGAGGCGTTCATGAAAGAGTCTCCCTTGAAGCGACGGTGTGTGTAGTTCACAACCATGTAGGTTGCAATCCATGGACCGCGCGCGATGTCGCATTTTCCTCGTGATACCGAGGGTCCCACTTCATTAAGTGCGCGAGAGCGGCGGCCTTCCGGGTGGGCGCTCGATCCATCCCACGAGCTCGACCGTGCGGCGCGCGACGCGACGAGAGGTCATGCGGACGGGCCCGCGCGACCTCTTGCCAGCGGTGCCCGCTCGAGTAGAACGGCGTCCAATGTACGGCCGAGCGCAAGAGGTCTTCGAGGCGACGTTGAACGAGATCCGCGAGGCGGGGCTCTACAAGGACGAGCGCGTCATCGTCACCCCGCAGGCCGCGAGCATCGGCGTCGGGACGGGCGCGGCGCGGCGCGACGTCCTCAACTTCTGCGCGAACAACTACCTCGGCCTCTCCTCGCACCCGAAGGTCATCGCGGCCGCGCACGCGGCGATCGACTCGCACGGCTTCGGAATGAGCTCGGTCCGGTTCATCTGCGGGACACAGGACCTCCACAAGGAGCTCGAGTCGAAGGTCAGCGCGTTCTTCGGCACCGACGACACCATCCTCTACTCGTCGTGCTTCGACGCGAACGGCGGCCTCTTCGAGACGCTCCTCGGCGACCAGGACGCGATCATCTCGGACGCGCTGAACCACGCGTCGATCATCGACGGTATCCGTCTCTGCAAGGCCGAGCGCCACCGCTACCCGAACGGCGACATGAACGCGCTCGAGGAGGCGCTGAAGAAGACCGAGGGCAAGCGCCTCCGGATGATCGCCACCGACGGCGTCTTCTCGATGGACGGCTACCTCGCCAAGCTCGATCGCATCTGCGACCTGGCCGATCGCTACAAGGCGATGGTGATGGTCGACGACTCGCACGCGAGCGGCTTCATCGGCAAGACCGGCCGCGGGACGCCGGAGCACTTCGGCGTCCAGAGCCGCGTCGACGTCATGACGTCGACGCTCGGCAAGGCGCTCGGCGGCGCCGCCGGGGGCTTCACCACGGGCAAGAAGGAGATCGTCGCGCTCCTCCGCCAGCGCTCGCGGCCGTACCTGTTCTCGAACTCGATCGCGCCGGCGATCGCCGGCGCCTCCGTCGCCGTGCTCGATCTCCTCGCGAGCACGACCGAGCTGCGCGATCGGCTCATGGCGAACGCGGCGCGCTTCCGCGCGGGCGTGGTGAAGGCGGGCTTCAGCGTGAAGGAGGGCGAGACGCCGATCGTCCCGGTCATGCTCGGCGACGCGCGCCTGGCGGCCGAGCTCGCGAAGGGGCTGCTGGACGAGGGGATCTACGTGATCGGGTTCTCATTCCCGGTCGTCCCCAAGGGCGAAGCGCGCATCCGCGTGCAGCTCTCGGCGGAGCACACCGACGCGCAGATCGATCAGGCGGTCCTCGCGTTCGCGACCGTCGGCAAGCGCCTCGGCGTCTTGAAGTCGTAGCTCGCGCTCGCGCTGGCCTCGCCGAGCGCCCGCGCCGCCGGCGTCACCGACTCGCGACTCGCGCCGTCGGCGACCGCCGACATGCCACGTCGAGGATGGCGCGGCGCGTGTCGTGCCCCTATGCTTCGCCGACTTCCAACGAACCTCCCGCCGCGGGACACGAGGTGCGCCGATGTCGATGAACGCGTACGAGACCACCAATACGTTCCTCAAGCGCGCGATGAGCGCGCTCGACCTCGAGCCCGGCTACGAGACGCTGCTCTTGACGCCGCGCCGTGAGGTCCGCGTCGAGCTCACGATCCGCATGGACGACGGATCGATCGGCAACTTCATCGGCTACCGCGTGCAGCACGACAACGCGCGCGGTCCGTACAAAGGGGGCCTCCGCTACCACCCCGAGGTCGACGTCGACGAGGTGCGCTCGCTCGCGAGCCTGATGACCTGGAAGACCGCGGTGATCGACGTGCCGTTCGGCGGCGCCAAGGGCGGCATCCAGGTCGATCCGACGAAGCTGAGCCCGAAGGAGCTCGAGCGGCTCACGCGACGCTTCGTGGATCTGATTCACGATTTCATCGGCGAGCGCGTCGACATCCCCGCGCCGGACGTCAACACGAACGCGACCGTCATGGGCTGGTTCTTCGACCAGTACACGCTGCACGCGGGCTTCGCCCCCGGCGTGGTCACGGGCAAGCCGGTGTCGCTGCACGGCTCCCTCGGGCGCGAGTCTGCGACCGGCCGCGGCGCGATGCTCGCCATCCGCGAGGCGCTCGGCGCCGACGGGAAGAAGCTCCAGGGGACGAGCTTCTCGGTCCAGGGCTTCGGCAACGTCGGCAGCTGGTTCGCGCGCCTCGCGCACGCGCAGGGCGCGAAGATAGTCGCGGTCAGCGACGTGAAGGGCGGCATCTTCGTCGGCGACGGCATCGACGTCCCGAAGCTGCTCGAGCACGTGAAGGCGACCGGGAGCGTCGTCGGCTTCGCAGGCTCGCGATCGATCAACAACGAGGAGATCCTCACGGTCGACTGCGACGTCCTCGTCCCGGCCGCGCTCGGCCACGTCATCACGGACAAGATCGCCGCCGAGATCCGCGCGAAGTACGTCGTCGAGGGGGCGAACGGCCCGTGCACGCTCGAGGGCTCGGACGTCCTCGACCAGCGCGGCGTTCTGTGCCTGCCCGACATCTGGGCCAACGCCGGCGGCGTCACCGTCAGCTATTTCGAATGGGTGCAGAACCTCCAGCAGCACCGCTGGTCGGAGGAGAAGGTCAACGAAGAGCTCGAGCGTCACATCGTCGCCGCGCACAAGGACATCCGCGCGGCGATGGCGCGCTACAAGACGTCGATGCGCACCGCCGCGTTCGCGCTCGCTCTCGAGCGCGTCAAAGCGGCGACGGATCTGCGCGGCCTCGGCTGAGAGCTCTCCTCGCCGGCACGAGCCGTCCGCGTCACGAGCCGTCCGCGTCACGAGCCGTCCGCGTCACGAGCCGTCCGCGTCACGAGCCGCCTGCCTCGAGCCGTCCCGGCGCTCCGGCCGAGCGCTGGGCCGTCAGAACGAGAAGCCCCTCACGCGGATGGGCGTCGGATCGAATGTACCTCGCTCCGGCGCCTTCTCCGTCGTCAGCGCGACGACGGAGAGCGCGACGCCGCCCGCCGCGACCACGCCGAGCGCGGTCCAGAACCACCACTTCGACGTCAGGCCGCCGCTGGCGTGCGCGCGGCTCCGCGTCCGCTCGAGCGTCGCGTCGAGGTCGATCGCGCCTCCCCCGGGGAGCGTGACCTCCCGCGCGAACGGCTCGTAGCCGTCGGCCTCGACCCGCACCGTGGCGTCTCCCGCGCGCGCGCGCACGTTCGCCTCGCGCTCGATCGTCCCCGAGTCCTTGCCGCGGATGTAGAGATGCGCGAGCGGCACGTTCGTCGTCACGTGGATCGTCGCTGTCCGCGCGCGCAGCTCGGCGGCGAGCTCGTCGAGCTTCGGCACCTTCGCGCGGACGTCGGGGGGCGCCTCGCGGTCGAACGCCTCGAGCTGGTCGAGCGCCTCGGGGTAGTCCCCCATCGACTCCAGCGCCCGCGCCTGGTTGTAGAGCAGCGCGGGATCCGCCGACATCGCGTACGCGCGCTTGTAGAGGTCGTTGGCCTCCGCGTAGCGGCCCTCGTCGAAGAGCTGGTCCGCCGTGGCCTTCAGCGTCACCGCGTCTTCGGCCGGGACCTCGGCGTGGGCCGCGGGCGAGATCGTGAGCGCTGCCGACAGGAGGAGGAACGCAGCGGCGAAGCGGAGCATCGGCGGATCAGTCACACTCACCCTGGCATTTGAAGTCGTCAGGGACCTCACAGTCCTCGGCGCAGCACGTTACGTTCCTGGGGTCGCACTTGTCGGCGCAGGTCACGGCGCACTCGCCGTTGCACGTGCAGCTGACGTCACTGCCGCACGCCTTCTTCGTCTTGCACGCGACCGTGCACGAGCTCCCGGTCCCGCACGCGATCGCCTTCTTGCCCTTGCACGCGTTGTCGACGTTGCAGTCGACCCGGCAGGTCGAGGCGGCGCCGCAGTCGATGTCGGCGCACGCGTCGGGGGCGTTGCAGCGGATGATGCACGGCAGTCCGGGCTGGCACTGCGGCCTGTGGCATTGCCTCGGACCGTTGCATTCGAAGACGCAGCCGGTCGCGTCGCACGCGCCGCCGTCGCCCGGGATGGTCCCGGCGTCGCCGTCGCCGGCGTCGGGCAACGGAGCGGGGTCGTCGACGCCGTTCGTGAGCGCCTTGCATCGGCCGGTGAGCGGGTCGCAGGACTCGCCCGCGGCGCACACGACCCGCTGGCAGGTCAGGCTCATCACGACCGAGACCTTCACGATCTCGTTCGGGACGAAGCGCGCGCGGCGCCGCGCGAAGATGCAGCCGTCGTCCCCCTCACGGCACGTGCTCGCGGGCTTGTCGAGGCCGCTCACGATGCGGATGACGACGTCGGCGTCGTCGGCGCCGTCCGGTACGAGCACGACCTTGCCGACCTCGGGGGGCGCCGCGCAGCCGACGCGGCTGGCGTCGCTGACGGACTTGGTGGCGAGCGTCGTCTCGTCGCCGGCGACCGCTACGTCGGTCGTTCGGATCCGCGCGCACTCGTCGGCCGACACCTCGACGATGATCTGCGTCGCCGTTCTGCAGCTCGCGCCGGCGACGACGCAGGAGAGAGCGATCCCGAGCGCCAACGCACGACCCGCGCGGACACGAGGGAGGTACATCGAGTGGAGGATAGCGGTTCGCGGCGCCGCAGATCGAGCGCTCTGCCCGACGTCTCGCGACGACCTCGCGAGATTGCACGGTGAGGACGGGCGTCCTCGCTCGATCGAAGGTCCTCCGGCTCGAGCGCAAGCAGCTGAAAACGACGGACCTCGCGAGGCGTTGCGGCGCGGCTACGCGTTGTGGATCGCGCTTTGGGCCCGCTAGACTGATCCGCCAGGATGGCGACGCCTGCCCCAACGCTCCCCGAGGTGGGCGATACGATCGCGGGGAAGTACCGCATCGTCCGCGTCATCGCCGAGGGCGGGATGGGGATCGTCTACGAGGCCGTTCACAAGCGCCTCGGTCAGCGCTTCGCGATCAAGGTCCTCTATCCGCACTACTCGTCGAGCCCGGAGATCCTCGCGCGGTTCGATCTCGAGGGGCGGATCGCGTCGCGCCTCGAAGGTCTGAACGTCGCGCGCGTCTTCGACATCGACGCGCTGCCGAACGGCGTCCTCTTCATGGTGATGGAGCTGCTCGCGGGGCACGACCTCGAGGCGGAGCTCGTGACGCGGGGGACGCTCGGGGTCGCCGAGGTCGCCGACATCGTGTCGCAGGCGGCCGCGGGCATGCGTGAGGCGCACGCCCTCGGCGTCGTGCATCGCGACCTCAAGCCCGCGAACCTGTTCCTCACCAGGGTGCCGGGGAGCGACCGCCACCTCGTGAAGGTCCTCGACTTCGGCATCTCGCGGGTGATGCACGACAGCCAGCGGCGCGTCACGGCCGACTTCACGACGCTCGGCACCGCGCTCTACATGTCGCCGGAGCAGGTGCGCTCCGCCTCGGAGGTCGACGCGAGGGCGGACATCTGGGCGCTCGGCATCATCATGTACGAGCTCCTCACGGGGGCGCCGCCGTTCGAGGGGCAGGTGACCGACGTCCTCGTCCAGGTCGCGACGGCGGAGATCGCTCCTCCGCGCGGCCGTCGCCCGGACATCCCGGCGGAGGTCGAGGCGGTCATCATGCGGGCGCTCGAGCGGAAGCCCGCGGACCGCTTCCAGTCGATGGATGAGCTCATCGACGCGCTTCGGCCTTGGGTGCCTGCAGAGAGCGTCGAGGCGCTGGCGCTGCGCGTCCCGCGGTCGGCCGCGCCGACGCAGAGCTCGGCCGCGCCTACGCAGTTCGTGCACCTCGGCCGCCCGTCGATCGCGCTCGGGCGCGGGCGCATGACGGCGCTCGCGCTCGGAGCCGGCGCCGTCGCGCTGCTCGGAGCCGTGCTCATCGTGATCAGCTTCGTCGCGCGGTCGCGCGGAGCGGACGACATCACGGTCGGGTTCGACGATCCGCTCCCGGTCGAGACCCCGTCGCTCGCCGTCCCCGTCACGCCGGCGGCGGAGGTCACGGAGGAGCCCGAGCTCGCCGACGAGCTGCCCGCCGACCCTCCGGCCGCGAGCGCCGGGCCGCGCCGCTCGGGGGCGCCGCGGACGAACCGACGTCCGTCGGGGCCCGCCACGCGGCCCGCGGCCAACCCGCGGCGTCTCTGAATCCGGACGACCGCGCCGTCGCGCGTCGCGCGATCAGCCGCGGCGGACGAGCTCCTCGAGGATGGCGTCCGACTGCTTCTTCGCCCAGGCGGCGAAGTCTTGCATGTACGTCGAGACCTGGCGGAAGCGCTGGATGATCGCCTCGCGATCGCTCATCGCGACCGCGCGCGCGAAGTGTCCGGCCTCCTGCTCGAAGACACTCGAGAGGCGGAGCGCGTCCTCGTTGGCAGTGAGGATGTCGGCGTAGAGCTCGGCGCGCTGCGAGAAGATGCGGCCGACCATCGCGAGCTCGGTCCGGTAGATCGGGCTCGCGAACTGGAGGCTTCGGCCGAGATCGGCCTTGAGGCGCTCGAGCACCGAGCCGAGCACCATCGTCTTCTCGTGGATGAGCACCTGGATCAACGCCATCTGCGCGTCGTGCTCTTCGGCGGTGGCCTCGATCGTCTCCGCGCCGAACGCCTCGTAGAGCTTCTTGACGCGGGCGAACCCCGCGTCTCCGCGCCCGCGGCAGAGCACGACCTTCTGGCGATCGAAATCGGCGCCGTGCGGGCCGAACATCGGGTGCGTGCCGACGACGTCGACGGTGTCCGGCGTGCTCTCGAGCATGGCCGCGAGCGGCTGGCGCTTGATCGACGTGACGTCCATCAGACACGCGCCGGGGCGGACCTTCGGTCCGATCTTCCTGGCGACCTCGACGGTCGTGGCGATCGGCACGGAGAGCACGACCAGATCGTGCGACGCCGCGACCTCCTCCGCCGGTCGCCCTTGCTCGAGCCCCGTCGTCTCGACGGCGTAGCCGGTGGCGCCCATGACCTTCGCCATGAAGGCGCCCATGCCCTGCGTGCCGCCGATGATCCCGATCGAGAACTTCTCCGCCCGCGCCTGGAGGAAGCGCCGCTGATCGAGGCGCGACGCCGCGAAGAGCGTCGCGAAGACGTCGCGGACGACGTCGGCGGGGAGCCCGGCGTCGTCGGCCTTCGCGAGCAGGACGTCGAGCAGCGCGCCCTCGCGCTCGCGGTCGAAGGACGGGAGGCCCTTCGTCGCCTTGTACGCGGCCACCTCACGGATGAGCCCCATCCGCTCGGCGAGGAGCCGCACGAGCTCGGTGTCCTTCTCGGCGAGCTCTTCCCTGAGGGTCGCGAGGTCCCTGGCGGGCTCGGTGGTGTCCGACATCGCGGGCTACTCTACGCGCTGCCGGGCGCCGCACAACCGCGACGCCGCGCGGAAATCACGTCGCGGGAGCGGGTGAGGAAGAGAGCCGCCGCCGGGCCGGTTCTTCGCGGACGGGCGTTCGTGGTATCCGCTGGGGTAGCGATCGCGAGCGCGACCTTGATCGACTTCGACGTCCAGACCTTCCTCTTCCTCAACCACGCGCTCGCTGCCTGGCTCTGGCCGATGGTCGTGCTGAGCGCCGTCGGCGGCGGGTGGGGTTCGCTCACCGTCGTCCCGCTCCTCGCGTTCGGACGTACCCGGCGGTTCGCGCTCTCGCTCACGGCGGTGCTCGGCGTGACCGCGGTCTTCGTCTTCGCCTTGAAGCGCGTCGTCGGTCGCGTCCGTCCCTGCAACTGCCTCGCGGACGTGAAGGCGCTCTTCTTCGCCGCGCCGTCCGACTTCTCGTTTCCGAGCGGGCACTCCGCCGGGAGCTTCGCCTTCGCCGTCTTCGTCGCGATCGTCCTCGTCAGGGCGACGCCTGCGGGCGCGTCGGCGAGCGTTCGTCGGCTCCGGCGTCTCTCGGCCGGGGTGCTCGTGGCGCTGGCGGCCTCGGTCGGCCTCTCGCGGATCGCCCTCGGAGTGCACTTCCCGGGCGACGTGCTCGCGGGCGCGCTCCTCGGCACGACCATCGCGGCGCTCGGTGCGCGCTGGCATCTCGCGGCGGCTCGTCGGGCCGAGCTCGTCGCGCGGGACCCCTGACGATCCCGCGCGGCTCGCGTCGTCGCGCCGCATCGCTCGGAGACCCGCGGATCCTGCGGCTGTGCTTGCGTCTCAGGCACCTTCCGGGCCAGACTACGCGCGTTGAATCGGCGGAAGCTCGTCAGCGCGCTCGTGACCCTCGCGACCCTCGCGGTCGTGTGGCTCGTCGCGTCTCCCGCGAGCGCGCACGCGTCGGTGCTCGGCGGTGACGCGGAGCGCGCGGCCGATCTCGTGTCGTTCATGAGCGTGGACCGCGCGCCGGCGGCCGCATCGTTCGCCGACGCGGGGCGCCCGAAGAACGGCGCCAACCTCGCGTCGTTCGCCGCCCCGCCGCCGCGGGCACCGATGCGCGCCCTCGCGCCGGTCTGCGACCCGCGGGGGGCGATCGGCTTCGCGCCGCCCCCGCAGATCCAGGACCTCGAGCTCTCGCTCGACATCCCCGCCGACTGCGTCGACGATAACCCGCTCGAGACGCGCAACTACGTCCCGGGCCACGGCGCGAAGATCGACGTCTCGTCTTCCCAGGAGCCCGTCGCGGAGACGCGCGCGCTCCTGCCCCCTGTCGAACGCTCCGAGCGGCTGCCTGTTCGAGCCCACGTGGAGCCCGAGCCGTCGCTCGGCGTCCGCGTGTCGCTCGATCGACCGCCGCGCGCCTGACGCACGTCGAAGAGGCTCGCTCGCGACGGCGCACGCCGTCGGGTCGTGCTCGCCGGCCTCGGCGCACGATCTCCGCGCTCGGTTTCACCACCGCGCGGCTCGCGATCTCCTCGCCGTGCATCTCGTCTCGGGTCTTCGCGCGCGTTCGCCGCTCGGCGGGCGACGTGCCGTCCCCGTCAAGTGCGGCGCGCGCGTTCATTGTAGTATGCAATTATCGTAGGAAGGCAATCATGGCCAAGGACAAAGAGCACAAGAGCCACGCGGCTGACGTGCGGCCGCCCCCCGACGCGGGCGGGATGAGCACGGGCGTGGCGATCATCGGTTTCATCCTCTGCTTCCTCGCGGGCGGAGCGGTGATGTGGGGCTACGACAGCCACCGCCTCAAGTCCGGCGGCATCGTCGCCGACGGCAGCGGCGCGGGCGGTCCGACGTGGGCCGACAAGGACTCGCCGATCCCCGTGACGAGCGACGACCCGGTCTGGGGCAAGCGTGACGCCCCGGTCACCGTCGTCATCTTCTCCGACTTCCAGTGCCCGTTCTGCTCGCGCGTCGAGCCGACGCTCGATCAGGTCAAGACGACCTACGGGCCGGACAAGGTCCGCCTCGTCTGGAAGAGCCAGCCGCTCCCGTTCCACGACAAGGCGAAGCCCGCCTCGGAGGCCGCGCAGGCGGTCTTCGCGCTCAAGGGCAGCGACGCGTTCTGGAAGTTCCACGACCTCGCGTTCAAGAACCAGAAGGAGCTCTCGCCCGAGTCCTACGAGAAGTGGGCGCAGCAGGCGGGCGTCGATCCGGCGAAGTTCAAGGCCGAGATCGCGTCGAAGAAGCACCTCAAGAAGGTCGAAGAGGACCAGGCGCTCGCGAACAAGGTCGGCGCCAACGGCACCCCGGCCTTCCGCATCAACGGCGCGGAGCTCTCCGGCGCGCAGCCGTTCGACAAGTTCAAGGAGCTCATCGACAAGGAGCTCCAGAAGGCCAACGCGAAGATCGCCGCGGGTACGCCCAAGGACAAGGTCTACGTGGAGATGTCGAAGGAGAACTTCAAGGCAGCTCCGGCGAAGCACGACGACGAGGACGAGGGCGAGAAGGAAGACACCAAGACCGTGTGGCGGGTGCCGGTCGGCAACTCCCCGCAGCTCGGCCCGAAGGACGCGATCGTCACGATCGTCGAGTTTTCGGATTTCCAGTGCCCGTACTGCAAGCGCGTCGAGCCCACGCTCGAGAAGGTGCGTGAGACCTACGGCAACAAGGTCCGCCTCGTGTGGAAGCACGAGCCGCTCCCGTTCCACCCGCGCGCGGTGCCCGCCAGCACGCTGACGATCGAGGCTCGCGCTCAGAAGGGCGACAAGGGCTTCTGGGACGCGCACAAGAAGATGTTCGACATCCAGCCGAAGCTCGAGGACGCCGATCTCGAGGCGGCGGCCGGCGAGCTCGGCCTCGACGTGGCCAAGGTGAAGGCCGCGATCAAGGACAACAAGTACAAGAAGGAAATCGACGCGGACATGGAGCTCGGCGAGGACGTCCAGGCCTCCGGCACCCCGCACTTCTTCGTCAACGGTCGTCGTCTCGTGGGCGCGCAGCCCTTCGAGAAGTTCCAGAAGATCATCGACGAGGAGATCAAGAAGTTCGACGACCAGAAGGGCAAGGTCG
>JAHBWA010000096.1 GCA_019637195.1 Labilithrix sp. | reverse complement strand
GCGCGATCGATCAGCGCCGGCGTCCGGCGGACGCGAGCTCCGCCTTCGCCTCGCGGGCGCCCTGCGCGGCGAGCGCGTCGGCGCGTTCGTTGCCGGCGTTGCCGTTGTGCGCGCGCACCCACTGGAAGCGCACGACGAGCTGCTGGTCGGCGATGGTCGCCGCGATGCGCCGGACGCTCGTGACGACGAGGGGGTCGACGCTCGCGAAGTCGCGCGCCTGCCAGACGGGCAGCTTCTTTGTCAGGTTCTCGACGAGCGCGAGGTTGTCCGAAAAGACGACCGCGGCCACGCGCGGCGGCAGGGCGGCGAGCGCCTCGGCCACGGCCTGGTACTCCATGACCTTGGCGAGCGTGCCCGTCGCCTTGCCGTAGGCCTCGATCGGCGGTCCGTCGGGCGGATCGACGCGGAAGCCCCAGCCGCCCGGCGCTCCGTCCGCGGCTTTGCACGAGCCGTCGGTGTAACAGAGGAACTCGCGCCTCCCGCTCACGTCGCAACGATACGTCGATCGCGCTTCCTCGTGGTAGAGGTGACGCCGATGCGCGCGCCCACGAAGCATGGGGTCCTCGCTCACGCGATGTTCACGCTCGCGCTTGTCGCGACCGGCTGCGTAGGCCCTCTGGCGTCGCGTCCGGCGGCTGGCGGGCCGGCGTCCGCTGCTCCGCCGCCTCCGGCCGCCGGCGGAGACGCCTCGTCGCGTCCGGCCCCGCCGAGCGCGCCTGGCGGGACGGACTGCGACGACGCGAACGCGCTCGCCTCAGCGGGCCCGGACGAGGGCGCCGACGGCGATCACGCGACGCTCGACGACGGCTTCGAGCTGCCGGCGGAGACGCCGCCGCCCGACGGCGCGATCTCCGCGGCGCCCTTCGCCGATCTGTCGGACGCCGAGATCACCGCGCGCCTTCGCGCGGACGTCGGCGCGCTCGGCCCGATGTCGATCGGCCGCGCGCACAGCGGGGTGCTCGTCAGCGGCGTGCGGATGCCCGAGGGCGCGAACTGGGAGCTCGTGAGCCCGGGGCACGCGTGGGGCACGCAGGAGACCGTCGACGCGCTGGGGCGTGCGATCGACGCGGTCGCGGCGCGCTTCCCGGACACGCCGAAGGCGTTCATCGGCGACATCAGCGCGCGGCGCGGCGGTCACCAGCCGCCGCATGTCAGTCATCAGTCCGGACGCGACGTCGACGTCAGCTACTACCTGACCGAGGGGCATCGCTGGTACGCGACCGCGAACGCGGCCAACCTCGATCGCGCGCGTACGTGGCATTTCGTGCGCACGCTGATCGCCGAGAGCGACGTCGACTTGATCCTCGTCGACCTGTCGGTCCAGCGGATCCTCAAGACCTACGCGCTCGAGATCGGCGAAGACCCCGCGTGGCTCGACCAGATCTTCCAGGCGGGCGGCAAGAGCGCGCGTCCGCTCATCTTCCACGCGAAGGGGCACGCGTCGCACCTCCACGTGCGCTTCTACAGCCCGGCGGCGCAGGAGCTCGGGCGCCGAGCCTACCGCTTCCTCGTGTCGCGCCGCCTCATCGCGCCGCCGACGCTCTTCATCACGCACACGGTGAAGCCGGGCGAGACGCTGAGCCACCTCGCGCTCCGCTACAAGGTCACGACCGACGCGATCAAGAAGGCGAACGCCCTGAAGAAGGACACGCTCCGGGTGAACAAGCCGTACAAGGTGCCGCAGGTCGGCGGGATCGCGATGCCCGCGCGCGTCGTCGTCCCCGCGCGTCGCGTGCCGCCGAGCCCGGTCGAGGTCGCCGGGGCGCCGCCGCCGAGCGGCTCGCCCTGCCGGCGCGCCAGCCCGCGCGGTTCGTCCTGACGTCGGCGCGCGTCGCCGCCGTCGGGCTCGCCCCCTCAGCGGCGCGAGCGTTTCGCGCGCTTCACCGGCGACTTCGCGCGTGAGGCCGGCGCTCCGCCGGGCTCCCGCGTCGGGAGCTCACCGAGCCGAGCGACGATCCACTGGTGCGCGGGACCGAACGTCATGTCGCTCCGGCAGATGGCCGAGAGGTACAGCGTGTGCTCTTCTTCGCCCCACGCGCGCGGCGCGATCCGGACGAGCGTCCCCGCGCGGAGATCGCCGTCCGCGAGGTGCTCGGGAAGGTTCCCCCAGCCGAGGCCCGCGCGGAGCATCATGTGCTTGGTGTGGAGATCGCTCACGCGCCACGTCCGCGGCGAGAGGACGCCGCGGTCCTCGACGCCGCCGTCGCTCCGCTCCGAGAGGACGATCTGGATGGCGTCGGCGAAGTGCTCCTCGGCGATCTTCCCGCGCAGCGCGGCGAGCGGGTGCGACGGGCTCACCACCGGGATCATCCGGATCGCCGAGAGGACGCGGCGCTGGAGCCCGGGGACGATCCCGCCGGGGCTCACCACGCCGAGGGTGGCCCGCCCGTCGAGCACCCGCGCGGTCACCGCCGACATCAGCTGCGTGTCGACCCGGAGATCGACCTCGGGGAACGCCGTGGCGAAGGCGGCGCAGAGATCGATCAGCGTACCGAGCGGGAAGAGCGCGTCGAAGCACAGCGAGACCGACGGCTCGATACCGCGAACCATCCCCGAGGTGACGCGGCGGAGGCCGTCGACCTCGGCGAGGACGCGGCGCGCCGAGCGCAGCAGCGCCTGCCCCTGCTCGGTCAGCCGAGCCACCTTGGTCGATCGATCCCACACGGGCAGGCCGAGCTGAGCCTCGAGGTTCGCCATCGACGTGCTGACGGCCGACTGGACGCGCTTCAGCTTGCGCGCGGCGGCGGAGAAGCTGCCCTCGTCCGCCACGGCGACGAGCGCCCGAAGCTGGTCGAGCGTGACCGGATCGTACATCGCTCAATCCATCGCATTTGATGATGTTAAACGTCAACCGATTGCCGATTCCGTAGATGGTATGGCGGGCCCATACTCCTCGACACCGAGGTAACGCACCATGATGACCATCCGACAGGCCAACGATCGCGGACACGCAAACCACGGCTGGCTCGACTCGCACCACACGTTCTCCTTCGCGGACTACTTCGACCCGGCGCACATGGGATTCCGCTCGCTGCGCGTGATCAACGAGGACCGCGTCGCGCCCGGGAAGGGCTTCGGGGCGCATCCGCATCGCGACATGGAGATCGTCTCGTATGTCCTCGAGGGCGGTCTCGAGCACGAGGACTCGATGGGCACGGGGTCGATCATCCGCCCCGGCGACGTCCAGCGCATGAGCGCCGGAACCGGCGTCGTCCACAGCGAGAAGAACCCGTCGAACAGCGAGGAGGCGCACTTCCTCCAGATCTGGATCATCCCGTCGGAGGCGGGCATCGCGCCGAGCTACGAGCAGAAGGCGTTCTCCGCGGAGGACAAGCGCGGCAAGCTCCGCGTCGTCGCGTCGCCGGACGGACGGGACGGGAGCATCACGCTGCACGCCGACGCGGTCCTGCACGCCGGGCTCTTCGGCGCCGGAGAGGTCGCCGAGCTCGCGCTCGCCTCGGACCGGCACGCGTGGGTCCACGTCGCGCGAGGGAAGGTCCGGGTGAACGGACGGGACCTCGCGGCCGGCGACGCGGCGGCGCTCTCCAGCGAGCCCGCCGTCCGGATCGAAGGGGTCGACGGCGGCGAGGTCCTCGTCTTCGATCTGGCGTGATCCCCTCGGCGCCTCGGGGTGGGTCGTGAGCGCCGCGCGCGGCTCGTGAGCGTCGCGCGCGGTGCTCAGAAGAAGATCGAGTAGCCGGCCGTCGCGCCCAGCGCGAGCGCGCCTGCCGGGCCGCCCCGCGACACGAGGTCGAGCGACGCGAGCTCTGCGCGGACGTCGATCGGCAGCGCGCGGCTCCAGACGAAGCCGACGCCGACCTTCGCCGAGGGGCGCGCCCACGTCGAGTCCGCGCCGACGTCGAAGAACGACGTCCGCGGCGCGGCGCGGTGGCGGAAGACGTTCACGCCGGCCTCGGCGCCGGCGTACGGGCCGGAGCGATCGCCGAGCACGAACCAGCGCACGCTCGCGTTGATCGGCACCGACGAGAGCGAGCCCTGGGCACCTGCGACCGTCTTGTCGAACCCGCGCTGGTAGCCGGCGCGGAGGCCGAGCTCGACGCTGTCGGAGAGGTGGAAGCCGAGGCGCACGAGCGGCCCGTACATCGGCGCGGCCTCCTCGGCGAGCGCTCCCACGGGGACGGCGATCCCGAAGTCGCGCGCGACGACGAAGCGCTTCGGGTCCTGGCGCGCGCGTCGCTGCGCCTCTGGCGCGTCGGCGGCGGGTGGCGCGCCCGCGGCGCTCGCTGTGGCGGGCGCTTCTGCCCCCGCACGCTCGGGTGACCCGGCCGGCGGCGCGCCGAGGTCGGCCCTCGCGCTCGCGGCGGCCAAGGAGAGCACGGAAAAGCAGCACACGGCGACGGCCGGGCGGAGCGAGAGCGGCATGACGATCCCTCCGGGGCCGTCGTCACGCGCGGCCCCGTCCCCATAGGCAGCAGGCTTGCCCGGCGGAAGCCGCCAAGAAAGCGGGCGCCCACCTCGCCGCGCCGGGGCGCGAGAGGGCAGGGCGACACCGGCCGAGATGGACGGACGACGGCTGAGTCTATTCGAGGGGGCGTCGACTCACGCTCGCGGCACGGCCGATCGAGCGTCAGGGCGCCGCGGTCGCGCTCGGCCCGTGACTCGCGCGAGCGCCGTGCTCAGCCGGTGATCCGTGCGAGCGTCGCGGTCGCGCTCGGCCGGTCAACCCCCGGGCCAGCGCCGCGCTAGCCCGTGACCTGGGCGAGGTACGTCTCGAGCTCGGGCACGGTCGGGCCGGAGAGATCGAACGCCGATGCGTCGGCGATGCCGAGGCCCGCGGTGACGGCGGCCTTGATCTGCGGGTTCGAGAACGGCTTCGTGTCGTGGATCGCCTCGTAGTCGGGGCTCAGCGTCTTGAGGACGGCGATGCCGGCGACATCGGCCGCGATGCGGTCGGTGCTGACGATGAAGACCTTCGGCTTGCCGATGACACCGCCGCTGAACGACGACGGCGCGCCCGACGGGCGGTCGTTCTTCGTCGGACCGCCCGAGATGATCGCGGAGTAGCCGTCCATCACGACGAGCGACGGGGTGAACGCCTGGTTGATCTGCGCGATCTGCTTGTAGAGGATCCGCGTGTCGTGGGTCTTGAGGTTGCCCTCGCGCATGCGGTCCTCGGCGTGGACGAGGCCGAGGCCGATCTTCAGCGCCATCGTGAACTGCGAGATGAAGTGCGTCTTCACGCAGGAGAGGATGATCTGATGATCGGCGGTCATCACCGGCTCCGGGAGGCGAACGGTGTCGACCCAGTTCGGCGTGGAGCCCTTCGGGAGCGTGACCCAGTCGACGTTGTCGTCGTAGGCGATCGCGCTCGTGCCGATCTTCTTCGCCGCGCCCGCGATGCCGTTCTTCGTGAGGTTCCCGACCGTGTTCGGATCGCCCCAGAAGGAGCGGTCGCCGACGCGGATGTCGGTGACGCCGAGATCGCGGAGCATGCCGCCGAGGGCGACGATCGTCTCCGGTGCCGTCGAGTACGGGTAGACGTCGCCCGAGTTGCTGTTGACGCGGAGGTAGACCGAGTCGCCCGGCTTGATCATCCCGAGCCCGACGGTCTCCGCGAGCGCCGCCTCGAGCGCCACGCCACGATCGGCCTCGTCGTAGCCCATGCCGACGAGGTGCTTGGTCGTCTCTTCGGGGCCGGCGTCCGCGTCCGGGCCCGCCCCGGCGCCGTCGTCCTTGACGACGGTCTTCGTCGTGCAGCCGGCGAGCCCGGCGGCGCCGAGCCACGTCCCGACCGTGCCGAGCATGACGGCCTGCACCATCTGCCGGCGCGTGAGCTCCTTGGCCGCGCACTCTTCTGCGAGGGACTTCGAGACCAGGGTGCGGGGACCGGACTTGCGCGAGGTTTTCACGAACATGGGGTAGGGCTCCAGGCGAGCAGGTGGGGGCGTGTATAGCATCTACGGATGAGCACGCCACGTTGCACCCGGTCGGGGGTTGAGGCATGCGCCCTGCCATGAGCTCCGCGACCTTGCGCGCGTTCGGGCAGACCGCCACCGGCCGCCCGCTGGAGGCGCTCGAGGTGCCCGACGCCGGCCCGCTCGGCGACGAACAGCTCGAGATCGCCGTCGATCATTGCTCGGTGTGCCATAGCGACGTGCACCTGCTCGACGGCGACTGGGGGGACGTGGCGCGCCCGCTCGTCCCCGGTCACGAGATCGTGGGGCGCGTCGTCCGCGCCGGCGCGCGCGCGAAAATTTCAGAAGGCGCGGTCGTGGGCCTCGGCTGGCAGGCGGGCGCCTGCGGTGGGTGCGGCGCCTGCCGCTCCGAGCGTGAGCACCTGTGCACCGGCGGCAAGGTCCGGACCTGCACGGCCGCGGCGAGCCCCTCGCCGCCGACGACGCGGTGGGGCGGGTTCGCCGAGCGCGTGCGCGCCGACGCGCGGTTCTGCTTCGAGCTGCCGGAGGGGCTCGACCGGGCCACGGCGGCGCCGCTGCTCTGCGCGGGTCTCACGGTCTTCTCGCCGCTCGAGCGCCTCGGCGCCCGCGCCGGAATGCGCGTCGGCGTCGTCGGCGTGGGCGGCCTAGGTCACCTCGCGGTGCGCTTCGCGGCGGCGCTCGGCGCCTCGGTGATCGCGTTCGATCCCGACACGTCGAAGCGACAGCTCGCGCTCGGGCTCGGCGCGAGCGAGCTCACGGACGCGTGCGGTCCGCTCCCGCGCGGCGTCGTCGATCTCCTCCTCGTGACGACGCACGCGCCGCTCGACTGGACCGCCTGGATGAGCGTCCTCGATCTCGAGGGCACGCTGTGCCTCGTCGGCGTCCCCGGCGCGCCGTTGACGCTCTCGGCCGATCCGCTGCTCGACGAGCAGAAGCACATCACGGGCAGCGTGATCGGGAGCACGCAGACGATGCGGCGGATGCTGGCGTTCGCGGCGGCGCACCGGATCGCGCCCATCGTCGAGCGGGCGTCGCTCGCCTCGGCCGCCTCCGTCAACGACGCGATCGCCCGGGTGCGCGAAGGGCGCGCGCGCATGCGCATCGTCCTCGATCGCGCGCCGGGCTGATCGGCGCCGGGGCGCTCGGCGCCGGGCTGGTCGCGCGCCAAGTCGATCGTGCGGCCGGCGTCAGCCCACGAGCGCCTTGGCGTGGTGCCGGAGGTGCTCCTCCATCATCGTCGCGATGAAGTAGTAGCTGTGGTCGTATCCCTCGTGGCGCCGCAGCCGGAGGCGCTGCTTCGCGGCAGCGCACGCCTCCTCGAGCAGCTCGGGGCGGAGCTCGCGCTCGAGGAACTTGTCGCTCGTCCCTTGATCCACGAGGAGCTCGAACGGCAGCGTCCGCCCGCCGGCGATCAGCGCGCACGCGTCGTGCTCAGCCCACCGCGCGCGATCGCTCCCGAGGTAGCGCGTGAACGCCTTCTCGCCCCACGGCACGCGCGACGGCGCGACGATCGGCGCGAAGGCCGAGACGCTCGCGTAGCGCTCGGGGTTCCGCAGCGCGAGCGTGAGCGCGCCGTGACCACCCATCGAGTGGCCGAAGATCCCCCGCCGGTCGCTCGCGATCGGGAGCGCCGCCTCGACCCACGCCGGGAGCTCCTTCGTCACGTGCGTCTCCATCCGGTAGGTCTCCGACCAGGGGGCCTCGGTGGCGTCGAGGTAGAAGCCGGCGCCCTGGCCGAAGTCCCAGCTCTCGTCGTCGCCGGGGTAGCGCTTCGCGCGCGGGCTCGTGTCGGACGCGACGATCGCGAGGCCGAGCTCGGACGCGAGGCGGAGCGCGCCGCCCTTGGTCGGCAGGTGCTCCTCGTTGCACGTGAGGCCTGCGAGGTAGTAGAGCGCGGGGACCTCGTCGCCCGCGAGCGCGCGCGGCGGGAGGAAGACCGAGAAGCGCATCGGCCCGCCGCACGCGGCGCTCGCGCGCTCGTAGAAACCCTGGCGCCCACCGTAGGCGGCGTGCTCCGACCGGATCGTGAGGCTCGTCGACGTCGTCATGGGGCGAGCGATGATACGCGAAAGTCGCCGCGACCGAGCTCGGGTCTTCCGCGCGCGGGCAGATCGCGCTAAGCGGGAGCCGCTGTGCGGTTGTGGCAGTTCGCTTTGGTCCCCGCCTGCGCGCTCGCGTTGCTCGAGGCGTGCGACAAGACGCCCGGTACGTCGTCGTCGGCCGACGCGGCGACCACCGCGGCCGCCATCGACGACGCCGCGACGCCGGGCGAGGTCGGCGAGAAGGCGGCGGGCGGCCAGCGGCTCGTCCTCGATCTGGCCGCGTCGAGCTTCGTCGCCTCGGTGAGCGATCGACCGAGCTGGCCCGAGAGCGACGCCGGCGCGCGACGGATGGGCTATCTCCGGAACGGCGCGGTGGTGAAGGCGTACGACCCGCCGATCAAGAACGACGACTGCAAGGACGGCTGGTACGAGCTCGTCGCGGGGGGCTTCGTCTGCGGCAAGGTCGCGACGATCGACCTCACGAACCCTCGCGTGAAGCTGGCCCCGAAGCAGCCCGACCGCGACGCCGGCATGCCTTATCGTTACGGCGCCAACGTCTCCGACGGGACGCCGCTCTACCGCCGGGTGCTGAGCGCCGAGGACCGGAAGAAGTACGAGCCGCACCTCGCGCCGGCGCCGAAGCCGGAGGAGGCGCAGAGCGCGGCGAGCGAGGGCGAGAAGGACGAGGAGGCGTCGCCCGCCGCGAACGACGAGGAGACCGCGCCGCCCCCGCCTCCGCCGCCGCGTCGCGCGGCGCGCGACAAGAACGAGCGCGACAAGGATCGCGACCGCCTCGCCGATCCGTTCAAGGCCGACGCGGGGCGGCCGCAGCTGAAGCAGCTCAAGGGACGAGGTGTCCTCGTGCGCCGGATGGCGCGCGGCTTCATCGTCGCGCTCGACCGCGACTTCAAGGCCGCCGGCACGCGGTGGTGGCGCACCACCTTCGGCTTCGCGGCGCCGTACGATCGCCTCGCGCTGCTGAACGGCTCGACGAAGCACGTCGGGAGCTGGTTCACGGGAGAGGGCGCCGTCGCCGAGCTGCTCCCGTTCCCCGAGCTCGCGGGCTCGGTCGACGCCGGCGAGGAGCCGCTCGCCGCGCTCGACGCCGGGGCGCCGCTCGCGGGCACGGTCGCGTTCGTGACGTCGAGCGGCGTGCCGGCGCTCGACGTCACCGACGACGGCAAGGGCGGGCTCAAGGTCGGCTGGGGCGCGGCGCTGCCGCGGCGAAGCGCGGTCCTCCTCACCGGGCGGGAGGCGACGGTCTCCGGCGTCACCTACCACCAGACGAGCGCCGGCTTCTGGGTGCGTCTCCCGTCGCTCCGCCTCGCGCACCCGCAGATCCCCGCCGACGTCGGCGCCGACGAGCGGTGGATCGACGTCGACCTCACGCGCCAGCAGCTCGTCGCGTTCGAGGGGCGGCGTCCCGTGTTCGCGACCCTCATCTCGTCGGGCCGCCGCAACCCGTACGATCGCGAGCGCGACTTCGCGACGCCTCCGGGGATCTTTCGCATCCGCGAGAAGCACGTCACGACGACGATGGACGGCGACGTCGCGTCCGACGGTCCGTACTCGATCGAGGACGTGCCCTGGGTCATGTATTACCAGGGCAGCTACGCGCTCCACGGCGCGTTCTGGCATGACTCGTTCGGGAACGTCCGGAGCCACGGCTGCGTGAACATGTCCCCCGAGGACGCGCGCACCGTCTTCGCGTGGGCCGATCCGCAGATCCCCGAGGGGTGGCACGGCGTCTTCAGCGAGAACGAGAACACCGGCTCACGCGTCGTGGTGCACGAGGACCCGGCGCCCGGGAAGCGTCGCGCCGCGCGCTGACGCACGGGCGCCGCGCGTCCCGGCGACCGCAGCGCAGCTCGACTCGCCCGTCGCGTCGTCCTGTCGGAGCCCGACGCGCCGCCGCTCGATCGTCCTGCGCGCGGCATCGGCGGCCCGGTCCAGACCGCCTCGGAGGTCGTGAAGAGCTACGGGCGCGGCGCCGGCGGGGCGCCGCGGGGACCCGCGCTCGCGCCGTGGCGTCGGCGCGGCTCGGTCCCTGCTACGCGCTGGCAGCCATGGCGTCCGGGACTCGCGACGGCGACTCCGCCCACCTCCGCGTGAAGGCGCGGCGCGCTGCGTGGCGTGCATGCATCCTCGCGTTCGGCTGGTGGGCGCTGCTCGAGGACGACGTGGGGGGGATCGCGTTCGGAGTCGTGGTGGTCCTGGCCGCGACGATCGTGAGCCTCAGGTTGTGTCCTGCGCGAGCGCCGCTGACCCACGTGCGCGTGGCCGCGACCTCGAGGCTCGTGTGGCATTTCCTCGTCGGCTCGATCCGCGGCGGCTGGGACGTCGCCCTCCTCGCGCTGTCGCCCCGGGTCCCGGTGGCCCCCGCCGTCGTGTCCTACACGACCGATCTGGCGCCGGGCCCCGAGCAGCAGCTCTTCACCAGCCTCATCAACTTGATGCCCGGATCGTTGACCGTCGAGGTGCGCGACCGAGAGCTCCGCATCCACGTGCTCGTCGACGACGGCGAGCTCGAGGGGGAGCTCCGCGCGCTCGAGAGGCGCGTCGCGCGCGCGATCTGGGCGCACACGCCCGCGGGGAGCGAGACGCATGCATGAGCTGCGCGTGGCCGTCGCCCTCTTCCTCCTCCTGACGCTGCTCCCGGGGCTCGCGCGGGCTTGGCTCGGACCGACGCTCACCGATCGGATCCTCGTCGTCCAGCTCTTCGGGACCTGCGGGGTGGCTGTCTTGCTGCTGCTCGGCGCAGACCGCGAGGCGGCGGCGCTGCGCAACGTCGCGCTGGTGTTCGCCGTCCTCGCCGCGGTGACGGTGATCGCGTTCGTCCGCTTCGCCCCGCGCGAGGGCGAGCGATGACGCTCCAGGACCTCTCGTCCGCCGCCCTGCTCTTCGCCGGCGCGTTCTTCTTCTTCGCCGGGGCCGTCGGGCTCCTCCGGTTCCCGGATCCGTGCACCCGGATCCACGCGCTGACGAAGGCCGACAACCTCGGGCTCGGCTTCGTCGTGCTGGGGCTCGCCTGCGCGTCGCCGTCGATCGTGCTCGTCGCGAAGCTGGCCGTCACCTGGCTGCTCGTGCTCGTCTCGAGCAGCCTCTCGTCGCAGCTCATCATGGCCCGGGCGCTGGCGGGGGCTCCCCGAACCGACGGGCGAGGACCGACGTGACCGCGGTCGACTGGCTGCTCGACGGCGTCCTCGCGGTGCTCCTCCCGCTCGTCGCGTGGGGCGTGGTCACCGCGGCGTCGCTCGACAAGGCGATCATGCTCTTCATCGCCTTGGGCTTCGTCTCGGCGCTCGCCTGGGCCCGCCTCGACGCGATCGACGTCGCGCTGGTCGAGGCGGCGGTCGGCTCCGGGCTGACGGGCGCGCTCCTCCTGAGCGCGCTCCCGTCGATCGAGCCGCTCGCGCGTCGTCCGTCGTCCGTCGCGCCCCGCGTCAGGCTCACGGTCCGCGCCGGCAGCCTGGCGCTCCTCACCGGGCTCGCGGTCTGGCTGGGCGCGACGATCCTTCGGCTGCCCGCGCGAAGCCGAGGCTTGACCGAGCTGGTCCGCGAGCACATCGCGCAGAGCGGCGCGCTGCACCCGATCACCGCCGTGCTCCTCGACTTTCGAGGCTACGACACGCTCCTCGAGGTGGCGGTGCTGCTCGTCGCGGCGCTCGCGGTGCGCGCGGTCCAGCGGCGGCGGCCGGAGCCGCGAAGGGAGCCCATCTCGGAGCTCCTCGCGGCGTTCTTGCACCTCCTCGTCCCGGCGAGCATCGTCCTCGCCGGCTTCCTCGTGTGGGAGGGCTCGCACGCCCCCGGGGGCGCGTTCCAGGCGGGCACCATCCTCGCCGGCTGCGGGGTGACGCTCCAGCTGACCGGCGCGCTCCCGGTGCTCCGGATGTCGCTGCGCGTGCGCGCGGCGCTCGTGCTCGGTCTGGTCGTGTTCGTCGTCCTCGCGAGCGTGCCGGTCGTCCGAGGACACGACCTCCTCGACTATCCGCGGCCCTGGGCCGGGCCGCTCATCTTCGCCCTCGAGCTCGCGCTGACGATCTCGATCGCGGTCATCCTCGTCATGTTCTTCCCTTCGCCGCCGAGCGGCCCTGAGCCGGGCGCGCGTGGGACGGACCCGTCATGAGCGTGTGGGGCCTCTACGGCGCCGCGGCGATCGGGGTGTTCGCGGCCGGGGTCTTCGGCGCGTTCGGGTCGACGGCGCACGTCGTGCGGCGAGTGCTCGGCGTCAACATCATGGGCGGCGGGGTCTTCCTCCTGCTCGTGGCGAGCGCCCGCCGCGCGCCGTCCGCGATCCCCGACCCCGTCCCCCACGCGCTGGTGCTCACGGGCATCGTCATTTCGGTCAGCGCGACCGCCCTCGCGGTGGCCATCGCGCGAGCCCTCTCGGCCGAGGTGAGGGACGCCTCCGCACCTCCGCCGGACGGGCCCCCACGATGATCGGCTCGACGCCGTGGATCTCGTGGACGGTCCTCGCGCCGCTCGCGGGAGCGACGCTCTCGGTGCTCTTCGTCCGGCGCGCCGTCCCGCTCGCCGTCATCGCCTCGATGGCCACGGTCGCCTCCGCGGGCGCCACGGTCTGGCAGGTCTGCGCGGGCGGCGCGGCGAGCAGCGCCGCCGGCGCGTGGGGCGCGCCGCTCGGGATCATGCTCCGCGCCGACGGCCTCGGGGCGCTCATGCTGACGACGTGCGGAGTGGTGGGGCCGCTCGTCAGCGTCCACGCGCTCGGACGGCATGGCGGCGCGCGCGCGCGCCGGTTCTTCGCGCTGTGGGTCTTCGCCTGGGCTGCGCTGAACGCGCTCTCCCTCTCGGCCGACGTCTTCAACCTGTACGTCACGCTCGAGCTGGCGACGCTCGCCGCCGTGGGGCTCATCGTCGTCGATCGAGGTCGGCGCGCGCTCGCCGCGGGCCTTCGCTACCTGCTCCTGTCGCTCGTCGGCTCGCTCTTCTACCTCATGGGGATCGCCCTGCTCTACGCAGTCGCGGCCACGCTCGACCTCGATCTGCTCCGAGGACGCGTCTCGTCCGGGCCGGGGTCCTCGGCCGCGCTCGCGCTCATGACGGCGGGGCTCTGCCTCAAGGCGGGGCTGTTCCCGCTGCACGCGTGGCTCCCGCCAGCGTACACGAGCGCTCCGCCGGCCGTCAGCGCGCTCCTGTCGGGGCTGATCGGCAAGGCGCCCTACGTGGTGCTCGTCAGGCTATGGGTCGAGGTCTTCCCGCGCGCGCTCGGCGGCGGCGGCGCGCGGGTGCTCGGGGCGCTCGGCGTCCTCGCGATCGTCTGGGGCTCGGCCCTGGCGCTCCGCGCCCGCCGCCTGAAGCGCGTGCTCGCGTACTCGAGCGTCGCACACGTCGGCTACCTGTTCCTCTTCTTCCCGCTGGGCACGTCCGACGCGTGGACCGGCGCGGCATACGTCATCGTCTCGCACGCGGCGGCGAGCGCCTCGATGTTCATGGCCGTGGAGGTCGTCGAACGTTCCGTCGGTCACGACATGCTCGACGCGACGAAGGGCGTCGCGCACCAGCGTCCGCTCACGTTCGTCGCCCTCGGGCTCGCGGGCATGAGCCTCATGGGCTTGCCGCCGAGCGGCGGGTTCGTCGCGAAGTGGCTCCTGGCCCGAGCCGCGCTCGAGCGCGGAGAGTGGTGGTGGGCGGCGGCGGTGATCGCGGGCGGACTCCTCGCCGCCGGCTACGTCTTCCCGATCCTTCGCGGGGCGTTCTCGCCCGAGCGCGGTGGCTCGCGGCTCCAGCGGGCGCCGCGTCCCGCCGAGCTCGTGAGCCTCACGCTCGCCGTCCTCGCGCTGGTGCTCGGCCTGATCCCGACTCGGCTGAGCGCGCTCTTGAAGCTGGCGGGGCCGTCATGACGCTCGAGGCCACGCTGCCGCTCTGGGTCCTCTTCACCTCGCTCGTCCCGGGGGTGCTCCTCTTCTTCTTACCCGAGCGCCGTCACGGCGCTCGCACCACGATCAACGTCTCGGCCGCGTGCGCGAAGCTCGTCCTCACGGCGGTCATGGTCCGCGGGGTGTACGCGGGCCGCCGCTACGAGACACGCATCCCGTTCCTCGCGGACGTGGACATCCTCCTCCGCGCGGATCCGTTCGCGCTCCTGTTCGTCACGCTCTCGGCGGTGCTGTGGCTCGCGACCACCGCCTACGCCGTCGGCTACCTCGAGGGATCACCTCACCGCAGCCGCTTCTTCGGCTTCTTCTCGCTGTGCGTCGCGTCGACGATGGGGATCGCGCTCGCGGGCAACTTGCTCACGTTCTTCCTCTTCTACGAGATGCTCACGATCACCACGTATCCGCTCGTCGTGCACCGGGGCACCCCCGAGGCGCTGCGCGCCGGAGACGTGTACCTCCGCTACACGATCGGCGGCGGCGCCGTCTTCCTCGCCGGGGTGCTCCTCATTTATTCGCTGCTCGGTCCTCTCGACTTCGTCGAGCGGGGCGCGCTGCCCGCGGCGGCGCCGGAGCATCGGGCCGCGCTGGTGGTCGCGTTCGTGCTGCTCGTCGGCGGGCTCTCGGTGAAGGCGGCGGTGTTCCCGCTTCACCGATGGCTGCCGGAGGCGATGGTGGCGCCGGCGCCGGTGAGCGCCTTGCTCCACGCGGTCGCCGTCGTGAAGGCGGGCGCGTTCGGGATCACGCGGGTCGTGTACGACGTCTACGGCGTCCGGCTCGCGCGCGATCTCGGCGTGATGCGCCCGCTGGCGATCGTCGCCGCGATCACGATCCTCTACGGCTCGATCAAGGCTCTCGGGCAGAAGGACCTGAAGCGCAGGTTGGCCTATTCGACGGTGAGTCAGATCTCGTACATCGTCCTAGGCGTGGCGGTCTTCGGCACGCTCTCGACCATCGGTGGGATCGTGCACCTCGTTCATCAGGGGCTGATGAAGGTCACGCTCTTCTTCTGCGCCGGCAACGTCGCCGAGGAGCTCGGCGTCCACGAGGTCGGCGCGCTCCGCGGTATCGGGCGGCGCATGCCGCTCACGATGGGCGCGTTCACCGTCGGAGCGCTCGGGATGATCGGCGTGCCGCCCGTGGCCGGCTGGATCACGAAATGGTACCTCGGGCTCGGGGCGCTCGCCGCGAACGAGCCGTGGGTCGTCGTCGTCCTCGGCGCGAGCGCGCTGCTCAACGCGGCGTATTTCCTGCCCATCGTCTACGACGCGTGGTTCGGCGAGCCGGCGACGACCTGGCGGGCCCCGTCGGGACGGGCCGAGGTCGACCTCTGGCTGCTCGTCCCGACGCTCGCGACCGCGGCGCTGTCGCTCGCCGTCGGCGTGCTCGCGGGCGCCGACCTCAGTCCGCTCGGCTGGGCGAAGCTCATCGCGAGGCGGGAGTTCGCGGAGTGACGGCGATCGGGCTCGTCCTCGCCGTGCTCGTCCCGCTGGCGCTGGCCGCGGCGATGGGCGTGGTCGCCCTGCGTCCGCTCGCGGCGCGCCTCGCGCCGTGGGCGCCCTTGCCCGCGCTGGCGTCGAGCCTCGCCAACGGCACTCCGCCGTTCGAGCTCGAGACGGCGCTGCTCGGCTTGCGGCTCGGCACCTCGGACGCCGCGACGCGCGTCTTCCTCGCGTTCACGGCGGTGCTCTGGCTCGCCTCTGGCGTCTTCGCGCGCGCCTACCTGGGCGCGCGCCAGCACGCGTGCTCGTTCTGGTTCTTCTTCCTCGTGACGATGGCGGGGAACGTCGGCGCGATCCTCGCCGGCTCCGTCGCGACCTTCTACGTCTTCTACGCCGTGATGACGTTCGCTGCGTACGGCCTCGTCGTCGACGAGCGAAGCGACAGCGCGCGCCGCGCCGCGCGCACCTACCTCGTGATGGCCCTGGGCGGCGAGATGCTCCTCGTCGCCGCCTTCCTGCTCGTCGTGCGCGAGCGAATCGATCTGCCCTTCGGTGAGGTGCCGGTCAGCGTCGCGCGCTCGCCGGATCGAGGCGTGATCTGCGCGCTGCTGGTCGTCGGGTTCGGGGTGAAGGCCGGCCTCGTCTTGCTTCACCTGTGGCTCCCGCTGGCGCACCCCGTCGCCCCGACGCCGGCGAGCGCGATCCTGAGCGGCACGATCATCGAGGTCGCGCTCCTCGGCTGGTTGCGGCTCTTGCCGCTCGGCGTCGCGTCGCTCCCCGGGCTCGGCCTCGCGCTCGCGGTCCTCGGTCTCGTCACGGCGCTCTACGGGGCCGCGGTGGGTGTCTTGCAAGACGATCCCAAGGTGGTGCTCGCGTATTCGAGCGTCAGTCAGATGGGCCTCGCGATCGTCGCGTTCGGCGTCGCGCTCGCTGCGCCGGGCGCGGCCGCGCCGGCGACGGCGGCGATCGTCTTCTTCGCGAGCCACCACGCGACGACCAAGGGCTCCCTCTTCCTCGGCGCGGCGGTCGCGAAGGAGACGCGCCGCGGCTGGCCTGCTCGTCTGGTGACGCTCGGCCTCCTCGGCGCAGCGCTCGCGATCGCCGGAGCGCCGTTCACGAGCGGCGCGCTCGCCAAGGGCGCGCTGACGGAGGCGACGATGGCGTTGCCCCGCGGGGCGAGCGCGCTCGCCGCGTTGCTCTCGATCGCGGCCGTCGGCAGCACGCTCCTCATGCTCCGCTTCCTCGCGCTCGCCGCGCCGTCTCCCGCCGCCTCCGCGAGCGTCTCTCCCGCCGCCTCCGCGAGCGTCTTTCCCGGTGTCGCGACGCCGGAGGGCGCCTCGCGCGCGCCTCGCGCGAGCGGGCGCGGCCCGCGCGCGGGGCTGTGGTTGCCGTGGCTCGTGCTGCTGGCGGCCGCCGTGGCGCTCTCGTTCGGGCTCGGATCTCCGCTCGAGCCGCGCGCCGCGTACGCGAAGAGTGGCGCCTCGTGGTCGGGCGCGTGGCCGGTGCTCGCCGGCGTCGCGCTGGCGGCGGTCGCGTCGACCGTGCTCCGGCGGACGGGCCGCGAGGCTCCCCGTGTTCCTCCGGGCGACGTGCTGGTCTTCGTCGAGGCCGCGCTCCGGAGCGCGCAGCGCACGATCGTGGTCGTCGGGCGCCGGGCGCGCGGCGTTCGCCGCCGTCTGCGGGTGGAGGCGGCGCGGCGACTGCGTCTCGAGCGCCGCGGTGCCCGGCTGTCGGCGCGTCTCCAGCGCGCCGACGACCGATTGGCGGATTTCGAGAACGTCGGCGCGCTCCTGCTCTGCCTGATCGCGGCCCTCGTGGCGTCGCTCCTCGACTGACGCCCCCGTGGCGGGCGTCACGCGCGCGGGACGACCATCACGTCGCCGGGCAGCGTCGCGAGGAGCTCCTGCGCGACGCTGCCGAGGACCAGCTCGACGACCCGGCCGCGGCCGCGGGTCCCCGCGACGACGAGCTCGACGTCGGCCGTCTCGACCAGGTCGTGCGCGAGCGACGTCGGCGAGCCGTATTCGCAGATCAGCTCGACGCGCTCCGCCGAAGTGGGAGGTACACCAGCCATGAACGCGCGGCCCTCCGCGCGAGCTTCTTCGGCGGCGCTGTCGCGCGCGGCCATCTTGTCGTCGATGAACCCCTCGCAGAGCACGTCGTGGGCATGAAAGAGGCGGACCGTGGCCGCCGGAAAGAGCGCGAGCGTCGTGAGGAGCGCGCGGCGCGAGTCCTCCGAGAAGTCACTCGCCACCGCGACGCTGCGGTACGGGCCGCGCGCGCGGGCCTTGACGGTCAGCACCGGCACGCGTGCGCCGCGCACGACGGCGCCGACCGTTCGTCCGAGCAGCGCGGTCCCCGCGGCGTCGTCGCGGCGGATGCCCGTGACGATGAGCTCGCAGCCGAGCCGCTTCGCGGCGTCCAGGATCAACGGTGCAGGCTCGCCGCGCTCGATGAGGACGTCGATCTCGACATCGGGCGCGCCCGCGCCGTCGAGGTCGTCGCGGATGCGTCGCTCGGCGGTGCGCCGTGGATCGTGCGGGCGCCGCCACGACGGAGCGTCGATCACCGGCGACGGCGCCTCGAGCGCGTGCAGCACGATCAAGCGGGACGTCCATTCGCGCGCGAGCGAGACGGTGCGATCGAGCGCGCGGTCGCACCGGTAGCTGAGGTCGGTGGCGAAGAGGATCCGCTCGGGACGCATGGCCGGCGACGGTGCACAGGACGAGCCAGCCCCGCGCTGCGGGGCTGCCGGCGCTCGCGCTGGCCCGTCCGAGCGCCGGAGCGTGGCGTCCGAGGCGGGCTCTGCCGGTCTCGCGTGGCGTCCCGCGTCGGCGCGCGCTCAGGACGCGCTGACCGGGCGCGCGCGCCAGAGGAGCGCGGAGAGCACCGCAGCGACGAGCGCGGCGCTCGCCCAGAACACGATCGCCGAGTGGAAGTCCCGGTTCTTGAGCAGCCAGCCGGTGACGACGTCGCCGCCGAAGGCGCCCATGTAGCCCATGAAGTCGACGAAGCCCGCCGCCGCCGCGGTCGTGCCGCGCTTGGCGAAGTCCTGCGCCGCGGTGCCGACGAGGAGGATCTGCGCGCCGTAGAGGAAGAAGCCGATCGCCGCGAGGCAGGCGACGGTCGGCCCGGCGCCGAGCGGAGCGACGCGATCGAAGGCGAGGGTGAGGACGCCGACCATGCCCATCGTCACCGCGATCACCGGCGCGCGGCGCGACTGGAACCAGCGATCGGTCATCCACCCCGACGCGAGCGCGCCGAGGCCCCCGGCCAGCGGGAAGACGGCGACCTTCAGGCCGGCGAGGAGCACGCCGGAGCCGTGGAGCGTCCTCAGGTGCCCCGGCGCCCAGTCGAGGAAGCCGTAGCGGACGATGTCGAGCCCGAACAGCGCGAGCGCGAGGATCCAGATGCGCGGGTTCGTGAAGGTCACGAGGAGCGTCTGGCCGATCGACAGCTTCGCGTCGCCGCCGCTCTTCGCCGCCGCCGCGCTCGTGATCTCGTCGATCGAGGGAGCCTCGCCCCGCGCTGGGCGCTCGCGCATCCGGAGGTGCGCGTGGACGCCGACGCCGCCGAGGATGACCGCGGGCACGATGAAGGCGGCGCGGTAGTCGTTGCCGGCGAACGCGACGAGCGCGCCGGAGGCCGCGATCGTCAGCGCCGAGCCGAGCTGGTAGCTCGTGCCGAGGACGCCCATCATGCGGCCGCGCTGGGTGGGCGAGTACCAGCTCGCCATGATCTTCACGGTCGGCGGCCAGCCGCCGGCCTGGAAGAGACCGTTCGCGAACCAGATGACGAGCAGGAGCGCGGCCGCCGGGCCGAGCGCCGCGCTCGGGGACACCACGCGAACGACGGCGTTCACCGGCCCGGCGAGCGACGGCAGCACGGCGACGAGCTTCCCCGCCGACGCGAAGAGCAAGCACGCCGAGACCGATCCGAAGATGCCCGTGAGGAGGATGCGCTTCGGGCCGAGGCGCTCGGCGAGCTGTCCGTTCACGAGCTGGCCGATCGCGTAGCCGATCTTGAGCGAGCCGAGCACGAGGCCCATCTCGAGCGGATCGATCGCGAAGGTCTTCTCGATCTCGACGCGCGCAGGGCCGATGTTGACGCGGCACAGGTAGAAGGCGCCGTAGGTCAGCCAGACGACGAAGAGCGTCCGCCACTGGGCCTTCGAGAGGTTCACGCCCGGCCGAGGCTAGCGAGCCCGCTCTGCCCCGTCACGCGCCGTCTTCGGGCGCCCTCGGAGTCTCCGCGCGGGCGCCTCCCGGCGCGCACGGGAGATATCGCGCTCAAAGCAGGACGCAGCAGCGGGCGTTGTGCTGAGCCGGTGCGGCCAGCGGCTGATGGGTGAGAGAGAGCTTGTTGCAGTCGGTGAGCCCGTTCAGCCAGTACGGATCCGTCGCGTCGACGACCTCGAACTGTCCGAGGTACTCGTCGCCGGGCTTGCCGAGCCTCTTTCCCACTTCCTGCCAGTGCGTCATCTTTGCCCGCCACTGGGTCGGGTACACGTTCGCTGCGCACGTGAGGTTCGCCCAGGGGTCGCAGATCCATGCGTCGTCGTCCCAGTCGGCGAAGCTGAAGGGATAGACGCCGTTCGCCGGCGCGGTCTGGCCGATGGCGACGAACGCGTGGTCGCCCGGCGCCTGCAGGATGACGTAGTCGAAGAGCTCGACGCCCGCGTGGCTCAGGTAGGCGCACGCGAGCGCGGAGAGCTCGCCGCAGTTGGCCGCACCTTGGCGACGTTGATCACCTTGTCGGCGTAACCGACGATGTCCTCCATCGACGCGCCGCGCGTCGGCGCGTCCTTCTCGATCGCGCCTCGATACAGCGAGCTCTCGTACCGGCGCTTGAACTTCGCCGGGTGTATGCGCTCGTCGAAGTACTTGTTCGACGACTTGAACGTCTTCGACTGCTCGCGAGCCCGCGCGAGCGCCTCGGCGGCGTTGCTCTGGTTGCTCATCGCGCGATGCTACTTTGTCACGACGACGACGCGAAGGTGGTCAGAGGTGGCGTCGAGTGCGGGGGAGCGCGCACGGAGTCGCGCGGTGACCGCAGGCGAGGCCTGAACTTCGCGCGGGGCTGGCCGTTGTCGTCGTGGACCGGATGTTTCGTCGTTGCTTCGCCGTCGTGGCCGTCGTGCTCGCCTTGCCTGCCTGCGTGATCGAGAGCGGTGACCTCGCCGCGGGCGGGGCCGTGAGCGCGAGCGCGGCGCGGGCGGACGACGCGAAGTCACCGCCCGCGCTGGAGGTGCTCACCGATGAGCTGGACGCTGCGTGCGCGCGGGAGCCCGGCCCGAGCCGTCGTGAGCAGGTCTGCCACCGCTGGCGCTGCGAAGGCCGCGCTGGCCGCGCGCCGGTCCGCTTTCGCGGTGACGCGGCGCGCTGCGTCGCCGCCGCGCCCGACGCCGAGGCCGTCACGCGCGCGCTCCGCGTCTTGAACGCGCATCGCTTCCTCGCCGACCTCCCGCCGGTCGCCGGCGAGGTCGCGTGGACGAGCGCGGCGCAAGCGTGCGCGCTCGTCGCGCACGCCAACGAGAAGCTCTCGCACACGCCGCCGCGCGACTGGCGCTGCTGGTCGGAGGAGGCCGCCCTGGCGTCGTCCCTCGGGCTCGTCGCCAACCGGAGCGCGCCCGTCTCGATCGGCGCATTCTTCGAGGATCCAGGCAACGAGGAAACGATGGTGCATCGGCGCTGGCTCCTCTCCGAGGCGCTCACGCGCGTCGGGATCGGCACGACGGATCGCTACGCGTGCGTCGTCGTGGACGGGCGTGGCCTCGACGCGGGCGAGGGGACCGAGCGCGCGCGCGCCGTGGAGGTGGACGCCGCCGGGGACAGCGAGCCGCCGGCGCGCGGCTGGGCGGCGTGGCCACCGCCGGGGCCGGTGCCGATCGACGTCTTCGCGGCCCAGCGCCTCGACGAGATGGGCTGGACGGTGCAGAGCGACGACGACGACCTCGACGCCGCGACGGCCACGGTGTCGTCGTCCGGGCGCCCGCTCGCCGCGCGCGTGACCCACCTCACGCCGCACCTCGGGAGCCGCTCGGCGCTCCGCATCGTGCCGGACGGATGGACCACGGAGCCCGGACGCGTCTACGACGTGCACGTCGACGGGCCGCGCCCGCTCGCGTTCGCGATCGAGCCGACCGACTGCGAGTGAGGTCGACCGTCGAGCGCGGGCGTCCGCGCTCGAGCCGATGGACCGCGAGTGAGGCCGGTCGCCGACCGGCGAGCGAGGGGGCCGCTCAGGCGAGGCGGTACGGCAGATAGCGCGGCGCCCAGGCGAGGCGGCGCACGTGGCTCTCGAGGTCGTCCGGGAGATCCGCGCGACCGGCGACGCCGTCTTCGATTGCGCGCTTCGCGACGCGCGCGGCGACGCGAACGGACGCGTCGCGGATGTCGTCGACGGGCGGGTAGATCAGCCCATCGCGCCCGTAGCGCTCGAGCGTGAAGTCGGCGAGCGCGTCGGCGGCCGCGGCGACCATCCCGTCGGTGACCTTGCGCGCTTCGGTCAGGATCGCGCCGAAGCCCAGCCCTGGGAAGATGAAGGCGTTGTTGCCCTGGCCGATCGCGTACGTCTTGCCGGCGACCGTCACGGGCGCGAAGGGGCTGCCGGTCGCGACGACGGCGCGCCCGTCGGTCCAGCGGAGGACGTCGGCGGGGATCGCCTCGCAGACGCTGGTCGGGTTCGAGAGCGCGAAGACGATCGGCGTCGTCGTGTTCGCCGTCACCGCTCGGATCACCGGCTCGTCGAACGACGCCGGCTGACCCGAGAGGCCGAGCAGCGCGGTCACCTTGCCGCTCGAGATGGTCTCCATCAACGTCGGCGCCTTGCCGGCGACGGTCCAGCCCGCGACGGCGCTCGCCGGCTGGGCGAGCGCCTGCTTGTAGGGCTCCATGGCGCGGCCCTCGACGAGGAGCCCCTTCGAGTCGACCACGAAGACGCGCGATCTCGCCTCGTCGCGGCTGAGGCCCTCGCGCTCGAGCCCGTCGCGGATCGCCCGGGCGACGCCCGCGCCGCCGGCGCCCGCGCCGTAGACGAGGAAGCGCTCGGCCGACAGGGCTCGCCCACGGGAGCGGGTCGCCGCGAGGAGACCGGCGAGCGCCACGGCGCCCGTCCCCTGGATGTCGTCGTTGAACGAGGGGACCACGTCGCGGAACGCGTCGAGCACGTCGAACGCCGTGTCCTTGCCGAAGTCCTCCCACTGGATGACGGCCTTCGGCCAGCGCTCGCGCACGGCGAGCACGAACTTGCGCACGAGCTCGAGGTGGGCCTCGCCGCGGAGGCGCGGGTGGCGCACGCCGAGGTACGACGGATCGTCGAGGAGCGCGGCGCGGTCGGTCCCGACGTCGAGGACGACCGGGACGGTCCGGAGCGGGCTGACGCCGCCGAGCGTGTAGAGCGCGAGCTTGCCGATCGAGATCGCGAGGCCGTTGTAGCCCTGGTCGCCGATGCCCAGGATCGCCGACGAGTCCGTCGCGACGATCATCCGGACGTCGTCGACGGGGTGGCTCGCGACCAGGTTCTTCGGGGGCTCTGGATCTTCGAGCGAGATCGAGAGGCCTCGCGGCACCTCGTAGATGTCCGAGAAGCGCTCGACGCCTTCGCCGACCGTCGGCGTGTAGACGACCGGGAGCATCTCGCGCACGTACGCCTGGAGCAGCGCGTAGAAGAGGACCTCGTTCGTGTCCTGGATGCGGCGGAGCAGCTGATGACGGCCGAGCGGAGTGGCCTCGCGGAGGAACGCCGCGTACGCGCGCGCCGTCTGCTCCTCGAGCGACTCGACGCGCGGAGGCAGGAGCCCGACGAGACCGAGCTCTACGCGCTCGGCGGTGGTGAAGGCCGTGCCCTTGTTGGCGAGCGGCGAACGGAGGAGCGCCTCTCCGGTCACGCGAACGGCGACGGCTCGGTCGCCGTCGTCGCCCACGATGGCGAAGGCGCGGGCAGCTGAAGTCGTGGGCTTCATGACTCCCGCGTCTACCACGAAGCGACGTGTCGCGCGCCGCCGATGCGCGCTCGTGCGGCGCCGGCGCTGACGCTCCGAGTCATCGGCGCTTCGACGCGCCGCGCGGGCAGCCGCCGCCCGGCGGCCTGTCGCATGCGTGCGCGTGCGAGGCAGCTGTCGCGCACGCGAGACGCATCGGGTTCACCCCCGAGGCCGCGCCGTGCTAGCGAGGAGCGCATGGTCGACGTCTCCCGTGTCGCTCTCGTCGCCGAACAGGCCGTGGAAGCATCCTTCGCCGCGCTGAACCGCTACATCGGCTTCGCGCCCATCTCGAGCGATCCCGAGGCCGCGCCGCGGCTCCTCGAGCTCGCCGAGCTCATCCGCACCGATCTCGCGAAGCTCGGCTTCTCCCGCGCGCGTGTCCTCGAGCTCCCCGACGCGCTCCCGTGCGTCGCCGCGGAGTGGACCGGCGCCGGTCCCGGCGCGCCGACGGTGCTCGTCTACGGTCACTTCGACGTGCAGCCCGTGAAGGGAGAGGCCTGGAGCACCGATCCGCACGCGATCGTGCGCAAGGGCGATCGCCTCTACGGCCGCGGCTCGGCCGACGACGTCGGCGGCTGGCTCAGTCACCTCGTGGCCATGGAGGCCTGGCTGAAGGAGACCGGCGGGCTGCCGTGCAACATCAAGATCCTGCTCGAGGGCGAGGAGGAGATCGGCAGCCCGAACCTCGAGCGCTTCATGGACGCCTACCCCGACGCGTTCGACTCCGAAGCGATGGTCCTCACGGACTGCGAGAACCCGAGCGTCGACATCCCCGGCCTGACGGTGAGCCTGCGAGGGCTCCTCGAGGTCGAGGTCTCCGTCGCCAGCGCCGCGAGCGACGTCCACTCGGGGCTCTGGGGCAACGTCGCGCCGGACCCGGCGACCACGCTGGTCGCCCTCCTCGCGCGCCTCGTCGACGAGGACGGGCGCTTGCGCGTCGCGCGCCGCCCGATCGATCCGGCGTGGCTCGCGAGCTCGCGCGACGTGCCGCTGAACGAGGAGGTGATCCGGACCGGGGCGCGCCTGCTCGACGGCGTCGCGCCGCTCCCCGAGCGCGGCCTCAGCCCGGCGGCGTGGGTCTGGCGCCAGCCTGCGGTGACCGTCCTGTCGACGACCTTCCCCGTGCCGGGCTCGGAGAAGAACGCGATCCGGAAGTCGGCCTCCGCCAAGCTGAGCTTGAGGATCGCGCCGGGGCAGACGTCCGACGAGCTGTTCGCCGCCGTCGAGGGCGAGCTCCGGCGCGACGTCCCGGGCGGGCTCACGGTCTCGCTCGAGCGGATGCCCGGCGCGGCGTCGTCGTGGGACTACACGGCCGCGGGGCCCGCGTTCGACGCGGCCGATCGCGCCTACGAGAAGGCCTGGGGACGCGCGCCGCTCCGCGTCGGCCTCGGCGGCTCGATCCCGTTCGTCGCGCTCTTCGGCAAGCGCTTCTCGCGCCTCCCGCTCGTCCTGAACGGCGTCATCGATCCGGAGACCGGTGCGCACGGCCCGAACGAGTCGATGCACGTCGGCGTCTACACGAAGACCGTGAAGGCGAACGTCCACCTCTACGCGGAGCTGGCGCAGGCCCTCGCGAAGTGAGCGCCGCGGGGCGCGCGTCGTGCGTCCGTGCCGCCCGGCTCCGCGCCGCGCGCCGATTGCTCGCGTAGCGGCGCCCAGTCATCGTTCCGACCGAACGACGAGCTCGAGCTCCCTCCTCACCGCGACGACAAACGCCGGATCGCGGCGATCCGCCTTGGCAATGTTCAGTGCCACCTCGAGCTCGACGAGCGCGTCCTTGAAGCGCCCCAACTCGCGAAGACACTTGCCAAGACTGTAGCGAGCGACGGCGATAACCGATGGCCGGCGGTCGCGCTCACACGCTGCGAGCGCGTGCTCGAAGAACCCGAGAGCTTCCTGCGGTCGACCTTGCGCCATCCTCGCGTGGCCTATGGAAAAGAAGTAGCGGGAGAACGAGTCCAACGCTCCGATTCGAGCTGCGATCGCCAAGCATTCAGTCATCAAGGCGCAGCCGTCATCGATCGATCCGGCGACGACCAGAGCACCACCGAGCTCGCCGGCCAATGAAGCCACTTCGCCGTGGTCATCACCCAGTCTGCGACGAGCGATGGAGAGCGCTCGTCGCAGACAATCGACCTCTGGGCCGTTCTCCGGCGCGAGCGGCTCGTGCTCGCAGAAGTGCGAGGTCGCCATCAACCGCAGCGGCCTGATGAGATGAACATCCTCGGGACCCCAGGTCCTGTCGACGAAGGACATCAGCTCATTCAATACGACGCGCGCCGCGGCTGTCTCGCGCGCATCGATCAGCTCTCGCGCGGAATTCAGCTTGGCGTGCCACTCCGTCAACGGGTCGGGCTTGGGGGGACTCACAGGCGGGAAGTGTTGTGGTTCGTCCACCGTCGGACTCGGGCGTCATCGCCGACGACAGCAACGTGTGCCCCGAGAGCATGGAGAGGATCGTACCGCTCCCGGCGCTCACGTCACTCGTGATCACCATCGGCCTCTTCGGTCCGGCCCACGGCATCGCTGCGGCGAGAGCTTCAGGATGCCTTTGCCTTCGCCAGCACCTCGATCGCTTCGTCGTTCACTTCCTCGGTCGCTCGCTCTAGAAGAAGTGCTGCAACTTGTAGAGGAGCGACCACCGGACCGCCCTTGTCGTGAATGCTCTCGGCGATTCGTTCGAGTCGGGCGAGGGACTTAGGGGCCAACGGGACAAGGCGCCGTTCTGTCCACTCCGGATCGGTGCTTCGGCCGCCCCCGGACGGAGCACGGAAGCGGGCCTCAACCTGCGCAATGAGCTGCATCGCTCCGAAGTAGCCACCGCCAGCTTCGGCCTTCCCACGACGCTCAGCTCCGAGCGTCGTGGCGATCTTGTCCATGTTCAGCTTGGGCTTCGACTTCATGGCTCAGGCTCCTCGTAGTTGCGGATCGCGAAGTACTCGTCGGCGATCACGAGACCGATCTCTCCCTGGCTCGTCTCCCGGCCCATCCTGCGGCAGAAAGCGGCCAGGCTTCGCAGGTTGCCTTCGTCCTCGATTGCTTCGGGGACCATGTAGCAGTGGACGACGACGGGCTCGTCGAAGACGAGGGCCCCCGCACGCTCGTCGTCCCTCCAAACGCCTCGGGCCTTCGGATACGCCGTGGCACCACCGAAGACCCACCGAACAGCTCCAAGGCGGCGGTCACCCACTTGTCCTGCTCGATCGGAGTCTTGCCGTCCCGTTCGACGCTCGAGACGAAGAGTACCACCAGGACGCGCTTACCGCCGGGAAGAAGAAGAGCTACATCGATCTATATAGACCGTGATAGCCCCCTCGGCACCTCGAGCGCTCGGATACCGGAGCGGCTCAGGATCCCGCCGCACGAGCCGGAACGCCCACGTCACTCGTGATCGGCATCGGCCTCTGCGGCGAGCTTCGCCAAGAGGCCCTCCGCCTCGTGGGGGGACGACGCGGTCGATCCCGCCGCCGGCGTCATCGGGCTCTTGAAGATGCGGTTCCACTCGCTGAAGACGGGGTTGCTCGTGATGATCAGCGAGCGTCGCTGCCGAAGGCACGCGGGCCCGTGCACTCCTCAGCCGCCTCCGGCGCCAGTGCCACACCGTGAAGATCGACGGCCCATCGCTCCGTGACCCGTCGGGCTGACCCTTCCCAAGTCCGATGACGACCATGACGCCCTCGTCGCTACCGCGCCGAGGGCGTCGTCCTCTCGGCCCCTTGCAACGGGCTACACCACGAACGAAGATCGGTCCTGCGATCTGGATCTGTCCGGTGGAACGGTTCTCACGAGCAGGCCCGGGTCAGTTCTGACGAGCGCTGGAGTCGCCTGATGCCGAGCCTTCGAGGCCCGTGCTGCCTTCCGTCGGCAGCCCGCCTCGCCGTAGATGTGCCCGCGATAGTCGGCCTCGCAGCGATAGAAGATGCGGCCGCATCCTTCTCCGGCGCAACTGTTGGCGCTCCCTCTCGTTGATCCGGATCGCGGCATGATCGCTCCGGCTGCGTGAGGGAACGGCGCGCGAGCGGCCCCCCGCCCATCACGTACGCGGACTGGGCCAGATCCGCGGCGGGTCGGTACGACCGGGCGAGGAGGCGAGCATCGACAGCTTCGTCGGCCCACAAAAAGGGTGACGCGAGGGTCTCGTTTGGCCGCGTGCCCCTCGCGTCGTGCTCCGGACCACTTGCAAGGACGGAGCTCTTCTCTCGTCGTTCATTCTTCGCTCAACGTCAACTTATGGATCGCGAGCCCTCCGTCGGTGGATGCAGCAAGACCAGGGTGCTGCCCGCGGTGCCGGGCGGCGTCACGACCTCCGGGCCAGCAGCTCGGGCTTGTCGGTCATGGGCGTCGGGAGCGGCAGCTCCGCGGGCCGGCCGCCGCCGACGGGGCCCACGCGACGCGGGTGGTGCTCGTCAGGCGCTACCGGTGCCGAGCCTGCAAGGCGATCGTCGCCGTGGTCCCGCGGCAGGTCCTCGCGCGCCGTCACTTCGCGGCGGGGGCGATCGCGCTCGCGCTGTTCATCTTCGGGAGGCTCGGCGTGACGGCCGCGGTGACCGCCGCGCGGATCGGCTCGTGGGCGCGTGGTGCTGGCGCGTGGCGGACGCTCCGGCGCTGGCTCACCGCGATCGACGCTGGCCGTCTCTTTCCCGGCGTCCGAGGAGCGCCGCCGAGCTGGTCCCCGCGCCAGCGTGCCGAGCGGGCGGCGATGAGCGTCGCCGCGCGTATCCCTGCCGACGTCGGAGCCGCGGAGGTCGATCTCGTGTTCGCAGGGGCGGCGTTCGCGACGTGAGCGATCGCCGGCGGATCGTGGCGGTCCCGAGCGCCCACCACATTGGGCCGATTCGACGCCGGTGACGGCGTGATGGGGTCCGCGCCGCGCCCGATCAGGGCGCGGAAAGGACTCCGAAGTGAAAGATCCGATTCGTCCGAAAGATCACGCCGAGGCGATCGCGCTCTACCGCGCCCAGATCGTCGGTCCGCTCGTGCAGCGCGCGTTCGAGCACCAGAGTTCCCGCTTGGAGCGTCATCGCAGTTGCGATCGAAACCGGAGCGTCCGTCGCCGAGGGTCGCCAGGGAGGCGGAGCCTGAGGCGTGAGACCTCGGCGAGGAATAGGGCGATCGACTCCACCTCAGTCGCCGTGGCGGCTGGCGCGAGGTCGACAGAAATGCTGCTCGTGCCGACTCGTACTTTGGCGGGCGCTCGGAAGATGTTGGAGAGCAGCTTCTTCGCTTCACGCGGGCGCTTCATCGTGCGGGCGAGCATCTGAGCGAGGTCGCTCTCGGCGTTCGCGCAGGCGATCCGGATCGTGTCCAGCATCAGCTTCCGCCGGCCGTCGTGCTTCACGAGCTTACCAGCGAGGTCGGTGTCGCCGACGCGGGCGTACTTCGGGACGGACGGACGGAGCGCGTCGATCTCCTCCTCGTCGGAGAGTGCATTCTCGATCCTCTCGAGGAACGTGGCGTAGCGGGGATCGTCGTGCTCGACGCCCTTGCGTTCGAGGCGAGCGATCTTGTTGCGGGCGTCGCCTTCGCGGGCGCCGGCGGCGCGGCGCGCGACGTCGAGGCGTCGCCGTGCGGGGTTCGGCACGATGTCGTCGGGGTCGACGGGAAGGACCTTGCGCGCGTCGAGGTGGTTGATGCCCCAGCGCTCGTTGCCATGCTTGAACGCGTTCTCCTGGCCCCAGCGCCCGCGCATGAGCGCGATGAGGCGCTCGGCCGGGAGGGTGGAGCTCGCGAGGATGTTGAGCTGGCGCCCGTCGGGATCGAAGACCGAGATCCGCCGGACGCGACCGCGGCCCCTCTTGAGGTTGTGGCGCGCCGACTCGACGAAGCGGAGGGGCTCGGCGTCCTTGCCCTCGCCGAAGGTCACCTCGGAGGTGAACTTGGAGGCGGCGAGCTTGGGGTACGGCGCGCGCTCGTAGGTCACGAACTCGCAGCCGGCCTCGCGGAGCATCGCCATCGGCTCAGGGTGAGCGCCGCCGCGATCGAACGCGAGGAGGATGCGGTCGTCGTCGCCGACGACGGTGCGGAGCTGGTTGACGATCGGCATCATCCACATCGGGAGCGAGTCGTGCGAGGGCACGTCGATGCGGAAGAGAGGTCGGCCGTCGGAGTCGTGAACGTAGTAGTCGCTGACGCCTGGGCGAACGCGTCGGTCCTGCATGCGCCAGCCCTTCCGGATGACGCGCTTGCCGGTGTACGGACGGAGATGGTTGTCGATGTAGAAGACGCCCGGCTCCGACGTCGCCTGCTGGCGGTCGTCGTCGAGGTAGCGCCGGAGCATTCGGAAGTGGAACCCGATCGCGCCGAGGTCCCTCGCGAGCTGGTCCATCACCGAGCGGAGCGTGTCGGGCGACGGGACCGAGGGCGTCTGCAGCAGGAGACTCGCCGTCGGCGTGGCGAGGCGCCGGACGCCTTCGAGCGTGGGCTCTCCGATCGCGAACGTCGCGATCGTCGCGTCGAGGCTGACGCGTGCGCTGTCTTCATCAACGGCGCGCTCGCGGGTGACGGCGATGTCCCGCACGACGTCGTACACGCCGAAGCGCGCGAGCATCGCCATCATGAGCCAGGCGCCAGCGTGCTGGACGAGGCGGTTGCTAGCAAAGGGATCGAGCACGCGGTCGTCGTCGCCGACATCGGACGACGCCGGAGTGGGGAGCATCTCGATCCCTGGGAGAGTCATCGTCCTCGTCACTGCGGGGCCAGGTCCGGCACTCGCCTCCGGCTTGGCGTCGCGCGCGGCGCGCCAGGCCCGATGCGCGCGCTGGATGGTCGACAGCGAGATGTTTCTCATCGTCGCGTGGGCGGCTTCGCGGAGAGGCCTCGCTCGAAGCACTTCGTCAGCCGCGCGACGTCGCGCTCGCTGAGGCGACGCGGGCCCCCATCCTTCCCCGGCCGAAGCGCCTCGAGCCCGCCCTTCTCGTAGTCGCGGCGAAGCTGACGGAGCCGCTCGGTCGAGAGACCGAACGCCTCGGCGAGCCGGCCGAGATGACACTTCGGGTCTTCGGAGAGCTGGACCAGAATCGCGTTGCGCTCGAGCTGCTCGTCCTCCTCGAACGTGCCGATCAGCGTCCCACCGATGAACACTTCGGTCCTCGTGCCGCGGACGACGACGCTGCCACGTGACGAGAACCAGCTCGTGATTGGCAGTCCCGCAACACTCGGGAACTTGAGCGGCTCGGACCTCGGCATCGTTGGAGGAACATGCCACGCCAGCGATCGGGTTAATAGTGCTATGTGCAGGATGCAATCTTCGGACCGACGTCGCGGGCTGCGCCTCGTGCCGACGATCTCGCAACTGGTCCTGACGCGCGTCCGCCATCGCGATCCGCCTGCCCCGCCGGCGTTTCGTTGCTCAGGCGACTACGCCGGCGCGAATTCTGGAGCCCGTCTCCGTGATCTTCCCCCACGGATCGTACGACAGTCGCGACGCGATCGTCGTTCCGTCGCTACCAATGACCTCTCGCACGCTCCCGAGGTGATCGCGCGTGTAGAAGTTGTCGTCTGCGCCCTGCTCGAAGCCCTGCTCGAAGTAGTTCCTCTCTACGGTCGAGCCGCTTCGCTTCTGGCAGATCCGCGCGCCGCACCACACGAAGGTTTCGTTCTTCGTCTCGACGCTGCTCGTCAGCTCCTTGATACGCACGCGCCGCGACTCGCCATCGTACTCGTACACCGACTCGTGCGTCCCTTCGAGCATCCGCACCAGCCGGTTCTGCTGGTCCCAGCGGTACTCCTTCACCACGCTGCCCCCCGGCAGCCTCTCGTAGCGAAGGTTCCCGTTGGCGTCGTACTCGTAGGTCTTCGACGTCCCCGTCGTCGGCACCGAGTACGTCTCGGTCGCGACGTTGTTCTGACCGTCACGCGCCTCGACCACCACGGTGTTCGCGCCCGCGTCCAGGTCGACCAGCGACTCGAACCGGAAGGGGGTGCCGCCGTCCGTCGACATCACCTTCGCGGGCCTGCCGTTCACCTTCACCGTGGCGGCCTCGTCGACGTACCCCGCGAACGTCGTCCGGCCGTGGTCACGCTCCGAGAGGAGCTGGTTCAGGTTGTTCACCTCGTAGTTCCGCGGCGCCGTCGTTCCGTCGCCGACCTGGATGCGGTTGCCCGCCTTGTCGTAGCCGTAGCTGTGCGACTCCAGCAGCGAGTGGCTCGCGTCCCGTAGCGTCGCCGCCGTCAGCTGGCGCGCCCCGTCGTAGCCGAACGTCCACGTGTTCGCCCCGCTGTCTTGCTCCACCGTCCATGTCGCGATGCTCCGGTCCGCCCGGTACGTGTAGTCGAACTGCGAGATCACGCTCGGCGTCAGACCCGCCGAGAGGTTCTTGATCTGCTTGAGCAGGAAGTCGCCCGTCGCGCCGAAATAGTCGTAGAGCGTCTCCATCCCGTTCGCGTAAGCGACCGTGGACGGACGGTTCGACTGCCCGACGAAGCTGTACGCCGTATTGCCGAGGTTGTTCTGGACCGCGGACACACGACTGCGCGCGTCGAACGTGTACTCCTCCGTGTAGCTCGCCACGGTCTGGGTAGCGTCGTCGACGATCTCGAGCTTCTTCAACCGCCCGAGCTCGTCGTACGTGTGCTTCAGCGTGTCGTTCGAGAGCGGACCGTTCACGAGCGACACCTGGCCGGCGCCGTTCGTCGAGGTACCGTACGGATGATAAGCGAAGCTCGTCGTCCCAGCTCCGTCCTGCCTCGTCGCCATGCGCGGGAAGTACGGATCGTACGTGTAGAGGACGTCTGCCGTCGCGAGGTCGCTGTAGTCCTTCTTCGAGACGCGATCGTCGAGCGTGTAGTCGTAGGTCACCGTGCGCGACATCGGATCGACCTGGGAGACGAGGCGACCGGAAAAGTCGTACGCGTACGTCTCGAAGCTCCCGTTTGCTTGGAGCTTCTTCGTCACGCGGCTTCGCTCGTCGCGCTGCCACTCCGTGATGTTCCCGTTGCCGTCGACGAAGCGCCGGAGCTGTCCGCAACGACACCACTGGAGCTGCGTCGTCCGCAGCTCGGCGTCCTGGGTCACCACGCGCTCCATGAGCGGATTGTACATGTGCCGCGTCCAGCGGCCCTCACGATCCCGGGAAGCCACGAGGCTGTGGTCCTCGTACTCGAGCTGCTCGAACGTGCCGTCGGGATACGTCGTCGTCCGGACGCGGTCGAGGGCATCGTAGTCGTACGTCAGGGTGTACCCCTCCGAATCCGTCGTGGTCCTCACGCGGCCGTAGTCGTCGTAGGTGAACGAGCGGTTGCCGCCCGCGACGTCTCCGGTGATCAACTCGGCGGCGGCGAACATCGCGGAGCAGCCGGTCAAGCTCGGGGCGCCGCTCCCGGCTCCCGGACACCTCGTGGTCCGTGTACGTGTCCTTGAGCTTCCTCCCACGCTTGGTGATCAGCTCGGCGGTCTTGTCGTCTCGGAGAGCCGGCTCCTGGTCGGCCTCCATGCAACCTACACGGCATCGGTCGCCGCGTGAGCATGCCGCCGTTGGATATGCACCCTATGGAATGCCCCCGATCAGTCAGGAAAGGACGGCCTTCGTCCAAGGAATACGGGTTCGATACCAAGCCCGAGAATGCAGCCGGCCAACGTGCTCATTGCGAGAGCGATCGCCGTGATTCCCGTGTTGTTTCCAATGAATGGCGGTAGCAAGGCCCACAAAGCTGCGTAGGTGGCGATTGGGACCCAGAAAAAGCGGCGACGCAAGCGCTCTCGCGAAGCTGCTGTTCTCGCGATCCGACGCCAGACGCTGCTCCAGGCGGTGGCGAGGAGAATTCCGAAAGCGATCGTGCTCACGGCTAGGGCCCGCGGACAGCAATGGAGCATCAGGCCATGCGGAACGCCGATAGCCGTAGCCAGAACGATGACGGAGAAGTCGCGTGCTAGCTGGCGGAGCATCGTCACTTGCATGAGCCGGGGGCCGGGGACGGATCGGGCCAACACGCACCCCCTAGAATCAGACCGGCGCCGCCTTGCAGAACGAACGGCACACCGACTAGCTTCCACCAGCCCGGCGCAGCCCAGATGATGGTGCCTCCAAGAATTGCCTCCAGACCGAAGACGAGGCACGCCTTCTGATCGTAAAGGCCGAACGGATCAATGGCGTTCACCGGATCGCTCCCAACGTAGGCGTAGAGGTTCGGCCCACCGGCAAGTCCGATCGGGTCTCTGCTGAGCCAGCGTCCAAGTTTCGGGTCGTATCCACGCCACCACGTGAGGCCGAGTCCAGTCGGCCGGTCGAAGTGGTGCCCCGTGAACGCGAAGTCCGTCAGCGCTCCAGAGCCTGTCTCGGTGATCTTCCCCCACGGGTCGTAGCTCACTCGTGACGCAATCGTCGTCCCGTCGCTCCCCACCACCTCACGCACGCTTCCGAGATGGTCACGCGTGTAGAAGTAGTCGATCGTCCCGCTCTCCTCGAAGCCCTCCTTGAAGTAGCTCCGAATTACCGTCGAGCCGTTCGATGCGCGCTTCTGGCAGATCCGTGACCCGCACCACACGAACGTCTCGTTCTTCGTCTCGACGCTGCTCGTCAGCTCCTTGATCCGGACGCGCCGCGACTCGCCATCGTACTCGTACACCGACTCGTGCGTCCCTTCGAGCATCCGCACCAGCCGGTTCTGCTGGTCCCAGCGGTACTCCTTCACCACGCTGCCCCCCGGCAGCT
>JAHBWA010000095.1 GCA_019637195.1 Labilithrix sp. | reverse complement strand
TCAGGGTCGCCGCCGTCGGCTCGCCGGCGCGCGCGGGCGACGAGAGCCATGAGCCCCACGCGACGCCGAGGGTGACGATCGACGCGCGGAGCAGGCGCCGCCGAGAGCGATCTCGAGCGATCCCGGCGGCGGCTCGGCGGCGGGATCGGCGCTCCCTCGGGTTGGAGTTCGAGGCCAACGGCTCCGAGAGTACAGCACGTGCGCGGTTCGGCGGGAGAAGCCTCGCGTCAAGCGTCGGTCGGCAGATCCGGGATCACGCATCGGCTGGGCGTTCGTCGTGCGAGTCGACGGTTCGACACCGCGGGGGACGGGCGGGCCAGCCGCTCGCCGCGCGCGTCGCGACGAACCCCGTTCTGCGCCCTCGAGGATCCCGTCCCCAGAGTGAGCGGCTCGAGCTCGGCGCCTACTGCCTCACGCCGACGTCCCGAGAGTAGAGCGTGACGCCGGGCGTGCCCGGGCAGTCGGCCTTGCCCGTGGCGACGAAGCCGTCGGCCAAGAATCGAATGAGCGAGCCGCCCGACCGGCGGCAATCGCACGCGCCGTCGAGCTGGCACTTGAGGAGGCGGTCGACGCCGTTCGTCAGCTTGACCTCGGTCCCCTCGACCGTGACGTCGGCGACCCACTGGTAGTTGTCTGCGGCGGGTGGAGCGGCGCCGCACGCGCCGTCCTGACACCAGCTCTCCGTGACGGTGTACCGCCCTTCGATCGTGCAGCTCGCCGGCGCGGGCGGGTAGTCGGCAGGGTCGCAGCTGTCGCCGGCCTTCGTGGTCCCGAACAGGTTCGAGCCGCCCGAGTCCTCGCCGCCGCCCGAGTCGGTCGAAGACGTCGAGCCGTCCCGACTGTCCGAATTCGACCCGTCACCGTTCGACGCTCCGCCGTCCTCGGCCGCGCGACCGCCGAGATCTTCCTCGTTCGTGCATCCGACGAAGGTGAGGGTGACCAGCGAAAAAGCGGCAGCGATTCGAAGCTTCGAGTAGCGCGTCATGACGTCTCCTTTTGGGGTTGCTGCCACGTTTGTCGCGCCCCCGCTACTTTCGTCATGACCGGATCCTTTTTGTGCGGTCGCCGGCCGACGCCCCGGCGGGGGAAGCCGTCCCCGCCCGCGCGAGTTGCAATGTTGCAACGGGCGTCCTCGAGTCGTGGCTAACGAGCGTACGTGGGCGAGGGACGGCAGAACGTCGTCGCGACCGACGACGAGCACGGGCCGCCGCTTGTCGGGAGACGCGATGCGGAACCCCCACCCACGTCGCGTCGGATGAGCGATGTGAGGCCTTTCGCGAGGGGGGTCACTTCTGCACGTAGCATTGGTGGTCGCCGATCTTCGCGCCGACGCCGGGCCGCGCGTTCCCGTGGTCGTCTTTGCGGAGGAGAATGTATCGGCCCGTACCGTTCGAACCGAGGAGGCCCTGCCAACCGTCGTACGCCCCGTCGAGGAACAGCACGACCTGCCCCGAGGTGCGGATCATCCCGGTCTTGTTGCCCGACGTGTACGAGTCTCCCGAGATCGTGAACCGCGGCAGCGGCGAAGGGACGTGCTACACGACAAAGCCACCCGACGGGCTCCGCTGGTGCTGCGACGTGAGGCACGCGTAGGTGCCGTCGAGCGATCCCGTCCCGCCGGCGTTCGGAGCAGCCTTCGCGATCGCTTGGTAGTCCATCTTCACGTCGCCCGATCGGCCCGTCACGTGGGTGGTCACGTAGCCGACGACCGCGTCGCCGCTCTGCACGTCGCACGTGAAGCTCGCGTCCGCGCGCTTCAGGAGCTTTCCGCGAAAGCACGGCGCCGTCAGCTTGGGGGACCCCATGCGCGCGACCATCCCGGAGAACATCGACGCGAGCCTGGCGCCATCGCGGATCACGAAGCCCTCCTGCAGCTTGTACGACATGCCGGTCGGGCCGTTCGTGACCGTGACCTCCGCGGGATCGCCCTCGTTCGGTGGGATCACCGCGCATGAGAAGGAGCCCGACGCAGGCGGGGAGACCGGACACTCGACGTGGTCCAACGGAACTCCGTCGTTCTCGAGCGCCTTCCGCTCGACGCCGACGAGCTTGGTCCGAGTCGTCCTGAAGACAAAAGCAAAGAGCCCCGGAGTCGCCTCCGAGGCTCAGTTCTCACGTCGCATCCTCTTGCGAGGGTGGTGACCCCAGCGGGAATCGAACCCGCGTTACCGGCGTGAGAGGCCGATGTCCTAACCGCTAGACGATGGGGCCTTTAAGGGAGGGAAAGAGAGGAGGGGGACTGGCTGGCGGACTAGGATTCGAACCTAGATAGACGGAGCCAGAATCCGTCGTCCTGCCATTAGACGATCCGCCAATCAGAAGCAGCGCCGCGCCGAAGTGCGCAACACCGTTTGGCGTCGCGCACCTTAGTCAGACGCGGACCCTTGTCAAGTCCACGTGATGCGAGCCCGTACGAATGTCGTCTACTTGCGGCGTTCGGGCAGGCGCTTCGGGTGCGTGAAGCCCCGCGTGTACGGGTTGTCGCGCACCGCGAGCGACGCGCGCGGCTTGCCGGCTCGCGGCTCACCTCCGACGGCGCGCCGGGCGGGCGCGCCGTCGGAGCTCGACTGGCGCGCGGGCCTCGGCGTGTGCGGCGTCGTGGCCGGGGCGGCGCTCGAGCTCGACCCGACGATGTCGCTTCGCGCCGCCTCGTCCGCGGGCGAAGGCTCGGGCGTGGACGTCGGCGCCTCGACGCTGAGCGGGGCAGGGGAGGGCGGCGCCTCGGCCGGCGCGGGCGGCAAGTCCTCGACGCGCGTCGCCGGCGCCGGGAGCGCCGGGACGTCGATGGTGTCGCGCCGCGGCTGCTCCGCGGCCGCTGGCGTCGACGCAGGCGTGAGCAAGCCCACCACCGCGAGGATCGCGGCGGCGCCGACGACGGCGATCGCGCCCCGTCGTCTCATCGCGACGGCGCGCTCCGAGCGCGCGCCGCTCGCGATCGCGCCGCGCCGCCCCCCACCTCCGCTCGCCGGTCGCAGCACCCGGAGCACGCGCGCCGCGACGCCGGCCGTCGGCTCCCGCGCCGCCGCGGGTCGAAGCGCCTCGAGCACGCGCGCGGCCACGCCAGCCGTCGACTCCGGCGCCGACGCGCTCCCGGCGTGAACGCCATGCGCGCGTCCATCGTCACCCCCGCGGGCGCTCGCGTCGGCGCTCGCGAGCTCCCCGCGGGCGCTCGCGTCGGCGCTCGCGAGCTCCCCGCGCGCGCCCGCCCCGAGCCTCCCGGCGGCGGCCCCGTCGTCGTCCGCGCCGAGGTGGACCGTCATGGCCATCGGCGGCCGGGTCGACAGCGCCGCGTCGACCCGGCGCGCGAGCCCGACGCCCTCGGCCCCTGCGAACGGCGCGAGGACCTTCGCCAGCACCGCGACGTCCGCGGGCCGCTCGCTCGGCTCCTTCGCGAGGCACGCGCGCACGGCCCGCGCGAGCTCGAACGGGACACCTTCGGCGACGAGCAGCGCCGGCTCGTCGTAGGCGACCGCGACGAGCATCCCCGACACCGTGTCCGCCGCGAAGGGCAGGCTGCCGGCGATGAGCTCGTGCAAGATCACGCCGAGCGCCCAGACGTCCGCGCGCGCGTCGACGCTCGCGGGATCGCGGATCTGCTCCGGCGAGAGGTAGGCCGGCGACGCGAACCACACCGCTGTCCCCTCGTCCTCCCGATCGTCGGCCGGCGTCGCCATGCCGAAGTCGAGGATCTTGAGCACGCGCGACTCGCCGCCCTGATCGGTCGCCGCCGCGTCCGACGCGCCGGTGAGGAACAGGTTCTGCGGCTTGAGGTCCCCGTGGACGACCCCGGCGGAGTGCGCCTCGGCGAGGCCCTCGCAGGCCTGGAGGATCCACCGGACCGCCTCGGCGGGCGGCAGCGAGGTCCGCTCCGCGAGCTCCTCGGCGAGCGTGCGGCCCTCGAGGCGCTCGGTGGCGACGAAGGGCAGCCCGTCCTCGGTGAAGCCGGTGTCGACGATGCGCGCGACGTGCAGCCCGCGGAGGGCGGCGGCCTGGTGCGCCGCTGCGAGGTGGTGGCGCTGAGCCTGCTGGTGCGCGGTCGTCGTCGACGTGAGGATCTTCAACGTCACGCGCCGGCGCAGGTAGACGTGGCGCGCCGCTACGACGAAGCCAGAGCTGCCCGCGCCGAGCAGCTTCTCGATCCGGTACCGCCCTGCGATCGTGTCCCCCTTCATCTTGAAGCCGGGGACGATGGGAGCCGCTTTGCCCTTTTCCTTGGAGCCGAGACCGGTCATGTGGACTTGGTCGGTTGCAGCCCTGATGCCTCGGAAGATGGCGCCCGTACGGCAGAGGCGATCGCCGATCTGCTCGTTCATTCCCGGCATTCGGCGTCAGCTCGAGCGGGGCAGGATGTCCGCGTGGGGAGATCCGGAGCGCCATCCCGACCGAGACAGCCGGAACGAGCGACCGCATCCCGGATGCCAGCCGGTTCCTCTCCCTAGCGACCGGTCGCTTGCCAATCAGCTGCGCACTGAGGTGGGGGCGCGCCAGGACGGCCGAGAGACCCGCCGAGGCGTGGAAACGGTGAGGTGGGACTTGACGCCATCGGGCGAAGGCAGCAGGTTGGCGCCGATTTCTGGCACTCACCCAGGCCGAGTGCTGACAGCCCGCGGGTTCCGCGGCCAAGACAACGGGAAATACACATGAAAATCCGACCGCTCCAGGACCGCCTCGTCGTCAAGCGCACCCAGGAAGAAGAGAAGACCAAGGGCGGGATCATCATCCCGGACACGGCCAAGGAGAAGCCGCTCGAGGGTACGGTCGTGGCCGTCGGCTCGGGCAAGGCGGTCAAGGGCGGCAAGGTCGTCCCCCTCGACGTGAAGGCCGGCGACAAGGTCCTCTTCGGCAAGTACTCGGGCACCGAGGTCAAGGTCGACGGTGAGGACCTCGTCCTCCTCCGCGAAGACGACGTCCTCGCGGTCCTCGGCTGAGAGCGAGAAGAGGGAGAACGAACATGAGCGCAAAGCAGATTATCTACAGCCGCAACGCCCGGGGCCGCATCCTCCACGGCGTCAACCTCCTCGCCGACGCGGTCAAGGTCACCCTCGGCCCCAAGGGCCGCAACGTCGTCATCGAGAAGAGCTTCGGCTCGCCGGTGGTGACGAAGGACGGCGTCACGGTCGCCAAGGAGATCGAGCTCGCCGACAAGTTCGAGAACATGGGCGCGCAGATGGTCCGTGAGGTCGCCTCGAAGACGAGCGACAAGGCCGGCGACGGCACCACGACCGCGACCGTCCTCGCCCAGGCGATCTACACGCAGGGCCTCAAGCTCGTCGAGGCGGGCCACAACCCGATGGAGCTCAAGCGCGGCATCGACCAGTCCGTCCAGACGGTGGTCGCCGAGGTGAAGAAGCTCGCGACGCCGACCAAGGACAAGGAGCACATCTCCCAGGTCGGGACGATCAGCGCCAACGGCGACAAGACCATCGGCGACATGCTCGCCAGCGCGATGGAGAAGGTCGGCAAGGAGGGCGTCATCACCGTCGAAGAGGCGAAGGGCATGGAGTCCTCGCTCGAGGTGGTCGAGGGCATGCAGTTCGACCGCGGCTACCTCTCTCCGTACTTCGTCACGAACACGGAGAAGATGACGGCCGAGCTCGACAACCCGTACATCCTCATCAGCGAGAAGAAGGTCAGCGCGATGGCCGACCTCATCCCGCTGCTCGAGCAGATCGCCCGCGAGGGTCGTCCGCTCGTCATCCTCGCCGAGGACGTCGAGGGCGAGGCGCTCGCCACGCTCGTCGTCAACAAGCTCCGCGGCGCGCTCAAGGTCTGCGCCATCAAGGCGCCGGGCTTCGGCGATCGCCGCAAGGAGATGCTCAAGGACATCGCGACCCTGACCGGCGGTCAGGTCGTCAGCGAGGACCTCGGCGTGAAGCTCGAGTCCTTCACGACGAAGGACCTCGGCCAGGCCAAGCGCGTCTCGGTCGACAAGGACAACACCACCATCGTCGACGGCGTCGGTGATCCGAAGGAGATCAAGGGCCGCATCGAGACGATCCGCAAGCAGATCGAGAACACCACGAGCGACTACGATCGCGAGAAGCTCCAGGAGCGCCTCGCGAAGCTCGCGGGCGGCGTCGCGGTCATCAAGGTCGGCGCGGCCACCGAGACCGAGATGAAGGAGAAGAAGGCCCGCGTCGAGGACGCGCTCCACGCCACCCGCGCGGCGGTCGAGGAGGGCATCGTCCCCGGCGGCGGCGTCGCGCTGCTCCGTGGCGCGGCCGCGCTCGACACGCTCAAGCTCGAGGGTGAGCAGGCGTTCGGCGTGTCCCTCGTCAAGCGCGCGCTCCAGGAGCCGCTCCGCCAGATCGCGAAGAACGCGGGCCAGGACGGCTCGGTCGTCGTCGAGAAGGTCCGTGAGGGCAAGGGCTCGTTCGGCTTCAACGCCGCGACGGAGACCTACGAGGACCTCGTCAAAGCCGGCGTGATCGACCCCGCGAAGGTCGTCCGCTCCGCGCTCGAGTTCGCCGCGAGCGTCTCGGGCATGATGCTCACCACCGAGGCGCTCATCGCCGACAAGCCGGAGAAGAAGAAGGCCGGCGGCGGCGGCGGCATGGGTGGAATGGGCGGCATGGGTGGAATGGGCGGCATGGGTGGAATGGGCGGTATGGGCGGTATGGGCGGCGACTTCGACATGGATTGATTCCACGTCGAGGCCCGCCCACCGCAGGCCCCGCGAACGAAGAAGCCCCGGTCCCGTCTCGCGACGGCGCCCGGGGCTTCGTCTTTTGCGCTGCGCGGACGGTGCCGCCCGCCTCGCGGCGGCGACGTACCGGGGCCCGGCCTCCGGCGCCGTTCGCGAAAAAGCCCCGGTCCGTCTCGCGACGGCCGGGGCTTCTTCGCGACGGCTCGGGAGCGCCGTCCGCGGACCAGGCTCAGAGGAGGGACTTGATCTCCTTCTCGAGCTCCTTCTCTTCGCCGTCGTGGTAGCCGTTGTGCACGTACTTGACGACGCCCTGCTTGTCGATCACGTACGCCGACGGCATGTTCGGCGGCTTGTAGCAGTCGGCGATCTTGTGGCCCTCGTCCCAACCCACGGGGAACTTCGCGCCGTAGGTCTTGATGAAGTCCGGGATCTCCTTCTTCTCGTCGTCGACCGAGATCGCGAGGATCTCGAGGCCGCTCGTCTTGTACTTGACGTAGAGCTCTTGGTACTTCGGGAAGGACTTCTTGCAGGGCTCGCACCAGGTCGCCCAGAAGTCGACGATCGTGACCTTGCCCTTCTCGACCCCCATCTTGGTGCCGCCGTTGACGGCCGTGAGCGAGAAGCTCGAGGCGTTCTTACCGACCTCGGGCTTGCCTTTGCAGCTGATCTCGCTCTTGCCGCCGCCGCCGCCGTTGTCCCCGTCGCTGTCGCCCGACTTGCCGTCGGCCTCCTTCGTGTTCACCGATGAAGGGTCCTTGGCCGGCGGGTCTTCGCCGCACGCCGACAGCACTACGAGCGCCGTCGCCATCAACGAAAGAGCAGTTCGCATTCGCATGCGGCCGAGTCTACTTGGTACTTTCGGTCTTGCGAAGGGCATCGCGAGCGAACACGCTCGTTCGCTCCGGCGGAGCCCCTCGACGAGGCTCGCGGGTGTCCTACCCACCGCCACATTCGCCGTGTCCGAGCCGCGTCGGGCGAGCGTTTTTGACTCACTGGAATTCTAGGCGATAAGCTCGACTCTGCCGAATGAAGCACGACGCCGTTCAGACGATCTGGCTCCCGGCTGCCCGGATGGAACCGTGCAGCTTCGTGTAGTCGGCTGCCACGGAGGCGAGACTCCGAAGCATCGCACCTGCGCGTTCCTGCTCGACGAGCGCCTCGCGATCGACGCCGGCTCGCTCACGAGCGGCCTCGACCTGCCGCTGCAGTGCAAGCTCGAGGCGGTCCTCGTCAGCCACTCGCACCTCGACCACATCCGCGACCTCGCGACCATCGCAGACAACCGGGCGCAGCTCGGCTGCCCGCCGCTCCAGGTCGTCGGGACGAAGCCGACGCTGGACGTGCTTCGCAAGCACTTCTTCAACGACCTGCTCTGGCCGGACTTCACGGCGATCCCGTCGAAGAAGGAGCCGACGATCGTCTACACGACGCTCAAGCCCGAGGTCCGCGCCGAGATCGCCGGCTTCGGCGTCCGCGCGATCAGCGTGAGCCACACGATCGACACGAGCGCGTTCGTCGTCGACAAGAACGGCGCCGCGGTCGCGTACAGCGGCGACACGGGCCCGACCGAACGGCTCTGGCAAGTGCTGAACGAGCAGCGGGATCTCCGCGCCCTCCTGATGGAGGTGAGCTTCCCCAACGAGTCGCAGCGCCTCGCGACGCTCAGCGGGCACCACACCCCGCAGACGCTGCTCAAGGACCTCCAGAAGTACGCGCGCCCGAAGGATCTCCCGACGCTGCTCTACCACATCAAGCCGGCCTTCCAGCGCGAGGTAGAGAAGCAGTGCGCCAAGCTCAAGGGCGTCGAGCTGACGGTGCTCGAGCTCGGCGACCAGCTCCTGCTCTGATCTCACGCGCGCGGCCTCGGAGCCGGCCCGTGCTCTGATTTCTGGCGTGCGCTGGTTCTGACGCGCGCGGGCGCCGACGCGAGGGACGGCGCACGCGAGGCTGACGCGGTCGAGCCTGCGTCGGGCGCACGGAGTGTGCTATGTCCGCCCGTCTCGCGGAGAACCCGAAGAGCCCCGATGGACGCGTCTGCCGATACAAGCTCGACCTCGACGGCCGAAGACCTCGCCCCCGTTCCCGGTCTCGAAGACGACGCCGACGGCACGCGCATCGTCCGCGAGGAGATGCGTCTGCTCGAGGTCGTCCTCCGCGCGCTCGGGCCCGAGGCTCCGCCTCCGAGCGCCGAGGGCGCGAGCCCATCGCAGCCGCCCGCGTCCGCGATGGCGGAGGCGCTCGCCGACGACGATCGCCGCCTGCTCGAGCTCCGCGATCTCGCCGCCAGCGCGAAGCCGGAGGACCTCCCGGCGCTCTTCGAGCAGATGCACAACCTCGGCGCGCTCCGGGCCCACCGGGGCAAGGGCACGACCGGCGCGGTCGATCGGAAGAGCCCGTACTTCGGCCACCTCCGCCTCGAGGAGACCGTCATCGCGCACGGCGGCCGGCCCGGCAAGGAGCGCCGCCGTGACGTCCTCGTCGGCTCGCGGCAGTACCTCGATCCCGCCGCCGGCGTGCGCATCGTCGACTGGCGCAACGCCCCGGTGAGCCGCATCTTCTACCGCTACCGCGAGGGGGACGGCTACGAGGAGACGCTCGGCGACCAGCCCGTCGAGGGGCTCGTCGCCTCGCGGCGCACCGTGGCGATCGTCGACGGCGAGTTGCGCAAGGTGACCGCGCCGCAAGGCACCTTCGTCAAGGAGACGAACGGCACCTGGCGCCGCGCCGCCGCGCACACCGCGCGCCTTCGCCTCCCGTCGCGAGCGGACGGCTCCGCCGCGGGCGCGCCGCGCGCACCGGCGAGCGCGCCCCGCGGCAGCGCCACGTCGCCCGACCGGCTTCTGCCGGCGATCGCCGCGATGCTCGACAAAGAGCAGTACGACCTCATCACGAAGCCGGGGACCGGCCTCGTCGCCATCCAGGGCAGCGCCGGCAGCGGCAAGACGACCGTTGGGCTCCACCGCGTGGCCTACCTCCACGCGAGCCAGCCGAGCCGTTTCCGGGCGCACAAGATGCTCGTCATCGTCCCGAACGAAGCGCTCGTCCACTACACGAGCCGCGTCCTGCCGGCGCTCGGCGTCGAAGGCGTGCCGGTCATGACGTGGAACCGCTGGGCGGTGCGCGCGATGTTCGACATGTTCCCGCGGCTCCCGACGGCGATCAGCGAAGAGACGCCGCCGCTGGTCACGCGCGTGAAGAACCACCCGGCGATGGTCACGGCCATCGACACGATCGCGGCGGAGGCGACGGCCCGGATCGACGCGAAGCTCACGACCTCGATGGGCCGGTGGCCCGAGGGGGAGCGGGTGGTGGCGGCTTGGAAGGCGACGAAGGGCGCGCCCGATCGCCGCGTCACCCAGCTCGCGCAGTGGGTCGTCGGAAAGCGCGAGCTCGCCGGCACGAAGGCCGCCGCCGATCTCCCGCAGGTCACGCGCGGCGCGGTCGAAGCGCTCGGCCAGGAGCTCCGGAGCGAAGCCCGCAACGTGCTCGGCGCGTGGGACGAGATCCTGACCAGCCGTCCGCGGCTCGACCGGCACTTCGGCGCGCACTTCGGGAGCGGACAGCTCGATCAGGTCCACGAGTGGTGCGTTCGCCAGGCGCGCGTCCGCGCCGAAGGGGAGCGCGACGGCGAGGCGCCGAGCCTCGACATCGAGGACCGCGCGCTCCTGCTCCGGCTCTTCCAGGTGCTGCGCGGCCCGTTGCTCGACGGAGAGGGGCAGCCCGTCGCGCTCGCGCACCTGTTCATCGACGAGGTCCAGGACGCCACGCCCGTGGAGCTCAAGGTCTTGCTCGACGTCGCCGGCGGCGCGAAGGACGTCGCGCCGGGCGCGCGCGACGTCTCGCAGCTCTCCGTCACCCTCGCGGGCGACGTCGCCCAGCGGATGCGCGAAGAGGAGGACGTGCACGTCGCGTTCGACTGGGACGCGACGCTCAAGGACCTCGGCGTCCCCGGCGGCGCCGGCGTGATCGATCCGCTCAAGGTGAGCTACCGCTCGACGGCGGAGATCACGTCGTTCGCGCGCGGGGTGCTCGGGCCGTTCGCGCACGAGGCCGAGCCCATCGCGACGCGCGAGGGCCCGCCGGTCGAGCTCTTCACGTTCGCGTCCGCGGGCGAGGCCGTCGCGTTCCTCGCCGACGCGCTCCGCGATCTCGCCGCGAGCGAGCCCGACGCCAACGTCGCGCTGCTCTCGCGCTTCCCGCAGCAAGCCGAGGTCTACTACGACGGCCTCGTCCGCGCCGAAGTCCCGAACGTCCGGCGCGTCCGGCGCCAGGACTTCACGTGGGAGCGCGGCTTCGACGTCACCGACGTCCGCCAGACGAAGGGCCTCGAGTTCGACGAGGTCATCCTGCTCGAGACGACCGCGTCGAGCTATCCCGAGACGGCGCAGGCGCGGCACGCGCTCTACGTCGGCGCGACGCGCGCTGCCCACCAGCTGTGGTGCATCTCGAGCGAGGCGCCGTCGAAGCTCGTCCAGGAGGGGCTGGCGACGGCGGCGGCGAAGTCCGGCTGAGCGCGCTGGCTGGCGGCCTCGGAGATCCACTGCGCCCGGCGGCGCGCCCGGCGTGCACGTTTTGGAAACGCAGCGTTTCCGCGTCCTCGTCTGTTCCTCGCCGCGGATCCAGGCCAGAAGCGGCGCCGACGAGGGGTCGCCATGCTGTGTTCGTTCCGCCTGTACGTTCGTCCGAATCGCGCGGCCGCGCCGCCGCCCCGGCCAGCGGTGGTGAAGCACGATCCGGGAGGAGCGCCGGCGCCGGCGCCCGCGCCGGCCCTCGTGGTCGACACGCCTCCGCACGTCGCGCTGGTCCGCCAGTACGCGTGGTGACGCTCCGTCGACGCGAGGCTGACGTTCGGCGCGCGCGCGACCGCCGCGTCCGGCGGCGCGCATCGAGGTCGCGCCGCGGAATCGATCGCGGCGAACGGGCCGTGATTCGCGTATCCTCCGGGAGGTGAAGAGGTCGGTGGCGATCGTCGGCGCGGGGGCGTGGGGTACGGCGCTCGCCGCCCACGCCGCGCGCCTCGGTCACGACGTCCGCCTGTGGGCCCGCGAGCCCGAGGTCGTGCGTGACGTCAACGAGCACCACGAGAACCGGGCCCTCCTGGCGGGAGTGACGCTCCCCGCCACGATCCGCGCGTCGTCGGATCCGGCCGAGGTCCTGGACGCGGCCGACCTCGTCGTCCTGGTGCCGCCGTCGGCGTTCCTGCGCTCGGTCGCCAGAGCGATCGCGCCCTACGTCCCTGCGGGGGCGCGCATCGGGATCGCGACGAAGGGTATCGAGAACGAGAGCCTCCTCTTGATGCTCGACGTCGTCGCGGAGGCCGTCCCGGCGGCGAACGCCGAAGCGCTCGTCGTGCTCTCGGGGCCGAGCTTCGCCCGCGAGGTCGCGACCGGGCTGCCCACCGACGTGGTCGTCGCGTCGCGCGACGAGGCCGCCGCGGCGGAGATGCAGGTCGCGCTGCACTCGCCGTTCTTCCGCGTCTATACGAGCCGGGATCCCGTCGGCGTCGAGGTCGGCGGCGCGATGAAGAACGTCCTCGCGGTCGCGGCCGGCGCGTGCGACGGCCTCGGGCTCGGGACCAACGCGCGCGCGGCGCTCGTGACGCGCGGGCTCTCGGAGATGGCCCGCCTCGGGGTGGCGCTCGGCGGCGATCCGCTGACGTTCATGGGCCTCTCGGGTGTGGGCGACCTCATCCTCACGACCACCGGCGCGCTGTCGCGCAACCGGACGCTCGGCCTGAAGGTCGCCGAGGGCCTCGATCCCGCCGCCTACCTCGGCGCCCAGCGGACCGTCGCGGAGGGGTACCTCACCGCGAAGGCCGCGTGGCGCCTCGCCCAGCGCCACGGCGTGGACGTCCCGATCACCGAGCAGGTCTTCCACGTGCTCCACGAGGGCCGCCCGCTGCTCGACGCGATGAAGCGTCTGATGACGCGGGCCCAGAAGGAAGAGCTCTGGGGGATCCGCGTCTGAGCGGCGGCGCGCGTCTGAGCGGCGGCGCGCGCGTCTGAGCGGCGGCGCGGTGTCGGTCGAGGGCGACGCGGCGGTCGGCGCCCGCGCCCGCGCCCGCCCCGCCGGCGCTCGCCCGCGGAGTCGTCGACCCGAACGCGCCGCACGCGCGAAGGGTAAAACGCCCCAATCGATTCTTGCCACTCGCGGCCCGGGCGCGATAATCGGTCTGCGATGAGAACGATCCGTTGCGGCTTCGCCGTGCTCGCGGCCGCGGTCGTGCTCTCCGGGTCACGCTTCGCGTCCGCCCAGGAAGAGGCGCCGCCCGCGGTCCAAGAAGCGCCTGCCCCGTCGGTCGTCGCGCCGGCGATCAGCGATCAGGCGAAGCGCCACTTCAACGCCGGCGTCGCGCTCCTGCAGGATCCGGAGGGGGAGAAGGTCGAAGAGGCCTACCGCCAGTTCCGGACCGCTTACGACCTCTCCGGCTCGCCGAAGATCCTGGGCAACATGGGGTTCTGCGCGATGCGCCTCGAGCGCGACGGTGAGGCGATCGACGCCTACTCGCGCTACCTCCGCGAGGTCTCGGACATCGACGCCGACGAGCGCGCCCAGATCGTGCGCGATCTCCAGACGCTCACCGTCGGGGTCGCGCGCATCACCATCGAAGTCAACGTGCCCGGCGCCACGATCCTCGACGAGCGCGTCCCGGTGCGGGGCGCGCGCGTCACCAACGCGTACGGGCCCGTGAACGGCAAGATCGACATCGGCGTGCGCCCCGGCCATCACGTCTTCACCGCGAAGGCTGCCGGGAGAGAGGACGCGGTCTGGGAGCTCGAGGCGTACGCCGGGGCCAAGGAGCAACACACGTTCACGCTGGCGGAGCCCGCGCGCGCAGCGGCGCCGAGCGTCGCGCCGGTCGCCGACACGCGGCCCTCCGCGACCGGGCCGATCGTCGTGACCGCGGCCGGCGGGGCGATGCTCGTCGCCGCGGGCATCACCGGGGTCATCGCGCTGAACAAGACGGGCGACATCGCCGAGCGCTGCAAGAACGACGTCTGCCCGCGCAATTTCGATCTCGAAGGCGAGCGCTCGAGCGCGCGCACCTTCGTCGGCGTGACGGATCTCCTCCTCGTGCTCGGTACGGTGACGGTGCTCGGCGGGTTGTACTGGGGCTACCGCGTGTCGCAAGCGTCCTCCGAGCAAAGACCGGCGCCCGCTCCACCGCCCGCGAAGGCAAGCTTCCTCGGCGACTGGAGGCTCGCGCTATGACGCGCGGGAGCCTCTTGCTCGCGGTCGCCGCGGGTGCGCTCTCCAGCGCGTGCTTCGTCGTGACCGATCTCGGGCGCTTCGAGCAGGCCGAGCCGGTCGCGCCGTCGAACTTCTCCGATCTCCGCGTCACGGTGCGCGGGATGACCTCCCACGTGAACGAGCGGATCGAGTTCCGCGTGGTCGACAACGCGAACGTCATCCAGTCGCGCGGCTTCATCGACCCGCTCGGCGGCGTCGCGGCGACGTTCTTCGTTCAAGGCGCGGTCCCAAAGCAGAACGGTCCCTTCCGGTTCGACTTCTACGCCGACCACGACTTCTCCGGCGGCTACGACCGGCGGCCCGACACGTTCCTCGACCACGCGTGGCGCTTGCCGCTCGAGGAGAGCATGCTCGACGACGACGGCGCCTACGTCATCGTCTTCGACCACAACCAGTCGTTCACCAACCTCAACACGCCGACGCCGCCCACCGAGTTCGGCAAGCCGGTCACGGTCCACCTGAAGGGGATGGGGCCCTTCGCGGGCAAGCGTCTCGACGTGCGGGTCGGCGACGCGAGCACGCGGCGCGTGGTAGCGCTGTACCGCGTCCCGGCCCTCGCCGCGCCGGACCTCGACGTGGTCGTCGAGGGGATGATCGAGACCGGCGTGACCTACTACGTCGAGATCTATACCGACAATGGCAGCGGCGGGGCCGTCCGCGCCTTCCGCTTCGAGCAGGTGGCGAACGATCTGGGGCTCGAGGCCACGTTCACCGGCGAGCGACCAAGCGAGACGCCCGGCGCGACCGAGGTGAGCGATCCGCAGCCTGCGGAGTAGAGGTAGGAGCCGCGGATAGAGGAGGGGCGGATCGTCGCCCCGGGCCGACGATCCGCCTTCGCCGGGTGCGCGCCCGCCCCATCCGGGGCTCGGGTTCGCGGCGCTCGCCCGGCGAGCTCCGTCGCGACGTGGGCTTGTCGCCCAAGCGAAGACGTGACGCGGGGGAGGCGAGGCGCTAGCCTGGAAAGATCCACGTGCCGACCTCCATCGAGCCCGGAACCGTCATCGACGGGAAGTACCGCGTCGTCCGTCGCATCGGCGAGGGCGGGATGGGCACCGTCTTCGAGGGCGAGAACGTCCGCATCGAGCGGCGCGTCGCCATCAAGGTGCTGCACGACCACGTGGCCTCGTCCTCGGAGTTCGCGCAGCGGTTCGAGCGCGAGGCGCGGGCGTCGGCGCGCATCGGCTCGCCGCACGTCTGCGACGTCCTCGATCTCGGAGACCTGCCGAACGGCGAGCGCTTCATCGTCATGGAGTTCCTCGACGGCGAGAGCCTCGAGGACCGCCTCGACAAGACCACGCTGACCGCGGCGGAGCTCGCGCCGATCGCCTTCGAGATCCTCGAGGGCCTCGGCACGATGCACCAAGCGGGCGTGGTCCACCGCGACCTGAAGCCGGCGAACGTGTTTCTGGCACGCGGGCGCGGCAAGTCGGAGATCGTGAAGATCCTCGACTTCGGCGTCGCGAAGATCCTCCCGCGCGCCGACGAGCCGGGCGAGATGACGTCGACCGGCATGATGATGGGCACGCCGCTCTACATGTCCCCGGAGCAGGCGCGCGGGGCGCGCGACGTCGACGGGCGGACCGATCTCTACGCGGCGAGCGTCATCTTCTACCGCGCGCTGACCGGGGCGATGCCGCACACGGGGGACAACCTCCACGAGCTGCTCTTCAAGATCGTCCTCGAAGAGCCGCGGCCTATCCGCGAGCTCGTCCCCGACGTCGACGAGGAGTTCGCCGCGCTCGTCACCAAGGGCCTCGCGCGCGACGCCGAGCAACGCTACGGCTCGGCGCGCGAGTTCCAGGAGGCGCTCTCGGCGTGGGGCGCCGCGCAAGGGCGGGCGAGCCTCGCCTTCGCGGTCACGCTCCCGAGCGAGCCGCCGCCGCTCCGCAACGTGAGCGGAGGTTATCCGGTGTCGCGCCTTCGCCCGCCGATCACCGGGCCGCAGCCGCGCGCCGAGGCCGTCGGGCCGCCGACGCCCGCCCTCGCGAAGACCCAGACCGAGACGACCGCCTCGACGCCGGCGGCGAAGAGCGGCGGCACGCCGATCGTCTGGTCGGAGGACGCGCCGGAGATCGCCAAGCGGGCGATGGCGGCGCTCGACGCGAAGAAGGCCAAGGACGACCGCGCGGCGAGTCACGGCGCGACGCAGCTGCTCGACAGCTCGCGAGCGGAGCCGAGCCGCGCGAGCGCTCCGCCGAGCGTGCCGGGGCCTGCGGTGTCCGCCGCGACGCGGAAGAAGTCGCGCGCCCCGATGGTGGTCGGCGGCGCGCTCGCCGTCGCGGTGATCGGGCTGCTCGTGGGCGTCGCGACGCGGGGTGGATTCGGCTCGCCGACGGACGCGGCGGGGAGGGCGCTCGCCGTCAGCGCGGAGCCGTCACTCGGCGAGGTGACGCCGGCGCCGACGGCGGTGAGCCCGACCAAAGCGGGCGACACGACCGCGGCGGGCGGCGCGGCGGCGAAGGACGACACCGCGGCGACCACCGGTAGCGCGCCGGCGAAGGACGACACCGCGGCGACCACCGGTAGCGCGCCGGCGAAGGACGGCACCGCGGCGGGCGGCGCGGTGGCGAAGGACGACACCGCGGCGACCACCGGTAGCGCGCCGGCGCGCAAGAACGCGCCGGCCGCGACGGCTCCGGCCGCGGGCCGCGTCGTCGTCGGTACGGCCGAGGCCCCTGCGAAGGCGCCCGCTGCACCGGCGGCGGCGAGCGCGTCTGCGTCGAAGGGGGCGCCGTCCGCGAGCGCCGCCGTCAAGCCGCCCGCGCCGGTGACGACGGCGCGCAAGTTCCGCACGAACCTGGACTGAGCTACGCGCTCACGCCGGAGTCGCCGCCGCGAGGGCCTCCGCGCGGGCCGCGAGGACGTGCTCGATGACGGCGTCGACGCCGTCGCCGACGTTGCAGCGGGTGAAGACGACGGGGCCGCCTTGCCGCATGCGCTCGGCGTCGCGCGCCATCACGTCGAGGCTGGCGCCCACGTGGGGCGCGAGGTCGGTCTTGTTGACGACGAGCAGATCGCTCTGCGTGACGCCGGGGCCACCCTTGCGCGGGACCTTCTCTCCGCCCGCGACGTCGACGACGTAGATCGTGTAGTCGACGAGCTCGCGGCTGTACTGCGCCGCGAGGTTGTCGCCGCCGCTCTCGACGACGAGCAGCTCCGGCGCGCACGCCCGCATCAGGTCCTCGAGGGCGTCGAGGTTCGGCGTGATGTCCTCGCGGATCGCGGCGTGCGGGCACCCGCCGGTCTCCACGCCGCGGATCTGCGGGGCGGGGAGAGCGTCGTGGCGATGCAAGAACTCGGCGTCCTCCCGCGTGAAGATGTCGTTGGTGACGACGCCGAGGCGAATGCGGTCGCGGAGCTTCTTGCAGAGCGCGAGGACGAGGGCGGTCTTGCCGCTGCCGACGGGGCCGCCGATGCCGACCGTGAAGGCGCGCGCGCCGAACGAGCGTGCGCGCCGCGGCGTCCGGCTCCGGAAGAGCCCGGGACCGATCCATCGCTCGTGCGTGTGCTCGTGCGCATGCCTGTCGTGCGTGGGGGCGTGAGCGTGTCCGCCGTGCGCATGCCCGTCGTGCGCGTGGTCACCGCGTCCGCCGTGGTCGTGCGTATGTCCGTCGTGCGCGTGGTCACCGCGTCCGCCGTGGTCATGCGCGTGGTCGTCGTGCGCGCCACCGCGTCCGCCGTGGTCGTGCGCGTGGTCGTGCGCGTGCCCGTCGTGCGCGTGGTCACAGCGTCCGCCGTGGTCGTGTGCGTGCGTGCCGTCCGTGGGATCGTGGCTCATGATTGGAACATCCTTCCGTCGAGGCGCTCGTGGAGCGCCGCGAAGATCTCGATGAGGGGCGCCGTCTGCGCCGCGTCCGCGGGCTCGAGCGCGTCCGCGCCGGCGATGAGCTCGCCGAGGCCGCGTGCGGCTGATGCGTGGATGCGCTGCGCCTCGAGGGGCCCGACGAGCCCGAGGCGCACGCCGGCCGAGAGGATCCCGCGCAGCGCGCCGTGTAGGTACGCCGCGAGCGCGTCGTCGCCGTCCACTCCGAGCAGACCGAAGAGGGCGCCGAACACCGGTGGATGATGCGCCGGGCCCCGCCTCGCGTGGTCGGCGATCGGGGCGACCTGCTCCCAGACGCGCGCCGCGGCGCTCGCGAGCGCTCTCCCCTGGGAGCGGCTCGCGCGGTTGGGGCCGAGCATCGTGGCGGTGCAGTCGAACGCGGCGTCGAGCTCCGCGAGCCGGGAGGGATCGGCCGCGGCTGCGCGTACGAACGGGAGGGCAGTGCGCCCGAGCTGCCGGAGACTCGCGTCGACGAACCGCTCGAGCCTCCGCGCCCCGTCGTCACCGCCCGCCTGGCCGAACACGGCGCCGCGCGTGTCACCGCCCGCCGTGCGGTCGAACGCGGCATCGCTCGTCGCGCCGTTCGCCACCCCCTCGCGCGCAGCGCCCCCGCGCGACGCGCCGTCGAACGCGCCGAGGACGAGCGCGGCCTCGAGGCCGGCCGAGTGGGCGAAGCCGCCGCTCGGGAACGTCCCGTCGGAGAGCTGCAGCAGGAGCCAGCGACGATCATCCGACGGGGGGCGCATGGGGGGATCGCCTCAGAAGAGCGAGTAGAGGCGCGCCAGCGCGACGCGCGCCGCGGGGCTGGACGTCAAGAGCACGCCGTCGGCGAAGACCTGGTAGGTCTCGGGATCGACCCGCATCGACGGCAGCGCGCAGTTGAGCCGAAGGTCCTCCTTGCCGATGCCACGGCAGCCCCGGACGGCCCGGAGCTGCTTGCCGAGCCCGAGCGAGCCGACGCGCCCCTCCGCGAGCGCGCGCTGCGAGACGAAGGCGAGGCTCGCCGCGCCCGTCGCCCCGCCGTGCGCGGCGAACATCGGGCGCATGTAGGACGGCTGCGGCGTAGGGATCGAGGCGTTCGGGTCCCCCATCTGCGCCCAGGCGATGAAGCCGCCCTTGATCACCAGCTCGGGCCGGATGCCGAAGAACGCCGGGCGCCATAGCACGAGGTCCGCCCACTTGCCGACCTCGACGGAGCCGATCTCGTGGGCCATCCCGTGCGCGATCGCCGGATTGATCGTGTACTTCGCGACATACCGCCGGACGCGGAAGTTGTCGTTGGCGGAGGAGTCTTCGGGGAGCGTGCCGCGCTCGCCCTTCATCTTCGCGGCCGTCTGCCAGGTCCGGCAGACGACCTCGCCGACCCGGCCCATCGCCTGGCTGTCGCTCGAGACGATGCTGAGCGCGCCGAGATCGTGCAGCACGTCCTCGGCGGCGATGGTCTCGCCGCGGATGCGGCTCTCCGCGAACGCGACGTCCTCGGGGATGCTGCGGTCCAGGTGATGGCAGACCATGAGCATGTCGAGGTGCTCGTCGAGCGTGTTCTTCGTGAACGGACGCGTCGGGTTCGTCGAGCTCGGGAGCACGTTCGGCTCGGCGCAGACGCGCAGGATGTCCGGCGCGTGGCCGCCCCCGGCGCCCTCGGTGTGGTACGTGTGGATCGTCCGCCCTTTGAGCGCCGCGATCGAGTCGTCGACGTAGCCCGACTCGTTCAGCGTGTCGGTGTGGATCGTGATCTGGACGTCCTCCTCGTCGGCGATCGCGAGGCTCGTGTCGATCACGCTCGGGGTCGTGCCCCAGTCCTCGTGGAGCTTGAGGCCGACGGCGCCCGCGCGGATCTGGTCGGCGAGGCCCTCGGGGCGCGACGAGTTTCCCTTGCCGGTGAGCCCGATGTTGATCGGCAGCGCGTCGGTCGCGAGCAGCATCAGCTCGATGTTCCGCACGCCCGGAGTGCACGTCGTGGCGTTGGTGCCGGTCGCGGGGCCCGTCCCGCCGCCGATGAACGTGGTGACGCCGCTCGCGAGCGCCTCGTGCGCCTGCTGAGGACAGATGAAATGGATGTGCGCGTCGATCCCGCCGGCCGTGACGACGTGGCCTTCTCCGGCGATCGCCTCGGTCGTGACGCCGACGATCATGCCCTGCGTGACGCCGCGCATGACGCGCGGGTTGCCGGCCTTCCCGATGCCGACGATGCGCCCTTGCTTGATGCCGATGTCCGCCTTGTAGACGCCGGTCCAGTCGACGATCAGCGCGTTCGTGATGACGACGTCGAGCGCGTCGTCGTCGCGCGCGCCCGGCATCTGCCCTTGCGCGTCGCGCAGGACCTTCCCCCCGCCGAACTTGCACTCGTCGCCGTACACGGCGAAGTCGCGCTCGACCTCGACCACGAGCCCGGTGTCGCCCAGGGTGACGCGATCGCCCGTGGTCGGGCCGTACATCGCGGCGTAGGCGCGGCGGTCGAGACGGCTCACGACGGCTCCCGTCCGGCTGCGCCCGACGGCGCGACGCGGGCGGACGGCGCCGCGACGCCGCGCGCGAAGCTCTCCGCGATCTCGCGCGGCGACGGGCCGGCGATCTCGCCGCCGGCGTTGGCGACGAGCACGACGGTGCGCGTCTCGCCGGGCTCGAAGCGCATGGCCGTGCCGGCCGGGATGTCGAGGTGCTTGCCGGCCGCCGCGGCGCGGTCGAACTCGAGCGCGCGGTTCGCGGCCTCGAACGGATAGTGGCTGCCGACCTGGATGGGCCGGTCGCCGCGGCTCGTCACCTCGAGCGTGGTCCGAGCGCGTCCGGCGGAGAGCTCGAGCTCTCCCTTCGCGACGTCGATCGCCCCGACGCGCTCGCTCGCCGTATCGTCTTCCGTCGCGTCGAAGATCGCGACGTCCGGCACGGGGAGGAACGAGCCGTGGAGCGCGAGCGTGAGGTCGCCGTGCTCGAGGCAGATCGGATCGTGCACCGTCACGAGCTTCGTCCCGTCCGGGAAGGTGCCCTCGACCTGCACGTCGTGCACGAGCCGCGCGACGCCCGGCAGGACCTGCGCCTTGCCCAGCATCTTGCGCCCGATGTCCATGAGCTCGGCGACGCCGCGGTCGCCGTCGCGGATCAGCTCGAGCAACTGCGCCGCGAGGAGCGCGACGGTCTCCGGGTAGTTGAGGCGCAGGCCGCGCGCGAGGCGCTTCTGCGCGAGGAACCCCGCGCCGTGCAGGACCAGCTTGTCGATGTCGCGAGGGGACAGGTGCATGCGCGTCAGTACCGAGAGCCAAAGGGATCCACGCCATCGATGTCGGGAAGGTTTCGCAGCCGCGACCGGACGGCGAACATCGCGCGGGCGGGGCTCGACGCTGCGACGCGGACGATCGCGCCCGGCAGCCCGAGCGCGTCGGCGCGGGGCAGGGGGCTCGCCGCGACGACGAGGTCGGGCGAGGGCGGCGCGACGGGCTCGCGCTGGATCGCCGACGCGACCGGCGCGGCGCCACGTCCCACGGCGATGAGCGTCGCGAAGGCGTCGAAGCGGCCTGTGCGTTCGGCGATGGGGCCGTCGGCGGCGTCGAGGTGAAGCGCGTCGACGACCACCGCGCGCTCGTCGTGGGTGATGCGCGTGCGCAGATCGAGCCCGCTCATCGCCCACCGCTCGCCGAAGGCGGCGCGTCCCGAGGTGAAGCCGTCGAGGAGCACGCACGCGCCGTCGCGCACGAGCTCCACGTCGAGGCGCTGGGTGTAGCGGGCGTCCGCGAACGCGGCGACCGGATCCGGCAGCAAGACCAGCGTGCCCTCGACCTTGGCGCGAAGCGACTGGCGCGAGGCCCCGCGAAAGACCTTGGTCGACGACTGGGTGAAGACGACGAGCGTGGCGCCGGCCTCGACCTCGAGATCGACGTCGACCGCGTCACCGTCGACGAGCCCGCCCCCGAACGTCACGAGGCACGCCGCGGCGCAGCTCGTGCCGGCGAAGGTGGGGCGCACGAAGCGGAGCGGGCTCACCGCGCGCGCAGTCGCGAGCACCGTTCGCTCGCCGCTCCTCCGCGCCACGAGCGTCCCGCGCCCCGAGCGCCAGGAGCCGACGGGGGGAGCGACCGGGCCGGGAGCGGCGGCGAGCATGCGCGAACGGTCGGCGAACCACGCGGCCGAGTCAACTCGCGCCGCCGGCCGCGACGCGCTGCCGGTCCGCGACGCGTCCTTCGTGGTGGCCGCGGAGCGCTTGGTCCGCGACGCGCTGCCCGCCGCGACGCGTCCTTTCGTGGTGGCCGCGGAGCGCTCGGTCCGCGACGCGCTGCCCGCCGCGACGAGCGACCGCGCGACCCGCCTGCTCTGCTTACTGAAGCTGGTCGACCTTCGGCTCGGAGGCGTAGCCCCGGACCTTGAGGGCGCGGACGTCGAACCGGAGCGTGTTGGTGCGGTCGGTGCGCTCGATCCGCATGACCGCCCAGTGTCCCGTCCAGCTCGCGTCGTCGTTGTCAGCGTCGCAGCCGCACCGCTCGTCGCGGAGTACGACCTCGCTCGCGCCCTCCGGCACCGTCACGACGTCGACCATGTGCCCGAACGCGGGTACCTCGCAGTGCGGGCCGGTGCTGCCGCCGCAGCGCGAGCGGCTGCCGGGGTCGAAGCGGAACCAGCCGACGTTGCGCGGAGCGCGCTCCGAATAGAGAAGCACGTACGTCGCGCCCGGATCGGCGTCGCCCACGGTGACCGTCACGTCGTTCCGCTGCTGACGCTTGTTGTCGACGGCGAAGAGCGCGTAGCCGTCCGAACGCATCGTGCCCTCGGTCGTCACGCTCTCTTCGTCCGCGTCGCAGCCGGCTCCTGCCAACGCGACGATACCGACCGCCAGCGCGCGAACGACCCGTGACTCGAGGAAGAGCGTCATCATTGCTGCGCCGTCCAGCAGAGCAAACGCCGAGCCGAGCCACCCCCACGCGGCAGCCGCCGGAATTTCGAGGCGTTGAGCGCGCGTGACGCCGCGTTGGATGCCCGGCCGTGAACGCCGCGACCGAGAACGCACGTTCTCGGCGGACTTCGGGCGCCCACCCTCGAGGCCCATCGCTGGGCCCGCGGGCGCGGCAGCCATCGCGGGCGCGGCAGCCATCGCGGGCCGCGCGCCCGCGGCGCCGTGGCGGACGCGGGTCGCGATCAGGACGCGGAGTGCTTCGGACGGCCCTCGCGCGCCACGCGCGTCGAGGACTGCAGCGCCGCCGGGACCACGCGCGTGGTGGCGTCCGGCTTCGCGCGCGCGACGTCGGCGAAGTCGGTCGCGAGCATCTGATCGATGAGCTCGACCACTCCCGCGCCGCGTGGCTCGAGCATGACGAGGTCCGCGCGCTTCTTCAGCGCGGGGACGGCGTTCGCGACCGCGACGCCGAGACCGCAGGCCTCGAGCAGCGAGTGGTCGTTCTCGCCGTCGCCGACGCCGACGACCTCGGACGCCTCGATGTCGAGGTCCGTGAGCGCCGCGCGAAGCCCGCTCGCCTTGTTCACGCCCGACGGCAGCACCATCACCGCACCTTTGTTGAAGATGACCTCGAGCTCGAGCCCGAGGTCACGGATCGTGTCGAGGACGACCTGCTGGTGCGGCTCCCAGGTCGCGACGATGATCCGTCCGCTCGAGATGGGGCCGACGCCCCGCTCGATGAGCGTCTGCGAGAACTCCGACGGCGGCGCCGCGGCCAGCGGTCGCTCGCGCGGTGGAAACGGGCAGGGCGTGTAGAGCAGGGCGCCGTTCTCGGCGACGATGACGTCGAACGCGTCGACCTCGGCGAACGTTCGCATGAGGTCCTCGAGCTCGCGGCCCGTGACGAGCACGAGCTTCCGCCCGGCCTTGCGCGCGCGGCGGAGCGCGGCGAGCGCGTCGCGCGAGACCTTTCCGTCGTCCGCGAGCGTGCCGTCGTAGTCGGTGGCGAGCGCCTTGAACCGGAGCTCGCGGCCCGGAGCCGCGGCGCCCTTGCGGGAGGGTCGGGGACGACGGGACGCAGACTCGTGCGCGGGCATCCTCCGCCAGCGTGCAACCCACGTTCCGGACGCCGCCGCGAGCTCATGCATCACCGGTGGCCCCGCGCGGGTCGACCTCCGAGAGGCTGCGTGCGTCGACGATCGAACGAACGGGCGCACTCGACCTCGACTCGAGCGAACCACCATGCGTCCGCACTCGGCGAACCGCGACCGCCGAGAACCGCGACCGCGACCGCCTGGTGGCGAGTCGCCGGCAGACTCGAGCGAACCACCCTGGACCCTGGAGCGCGCGCCGCTGGGCGCGGGCCTGCCCGATCTCGCCCGATGTGCGTCCGCACCGCGACCGCCGAAAGCCGCCTCTGGTGAGTCAGCCGCCCGAGCATGCACAAACTCCCTAAAAACCTGGGACCTCGTCGCATTGCGAGTTTACATAATGCATCTTATGCGAAATTCGAAGCGGGGCGGATGAGGGGGCCGTGGCGGCCCGCCCGGGTGCTCCAGTGTCGCTTCAGCTCCGCTCCGGCTCACAGCTCGCGGCGTCGCGTTGAGCGCAACGGTCGCGCGCGCGCCCGCCTCGGGCGCAACGGTCGCGCGCGGCGCTCGCCTCGCAGCGCGTGGTGGTCTTCGCGCCGCCGGCTCGCGGCGTCAGTTGCGTGCGGTGGTCTTCGCGCCGCGGCTCGGTAGCGGCGGCTCGACGGCGACGCCGAGGAACGTCCCGGCGTTCGTCATCATGTACGCGCGCCCGGCGAACGCCGCGGGCGTCTGGGCGAACCCGGACCCCAGGTCGATCCCGTCGATGACCTTGCCGTTCCGCGGCGAGAGCAAGAAGAGCCCGTAGCGGGTCGTCCCGACGAGGACGGCCCCCGCGAACGCCACGGGCGCCGAGACGCCGCCCTCGGGCAGCTTGTTGCGCCAGAGGACGCGGCCGGTGAACGGATCGAGCCCCATGAGGCCGCTCGACGCGCTCGACGCGAGCAGGATCTTCTTCGCCGGGACGGTCGGCCCGCCCTTGTCGGGGCCGTTCGGGTTCGGCGCGTGCGCCGGCTCGTCGAACAGCATGAGGTCCGTGACGCCGATCGCCTTGTCGTTCGACCAGACCCGCGAGCCGGACGCCGCGTCGAGGGCGTAGACCCCGCCTGCGTAGCTCGACACGTAGACGACGTGCCCTTGAGGGTGCTCGTCGACCACGGGCGTGCTGTCGACGTCGAGGTAGCGCGGCGCCTCGCCGACCCCTTGCTCGGCCTCCGCCGAGAGGTCCACGGGCGTCCACTGCTCCGAGCCGTCGGCGACGCTGTACGCGATGACGTGCCCGTCCGAGTACGCCATGTAAACGAGCCCCGTCGTCGGATCGAGCGCCGGACCCGCGTGTCCGCTGATCTCCATGCCGAGCGCCGGCGATCGACGGACCTGCCACCGCGGCTTGCCGGTGCGCCGGTCGATGGCGAACAGGAAGTCCGACGCGTTGGCGAACATCAGGACCTCGCCGAGCCGCACGGGCTTGCGCGCGACCTCGGCCCCGGTGTCGTAGCGGTAGACGAGCTCCCCCGTCGCCGCCTTCACGCAGTAGAGCGCGCCGTCGTTCGAGCCGAAGTAGACGTAATCCATCTCGGGATCGTAGAGCGGCTCGCTCTGCACCATGTTGGCGGTCTCGAACCGCCAGAGCGTGCTCGCGTCGCCGGCGCGGAGCGCGTAGAGACCTCGGTCCGACGATCCGACGAACACGCGGTCGTGCTCGGGATCGATCTCGGGCTTGCCGCGCTCCCACTCCTCGCCCTGCGCGCGCCCCTCGACCGTCAGCTTGCGGTGCGCGAAGACGTGCATCGCGCCGTTCGGCCGGTTGTACCAGGTCGGGACCTCGGGGTTGACGCGGTCGCCGCCGAACAGCTCACCGAGGCCGCACGCCGGCGCCCCGATCGCGAGCAGCGCGATGCCGGCGGCGCGCGCGAGGGTCAATGCCCGCCCCCCTGCCTCTTCTGCATGTCTTCCATCATCTTGCGGATCTGCGCCGGCGAGAGGTTCATGCCGCCGCCCCCCGCGCCCGGGTGCGTCTTCGGCGCCGCCGCGGGATCGATCTCGTGCAGGCGGTCCATCGCGACCTCCTTCAAGAACGGGAAGCTCGGCGGCGCCGGCAGGCCGGGCGCGATCGGATCCTCGCCCACGTCGAAGCGCTTCTTCAGGTTGAGGAGGATCTCCTTCGCCTTGTCCTTGTCGCCCTTGGCCATGAGCACGCGGGCCTGGTGGTACATCGCGAGCTCCGTGAAGCCCTTCGCGTCCACGGCGCTCTCGAGCTCCGTGTACGCGGCGAGCGCGGCGTCGAGCGCCGCGTCCTTCGCGTCGGGCGCGGCCTGCGCCTTGAGCTCGTGCGCGAAGCCGATCCCCTCGAGCGCCCTGCCCTTCACCTCGGCGTCGGCGGCGGCGAGCGCGGAGCCCTTCACGTCGTTGAAGGCCGCGAGCGCGCCGTCGGCGTCGCGCTGATCGAGGAGCAGCGAGCCCTCGGCGAGCCGCGAGAGGATCGCCGCGCCGGTGCGCGGGAACTTCGACTGGACCTCTTTGTACTGCTTGAGCGCGGCCGCGCGGCGCTCGTCGAACGTCTTGAAGTGCAGCTCGTGGCTGTCCTCGTCGTCGTCGTCCTTCTTCGGCTCGCCGATCTGCGCGCGCTGCGCCTCGACGGCCTTGGCCAGCCCGAGCGACGCCTCGGTCTCGCGCTTGTTGTCGTAGTAGAGGTAGCCGGCGAAGCCGAGGAGACCGACCAGGACGGCGGCGCCGACGACCTGCACGAGCTTCTGGTTCTTCTTCGCCCACTCGCTCAGCTTCGCGGTGCGCTCGATGAGCGGGTCGGCGTCGGCGGCGACGGCGACGCGGCGCTTCGGCTCCGCGCGCGTGCCGATCTTGGAGAGCTTCTTCGACGCGGCGACCTCGAGGCCGCCCTTCTTCTTGCCCTTCTTCTTCGAGGCGCGGCGCTCGGCGAGCTTGCGCTCCTCCTCGCGGGCGAGCTCCTCGGAGGCGTCGTCGGCGCCCAGCGCGGCGACACGGCGCGCGATCGCGGCCGGGTTGGCGACGTCGTCGTCCTCGCCGTCGTCCGACGACGACGCGTCGGCGTCCGCGGGCCGCTCGGCGACGGCGACGTCTCCGTCGTCCTCACCGCGGGCCTCGCCGGCGTCCGGTGCGACCGCGCGAGCCTCGTCTTCGACCTCGACCTTGCCGTCCTTCTCGTCTTCGCTGCGCTTTTCGTCGCTCACGCGGGGGACAATAGCCTCAGCGTCCCGAGCCGTCGAGCCCAGGTTTCCAGCGTCGGACCGGAGCGCGGGCCCGCGATTTCCAGGCACTTTTGCCGGCCCGAGGCGATCGGTCGCCGGCGGATCGCCGCGGATCGCGCGCCGTCAGGGCGGGATCTCGTCGGAGGAGGCCCCCGCGTCCCAGGCCTGCGGAGGCGGGGGCGGGATCTCCTCGGAGCGCGGGACGAGCCACAGCGCGACGAGGCCGCCGGGGCTCGTCACCCTCACCGGCACGTCGCGGCCCGCCACGCCGGGCACCTCGACGACGTACACGCGGCCCGCGATCGTCGTCGGGCCGAGCGGCGCTCCGTCGATCGCACCGTCGAGGTCCCCGTGCGCCGCGCTCTCCGCCGCGAGCGCGAGCAGGCGCCCCGGGCCTGCCTTCGTCACGCGGAGCCGTACGGCGACCTCGGCGCTCGGCGGGCCGGGCGCGATCCAAGCGCCGCGCTCGTGCGTCAGGATCTTCGCGTCGTGCGCGACGACGATCGCCTCCGCGAGCGGCTCCGGCGTGCCCGCGAAGCGCGTCAGCGCGGGCGCGAGCTTGTCGCGGGCCCCGAGCTTGAAGAGCGTCCGCGCTTCGAGCGGGCGCAGATGCACGTAGCGCTCTTCGGCGAAGATCTCGAGCAGCGGGTCCTTCGCGCGAAAGTCGCCGATCTCGCCGAGCGCCTCGACGACGTGCGGGCGCAGGCGCACGTCGTCGAGCGATCGCGTCAGCAGCGGGACGGCGTTCTTCGAGCGGAGGATCGCGAACGCGCCCAGGATCTCGCGCGCGTCCTCGAGCTCGCCGGCCGCGGGCGCGCCCGGGAGGAAGGCGGCGGACCACCGCGCGAGCAGCGCGGGCTCTCCCCTCGCGTCGCCCTGCTCGCCGAGCGCGAGCGCGGCGGCGTACGCCTCGTCGGGATCGCTCGACCGCAGCGCGCTCGCCGCGGCGTCGAGGCGCGCTCGCGACGGCGGCTCTCCGCGGTCGAGGCGGAGTCGCGCCAGCGAGCTCCAGCGCCGGACCTCGTCGTCGTCGTCGCGCGCCTCGGCGCGCTCGAGCTGCGCCGCCATCTCGGGCGCGGCGAGCTTGAACGCGCAGCGCGCGGCGAGGCGCCGGATGTCGACCCGCGCGTCGTCGAGGAGGGGCGCGACGTCCTCGGCGGCGTCGCGATCGCCTTGAAGGCCCCGGCGGAGCGCGTCCGGCAGCCCGGAGATCTCGAGCTTCCCGGTCTCGCGCTCGATCGCCGCCGTGAGCTTCTTCAGCTCCTCGACGCGCTCGCGCCGCTCGTCGTTGAACGGCCGCGTCTGCGCCGGATCGCGCGCGACGTCGAACAGCGTGCACGAGCCGATCTTGCGCGCGCAGACGAGCCGGTCGTCGCCGCGGGCGACCAGCGTGTAGTCGTCGGTCTCGGCGAACGCGAGCCCCTGCTCGGTCGCGGGCTCGGCGCCGAGGAGCGCCCGGCCGAGGTCCCTGCCCCGGACGCGCGGCGGGACCGGGACGTCGAGCGCCGCGAGCACCGTCGGCAGGAGATCGATCGTCTGCACCGGCGGCCGGATCACGCGCGGCGCGACGCCGGGGCCGACGACGACGAGGGGCACCCTCACCTGCTCCTCGTAGACCGTCGTGCCGTGGTAGCGACCGCCGTGGTCGCCGTGCTCCTCGCCGTGATCCGCGCTGACGATGAACACCGTACCGGGCGGACGCTTCGCCTCGACCAGCGCGACGATGTCGCCGACGAGCGCGTCGGCCGCGGCGACCTCGCTGTCGTAGGCGTCGACGCGCGGGTCGCCCTCGAACGGGAACTCGGGGTGCGCCTCGTAGGGCTCGTGGGGCTCGAAAAGGTGCACCCACATGAAGATCGGCTTGTCCTTCGGCGCGGCCGACAGGTAGCGATCGATCTGCGCGCGCCGGAGATCGGCCGCGGCGAACTCTTCTTTCTTGTATTCGAAGCCCAGGTTCTCGTCGCGCATCCGACGGAAGCGGTGCTCGTCGATGAAGAAGACCGCCGGCGGATAGAACGCCGCGGTGCGGTAGCCGTAGCGCCGGAGCTGCACGGGCCACGTCTCGCTCGTGTCCTCCTCGGAGCCGAGCGCGAGGAGCGGCTTCATGTACTTGCCGGTCATCAGCGACGCGATCGAGTACGAGGTGTGCGGCGTCGGGCAGTAGGCGCGCTCGAACCGCGCGCCGCGGGCCGCCAGCGCGTCGATGTTCGGGGTCGTCTTTCGCGCGTAGCCGTAGGACGAGACGTGGTCGGCGCGGAGCGCGTCGATGGTGACGAGGACGACGTCGCGCCCGTGCCAGCCGAGCGACGGGCCCCCCTGCTGCGCGCGGAGCGCGGCCAGCGTCGCCTCGCTGGCCGCGTCCTCCTCGATCGGCGGCGGCGGCGCCATCTGGCTCGCGACGCGCACCGAGCGCCCGAGGACGGGCGCGTGCTCGATCATGACCCGGCGGAGGTTGTCCTCCGTCCCGAGCTTGACCGCGGCGTGCGGCGACCAGGCCAGCGAGGCGGCCGCGACGAGGATGCCGCCGAACGCGATCGGCGTGACGACGCTCCGCGGCCGGCGCGCGAAGAGCCGCGACGTCGCGGCCCAGGAGAGGAGCGTGACGAAGAAGAGCGCCACGTGGAACGCCGGGTAGAGCCGCGGCACCACGAACGCGTCGGCGAGCCACGCGAGAGCGGCCGCGATCGTGCCGAGGCCGGCCACGACGCCCGGACGCGCCCGGGGCAAGAGCCACGCGAGGAGCCAGGCGGCGAGACCGACGAGCGCCGCGAGGACGACGACGAACGGCGCGCGCACGGCGGCGCTGGCCATGCGCCGGCCCGTCGACACGCCGAGCGCGAGCGCCGCGCCGCCGAGCGCTCCGACGAGCGCGACCGCCCACGGGCGCCGCCACTCGGCGAGCCGCGCGAGGAGGACCGACGCGATCGCGATCGGGATCGAGAGCGCGAGCGCGATGGGCGACAGGTAGAGTCGCGCGCTCCCCATCTCGGAGGGGCTCGCGAACTCGGGCCGCCACCCCAGGCCGATCGCGAGGTTCTCGAGCGCCAGCAAGACGACGAACGACGCGAGCACGAGCCCGACGTCGCGATCGAACCGCCGGAGGCGCAGGAACGACACGCCCGCGACTATTTGAACTCGACCTCGAGGATCTCGTAAACGCGCTCACCGGCGGGCGTCCGGATCTTCACCTCGTCGCCGACCTCCTTGCCGAGCAACGACTTCGCGATCGGCGCGGTGACGCTGATCGAGCCCTCGTTGATGTCCGCCTCGTCGGCGCCGAGGATGCGGTAGGTCACCTCCTCGTCGGTCGCGGTGTTGAGGAGCTTCACGCGCGCCCCGAACGCCACGCGGTCGCCCGCGAGCTTGGCCGGATCGATGATCTCGGCGCGCGCGATCTTGTCCTCGAGCTCCTTGATTCGACCTTCGTTGAAGCCGCCGCGCTCGCGGGCCGCGTGATACTCGGCGTTCTCGCTGAGGTCTCCGTGCGCGCGCGCCTCGGCGATCATCTGCGTGATTTGCGGACGATCGACGGTCTTGCGGCGGTGGAGCTCGTCGCGAAGCTTCTGGGCGCCCTCGGGGGTGATCGGGTTCTTCTCGACCATGGCGTCCTCACTTCTACCCGACCGGGGTCCTCCGGGCGACCCCAAGTTGTGCTACTCGGGCGACGTGCCGATCGCCGGAGATCGCCCGGAGACGGGGGTACGTATCCAGATCGAGCGTGACAAGTCGCGCTCCGAACCTCCGTGGAGCTACGCCGGCGCGGCGCACGTCCCCGACGCGAGCTTCCCGATCCGCGTCACCGTCGACGCCGCCGGGGAGGTCACCGTCACCCTCGGCGCGGCGGAGAGCGGCGCCGCGACGCCCCCGCCCGACCTCGCCGAGAAGGTGCGGCTCATCGTCCGCACGGTCTACCGGCAGGCGAAGGCCGACGACGAGCCGCCCGCGTGGCGGATCGTCCGGTGGCGCGGCGAGAAGTAGGAAGTAGAACGCGATCGCGGGCCGGCGCATCGAACACGCGTCGGTCGGGCGTCGGGCTCCGGGTGGCCCCGCCTCATCGAAGCGATCCGCTTCCGGCGGAAGGCGTGGTAAGGCGTTTCCCGATGTTTCGGCCCGTCGCAGTCGTCGTCCTCGCCGTGGCGCTCTCCGCCGTGGCGCTCGGCTGCGAGCAGCAAGAGCCACGCACGGCTCTCAGCTACAGCGCCGACGCGAAGCGCGCGTACGACGAGGCGATGAAGGAGTTCCAGTCGCACAACTGGCTCGAGTCGCAGACGCTCTTCCGCGAGGTGAAGCGGAAGTACCACTACTCGAAGTACGCGAAGCTCGCGGAGCTCCGCATCGCCGACGCCGATTTCGAGCAAGAAAAGTTCACCGAGGCGATCCGCGGCTACCGCCAGTTCGTCCACGACCACCGCTCGGACCCGGAAGAGGTCGGCTACGCCCGCTCGCGCATCGCCGAGGCGCAGTACAAGCAGATCAGCGAGTCGTTCCTCCTCCCCACCGCCGACGAGCGCGATCAGGCGGTCATCCTCGACGCCTTCCGCGAGCTCAAGGGGTACGTCCACGACTACCCCGACAGCAAAGAGTCGCCGAAGATCCGCGAGCTCCTCATCGAGGTGACGGCGCGGCTGATGCGCCACGAGCTCTACGTCGCCCGGTTCTACCTCGCGCGCGACAACTTCCAGGCGGCGGTCTACCGCATCCAGTACGCGATGCGGAACTTCGCCGGAGGGCCGTCGCTCCGCGGTCCGGACGAGGCGCTCGACTCGGGCCTCGAGGCGGAGGCGCTGCTGCTCCTCGGCGAGGTCTACCTGAAGATGAAGAAGTACCCCGAGGCGCGCGAGTCGTTCGACGCGCTGCTGCGCGACTACCCGCGGAGCCCGCTCGTCGTGCAGGCGAACAACTTCCTGGCGTACATGCAGGGGCGCGGCGTGTGAGGCGCCGCCGGCGAGCGGTCGGCGCTTGCCTCCTGACGCTGCTCGTCAGCCGCGTCGCGCTCGCGGACGAGCCGCCGCCGTCGCCCGCGCCGGCGGCGCCCGTACTCCCGGCTCCCCTACCGGCGCCGGCGTCTCCCCCGCCCGCAACGGCGCTCCCCGCCCCCGCCCCGCCGCGCGCTCCTCTGCCGGTGAGCGACGACGATCGCGGGCCGCCGTGCGAGCCCGCCTTCATCGAGCACGTCTACAAGGCGACCAAGCCGAGCGTCGTGCGGATCACCCGTCCGGACGGCTCGCTCGGCACCGGGTTCGTGTTCCGCGACAACACGCACGTCGCGACGGCGCTCCACGTCGTGGACCTCGGGCGCGACGTGCGCGTCGAGTTCCCCGGCGGCAAGTCGATGGAGGCCGAGGTCGTCGCCGTCGACGAGGCCCACGACCTCGCGCTCCTCGAGCTCTCCGAGCCCACCGACGCGCCTCCGCTGGTCGCGCGCGACGACGTCAGCGTCGGCTCGCCCATCCTCGCCATCGGCAACCCCTACGGCGATCTCGCGCGCTTCTCGAACGAGCTCGAGGGGCTGCTCAACTTCAGCGTCTCGCAGGGCATCGTCAGCGCGAAGAGCGACGCCTTCATCCAGACCGACGCCGTCCTCTCACCCGGCAACTCCGGCGGGCCGATGCTCACGTGCGACGGTAAGGTGATCGGCGTCGCCGACCGCCTGCTCGAGTCGCGCATCGGCTTCGGCGTCCCGGTCCATCACCTCACCAAGCTGACCGAGCGCATCGGCGGCCCGAAGTACCACGGCCGCTGGCTCGCGCGCGACGGCGCGCTCGGCCTCGCGTGGCACTCGGACGCGTCGTCCTACCTCGGCTTCTACCTCGGCGGCAGCGTCGTCGGCTATGACCGCATCGCGATCACGGCGCGCGTCGGAATGACGTTCGCCGGCAAGGGCGAGACCGCCGCGCCGATCGTCGACCGCTCGGTGCGGAGGCTCTTCGGCGAGCTGACGGTCGGCTACCGGGTGCTCCTCCTCCCCTACGCGCTCCCGACGTACTTCACGATCGGCGGCGGGCTCCTCGCGACGATCGATCGCGGCCAGGAGACGAGGCTCGCGATCACCACGGACACCCCGCCGGGCCTCGCCGCGACGACGACGAACATCCGCGGCGGCGGGATCGCGCCGCTCGCGCAGGCCTCGCTCCAGCTCGCCTCGCTCGAGGTCTCGTACGGGTTCGCGCTCGACGTGCTCCACCCGAAGTACTCGACGCACCGCGTGCTCGTCGGCCTCTCGTTCTGATCGGCCCGCGCGATCTGGTAGCGTCCTCGGTCGATGACGAACGACGACGCCACGCCGACCCTCGAGATCGAGCCCGCCTCGATGAAGAGCTCGGGCCGTTGCGCCTGTTGCGGCAAGTCGCGCCGCACCGCGTGGGGCTTCGTGTATCGCGACGGCGGACCTCGCGCCTGCTACTTCGTCGAGTGGACGCTCGGCCGGAGCGACTGCGCGGCGCGCTTCGACGTGGTGGTCGGGAGCTGGTTCGACGGGACGACCGAAGACGACCGCGAGGCCGTGTCGCTCGAGTACCGCCTGCTCGACACGGGGCCGTCGTTCTCGGTCGTCGACGCCGCCGGGCGGCCCGCGGCCGAGGTCGGGCGCGCGACGAAGGGCGGCGACGTCCGCGGGACGCCGCTCGCCGACGAGGCGATGACGATCGCCGGCGCGGTCCTCGAGACCGACGCGCGCGTCCGCGAGCTCGCCGTGCCCGTCCCGGCCTGACGCTCCCGCCGCTCTCGCGCCGCGCCCGTTCGACGTGTGCGCTCGCCGCACCGACGGCGGCGCCACCCGACAGCCTGCTCGGTGCTACCTTCTGGCGGCGATGACCCAGCCCACGACGGACACGAGCGGCGCTTCGGTGAAGACGATCCTCGTCGTCGACGACGAGAAGAACATCCGGCGGACCTTGCAGCTCGTCCTCGAGGGTGAGGGCTACCGCGTGATCGGCGCGGAGACCGCCGAGCACGCGATCGAGATCCTCGCGATCCCGAACACGCCGGTCGACCTGGCGATCTTCGACGTGAA
>JAHBWA010000094.1 GCA_019637195.1 Labilithrix sp. | reverse complement strand
AGTTCGCGCGCGGCGTGGACCTCGAGCGCGGTAAGGCGATGGCCGCGGCCGTCCCTGGCGTCGTGCGTGTCCGGCAGGTGTTCGCGGACGAGCGCGAGGACGACGAGCTGCACCGCATGTTCGTCCTCGAGGTCGAGCCGGAGGCGACGGAGGCAACAGTCGCCGCGCTTCGCCGCTCGAGCCTCGTCGAAGAGGTGGAGCTGGCGCCGCGGCGCGGGATCCGGCCGCCCGGAGCGCCTCACGGCCGCTGAGCGGTTGCTTGAAGGCTCCGCGCGATCCAGCGCCGAGCCGCGGAGGATTGGATCGGTGGGGCACGACTCGAGCTTGGTGCTGAGGAACGAGCCAGGCCCGATTGTGGCGAGTCCGAGGTGCGAGCGGCGTACGCGGACCGACCGGCCGCTGCGCGCTGCAAGAACCTGGAGCTCGGCGGCCACTCGCTGCACCCCCAGCGCGAGCGGCTAGCTTGCCCCGTGCGGGTCCTACGCCGTTGCGGCGACTTGGTCCTCCCATTCAACGGTGCTGATCGCGGCGCTGGCGCGTAGCCGGCTACTTCTCCTTCATCTTTCCGTTCTCCTTCATGAACCTGATGAACTTCTCGAGGGACACCGATCGCCACTTCTTCCCCTCGGCTGGCGCCCACGAGACGCCCGAGGGCTTGATCCGGAGCGTGCCCACGACGCGCCCGTCGTCGCCCTCGATGACGTGATCAACGAACTTCGGCGTGCGGAAGGAGTTCTTCGCCATACCAGCAGTGTCGCGAGAACGAGCAAGCCTGTCGACTGAGCAGTGACCGAACGGCGACGCCGGTATGCGTGGGAGCATCTTGCTGCACGGTGTTCCGGCGACGCTGTTCGGCGCTCCGTGATGTCACGCTGAGTGAGCTCGAAGCGGCTGCGGATCATCCGCGATGAGCCGCATGAGAAGTGTTCGCGAATCGAGATCGCTGACTTAGATGATCCTGTCGGGCGCCGGACCGCTCGAGGTCGTTTCCCCGGAGCTTGTCGAGGATCCGCCACATTCGGGCGTTTCACCCCCTACGAGTGGCTCCCCCGCAGAAACCTCCCGAACCTCTCGACCCCGAACGCCTCGCTGAACCCCCCCGCGCGCCACGCGATTTTCCCCCCGATCGCCACGAGGTCGACGGCGTCGTCGTTCCGGTTGACGAGCCGCGTGTGCCCCTCGAGGAACTCGGCGGTGTGGTACTCGTGGACGGCGTCGGTCAGCTTTGCCGGATCGACGACCGTGACGTCGGCGCGCTTGCCGACGGCCAGGTGGCCGGCGTCGATGTTGAAGAAGTCGGCGTTCTCCTTCGTGAGGCGGAAGACGGCCTTCTCGAGGCTCATCAGCGGCTCGCCCTCGTCGTGGGAGGCCTGGACGTAGCGGAGGACGCGGAGCGGGACGTTGTAGAACGCCATGTTGTCGATGTGCGCTCCGGAGTCGGCGAAGCCGAGGACGCCGCTCGGCTCGTTGTAGAGCGGGCCGTAGCGCGAGGGGTCATGGTTTCCGACCACGGTCTCCCAGGTGATCGCGCGATCCTGCTCGACGACGAGATCGAGGAACGTGTCGACCGGGTGCTGGTCGCGCTCGCGGGCGATGTCGGTGAACGACTTGCCGATCAGCGACCGGTCGGGGGCGTCGACGACGTACGCGTCGCCGAAGTCCTTCTGCCAGACCTTCGGCGCGAGCTTGTTCGCGTAGTGCCGCTTGAAGCGCTTGCGGTACTCGGGATCGCGCAGCGTGCGGGTCAGCGCTTCGGGATCGCGCGCGAGGTGCCGGGCGAGCGCGCCGGTCGGGAACTCCTCGAAGATGACGAGATCCATGCCCTGCGCGAGGACGCGGAAGGGGACGGGGAAGACCTGCATCCGGAAGTCGGCGCCGAGGACGCGGTTGAAGACGCCCGCGATGAAGCCGATGAGCGACCGGACGTAGGGATCGCCCTTCAGGTCCATCAGCGCGACCATCGAGGCCTTGAGCGGCTTCCGCAGGCCGAAGTACGACGCGCTCTGCGACATGTACCAGAGCGCGGCGACGCGGTTCACGAGGTTCGGCACGCCTTGCAGGTGACCACCGCGACGACGGACGACGCGGGTGAGCGCGCTGCGCTCGCTCGTCTTGGCGTAGGCCGCGGGCAAGAGCTTCGACCAGTGCCGGCCGTCCATCTTGTCCCAGGGGTTGTGCTGCATCGAGATGCCGATCATCCCGGCGTCGAGCGACTCCTCGAGCAGCGCCACCATGCGATCGATCTCGGCGCGCGTCGGGCGCTCGTCTTCGCGGAGCGACCGATCGATGCCCATCACGTGCGCGCGGATGTCGGAGTGGCCGATGAACGAGGCGACGTTCGGTCCGAGCGCGAGCGACTCGACGTGATCGATCCAGCCGCGCGGAGACGACCACGACTTGCGATCGCGCAGGATCGGCACGAGGACCTCGCGCGGGAACGCCTCGACCCGCGTGAACATGTCGCAGCAGTCGTCGACGTCGGCGTAGACGAACGACAGCGAGCAGCCGCCGAGCAGCACCGTGGTGACGCCGTGGCGAACGGACTCGGAGAGCTGCGGCGCGACGAGGACCTCGCCGTCGTAGTGCGTGTGGTTGTCGACGAACCCCGGCAGGACCCACTTGCCCCGAGCGTCGACGACCTCGGCGTCCGGCGGGGGCGCGATCTTCGCGCGTGACATCTCGGCGATGCGCCCATCCTGCACGAGGACGTCACCCGCGTACGAGGGCGAGCCGGTGCCGTCGAAGACCGTTCCTCCCGAGATCACGAGCGGGCGCATGCGGCGATCCTACGCCGGAGATCGAGCGATCCCGTAGCGCCACGCGTCGCGCCTGATCTCCGCCCACACCCCCGCCCTGCCGACGCGCCCCCCGCTCCTCCTCACCCCCCTCAACATCCGCGGAAGCTCCCGCCTGCCGCCGCCGTATGATGGCTACGCCACGATGGCCGACCCGACCTTCGACCTTCGCTCCCCCGAGGTGCGCATCCTCGAGTGCGCGCACTGCCATGAGCCCGTCGCCGCGGCGGCGTCGCCGCGTCTGTCGCTCCGCTGCGGCTACTGCGGCGCGCACGACGAGCGCGAGGCTCTCGTGACGCGCGCCTCCGGCGACGAGGGGCCGGCCTACCGGTCACGCGCCGCGGGCCGCTCCGGGCGCCGGATCGAGGTCGACCTCGGCGCGCCCGTCGCGGGGTTGCCGCGCCGCGCCCGGCTCGCGGCGGCGCGCGCGCTGTACCTCGAGCGGAGGCGCGCGTTCGCCGCCGCGCATGATCGCGACGACGACGCGCGGGCGGCCGAGGAGTTCGCGCTCCTCCACGTCGCCACGCTCGTCGCCGCGATGCAGATCGCCGCGCGCGACTGGCTCCACGCGCGCGCGATCCTCGAAGCGACGCTCGAAGCGGTGACCGTGCCCGTCTACCGCGCGCTGGTGCTGACGCGTCTCGCGCGACTCGCGGCGATGTGCGACGCCCCCGAGCTCGGCGAAAAATGGCTCTCGCTCTGCCCGCCGAACCTGCGCGTCGCGGAGGTGGCGAGCGACGTCACCGTCGCCGGCGCGATGCTCGCGCGCGCCCGGGGCGATCACGCCGCGACCCTCGCTGCGCTCGGCGATGCGGGCAGGGCGGACGCGATGGTCGGGAGCGCGCGCTGGTTCGCCACCGCGCTGCGCGCGGACGCGTACGAGAAGCTCGGCCAGTCCGGCGCCGCGATGCGCGCGTGGCGCGGGGGCCTCGGAGGCGTCCGGAACGCCGCGATGGTCGGCAGCGTCGCGGCGACCTACCACCTGGCGGCGGAGACGCGAAGGCGCTCGGCGCGCGGCGCGGCCCTTGGCCTCGTGTTCCTGCTGGTCGCGGTGTTCGCCCTGATCTCGGGCCTCCGCTCGTTCGAAGGAGACGGCCGGTATTTCATGTGGTTGGCGATCGCCGGGGGCGCCATCGTCGCGGCGCTGGTCGTTCGCTGGTGGGTCGCTCGCTGAGCGGGCTCCCCGCGCGGGCAGGGTGGACGTCGCGATCGACTGCGCCGCCGCGGAGCCCAATCGCCGAGCCTCCGCGGAGGCCCAGTCGTCGATCCTCCGCTCCGCGGGCCGCCCATCGCCGTCGCCAGTCGCGCCCGGCGGCCGATCAGCGCACGCGCGTCGGCGGCGGAGCGGTGCCGGGGGAGGGAGCGCGCTCGCGTGGCGGCTCGACGGCGCCCGGCGGGCGGGTCTCGGGAGCGGGGATCTCGCTGACGTCCACGGTGCGGCCGTTCGTGATGCTGATCACCTTGCTCGCTTCGATCACCGTCCCGTTCGGGCCGCGCGTCTGCCATCCGGTCACGCGGACGGTCGCGCCGCGGCCGACGAGCGGGAGCAGCGCCGAGCCGGTATGCGGCGGGAAATGGATCACGAGGCCGTTGCTCAGGAGCACGCCGTCCATGTCCCCGCCCGGCGTCGTCGTGTAGCCGTCGATCCGTCCCTCCGTCGTCGCGACCTCGGCGCTGGTGAGCGACGGCGGAGGCGGCAGCGGGGCCGGCGCGCGCGGCGCCTCGGGCGCGGACGCGACGGGCGGACGCTGCGACGAGGCCGGCGGCTCGGGCGGCGTGAGCGCGACGACGTCCACCCTCCGCCCGTCGCGGCCGGTGATGCTCAGCGCCTCGATGCGCTTGCCGTCCGGGCCGTACGAGTCGACGCCGACGACGCGGACGATCTGCCCGCGCTGCACGAGGGGCAGCACGGCCGAGCCTGCGTGCGGGGGGAAGTGGACGCGCGTGCCGTCTTCGAGGACCACGCCGTCCATCTCGCCACGCGCCGCGGTCGTGTAGTCGGCGACTCGACCGGAGATCTCGTGCGTCGACTCTGTCTGCTGAGCCGATGACGGCCGCGTCGTCGCGCTGAACGATCCGGTGCAGCCCACGACGAGCACGAGAGCGAGGGGAAGGACACGGGCGATCATGGCGTCTCTCCTTTTCAGGTTCGCGCCTGACGGAGCACACCGCGTGCCCGGACGACGGCCTCTCGCCTTCGCGCTCGGCCTCTCGCTTTGCGCTCGGCCTCTCGCTTTTTCGCTCGGCCTCTCGCCTTCGCGCTCGGCCTCTCGCTTTGCGCTCGGCCTCTCGCTTTGCGCTCGGCCTCTCGCCTTCGCGCTCGATCTCGAGCGAGCGGCCGCAGGCTCGCGCCGGCCGCGCTTGCGCCCACGCCGGTCGAGTGGTCAAAGTGAACCGCGATGGTCGACGAAGCCGGAGACGGGATCGACGAAGCTGGAGATGGGAGCGACGACGCCGGAGGCGCGCCGCGCGACGCCGCGGTCATGCGCGTCCTCGTCGAGAACCGCCGCGACTTCCTCCGCTTCCTCGAGCGGCGCGTCGGCAGGCGCGACGTGGCCGAGGACATCTTGCAAGAGGCCTTCGCTCGCGGCCTCGACAAGCTCGCGACGCTCCGCGACGGCGAGGCCGTGATCGCCTGGTTTTACCGCGCCCTCCGGAACGCGACCGTCGACTACTTCCGCCGCGCCAAGACCGCCGACCGCGCGCTCACCCAGCTCGCGGATGAGCTCGGGTCGAGCGAGGCGCTGGCCGAGGCCGTGCACGCGGAGGTCTGCCGCTGCGTGCTCCGCCTCGCCGGGACGCTCAAGCCCGAGTACGCCGAGGCGATCCGACGCGTCGAGATCGACGGCGTCTCCGTGAAGAGCTTCGCCGAGGAGCGCGGGATCTCCAGAAGCAACGCGGCCGTCCGCGTCTTCCGCGCGCGCGAGGCGCTCCGCCGGCAGGTCGTGGTCTGCTGCGGGAGCTGCGCCGAGCACGGCTGCGTGTCGTGCACCTGCGCCGCGGAGCACGCGGAGCGCGGCGCGCCATGACGGGCAGCGCGTTCGCGGTGTAATCCGCGCGGGCCCCTCGCGTCTGCCCTACGAACCACGAGCCGCGGCGCGGCGTCATGCGCCGCGCGGTCACGGAGCTCCGGCTCGTTGCTAGAAGGAGTGCGGCGCGGCAGAGCGCGCCCGGAGGTCACATCATGCCGTCCCGTTCGCTCTTCACCCGTCTCCTCGCCCTCGCGGCCGCCGGCGGCCTCGCGCTCGCATGCTCTCCCAGCCCACAGCCCGCGGCGCTCTCCCCGAGCGATCCGTCGAGCCCGCTCGCCCCCGAAGGCGAGAGCCCGCTCGCGCTCTCCCGGCCCGCCCCGGCGCCGACCGGCCACGACGGGCCGCACGCCCACGGCGCGGCGCACGCCCATCACGCCCACGGCCATCACGCCCACGGCGCCGCACCGGCCGGCGAGGACGCCTCGCCGGCGACCGCAGACGGCGGCGCCCAGGGTGTGGTCTACGTCTGCCCGATGGATCCCGAGATCACGTCGAGCACGCCCGGCGTCTGCCCGAAGTGCAACATGAAGCTCGTGCCGAAGAAGTGACGATCCCCGCGCGAGCCCCGAAGAGGAAGCGATGATTCGATCGACCGCGGCGCTGGCCGCGTCCGTCCCCGCGCGAGCCCCGAAGAGGAAGCGATGATTCGATCGACCGCGGCGCTGGCCGCGTCCGTCCCCGCGCGAGCCCCGAAGAGGAAGCGATGATTCGATCGACCGCGGCGCTGGCCGCGTCCGTGGTCCTGCTGGGAGGGTGCGCGTCGACGTCCGCGCGGCCGGCGTTCGACGAGGTCGCGTCGACGGTGAAGGCGCGCTCGGGCCATACGGTCCGCTGGGACCAAAGCACCGACGAGGACCGGCAGGCGGAGCGCGCGATCGACGAGCTGCTCTACCGGGAGCTGACCGCGGACGCCGCCGTGCAGGTCGCGCTGCTCGGCAGCCCGCACCTGCGCGCCCGGCTCGAGGAGCTCGCGATCGCCCAGGCCGACCTCGTGCAGGCCGGGCTCCTGAAAAATCCGGTGTTCAGCTTCGGGCGCACGGCGTGGGAGTCCGAGCACATCGCGCCGAACCTGTTCGCGACGGTGGAGCAGGACTTCCTCGACATCCTCACGCTGCCGATGCGCAAGCGCGTCGCGGAGACCGAGCTCGAGGGGACGAAGCTCGAGATCGCCGATCACGTCCTCGAGCTCGCCGCCGAGGTGCGCGAGGCGTTCTACTCCGCCCAGGCCGCCGAGCAGGTCCTCGCGATGCGCCGACTCGTCGCCGAGGCCGCGCAGGCGTCGGCCGAGCTCGCCACGCGCCAACACGAGGCAGGCAACATGAGCGATCTCGCGCTGAGCACCGAGCTCGGGCTGACGGCGCAGACGACGCTCGATCTGCGCCGCGCCGAGGGCGACGCGGCGGTGCAGCGCGAGCGGCTCAACAAGGCGATGGGCACATGGGGGCCGCGCACGGGCTGGAAGCTCGGCAAGAAGCTGCCCGAGCTCCCGAAGGACGAGCTGCCGCTCGAGCGGCTCGAGTCGGTCGCGATCGCGCAGCGGCTCGACGTCGGCGCCGCGCGGCGGAACGTGCAGGGCATCGGCTACGCCCTCTCGCTCGCGAAGACGACGCGCTGGACCGGCACCGTCTCCGTCGCGGTCGAGGCCGGCCGCCTCCGCCACAACAAGCGCATCTCCTTCGGGCCGAGCGTGGCGCTCGAGATCCCGCTGTTCGACCGGCGCGAGGCGCAGATCGCGAAGCTCGAGGCCTACGCGCGGCAGGCAGAGCACGAGCTCCACGCCCTGGCCGTCGACGTGCGCGCGGACGTCCGCTCGTCGCGCGCACGCGTCCTCACCGCGCGCGGCGTCGTCGTGGAGTACGGATCGGTCGTCGTGCCGCTCCGCGAGAAGGTCGTCCGCTTCTCGCAGGAGCAGTATGACGCCATGCTGCTCGGCGTCTACCAGCTGATCCAGGCCAAGCAGAGCGAGTTCGCGGCCTACACCGAGTACATCGAGGCGCTCCGCGACTACTGGATCGCGCGGAGCGATCTCGAGCGCGCCATCGGCGGCCGCCTCGCTGCCGCGTCGACCGCGCCCCACGCCGGCGCGTCGACGATCGCGCCGCCCCCTGCGTCCTCCGCCCACGCTCCGTCCCACGCCCCGAGGAACCCATGACGCCGATCCGAGCCCTCTTCAACCTCGCCGCCCTGCTCGCGGTGCTCGCGTTCCCCCGCGTCGGCGCGGCGCAGCCGGCGCCCGCGAGGCTGCCCTACGTCCCGGTTGTCACGCCGAACGGATCCACGCTGCCGTTCACCATGAAGGACGGCGTGAAGGAGTTCCGCCTCACGGCCGAGCCGGTGAAGCGCGAGTTCGCCAAGGGGATGACCGTCAACGCGTGGGGCTACAACGGCTCGACGCCCGGCCCGACCATCGAGGCCGTGGAGGGCGACCGCGTCCGCTTCTACGTGACGAACAAGCTGCCCGAGCGCACCAGCGTCCACTGGCACGGCATCCTCCTACCGAACGGCATGGACGGCGTCTCGGGCTTGAACCAGCCGCACATCGAGCCGGGGGAGACCTACGTCTACGAGTTCACGCTGAAGCAGAACGGCGTCTTCATGTACCACCCGCACTCGGACGAGATGGTGCAGATGGCGATGGGCATGATGGGCTTCTTCGTCATCCACCCGCGCGTCCCCGAGACGCCGAAGGTCGATCGCCACTTCGTCGTCATGCTCGGCGAGTGGTTCGTCGAGCCGGGGACGGCCACGCCGAACCCGAACGTGATGACGGACTTCAACCTCTTCACCTTCAACAGCCGCGTGTGGCCGGGCACCGATCCGTGGGTCGTCAAGAAGGGCGACCGCGTGCGCTTCTCGTTCGGCAACCTCACGATGGACAGCCACCCGATCCACGTCCACGGCTATCGGTTCGAGGAGGTCGGGACCGACGGCGGGCCCGTCCCGAAGTCCGCTCGCCGGCCCGAGACGACGGTGAACGTCCCCGTCGGCGCGACGCGCACCGTCGAGCTCGTGGCGGACGTCGAGGGGGACTGGGCCTTTCACTGCCACAAGTCGCACCACACGATGAACGCGATGAGCCACGACGTCCCGAACATGCTGGGCGTCAAGCAGCCGCGCGCGCTCGAGGACAAGGTCCGCGCGATCCTCCCCGGCTACATGGCGATGGGCGAGAACGGGATGGGCAACATGATGGAGATGGGCCGGCCCCGGAACACGTTGCCGATGATGGCGGGCGAGGGCCCCTTCGGCCCCATCGAGATGGGCGGGATGTTCTCCGTCCTCAAGGTGCGTGCGGGGATCGCGTCGTACGACGATCCGGGCTGGTACCAGTACCCGCCGGGGAGCGTGGCGCACAAGGTCGAGCCCCCGAAGTGACGCTCGCGACACACGGCGCGCCTGGTCGTCGCCGACCGCGCCGAAGGGCGCTACGGTCGTCTGCGAAAGGAGCACGCCATGGCCACGTTCAAGCACATCCTGGTCGCGACCGACTTCGAGGAGACCTCGGAGCGCGCGCTCGACAAAGCGCTGCAGCTCGCGGAGGACCTCGATGCGCCCGTGACGATCGTCCATGTGCTCCAGGCGCCGCCCGTCTACTACTCCGCGTACGCGCAGGGCCTCGCGTGGCCCGTCGACGAGCTCGACGGAGCGGCGCGGCGGGCGCTCGATGCCGCGCTCGCGGCGGCGCAGAAGCGGCACCCCAAGGTCGACGCCTTGCTCCTCGTGGGGGCTCCCCGCGAACGGATCCTCGAGGCCGCCGCCGAGCGAAAGGCCGACCTCATCGTCATGGGGACGCACGGACGCGGCGGCCTCGTCCGCGCGGTCCTCGGCAGCGTCGCCGAGAGCGTCGTGCGGGCGTCGCCCATCCCCGTCCTCACGCTCTCGGCGTAGCTCGTCGCGACGCCGCGTGCGGTCGATCGGCGCGAGCGCGATCGTGCGCGACGCGGGCGCGATCGAATCGGATGGACCGCGCGACGCGGCGGGACGAATCGCTACGGCAGCTTCCGCTGCCGGAGTGGAACGCCTCGGACGTGTCGTCGCAGCTGCCGCGGCGGCGGCGCGCGCCGGAAGCGGCGTCGCCGGCGCCCGCCGCAGGAACGGCGACGAGGACCACGCGCGATCGCTCGATCGGCGCCGCGTCGAGCGCGGGGCTCGCGGTCCGCGCGAGGTGGCTCGCAGGCTGCGTGGCCGCGCCGCGCGCCGATGGAGCCTCGCGCGGTCGCGGTGAAAACTGCCTCGATCGCAGCCCGCTGGCGACCGTGCGCGCCCGCGGGGACGCGCGCGCCGAGCGCCGCAGCCGTCCAGGCGATCCTGCGCGCCACCCCATCGGGCCCGTCGTTTCCACCACGTACGGAGCGCCTGCCGCCGTCGACCACAGCGACGGCGAGGCGCGCGTCTTTTGGCCGGTGTCGGCACGACACTCGCAAGGTGCGCACGCCTCGGTCGCTCGCACGGCGATCGAGCTTCCGTGTCGTGGAGTTTTCGCATGTCCGTTCTCCCCTTCGTCCTCGCCGCGATGACCCAGCTCGCGCCCGGACGTGATCACAGCGAGCTCGGCGGAGCCATCGCGCGTGCCGTGGACTCGAACAAGCCGCTCTTCGCGAAGGACGACGATCGGAGGCGGACCGCGTCGCTCCTCGTCGCCGTCGCGTTCCGCGAATCGACGTTCATCGCCGACGCCGTCGGCGACAAGGGCAAGTCGTTCTGCGCGTTCCAGATCCACCGCTCCGCGGGCGGGACGCCGGCGCTCCTCACCGACGCCGACGCCTGCGTGCAGTCGGGGCTCACGATGTTGCGGACCTCGCTCCGCGTGTGCCCGAGCTACCCGGTCGCCTGGTACGCGTCGGGGCCGATCGGCTGCACGAACACCCGGGCGCAACGGATCTCGCGCGATCGGATGAACCTCGCGGCCTACCTCTTCGGTCAGGTGAAGGTCGACGCCGTCTGACGCGAGCTCGGCGCGGCGCCCTGGTGCCGTCGAGCCCGAGGCGCTGCCCTACCCGGCCTGGCGATTGCACCTCGTCGGACCGAGGCTCGATCCGGTCCCGCGGGGCGCGGAGCTCACGCGGGACGTCACCGTCGGGCTCGGGGACCCCGCCATGATCGCCGAACCCTGCATCGCCGCGAGCGTCGTCGTGGGCGCGGACTTCTCGCTCGGGGGCCAGAACGCGCTCGCGCGTGCGGTCGACGTCGCGCGCTCGAGCGGCGCGAGCGTGGAGATCGTCCACGCCGTGCCTCGTCGGCCTCAGCCGTCGCTCGCGTCGATCGGCGACGACGACGAGAGGGCGAGGGAGGCGCGCGCGGCGATGGACGAGATCGTGGGGGAGGTGCGGGCCTCGGGCGTCGATGCGCGGCTCCGCCTCGCGCGCTCGAGCGCCGTGCGCGGCCTCCGCGACGCCGCGGCGGAGCCCGCGGTGATGCTCGTCGTGGTGGGGGCGCGCGGACGAGCCGTGTCCGACGCGCTGCTCGGATCGACCGCGGAGCGGATCGCGTTTCACGCTCGGCCGCCGGTGCTCCTCGTGCGGAGGCCCGCGCGAGAGCCGTATCGACGTGTCCTCGTCGCGGTCGACGCGCGCGGAGACGTGCGCCGCGAGCTCGACGCCGCGCGCCTCGTCGCGCCGGACGCCGAGGTCGCGTTCCTCCACGCCTACGAGGCGCTGCACGAGACGAACCTCGTGCTCGCCGGAGCCACGCAGGCGTCGCTCTCGATCCATCAGCGGCGGGCGCGTCGCGAAGCGCGCGCGGCGTTGGTCCGCGACCTCGCGCGCGCGAACGTCCGTGATCCGCACCTGCTGCTCCGGCATGGGAATCGTCGCTTCGTGCTCGAGCGCGAGGCGCGGCGCCCGAGCAACGAGCTCGTCGTGCTCGAGCGAAGCCGCTCGGCGACGCGCCGCTTCCTCCTTGGCGGCGACGCGCGCGCGGTGATCGCGCACGGCACGACGGACGTCCTGCTCGTGTGAAGCGTCGCTCGGCGCTCCGGCGTGAAGCGCGACGCGTCGCTCGGGCGTGGAGCGCGGAGCGTCGCTCGGCGCTCCGGCGTGACGCGCGAAACGTCGCTCGGCGCTCGGGCGTGGAGCGCGAAACGTCGCTCAGCGCTCGGGCGTGGAGCGCGAAGCGTCGCTCGGCTCCGCGTCGGGCTCCTCCGAGCCCGTGACGAGGGCGCGCGCCGAGGCGACGGCCTCGCGCGTCCCCGCGACCGCGAGCACGTCGCCGGCGTGCAGGCGCTCGTGCGCGGCGGGGACGAGCAGCGACGCGTCGCCGCGCGTGATCGCGAGGACGGTCGCCCCGGTGATGCCGCGGAGGTTGAGCTCGGAGAGCGTACGCTCGGCGGCCGGGCTGCCCGCGGCCACGCCGATCGCGATCGGCTCGCCGAGCCCGCGCAGCGCCGACGAGAGCTTCGCCGCTGCGCCCTGCTCGTCGGCGGAGTCGCGACCCTGGCGCGCCAGGAGCTCGACGATGACCTGCGCCCCCGCGCGGACGTGGCCCTCGAGGTTGCGCGCGCTCCGCCACGACGCGAGCGCGACGATGACGAGGATCCCGAAGAGCACCTCGGCGCCGTGGTAGCCGGGCAAGAACGGCTGGGTGATCGCGACGATCGGCGCCCCGACGAGCAGGATGATCGCGAGCTCCAGCGTGAGCACGAGCGCGCGCCGCGAGGCGGCGGCGAGGTCGAGCTGCGACGCCTCCGAGGGCGGGGGCAGCGCGAGGTCGGCGAGCGTCTGCCCGAGCTTGCGACCCACGCGCACGACGCCGATGCAGAACGGCGCGGCGAGGAGCGCGACCAGGCCGATCGCGATGCCCCCGGCGACCTCGGGCGACATCAGCTCGCGCGCGACGATGTACGCGCGGACGTTGCTCGAGCCGAGCGCGCCGGCGACGACGATCGTCGTGAGCAGCACCGCGTCGAGGACGAGGCGCTTGAGCAGGCGTCGGACCGCGAGCGCGTTCTCCGACGCCTCGTCCGAGGGGGAGCTCGAGCGGAGGCGCTCGAGCCAGCTCCCGTAGAGCGCGCCCAGCGTCTGCAAGGGGCCCGGGAGCTTCCGGTCGACCCACTTGGCGACGGGGACCGAGGCCCGGATGAGCCAGGGCGTCAGGAGCGTCGTGATCGCCGAGACGGCGACGGCGACCGGGTAGAGAAAATCGCCGGTCGCGCGCAGCGAGAGCCCGAGCGCGGCGATGATGAACGAGAACTCGCCGATCTGGGCGAGGCTCATGCCGGCCTGGATCGACGTGCGCGCCCCGTTGCCGGTCAGGAACGCCCCGAGCCCCACGCCGAAGATCTTGCCGAAGACGACGATGACCGTGAGGACCACGATCGGCAGCCAGTGCTTCGCCATCAGCGCCGGGTCCATCATCATGCCGACGGAGACGAAGAAGACGGCGCCGAAGAGGTCCCGCACCGGGCGGACGAGGTGCTCGACCGTGCTCTCTTCTCCCGACTCCGCGATCAGCGAGCCGGCGAGGAAGGCGCCGAGCGCGACGGAGTAGCCGAGCTCGCGCGCGAGGAGCGCGATCCCGAAGCACAGCGCGACGCTCGTGACGAGCGTGACCTCGGGGCGCTTCATCGCGGTGATCATCCGGGTGGCCCGCGGGATCACGAGGAGGCCGAGCACGAGGAGCCCGGCGAGGAAGGCGCCCAGGCGCGCGACGGTCCCCGCCACCGAGCCGGCCGAGACGCCCGCGCCGCTCGCCACCGTGGTGAGGGTCGCCATCAGCAGGATGGCGATGAGGTCCTCGACGATGAGCACGCCGACGACGAGCTCGCGCATGCGGCCGCGGATCCCCTGCTCGTCGAAGGCCTTGGCGATGATCGTGGTGCTCGAGATCGCGAGGATCGCCCCGGTGAAGAGCGCCTCGAGCATCGTCCAGCCGAAGGCGCGCGCGACCGTGAAGCCGAGCCAGAAGAGCAGGCTGCACTGGATGATGGCCGTGACGGCGACGCCGGGGCCGACGCGGATCAGCTTGCGCAGGCTGAACTCGAGCCCGAGCGAGAACATGAGCAGCACGACGCCGAGCTCCGACAGCGTGTGCACGACCTCGGGATCGGCGACGAGCGGGACGCCGATGTGGGGGCCGACCACGAGCCCTGCGAGGATGTACCCGAGCACGACGGGCTGGCGCAGGCGCTTCGACACGAGGGCTGCGGCGCCGGCGGCGCCGAGCACGATCGCGAGCGCTGTCAGGAGGTCGTGATCGCCGGGCACACTCCGGCTTAGCACGCGGGTCTGTGGCTCGGGAGGGATCGCCGATCCCAACGGCCCCGCGCGACGACGTCAGCTCGGAGCGCGCCCGAGCGCGCGGAGGAGCGCTCGGCGCGCGCCGTCGTGCGGTCCGCGCTCCCCGGCGCGAAACTCCCTGGTCACGGGGACGTCGTCGCCGAAGCGCGTGACGATGACGAGGCGGTGGCCCGTGACGTGCTCGTTCTTGCGGCTGGACCAGAAGTGCGCGCGCCCGAGCTCGACCGTGACGTCGTCGATCTCGGCGAAGGGGATCTCGCGCTTTCGGACCAGCACGACCTCGCGCTCGTGGTCGACGACGACGCGGATCGACCGGCGCTGCGCGAGCTGCTCGCGCAGCATCACCCCGCCGAGCCCGAACATGAGCAGGGTCATGAGCATCATCATGGCGGCGCTCATGGACCCCGTCGTCAGCCACTCGTCCATGGTCGACGTCCGGTGCTCCTGGAACGCGCGGAAGCGCGCCGCGACGTCGTGCGCGCGCTCCGGCGTGACGTGTCCCCAGGTCCCGCTCTCCAGATCGACCGTGCCGTAGGTCGACGTCGTGGTGACGAGGCTGACCTCGGCGTAGCTGGCGCCCTTCGAGGTGCGGCGGGCCTCGACCGCGAACGACCTGATCTCGTTCGGCGACAGCGTGAGGTCGAGCGAGCGCACGAGCGCGTAGCGGCGGAAGTTGCAGGCGCCGGCCTCGTCCCCGCTTCGCGCGCAGACGATGCGGGTCGCCCGCAGGCCGCCGAGCGACACGATCCCGACGCCGAGCACCAAGAGGGCGACGAGGATCGACCACGGGCGAAAGAGGCGGGTGCGGTACTGGAGGACGGTGGGCGGCCTCGCGGGCCGATCGTTCTGACGGTACATCGGCGGCTACTTCACCGCGAAATGGACGTCGTCGACGCGCCAGCCCGCGGCGGTGCCGGCCCGGGCGTGGTCGTTCGCCGCCGTGCTGACGCCCGCCGCCTGGGAGAAGCGCACGCGGACGTTCGCCGTGAGCGAGCCGGCGGGCATCGCGATCTCCACGGTGCTCGCGGTCTGCTGGGTGCCGGTGAAGCCGCTCTTGCCGTCGACGTGGAAGCTGTTCGGGACGACGCAGTTGTAGGAGCCGCGGGTGCCGAGGATCTTCACCGTGCCCGGGTAGGTCCCGTTCGGCACCTGCCAGGTCGCGCCGTCGTCGCGCGAGATCATGACGACGCCGCCGTCGAACCAGGTCTGGCCGTTGAAGCTGCCGGACCAGAACGCGTACGCGTGGGAAAAGACGAGGCTGACCTTCTCGTCGGCGCAGGCGGCGAGGTCGATCCGCGGCGAGATCAGCTCGCCGCGGTGGCACTGCGCGTAGTTCTGGCTGCGCTCGGCGCCGAAGCACTGGCCGTCGGGGCAGGGGATCGTCGCGGAGGTGCCGCGTGTCCACGGATTGAACGGCCAGCTCGCGTGGGCCTCCGCGCCGTCCGAGACGGCGGTCTGCCAGCCCTGGTCGCTGCCCTCGAAGTCGAAGGTCGCGGCGGCGAGCGCGGCGGCGCACGCGGGGCTCACGGTGTCGCCCGCGTCGCCATCGCCGTCGCCCGCGTCGTCTTCCGGCTCCGTGGGCCCCGAGTCCTCGTGCGGCAAGGGCGTCGCCGCCTCGAGGACGCCGGCGTCGGCGCCGACTCCGCCCGTCCCGTCCGGATCCTCGCTCGAGCCCTCCGCGCACGCGACGACGAACGCGCCGAGAGCCGCAAGCGGGCCGATGACCGCCGACCAGCGAAACCGCATCGTCCTCATGATGACACGGATCCGGCCGGCGACACGCGCACACGTGTTCGCTAAGGGGCCGACCTGTGATACGCTCGGACATGGCGTCAAAGCTCCCTCTCGAGGTCGTCGAGAAGCTCCCCAAGACGGATCTCCACGTCCACCTGGACGGCTCGCTCCGCGTCGCGACCATCCTGGATCTGGCGGAAAAAGGCCGCATCGAGCTGCCGGCGCGCGACGAGGACGGCCTCCGCAAGGCCATGAACCTCGGGATGAACTGCGGCTCGCTCGTCGAGTACCTGAAGGCGTTCGACGTGACGCTGCGCGTCCTTCAGACCGCCGAGTCGCTCACGCGCGCCGCCTACGAGCTTGCCGAGGACGCCGCCCGCGAGAACGTCCGCTACATGGAGGTCCGCTACTCGCCGATGCTCCACACCCGGCGCGGCCTGAAGCTCACCACCGTCGTCGAGGCGGTGCTCGAGGGGCTCCGCGCGGCGCAGGACGAGTTCGGCATCGAGTCGAACGTCATCATCTGCGGGATCCGCAACGTCTCGGCCGAGAGCTCGCTCGAGATGGCGGAGCTCGCGGTCGCGTACAAGAACCGCGGCGTCGTCGGCTACGACCTCGCGGGCGCCGAGTACGACCACCCGGCGAAGCACCATCGCGCCGCTTTCCAGCTCGTCCGCGACAACAACGTCAATGTCACCATCCACGCGGGCGAGGCCTACGGGCCCGAGTCGATTCACCAGGCGATCCACGTCTGCGGCGCGCACCGGATCGGCCACGGCTGCCGCCTGCGCGAGGACGGAGATCTCCTCCACTACGTCAACGACCACCGCATCAGCCTCGAGTGCTGTCCGTCGTCGAACGTGCAGACCGGCGCGATCCGCGATCTGTCGAGCCACCCGATCAAGCTTTACAAGCACCTCGGGCTCCGCGTGACCGTCAACACGGACAACCGCCTCGTGACGGACACCACGGCCTCGAAGGAGCTGTGGCTCTGTCACAAGGTCCTCGGCTTCTCGCTCGCGGACCTCAAGCAGGTCATCCTCTCCGGCTTCAAGAGCGCGTTCCTCCCGTTCCACGTCAAGCAGCAGTACCTGCGCCACGTCAGCGAGGAGCTCGAGGCGTTCCCCGACGACCTCGCGGTCGCGGAGGAGAGCTCGCCGTCGGTCGGCGCGGTGCAGCTCAGCGCGAAGGGCGCGGCGCCGGGCCAGGCCTGAGTCGCGGCGTCAGCGCGGCTCGCTCGCGAGCTCGGGCCAGCGGAAGGCGCTCAGCACGGCGGCGGCGATCGTCACGACGTCCCTCGCTTCCGGGTCGGCGATCGCCGCGCGGTCGATCCACGCCTTCGGCGTCGCGCCGTAGGATCGGAGCTCGATCGCCGCGACCTGCGCCTGCCACGTCGAGAGCGAGACGAACGCGGCGCGGAGCGTTCGTGAGCCCTCTTCTCCGCTGGGCAAGCGCGCGGGCGCGCTCGAGTCGGACGACTGGACGCGGAAGATCGGTCGCGAGTCGTCGCGCCCCTGGGCGGTCCGCGCCTCGACGAAGCCCTTGAGCTGCAAGGCGTCGAGCGCGCCCCCGGGCATCTTGACGCTGAGCACCCAGTGGCGCTCGGGATGCTCCGTGGCGCGCACGATGGCGCACGAAACGGAGGGGCGGCCCTCCGGGGAGAGCATCGTCCGCTTGTCGGTCGACGCGCACGTCGCCCGGTAGACGCGGTCCTCGGCCACCGCGCGGAACACGACCTCGGCCTCTTCCTCGCTGGAGGCGGAGAGCGCGCCGAGGACGGAGACGAGCGCCGCGACCTTCGCCGTGGTGGCGGCGACGTCGGCGACGACGTCGGCCTTCTTCGCCACGTCGCCGGCGGCGGCCGCGGTCTCCTCCGAGCGCCCGTCCGACTCGCGCGCGACGGCGTCTGCGCTCTTCGCGGCGACCTTCGCCGTCCGCGCCGCGAGCGCTCCGGCGAGCGCGACGTCGTCGAGCGCGCCGCGGACGGACGCCGCGACGAGCTCATCGTCCGTCCGCTTCCCGGCCACCGCGAGGACCTCGAGCTCGACGGCGTCGATCGTGACCTTCGCGCCCGGCGTGAGCTCCCCGGTGACGACGATCGGCGTGACGGCGACGCGCTCCGTGAACGGCGTCTCCGGCGGCGTGTAGTGGCACGCGACGAGCGCCGCGCCGAGGAGCACCGAGACGGTGAGGCGGAGCATTCGCCGGCCATTGTACCGAGTCGACACCGGCCGACCACTCGGGTTTGCTCGGTCGCCGCGACCAGCGGACCGCGGTCGGCCGCGACCGGCACCGTGCTATCCTCGCGGTCGAATCCCCGCGCGCCGTCGCGCGGATTCGACCGTGGTCCCACCGAGCGAGCAGCCGTGCCTCCTTCGATCCATCCGAGCCTCAGCGACGTCGCGCAGAGCCGCGTCGGCACTCGGATCAAGGGCAAGTGGCGCGTCGACAAGCTGCTCGGCGTCGGCGGGATGGGCGCGGTCTACGCCGCGACGCACCGCAACGGCAGCCGCGTCGCGCTCAAGGTGCTGCACCCGCAGCTCTCGGTCCTCGGCGACATCCGCGCCCGCTTCGCGCGCGAGGGGTACGTCGCCAACGCGGTGAACCACCCCGGCGTCGTCCGGGTGCTCGACGACGACGAGACCGAGGACGGCGCCGCGTTCCTGGTGATGGAGCTGCTCGACGGCGAGACGGCCGACGCGCGCCTGCGCCGGCTCGGCGGGCGCCTCCCGTTCGGCGACGTCGCGCTGCTCGCCGACGGCCTCCTCGACGTGCTCGCGGCGGCGCACGCCTCGGGCGTCGTCCACCGCGACGTGAAGCCCGAGAACGTCTTCCTCACGAAGGACGGCCTCGTGAAGGTCCTCGATTTCGGCATCGCGCGGCTCCGCGCGTCGAGCGGTATCGAGGACGTCCCGCCTGACGACGCGTCGATGCCGCACCTGCGGACGCGCACGGGCGTCACGATCGGCACGCCGGCGTTCATGCCCCCCGAGCAAGCGCTCGGGCGCACCGACGACGTCGACGCCTCGAGCGACATCTGGGCGGTCGGCGCGACGATGTTCATGCTCGTCTCGGGGCGGATCGTGCACGACGCGAAGACCCACATGGAGGTCGTGATCGCGGCGGCCACCGCGCAGGCGAAGTCGCTCGCGCAGCTCGCGCCGGACGCGCCGAAGTCGCTGGTCGACGTGGTCGACCGCGCGCTCTCCTTCAAGAAGGAGGACCGCTGGCCGAACGCGCGCGCGATGCAGCTCGCGCTCCGCGCTGCGCTCCCGGTCGCCCGTCCGGCGACGCCCACCGGACCCGGTGAGCCCACAGCGTCGATCTCGAGCGCGCCGATGTCGCTCGCGATCGGCTCGCAGCCCCCCGGCTCGGCCGTCGGCAGCGGTCGCTGGGCCGAGGAGCGCAAGCTCGCCACCGTGCTCTTCGGCGACATCGTCGGCTTCTCCGCGCTGTCGAACGACCTCGAGCCCGACAGCGTCCACGAGCTCGCCAAGGCGTTCTTCGAGCCGCTCTCGCGCGAGGTCGAGCGCGAGGGCGGCACCGTCCTCAAGTACATCGGCGACAAGGTCATGGCCGTGTTCGGCGTCCCCGTCGCGCACGAGGACGACGCCGCGCGGGCCGTCCGCGCGGCGATCGCGATGACCGGCCGCGTCCGCGAGGTCGCGCGGGCGCGCGGGCACCACGACGTCGCGCTCCGCGTCGGCGTCAACACGGGGCTCGTCATGGTCGGCTCGGTCGGCCTCGGCACGCGGGCCGTCCCCGACATCATGGGCGCCACAGTGAACCTGGCGAGCCGCATCGAGGAGGCCGCGCAGCCGGGCGAGATCCTCGTCGGCGGACCGACCGAGCGCCTCGTGCACGATCACTTCGAGCTCGTGAGCGCGCAGCCGATCCAGCTGAAGAGCGGCGGCGATCCGCTCCCGGTCTTCCGCGCCCTCGGCGAGCGCGAGGACGAGCCTGCGAGCTCGGTGCGCCTCCGGAGCGCGTCGGGGACGCCGTTCTTCGCCCGGCAGGCCGAGCTCGAGCTGCTCCTCCGCCTCTACGAGACCGTGTCGTCGGCCGGCGCGCTCCGCGTCGCCGAGATCGTCGGCGAGATGGGCCTCGGCAAGGGCCACCTCCTCAAGCAGCTCCGCATCGCGGTCGGGGCGCGCGAGCCGGCGCCGCACGTCCTCCACGCGACGCGCATGCTGGGCGTCGCGCCGCTCGGGTTCGTCGGCAAGATGCTGCGCGCGCGGTTCAACGTCCGCGTCGACGAGTCGCCCGAGGCGGTCCGCGCGCGCGTCGTCGACGCCGTCGCCAAGGCCTGGGACGCGCCCGAGGTCGAGGACGGCCGCGACGCCGGGCGCCTGCTCGCCGATCTCGTCGCGCCCACGCCGGTCGCGCCGCTGCTCGAGACCGAGCTCTCCACCGACGCCACGCGCACGGTGAGCGCGTTCGCCGACTGGGTCCGCAAGCTCGCCAAGAGCCGGACCGTCGTGATGCTCGTCGAGCAGGTGCAGTGGAGCGATCAGGGCTCGCTCGATCTGCTGCAGTACCTGATCCGGTCGCTCCGGCGCGAGCGCGTGCTCCTCGTCATCTCGGCGCGCCCCGAGTCGAGCGAGCACGTGCCGCAGTGGCTCACCGGCGCGGACGTCCGGAGCAAGATCGATCTCCAGCCGTTCAGCGAAGACGTGATGGAGCGGTTCCTCGACGACCTGTTCCGTCAGGTGCCGAACTTCCCGCGCGACGTCCGGCGCGAGATCATCCGCCGCGCGGAGGGTAACCCCGAGCTGTGCAAGGAGCTCGTGCGGCTGCTCGTCGATCGCGGCGCGCTGTGGGTCGACGAGCACCACGTCCCGATCAAGTGGGACAAGAGTCGCTCGGCGAAGCTCGATCTCCCCGACACCGTCCGCGGCGTTCTCCAGGCGCGGCTCGACGGGCTGCTCCCGGCGCACAAGGAGATCCTCAAGGTCGCGTCCGTCGTCGGCCGCGTCTTCTGGGTCGGCGTCCTCAAGGAGCTGCTCCCCGAGGTGCCGAGCGACGACCTCATGACGAGCCTCGACGCGCTCCGCGCGCGCGAGCTCGTGAAGGCGCAGCCGACGTCGAGCGTGTCGGGTGAGCGCGAGCTGTCGTTCTCGACGCAGGCGCTCTGCGACGCCGCCTACGAGCTCGTGCCGCGCGCGCAGTCGGTGGTGCTGCACCGCAAGGTCGCCGACTGGCTCTCCGGTCGCGGCGAGCTCTGGGAGGGCGGTCAGGCGAACCTCGCCCAGCACCTCGAGGCCGCAGGTGAGCGCCCGCGCGCGCGCCGCCTCTTCCTCAACGCCGCGCGCCACGCGGTCAACGTCTGCGCGCACCCGGAGGCGATCGGCTTCTTCGATCGCGTCGCCGCGCTCTGGAAGGACGATACGAGCCGCGACGAGCGGATCGCCCGCGCCGGCGTGCTCCGCGAGCGCGCTGCCGCCGAGGCGCGCACCGGCCGCTTCGAGGACGCGCTCCGTTCCCTCGACGGCGCCGAGCAGGACCTCCGCGCCGCCGGCGTCGGCGACGAGGACGCCGTCCACGGCTGGCTCCTGCTCGAGCGCGGCCTCGTCCTGAAGGAGTACGGCCGCATCGACGAGTCGATCGAGCTGCTCGCGCGCGCCGCCGAGTCGTGCAATTTGCAGCCGCCGAGCCTCCTCCACATGCGCGTCCACGCGGCGCGCGCGTTCCAGCGGTCCTCGCGCGGCGACCGCGACGGCGCGAAGCTCGACGTCGAGGAGGGGATCCGCGTCGGGCGCGAGCTCCACGTCCGCGACGCGACCTGGCACGTCGCGATGGCCCGGCTCAAGGACGCCGAAGGCGCCATCCATTTCCACGGCGGCGATCTCGCGAAGGCCGAGGAGGCCTACAAGGAGGCGCTCGAGCTGCGCGAGCTCGCGGGCGACACGCAGGGTATGCCCGACGGCTTCGTGAACCTCGGCGGCGTGGCGTACACCCGCGGGGACTACGCCGCCGCGGCGGCCTACTACGAGCGCGCGCTCGCCGCCGCCAAGAAGGCGCGCTGGCTCGCGCGCGAGGCGATCGGTCACTCCAACCTCGGGCAGGCCAAGCTGGCGCTCGGCGAGCACGAGGTCGCCGCCTCCGAGCTCGATCGCGCGTGCCGCCTCGCGGACGAGGGCGGCTTCCTCGACGTCCTCGCCGACAGCGCCCGCGCCCTCGCGGAGGTCGAGCTCGCGCGCGCCAACGTCGAGGCCGCGGTGGAGCGCGCGGGCGCGGCCATCGAGGCGGCCGAGCGGTCGCAGAACGCGATGTTCGTGGCGCTGGCGCACGCGACGGCGATGGACGCCTACCTCGCGGCGATGCACGCGACCCGGAGCCGCGAGGCGTTCGAGCAGGCCCGGCGGCACAAGGAGGAGGCCCACGCGCGCCTCATCGAGCTCGGTCAGACAAACTCCGCGGAATCCTTGATTAAGCGATTTGGTCAGGGAAGCAATGCCACCGTCGACACGTAAGAGAACCCTGCCTGCATGGTCAGAACCCCCTTCCTCCCCGTCGCCCTCCTCTCGGTCCTCATCGCCGCGGCCGCGGCCGGCTGCAGCTCGGACGACGACGCGGGCGCGTCGGCGCCGCCCGACGGCGTGTCCTGCGCGTCGGTCGCCTCCGCGTCGGACGAGTCGAGCCTCGTCTCCGGCCTCGCCAACGTCGGGGCCGGAGGCTGCGTCGTGCTCACGGGCAGCGTGACGTCGTCGGCCCCGATCGAGGTCGCCGGCGTCGCGCTCGTCGGCGCGAAGGGGAGCCGGCCGAGCCTCACGGTCACGAGCGGCACCGCCGGCGCGATCACGGTCACCGGAGGCGGCTCGCAGCTCGGCAACTTCGTCCTCACGGGGGCGCCCGGCGTGGGCATCGCGATCGCCGCGCGCGACGTGAAGGTGTTCGACGTCGACGTGTCCGGCGCCGCGAAGGCGGCCATCGCCGTCGTCCCCGGGACGGAGGGCGCGTCGAGCGCGGCGCTCAAGGACGTGGTCCTCGAGAAGAACGCGTACGGTCTCTACGTCCAGGGTGAAGGCGTCGAGGTGACGATGACCGGCGGCCGCGTGGCGGAGAACGGCGGCTCGTCGCTCTCGGCCGGCGCGGGCGTCGTCACCACGGGAGGAGCGAAGCTCACGCTCGACGGCGTGACCGTCGAGAAGAACGAGGGCACCGGCGTCCTGCTCGACGGCGCGAGCACCCGCGCGGTGATCGCGGCCTCGACGATCTCCGAGAACCGCGAGCGCGGCGTGTGGGCCCAGGGCCTCCAGGGGACGCTCGACGCCCCCGCGCTGCGGATCGAGGAGACGGAGCTCTCGAAGAACCGCATCGTCGGCATGGGCGGGATCGAGCTGAAGGGCATCATCATCGTCGGCGGCTCGGTGAAGGAGACCGTCGCCTCGCCGGTCCCGACGAACCTCGCCGCGACCGAGCTCATCGGAGACGGCGTCGGCATCTTCGGCGGCTCGACCGATTTCAAGATCGAGCGCACCAACTTCGCCGCCAACGGCCGCGCCGCCGGCGTCGTCGACGGGAGCGAGGTCGGGATCATCATCGTCGGCGGCAAGGTGGAGCCGGGCGATTCGGGGCTGAAGTTCGTCGTCCAGAACAGCAAGGCCGACGTCCAGATCGCCGACGCCGACAAGAGCAGCCCGGCCTCGCCGCTCGGGATCAGCGCGCCGAAGATCCAGCTGCCGTCCGCGCTCTGACTCGCGCGAGCGCTGCGCCGCGTCCCGCGCGAGCGGGTGCCCCGCCCGCGTCGCGTCGTGGCGGCGCTCTGCTCGTGGCGGACGAACCGGACGAGCTGCCTCACGGGACCCGGTGCCGTCGCGCTCGGACCGCATCGCTCGAGTGGGACGGTGGGACGAGGGACGGGGGCGCTCGCCGCTGAGCCGGAGAGCCGCTGAGCCACGGTGGCGACCCCCGCTGGCGCTCGGGCGCTGCGCTCCTGCGCTGGCGGGCGCCCGGCAGAGCGGCTCGCGCTCCCGCCGGCGGACGGGGCCGCCGCGCGGAGCGGCGTCCCGCGGTCCGCGCGTCTGTCCTTCCGGCCCGCGCGTCTGTCCTTCCGGCCCGCGCGTCTGTCCTTCCGGCCCGCGGGACATCGTCGATCCGTTGACAGGAGGGGACCCGCGATTAGGATGCGCGGCCGAGGGACTTTGACGTCTTCTCGTGGATTCTCGCCGCGTTCGGCCGCCCGCTCGAGGGCGCTGAAATGACGGGACTGTTGGGTCTGGGGAAGAAATCCGGTAGGAAGCTCGTTCCGCGCGTGCCGGACGGGTCTGTTTCACCCGCATTCCTAGGGAGCTCGGCGACCGAAGGAGTGTGGGGTTCCAAGGGAGCCTAGGCGACCACGGAACGAGGCTCTTCCGCTCTCTGCTTCTCGATTGTGCGCGTCCGATACCCCTCCAACAACGGCGGGCGACGGACGACGGAGGATGGATGTCCACCGACGTGATGATCTACGCGAGCGGCCTGACGAAGCGATACGGCTCGTTCAAGGCGCTCGACGACGTCAGCTTCGAGGTCAACAAGGGTGAGGTCGTGGGGTTCCTCGGGCCGAACGGCGCCGGGAAGTCCACCACGATGCGGATCCTGACCTGCTTCATCTCGCCCACCGGCGGGACGGCGAAGGTCCGCGGTCACGACGTCTTCGACGACACCCTCTCGGTTCGAGCGAACCTCGGCTACCTGCCGCAGCGCGCTCCGCTCTACCTCGAGATGACCGTCTACGAGTACCTCGAGTTCGCGGCGCGGATCCGCAACATCGACGCGAGCAAGTTCAAGCAGCGCGCGCGCTCGGTCGTCGAGATCTGCGGCCTCGCGCAGTCGCTCTCGAAGGAGATCCGGCAGCTGTCGCACGGCTATCGCCAGCGCGTCGGCCTCGCCCAGGCGCTCATCCACGACCCGCCGATCCTCATCCTCGACGAGCCGACGAGCGATCTCGATCCGAACGAGCGCACCGAGTTCCTCAACTACCTGAAGCAGATCGGCAAGGACCGCACGGTCCTCCTGTCGACGCACAACCTCAAAGAGGTCGAGGCCGCGTGCGCGCGCGCGATCATCGTGTCGCGCGGTCGCGTCGTCGCCGACGGTCCGCTCGACGAGATCCGCGCCAAGAGCGGCCGCGTCCGCTACGTCGTGTCGATCCAGGAGTCGGTCGGCGAGTCGCCGTACCGCGGCAAGGGCACGCCCCCGCGCCAGACCGAGGTCGAGCACGCGCTCAACTCGCTCCCCGGCGTGAAGAAGGTGAACGAGCTCCCGACCGACGAGCGGGCGCACGCCTACGAGCTCGCCGGCGAGGACGGGTCGGATCTCCGCCCGGAGATCTTCCGGATGATCGCCGACAAGGGCTGGGTGCTCCTCGAGCTCCACCGCGACACGCAGACCCTCGAGGACGTCTTCCGCCAGCTGACGATCGGCGACGAGCGGCGCAACCGCCAGCTCGGCCCCGTCAAGGACGACGACCGCCGCGCCCGCGACGAAGAGGAAGACGAGGAAGAAGAGGACGAGGACGAGGACGAGTCGGACGACGACGACGACGACGACTCGGACGACTCGGACGACGACGGCAAGGGGAACAAGCGATGAGCAGCGAGAGCACCCTCGAGAAGGCCACGAAGGACAAGTCCCGCGCCGCCGAGGAGGCCGAGGAGCGTGACGAGGACGAGGAGGACGAGGACGAGCGCGACGAAGGCTCGGACTCGGACGACGGCGACTCGGACGACGGCGACGGCGGCAACAGCGACGACGTCGCGACCAAGCCGCTGTCGATGGTCGACACCTCGCCCAGGGAGAAGGCCGCCCTCGACCGCCCGAGCTCCCTCGCGATGACGTGGACCATCACGCGCCGCGAGCTCGCCGCCTACTTCAACTCCGTCATCACGTACATCGTGATCTCGGCGAGCATGGTGGGGCTCGGCCTGTTCTTCTACATGTACAAGGGCGGGTTCTGGCAGGTCGACCGCGTGACGATGCAGCGCATGTTCGACTTCCTGCCGTTCGCGCTCTGCTTCCTCGTCATCCCGCTCTTCACGATGCGGACGCTCTCGGACGAGAAGCGCGTCGGGACGATCGAGCTGCTCATCACCATGCCGGTGAAGGACAGCGAGGTCATCCTCGGCAAGTACTTCGCCGCGCTCGCGATCGTGACGGTGCAGCTCGCGCTCGTCGTGCTCTACCCGATCGCCATGTTCAAGTGGCCGTGGCACCTCGGGGAGCTCGACTGGGGCGCGTTCTGGGTCGGCATGGCCGGCCTCTTCTTCCTGTCGGCGACGGGGACGGCCGTGGGCCTGATGTATTCGAGCTTCACGGAGAGCCAGATCCTCTCGTTCTTCGCGACGATGCTGACGCTGACGGCCATCTACGCGCTCGGCATGCTGAGCGCCGTCGAGTCGCTCCAGGGCTGGCCCGGCGACGCGATTTCCTTCATCAGCCTCCAGTCGCGCTTCGAGCCGTTCGCGCGCGGTCTGCTCGACAGCCGCGCGATCGTCTACTTCGTCTCGATCGCCGTCCTCTGCCTCGCGGTCGCGTTCCACGCGCTCGAGCGCAGGAAGTGGACCTGACGAGCGCCCACCGGCGCTGACTCAGGACCCTCGTTCCCGACTCAACAGACTCATCTCGGCTTCACAAGGCAAACCGAAACCATGGCCATGGAACGCAAGAAGAAGGCGGCGACCGAGAGCGGCGCCCTGCTTTTCATCCTCGCTGCGATCGTCGTCGCCGTGAACACGCTCAGCTACTTCATGTACTGGCGTAAGGACATGACGAAGGCGGAGAAGTACACGCTGTCCGAGGGCAGCGGGCGCCTCATCCGCTCGATCAAGGACGGCGAGAAGATCGAGGTCGAGGCGTACGTCACGCGCGGCCTCCCGAAGCTCGACGCCTTCGTCCGCGATCTCCGCGATCTCCTCCAGCAGTACAAGGAGAAGGGCGGCGGCAAGTTCGACTACACGATCATCGAGCCGAAAACGGAGGAGGAGCGCAAGAAGGCCGAGGAGGCCGGGCTCCAGAAGCTCCAGCGAATCGAGGGCTCGGACACCGAGGACAAGGCCGAGGTCGCGCAGGGCTACATGGGCCTCGTCTTCACCTACAAGACGCAGCGCGACAAGATCCCGGTCCTCTCGCCCGACAACAACACGGGCCTCGAGTTCTGGATCACCAACAAGATCCGCGAGCTCAAGGACGCGGGGGACAAGACGAAGCACAAGCTCGGCGTCCTCACCGGTCACGACGAGCTGAAGCTCACCGACGCGAACCTCGTCCCGGGCGGCGGCCGCCAGGGCGGCCCGACCATCCAGGGCATCATCGGCCAGTACTTCCCGTTCTACGAGATCAAGGAAGTCGACCTGAAGAACGGCGACGCCGAGATCGAAGAGGACCTCGACGGCCTGCTCATCACGCAGCCGGGCAAGGAGCTCACCGAGAAGGAGCTCCGCCGCATCGACCAGTTCGTCATGCGCGGCAAGAGCCTCGCGGTGCTCGCCAGCGCGGTCAACGTGAAGGCCGGCGATCCGACGATGAACGCCACGCTCGACACGCACGGCCTCGACAAGCTCCTCGAGGGCTACGGCATCGGCATGAACAAGGACGTCGTCCTCGAGTTCGGCCGCCCGTTCCGCGTCCGCGTCGACACCCTCACCGGGCCGCGCACCATGATCTTCCCGCAGGTGCTCGACGTCCGCGAGGACAGCCGCTTCACCGGCGAAGAGGTCCTGCTCGACACGAGCTTCGCCGCGTTCTTCCGCATCCCGCAGGCGTCGTTCCCGTTCGCCTCGTCGCTGACGCTGAAGAAGGACAAGCAGCCGCAGCTCGGTGACAAGCTGCGCGTCATCGCGCACTCGACCCCGGCGGCGATCACCGAGACCGGCGACACCGTCGACCTCAAGCCGGCGCGCCAGTGGCGCCCGAAGGGCAACTTCCAGCAGCACGCGATCGCCGCGTCTGCCGAGGGCAAGCTCAAGACGGCGTTCCCCGAGGGCGACAAGATGGGCGTCGAGACGCCCGCCGAGTCCACGAACACCGCGCGCGTCCTCGTCATCTCGTCGGCGCAGTTCTTCGCCAACCCGTTCGTCCGCTCCGGCCAGGGCCCGGACATGGGCCAGATGGGCATGATGATGCCCGGCGGCGGTGGTGACGAGTTCCTCAACGCGATCGCCGGGCCGTACGTCCAGCTCATCGGTACGACGTTCATCCTCCAGACGAAGAACCTCCTCGACTGGATGACGGGCGACGTCGACCTCCTCGCCGCGAGCGCGAAGATCCTCATGGAGCCGAACCTCGCCTACGGCGACGTCGTCAAGCCCAAGGCGGGCGAAGAGATGACGGAGGAGCAGCTCAAGAAGGAAGAGGACCGCATCAAGAAGGAGCGCAAGACGAAGCAGTACTGGATCGAGGGGACCATGACCCTCGGCATCCCGGTGATGTTCGCCGGCCTCGGTCTGGTCTTCTGGCGCATCCGCGAGGCTCGCCGCCAGAACGTCGACCTCCTCGCCGCCTGATCTCCTCTTCGACCCGAGTACCAAGTCAAATCATGAGCCAGAGCACGAAGCTGTACGCAGGTGTGATCGTCCTCGCCGCGCTCGGCGGCGCCATCTACTACGCCAAGGACAAGGACTCGAAGATCGGGACCTCGTCGACCACGAGCGCGGATCTCCCCGAGCTCAAGGCGCCGGAGGAGCTCGACAAGGTCAGCATCACGAACGGCGACAAGGGTGAGATCGTCCTCGAAAAGAAGGGCGACAAGTGGGTCATGACCAAGCCCGTGGAGGCTCCGGCCAACCAGGGCAACGTCGACCAGCTCGTGAAGAACCTGAAGGACCTCAAGGCCAAGGAGGTCATCGTCTCCACGGCCTCCGAGGACTCCAAGAAGGACTACGACTTCGTCGCCGACAAGGGCGTCCACGTCGTCGCGTTCAAGGGCGGGGACAAGAAGGTCGACCTCACGTTCGGCAGCTCGGGGCAGCGCGGCCAGATGGCGATGGTCGACGGCAAGCCGGGCATCTACGCCGTCACCGGCTACTCGAGCTACCTCTACACGCGCGAGCCCAAGGGCTTCCGCGAGACCGAGATCTTCAAGTACGACGATCAGAACGCCAACGGCCTCGTCATCGAGAAGAAGGACGGCCAGCTCTCCTTCACCAAGGAAGGCGACAAGTGGTCGGGCACCTGGAAGGGCCGGCCGATCGAGCGCTTCGACGAGGAGAAGGTGAAGGACGCGGTCCGCGCGTTCAAGGCCCTCACGGCCGACGACTTCGGCGACGGAAAGACGACCGCGGAGACCGGCCTCGACACGCCGGACTCGACGGTCACCGTTCAGCTCAAGGACAACGCCGGGAAGTTCGTCGTGAAGGTCGGCGGCGTGTCGACCGGCACCAACCGCTGGGCCGTCAAGGAAGGGTCGGACACGATCTACAGCATCCCGTCGTACTCGGCGGACTGGGCGACCGCCGAGGTCTCCAAGTTCCAGAAGTCGGCCGACGCCGGCGCCGGCGACGCCCCGAAGAAGCTCGACATGCCGAGCATGCCCGGGATGCCCCACGGCATGCCGCCGGGCATGGGCCACGGCGCCGACGACGGCCACGGTCACTGACGATCGCGGCGAATCGTGAGCGGACGCAGGCGCGGAGGCGAGAGCCCCGCGCCTGTTTCGCTTGGCGGCGCCGCCGTCCGAGCGCGCGGGGGATCGCTCACGGGATCTCCGCCTTCATGTGCGCGAGCAGCGTGCTCATGTCGAGGCGCCGGCCGTCCTTGAAGTACGGCGTGAGCTTCGGGCTCGTCGCGGAGCCCTCGACGACGAAGCGCTCGACGTCCGCCGCCCCGTAGGTCACGCGCTTCGCCTTGAGGTACTGGACGACGCGGGAGACGGCGCCCGCGACCATCGGCGCGGAGTACGACGTCCCGATCTGGACGCTGTAGCGCCCCTTCGCGAAGTCGCCGCCCGACGACGCGGCCATCCCCGGCGCGGCGAGCTCGACGTACTCCGGGCCGTAGTTCGAGAACTGCGCGTAGAGGTCCCCGGCGTCGTCGATCGACCCGACCGCGATCACGCCCGGGATCGTCGAGTAGCGCGTGGGATAGACGGCGCGCTGCTCGACGTCGATCCTCGAGTTGCCCGCCGCCATCACGACGACCGTGCCCTGCCTCGTCGCGGCCTCGAGCAGCTCCTTGAACTCGGGGACGTCTTTGTCGCCGCCCTGGCCGCCGAGCGGCCAGCTCATCGAGATGACGTCGACGCGGCGCTCGACGGCGAAGCGAAGCGACGCGAGGTTGTCCGTCTCGAGGTCACGGACGAGGAGATCGAGCTTGGCGGACGGGTTCACGCCGACGATGCCTCGCCCCGGCTCGCCGCGGCCGGCGATCAGCCCGGCGAGCATCGTGCCGTGCACGAGCTTGATCGGCTCCTCGCCGAGCGCGGGGAGCGGCGCCCGCGGGGGAGCGTCGGGCGCGACGTCGCGGCACGCGCTCTTGCCGAGATCGAACGTCGTGCAGCCGTCCTCGAGGAAGTTCCACGTCATGTCGACGGACCGCGCGATGTCCGGATGATCCGTGATGAAGGAGAGGTCGAGGATCGCGACCGTGACGGGCGCGTCGTCGTAGGTCGACCACTCCGGCGCCGCCTCCCAGTAGTGGATCGCGTCGAGGTGAGGGATGCACACGAGCGTCGCGTAGGCGTTGCCCAGCGGCATCCGGACGCCGGCCGCGCACGCGCGGTTCGTCAGGCCCGGCGCCGCGGTCGGCGCGGTCGGCGGGCGTGGGACTTCGGCGGGCGTCTCGTCGTCCAGCGTCGGCGTGTCGTAGCTCTCGGTGACGTCGGCCCGCGGCCTCGCCGACGCGCCGGCGCCGTCGCATGCGACGAGGCTCGTGAGGCTCGCGCACGCGAGGGTGACGAGGTGGCCCGCGGTCGAACCGTTCGTCCGGCGCACGTTCATGTCGGCGGGAGTTGCAGCGGACATGCCGTGAGGCGCGACGGTTCGTCCCGCGCGGCGAACCTCGGTCGGACGGTGTCCGCCGGCTCCGTGAGGTGCGTCGCACGCGGGGGGGACGCGTAGCGCGCGGGCCGGTTCGACCCGCGCGCTCGGCGGCCGCGAGCCCTCGGCGTCACCCGGCCGCCATCGCGATCGGCTCAGCTCGAACGCGCGTCGCCTCGCGATGACGTGGCGCGTCGTCGCTGCTGCTTGCCAGGCGGCGGCTCGTCTGTGCTAACGAGGATCGCGATGGATCTCTTCGGGCACCTCAGGGCATACGACTACGGCGAGGTTCACTTCAAGCACGACAAGGCGAGCGGCCTGAAGGCGATCGTGGCGATCCACGACTCGCGCCTCGGTCCTGCTCTCGGCGGTTGTCGCTTCCTGCCGTACGACACCGACGAGGACGCGGTCGTCGACGCCCTGCGGCTCGCGCGCGGTATGACCTACAAGGCGGCGCTCGCCGGGCTCCCGCACGGCGGCGGCAAGAGCGTCCTCATCCGGCCGAAGCAGCATTTCGACCGGGTCGCGATGTTCCGCGCCTTCGGCAAGTTCGTCGACGATCTCGGCGGGCACTACATCACCGCCGAGGATAGCGGCACCGGCCTCGAGGACATGGAGGTCATCCGCACCGTGACGAAGCACGTCACCGGCGTCGGTCCTTCGCACGGCGGCTCCGGCGACCCGTCGCCGTTCACGGCGCTCGGCGTCCGTCGCGGCATCGAGGCGTGCGTGAAGTTCACGCTGAAGCGCGACTCGCTGGACGGCGTCCACGTCGCCGTCCAGGGAGTCGGCCACGTCGGCTACCACCTCTGCAAGGAGCTCCACGCGCAGGGCGCGAAGATCTCCGTGGCCGACGTCGATCCGTTGAAGGCCGAGCGCGCGCAGCGCGAGTTCGGCGCGGTCGTCGTTCCGCTCGACCAGATCTTCGAGATCGAGTGCGACGTCATCGCCCCGTGCGCGCTGGGCTCCGCGCTCAACGACACGACCATCCCGAAGCTCAAGGCGCGGATCGTCGCCGGCGCGGCGAACAACCAGCTCGCGCAGCCCCGTCATGGCGACGACCTCCACGCGCGCGGCATCCTCTACGCGCCCGACTACGCCATCAACGCGGGGGGGCTCGTGAACGTCGCGCAGGAGGTCCAGGGCTACGACGCGGCGAAGTCGCGCGAGAACACGCTGAGGATCTTCGACACGATCTTCGAGATCGCCGACCGAAGCGCGAAGACCGGCACGCCGGCCTACCGCATCGCCGACATGCTCGTCGAAGAGAAGCTCGTTCGCTTCGCGAAGAACGGCCCCGCCAAGAGCTGACGGCGGCCGAGGCGCGCCTCGCCTCGCCGAGCGGTGCGACCGCTCCAGCGCTCACTGCTCGCCTCGCCGAGCGGCGCGGGCGCTCCAGCGCTCACTGCCCGCCTCGCCGAGCGGCGCGGCCGCTCCAGCGCTCACTGCGCGGCGCGTTTGCTTCGGGCCGCGTCCGACGCGGCCGCGCCGAGCTCGCGCCGCGCGACGTCGAGCGGAACGTCGCCGAGCGACGACCACGCGGTCGCGCGCGCGTAGGGATCTCCCGCGAGCAGGACGCGCACCGCCTCGCCGGCGCCGATCGCCGCGACCGGACGCGCGAGGGCGATGCGCTCGTAGCGCGCGCGTGCGTCGGGGAGGACCGGAGCGAACAGCCGATGCCGGCCCTGCGTCTCGGCGATCGTCGCCGCGCCGCGCGCCACGTCGAGCGCCCACGACGCGACCGCGACGTGATCGTGCATCGCGGCGAGGGCGATCGCGCGCGCCGCGTCGTCGTCCGCGCGCGACACGAGGTGGCGGAGGTGGCACGCCGCCTCCCGCTCTTGCGGCGCGGCCATCGAGCGGACGGGCGAGCCGGGAACGGCGTCGAGGCAGGAGCCGGAGACGAAGACGTGCCCCTCGAGGCTCGCCTCGAGCGACTCGCGGCGAAGGCCAGCCGCAGCCACGGCCTGGTCGGCGCGGGCGCGGAGGTCGACCTCGGCCGCCGCGAGCGCGCGCGCGAGGTCGTCGGGGGACTCCGTGGTCCCGAGGTGCGCTCGCGCGCGCGGCGCGATCACGTCCCACTCTGACGCGGCCTTCGCCGCCGGCTTGGACGCCGCCGACTCGAGCGCCTCGCGCACCCGGACCAGCTCCTGCGTCGCCCGGATGAACCCGGGGTTCGCGGCGATGCGCTCGAGCGCGTCGAGCGCGTCGTCGAGCTCGCGCGCCCGCACCACGTCGAGCGACGTCGCCGGCTCGGCCGGCGCCGTCATCGCGTCGTATACGCCAGCGAGTCGCCGCGCGAGCCAGCGGTCCGCGTCGGCGGCCTCCGTGATGCTCCGCGGCGCGCGCCAGGTCTGCACGATCGCCCGGACGAGCGAGCTCGCCGAGCGCGGGAGCGCGCGCTCCTCCTCGAGCCGGGCAGCCTCCTCCTGGACGAGGCGCGCCAAGAGCTCTCGCTCGCTCGCGCGCTCGCTCGCCACGCTCGCCGGGAGCCTCGCGATCTTCTGCTGCGCGACCGCGAGGCCGCGCGCCCGCGCGTCGAAGGAGAACGGATCGATCGCGCCGTCGACGACGGCGAGCGTGGGATCCTCGCGCAGCACCGCGGCCATCGTGATCCGTCGTAGATCGGCCTCCGACGGCGCGATCCGGGTGCGCTGGGCGAGCCGTCGATCGACGGCGCCGAGATCGCGCAGGATCTCCGCCTCGCGCGCGTCGAACGCCTCCGCGCTGCCCTCGGCGCTCGGCGGCGGGCTCGCCGGTCGCCCGCGCGCGGGGCCGCACGCGGGCGCGAGGACGGCGAGCATCATCGGGACGAGCGCGCGTCGCATGCGAGGTCACTCCCCGAGGACCTTGACGATCAGCCGCTTGCTCCGCTGACCGTCGAACTCGGCGTAAAAGACACGCTGCCACGTGCCGAGATCGAGGCGGCCCTTGGTGATGGGGACGATCACCTCGTGGTGGATGAGGAGGGACTTGAGGTGCGCGTCGCCGTTGTCCTCGCCGGTCCGATGATGCGCGTAGCCTTCCCTGAAGGGCGCGATGCCCTCGAGCCACTTCCAGATGTCGTCGTGGAGACCGGGCTCGTCGTCGTTGACGAAGACGCCGGCCGTGATGTGCATCGCGCTGACCAGCATGAAGCCTTCGGCCACCTTGGCGCGCTCGAGCACCTCCTCGAGCCGCGGCGTGAGGTGCACGAGCTCGCGCTTCGTCTTCGTGTTGAACGTGAAGTACTCGGTGTGGCTCTTCATGGCGTGCGCGTCCTCGGGCACATCATGGTGACACTCGACGCGCGCCCCGGCGATGTGCGAAGCAGGTGCGACGGAGATCGGCTGCGATCGGTCGTGCTCGAGCCATGGCGTCAGTCGTCGGCGGCGTCGCGAGGGGACGGCGCGATCGTGGGGACGGCGCCGCCGCCTTTGGCCGGCTCGTCCGTGGAGCTCGCGGCGGGCTCCGTCGGGCTGCGCCCGACCGACGTCTGCGCGCGGCCGTCCTCCGAGGCGCGACCGCCGCCGGTGGCGCCGAGCCAGAACACGAGCCCGACCGCCAGGAAGAGCGCGACGAGGAACCCGGTGGCGAGGGTACGTCCCTTCACGCGCGTCACTATCGCAGCTGTGCGACGCGAGCGTCCAGCGGTGCGCCGCGTCACGCGCCTCTTCCCGCGGCGGCCGGAGCCCGTCCGATCGCGTCGCTCCGCGCGGGCCAAGCTGGTGATAGTCCCGGCGTTTGGGTAACGTCCTCCCCGTGCTTCAACGC
>JAHBWA010000093.1 GCA_019637195.1 Labilithrix sp. | reverse complement strand
GCGCCCGCGGCCGACGCGCGCACCCAGAAGCGCCTCGACCAATGGAAGGACACCCTCGCGCGCGACCTGTGGGTGGACGAGAGCACGCGCATCCTCGGGGACATGAAGAAGGCTCACTGACACGCGGTCCTCGCCGAGCGGAGCGCGGCGAGGACGGTCTCCGGGGTCGACGTGCGGCGTTCGCGGGCGTCGCGTTCGGCGCGCCCGCGGCGTAGGCTGCGGCGCGAGCGGCGCGATGCGTGAGCCGACGAGGCGCGTGAGCACGACCGGATGTCTTCGCAGAGCCCTCGTCGCGGGCGCTGTGCTCGGGGGTTCGCTCGCGACCGCGGCGACCGCGGCGGCGGCGCCGTCCGCGATCGAGCTGCGTTACAGCGCGCCCGCCGACGTCCCGGGCTGCCTCTCCGAACGAGAGCTGCTCACCGCCGTCACCGAACGCTCACCGCCCGGGACGATCCTCGAGATCGGGACCGAGCAGGCCGTGCGCGTCGCGATCGGGATCGCTCGCGCGGCGGGCACCACGCAGCTCCGCGCGACGATCGTCATCGACGAGGACATCCGCGAGGACGAGCCCGTCCAGGAGCTGATCGCGTCCGACGACGAGTGCCGGACGCTCGGCGTGGCCGCCGCGCTCGCAGCCGGCCTCGCGATCGAACGGACCCTCGATCGACGCGGGGCGCCGAGCCCGTCGACCGGCGCCCCGCCCGCGATCGCCGACGACCCGCCCGCGGTCGAGGCGCCGCCGAGGCCGCCGTCGCGCGTCCGCGTCGCCTCACGCGCAGCGGCGCTCGTGAGCTACGGCGTCCTCCCATCGCCGGCGGCAGGCTCGGCCGCCGGAGCCGCGATCGAGCTCGGCGACTGGAGCGCCGGCCTCGAGGCCTCGGCGTTCCTCCCCGCCGCGATCTCCTCGCCACGCGGTGGCGGCGCGCGCGCGGCGCTCGCGTTCGTGACGGTGACCCCTTGCCGGCGGATCGCGCGCTTCGAGGCGTGCGCCGTCGCGGCGCTCGGTGACTTCCGCGCCTCGGGGACGGGCTCGCTCCTCAGCCGCTCGACCCGCGCGCTCTACGCGGCCCTCGGCGTACGCGGCGCGATCGAGCTCGTCCGTGCGGAGCCGTTCGCCGTCGTCCTGCACGTGGGGGTGCTCGCGCCCTTGCTCCGCACCACGCTGCACATCGGCGACGAGCTGCTCTGGAAGGCGCCCTCGGCGGGCGGAGAGGCCGGCCTGACCTGGAGGATCACGATTTTCTGATGAACCCGACGGGCTGACGGCAATACCCAGCGTTGGCTGCTTCGGGCGTGCTCGTACCACCCGCGGTCGAGCGTCGCTCGATCCCGGATTTCCGTCCGGTGTTCCGGGAGCACTTCCGCTTCGTCTGCCTGACCCTCAGGAGGCTCGGGGTGCGCGACGGAGACGTCGAGGACGTCGCTCAAGACGTCTTCGTCACCGTTCATCGCAAGCTCGACACGTACGATCCGTCGCGCCCTCTCCGCGTGTGGCTCTTCGGCTTCTGCCTCCGCGCCGCCGCCGCCCACCGGCGCCTCGCGCGCCATCGACTCCAGGTGCAGGAGGAGACGGCGCCGGAGACGGCCGCCGATCGTCCGCTCCCCGATGACGAGCTCGCGGCCGACCAGGACCGCCGGCTCGTCCTCGCCGCGCTCGACGGGATCGATCCTCAACGCCGCCCGGTCTTCGTCATGTACGACCTCGAAGAGTTCACAGTCGCAGAGATCGCCGAGACGCTGGCGATCCCCGTCAACACCGTCTACTCGCGCCTTCGCACAGCGCGCGAGGAGTTCCGTGAGCAGGTCACGCGCCTCCGCGCTCGGAGCCCGCGATGACGATCGATCTCGAGCCGCTCGATCCGGAGCTCCGCGCGCTGCTCGCGCGCGCGCGACGGCACGACGCCGGCGATCCCACGTTCGACGACGCCGCCTGCGAGCGTCTCCTCGCGCGTGTCGAAGCCAAGCTCCAGACGACGAGCGCCACGGCGGCGCAGGGCGGCCTCGCAGCGCAGCTCCGGTCACCGGCGGCGATGGTCGTGGGCTGCTTGGCGGTCACGGCCGCGATCGCGACCACGATGCGATCTCCGCTCGAGGCTCCGCTCCCGCCGTCCGCGGTCGCCCAGACGGGCCCCTCGATCGCGGCCCCGCTGCACGCCGCGCCGCCCGACGAGCCCGGAGAGCGGGCGCTCGTGCTCCCCACGGTCTCCGTCGATGAGCTCCCCTCGCCGGCTCCGTCCCCCACGAAGCGCGCCCCGCGCGCCGAGCTCGCGACGCCGAGCGCCCGCGCGACGGCCTACGCCCCCTCGCCGAGCGGAGCGCCGAGCGCAGGCACGAGCTCGCTCGATCTGGCGGGAGAGCTTCGCCTCGTCGACGCCGCACGCGCCGCCATGTCGAGGCGTCATCACGACGAGGCGCTCCGGCTGCTCGCCGATCACGAAGCGAGCTACCCGAACGGACAGCTCGCGCAGCAGCGCGAGCGCCTCTGGATCCAGGCCCTCGTCGAGACGGGAGACGTGGCGCAAGCGCGGAGCCGCACGACCACGTTCCGCGAGCAGCACCCGCGCGGCGTGCTCTCGGCCCCGCTCGAGCGTGCGTTGGAAGGAGACGAGACCCATGAACCGTGACCTGCGCCTGCCCCTCCGCGTGCGGCGCCTCGGCATCGCCGCGTTCTTCCTCGCGGCAGGTGCCGCGCTGGCGGCTGGCTGCGCCGAGTCTTCGCTCGACGTCGGGACACGCCCCGAGACGGACGCGTCCACTCCGCCGAGCTTCACGCCGGTGGCGGACGGTGACGACGCGTCACTCCCCGACCAGCCCCGTCTGCTCTGTCTCGGTACCGAGTGCCCGGCCCCGTACGCCACGTGCGCCTCCGAAGACGGCTCCGAGCCCGTGTACGAGTGCCAGCACGACCTCTCCACGGACAACGACCACTGCGGGTCCTGCGGCACGACGTGTCCCGTCTACGACGTCTTGCAGATGAGGTCGTCGTGCGTGAACGGCGAGTGCGTCGCCGAGTGCATCGATCCGAGCTTCAAGGACTGCAACGGCCGCCTCGAGGACGGCTGCGAGGTCTCCGTCCTCGACGATCCCGAGAACTGCGGCGCGTGCGGCGTCGCGTGCCCACCGGGCGTGCGCTGCCGGTTCGGCGCCTGCGGATGCCCGACCGGAACGACCGAGTGCGGAAGCTCTTGCGTCGATCTCCAGGGGAGCAGCGCGCATTGCGGCGCCTGCGAAAACCGCTGCTCGCCTCCCGACGGCGCGGCGCCTCCTCCGAACTCCGAATACGGCTGCGTCGGCGGAGAGTGCGACAAGCTCCGTTGCGTGAGCGATCACCACTCGCGCTGGCTCGACTGCAACGGCGATCTCGAGGCGCCTGGCTCCGACGGCTGCGAGGTCGACGTCGGGCCCATGGCGCAGGACACGAGCAACTGCGGCGGCTGCGGGATCGCGTGCGACCCCGATCAGATCTGCCGCGAGGTCTTCGGCATCGTGCAGTGCATCTGCAAGCCGAACGAGACCCTGTGCGGGACCCCGGACTACCCGATCTGCGCGGACGTCACGGGCGATCCCGAGCACTGCGGGGCGTGCGGATACCGCTGCCCGGCGCAGGAAGAGGCGCACCAGCGCGCCACGTGCGCGAAGGGCATGTGCACCTACGAGTGCGCGCCCGGCTGGGCCGACTGCAACGACAACCCGCTCGACGGGTGCGAGACGAACCTGATGATCCACGGGGCGAACTGCGGCGCCTGCGGCAACCGCTGCAACGCCGCGGCCGGACAGCCTTGCATCGCCGGCGTCTGCCTCGAGGTCGAGTGCGATGCCGGAGGCCCACAATGAACACGACGCGCCACGCGCGCGCGACGGCGCTCGCGTCGGTCACGGCGCTGCTGCTCGTCCCCACGTTCGCGAGCTGCGCCGACTCGGGAGGCGAGCCGGCGCCGAGCGAGGACGCGGGCGCGGGCGACGCCGGAGAAGACGCCGGGGACGCGACCGCGGACGCCGACGCGTCCGGCGCGCTCGGGTGCGACGAGGCCGCCTTCTGCCCGGTCGCCTCCGGCGGCATCGACGCGCGGAACGCGCTCACCGCGATCTGGGGCTCCGGCGAGGACGACGTCTGGGCGGTCGGCTCGAGCGGGACGATCGTGCACTGGAACGGGTCGGACTGGCAGACGATCCCCTCCGGCACGAAGCAGACGCTCCGCGGCGTGTGGGGCAGCGGGCCGACGGACGTGTGGATCGTGAGCACGCCCGCGCTGGTCCTGCACGGCGCGGGCTACCGCGGCGGCGGCGCGACGTTCGACCGGGCGCCGGAGATCCCGCAGGTGGTGACGCACGTGACGACGCTCACGCACGCGATCTGGGGGACCTCCGCGACCGACGTCTGGATCGGCGGAGAGGCCGTGCCGCTCGACTGGGACGGCTACGAGCACGCGCACGGCTGGCGGAGCGGCGCTCAGGGCGCCGCGGCTTGGGAGAACATGTCCATCGGCAAGCCAGCGGATCGCGTGACCATCCGGAGCCTCTGGGGCAGCCGCTCCGACGACGTGTGGGCCGTCGGCGGCGACGACGAGCTCGTCATGCACGACGACGGCACGCAGTCGGTCGTCAGCCGAGGGCGCGCGTTCCACACGAGCGGCGCGGCCGCGGGCTCCGTCCCGTCGTGGCGCGAGCTCGACACCCAGTCGAACGCGATCCTGAGCGCGGTGTGGGGCACCAAGGGCGGCGACGTGTGGGCCGCCGGCCGTAAGGGGACCCTCCGCCGCCTCCGACCGGGCGCGACCCGCTGGGAGATCGTCGCGTCACCGACGACGCAGGGCCTGCGCGGCCTCTGGGGCTCTGCACCGGACGACGTGTGGGCCGTCGGCGACGGCGGTACGATCCTCCACTTCGACGGCACGCGCTGGGAGCTCTCGACGGCCGCCTTCGACGCCGAGCCGTTGCCCGATCTCTTCGCGGTGTGGGGCAGCAGCCGGTCCGACGTGTGGATCGTGGGTGACCGCGGCGTGCTCCGCCTCTCCCGCGACAAGAAGCCGGGAGGGCGCCGGTGAGCCGCGCTTGGCTCGGCGGCGGGCTGGCGGCAGCCGTCGCGATCGCGACGACCGGCATCGCCGCGTGCGACGGCTCGGACGATGCGACGTCACCGGGGACGGCCGACGACGCCGGCGCAGAGACCGACGCGCCCGGCCTCGACGCGGATGCGCCCGACGACGACGCCGGAGGAGATGCGAACGACGCGGACGCCGACGCGTCCGAACGATGCTCGGCCGACGGCTTCTGTCACACGGTCCTCCCGCCGAACCAGACGCTCCGCGGCGCGTGGGGCGACGACCAGGGCACCTTGTGGGCCGTCAGCGAGCAGGGAGACATCCTCCGCTGGGACGGCGAACGCTGGCAGATCCGTCACTCGAACGCAGGCGCCCTCTTCGCGATCTGGGGGAGCGGCCCGACGGATATCTGGGTGGGAGGCGATCGCGGGCTCTTGCACGGCCAGGGTCCGAGCTCGGACGCGCTCGTGTGGACCCCCGCGCCGATCCCGGCGCTCGACGGAGTCCCGGTCCGCTCGATCGCGGGGAGGAGCAGCGACGACGTGTGGGCCGTCGCGGGCCTCGTCGATCCGATGTTCTTCCCGCCCGTCGTCGAGGGACGCGTCCTTCACTTCTCGGGCGCGTCCTCCGACCCGGACGGGGGCTGGGCGATCGCCGTGGACCCGCCCGAGCGCACCGCGCTGTCGTCCGTCTGGACGAGCACGCGAGGCGACGTCTGGCTCGGCGGCGCGAGCGTGGACGCGGTGCAGCAAGGCCGCGGGGTCCTGCTGCACCGAGGCGCCGGAGGCACCTCCTTCGCCGACGTTCCCCTCCCCAAGATCCCCCGCCTGGGACAGATGGAGGACGTCGACGGGATCACCGGAGGCGCCACGCTCGGCGGAGATCTCATCGTGCTCGCCGTGAGCGTGTACTGGGGCTCGTACCTCCGCGGCAGCCACGATCCCGACGGCGGCGACGCGCTCGCATGGGAGGAGCGCACGTTCGACGTCCATCCCTCACACCTCCACCGCGCTGCGTGGGGAGCGTCCACGACGGACCTCTGGCTCGTCGGCGACTACGGCCGCCTCCGCCACTGGGACGGCACGGCGTGGTCCCTCCCCCGCATCTCCGTCGGCAAGGCCCCCGTCACGAGCACGTTCTACGCGATGTGGGCTCGCGCAGCGGACGATCTCTGGTTCGTCGGCGATCGCATCGCGCTCCACAAGCGGCCTCCGCAGAAGTGATCCGAGCCCCATGACCTCACGCGCTTGCTTGCTCCTGACTCCGTCGCTCCTCGCCTCGCTCGCGCTCGCCGCCATCGCGTGCAGCAGCGCCGAAGGCCGTCCGACCTTCGAGCCACCCCTCGACGCAGGGCGCGACTCGACCGCGGCGCTGCCCATCGACGCCGGCGGAGAGACCGACGCGCGGGCGTCGCTCGATTTCACCGACCGCCCCGTCACGTGCAGCGTGGAGCCTTGCGTCGTGGAGCTCGCCGCCGGCGCGAGCCACGTCTGCGCGCGGATGAGCGACGGGACCGCGCGTTGCTGGGGCGAGGGCGCGATGGGCGAGCTCGGCGGAGGCCGGGATCCGGACGACGTCGATCCCGGCCCCGGCGCCGTGGTCGGCCTCGCGAACGTCACGCAGATCAGCGCCGCCGGCAGGTCCACGTGCGCGCGCCTCGGCGACGGCGCCGTCCGCTGCTGGGGCGCGAACGAGCACGCCCAGCTCGGCCTCGCGATCGATCCGCCGCTCGCCGACGATGTCCCGCATCCGTCGCCCGAGCGCGCCGACGTCACCGGCTCCGTCGCGCGCGTCGACCTGGGGCCACGCTCCGCGTGCGCGCGGCTCGACTCGGGAGACGTCTGGTGTTGGGGGGCCAACGATCGCCTGCAGCTCGGGAGGACCGGCACGGATCCCGTCGCGGGCCCCGGCCTCCTCCCGGCGGCCAGCGTCGACGCGGCGCGCTTCGCGCTCACGTGGAACAGCTCGTTCGCGCTCACCCGCGCCGGCGCGCTCGTCGGCTGGGGCGCGGTGTCGGGACGCGAAGGTTCGCTCGATCCGGATCCGTCGCCGTTCGCGCTCTCGAGCCTCCGCGACGTCGTCGGGCTCGCGGCGGGCACCGATCACGCTTGCGTCCTCGCGGACGCGGCGGTCCGTTGCTGGGGAAGGAACCGGAGCGGCGCGCTGTGCACGGGGCTCCCCGACGACGAGCGCTTGCCCGTGCGCGTCTCGACGGCGGGCGCCGCGTACCCGCAACGACTCGCGGCGTCGGCGAGGAACACGTGCGTCCGGATGTCGAGCGGCGCCGTCCAGTGCTGCGGCGACGACTCGACCGGTCAGCTCGGCCTGGGCGAGGTCACGAGCGGCTCGCGGACGTTCGTGGTCGCCAAGGCCTTCGCGCATCACGCCGTCCAGGTCGTCGTGACCGACAGGGCGACGTGCGCGCTCGTCGACGACGGCAGCGTCGAGTGCTGGGGCGACAACGGCCACGGCGAGCTCGGCCAGGGAACGAAGAACGATGGACTGCGGCTCGCGCCCGTGCGCGTCGCGTTCTGAGGACGCGACGCGCCGGCGTCCTTCCTCGCAGACCGAGAACGAGATGGCGATCCACCCGACGCGGGACGCTCAACCGATGAGGACGAGATCGAGTTCCACCCGACGCGAGGCGCTCCACCGATGAGGACGAGATCGAGTTCCACTCGACGCGAGGCGCTCCACCGATGAGGACGAGATCGAGATCCACGACGCGAGGCGCTCCACCGATGAAGACCCCCGGACGCTACGTCTACGTGTACGTGTTCGTGCCGCTCGCGGGAGCCGCGGTCGCGCTCGCCTGCTCGTCGACGCGCGACGGCTTCCGCGACGACAGCGTCCCCGCGTTCCCTGACGCCGGTGACGCTGGACCGGATCCGTGTACGGGGTACCGCTGCTCGCGGGATCTGAAGAAGGTGCTCGCCGGCTGCACCGACGAGGTCGTCGAGGAGTGCGGGCCCGACCAGGGCTGCGGCGACGGGCGCTGCGTGAGCGCGTGCACGAGCGCGGAGCTGTCGAAGGGCTCGTCGGGCTGCTCGTTCTGGACGATGCCCCCGACAGCCGAGCCCCACCACGGGCGCGGCTCGTGCTTCGCCGCGATGGTCGCGAACACGTGGGACCGTCCCGTCACGCTGGGCGCCGAGCTCGGGGCCGAGGCGCTCGACACCTCGCGATCGATCTACGTCGCGAAGAAGAACGGCGCGGACACGCGCTACGAGCGCCTGTCGGGCCCGCTCCCTCCCGGCGAGGTCGCGATCGTGTTCCTCTCGCAGATGTCGCTGCCGGCCGAGACGTTCGGCTTCGCGGCGTGCCCCGAAGGAGTCGAGCCCGCCTTCCGCGGCGATCCCATCCGGCACGGCACGGCGCGCACGCGCGCGTTCCGGCTCACGGCGGACGCTCCGGTGACGGCCTACTCGATCTTCCCGTACGGCGGCGCCAAGACGTACGTCCCGACGGCCACGCTCCTCTTGCCCGTCTCGTCGTGGTCGACGAACTATCTCGCGGTCACGACCGCGCACGCCGATCGAAGCGCGCCGCGCCTTCTCCAGATCGTCGCGAGCGAGGACGGGACCGACGTCTGGATCGCCCCCAAGGCGGACATCGCCGACGGCGTCGACGTCGCCGGCACCGCGCGAGGCGTCCCGAAGATGTGGACGCTCGCGCGCGGCGACGTCCTCCAGATCGTCCAGCGCGACGATCTCGCCGGCAGCGCGATCGACTCGAGCAAGCCCGTCGGCGTCTTCGGCGGCGCCGAGTGCGCGAACATCCCGGCTGAATTCCCGGCGTGCGACATCACCCAGCAGCAGATCCCGCCGCTCGAGCAGTGGGGCAGCGAATACGTCCTCGCTCCGCACCGCCCGCGTGTCGGCGATCCCGCGGAGAGCGCGCGCGAGCAGGTCGCGTACAGCCTCGTCGGCGCGGTCGCGGGCACGACCCTCACGTGGGATCCCGCGCGTCCGACCGGGGCGCCCGAGTCGCTCGAGGCCGGAGAGGTCGCGACGTTCTCGACGGACGCGCTCGCCGTCGTGAAGAGCCAGGACGCCGAGCACCCGTTTCACGCGGCCGTCTACATGACGGGCTCCATGTTCAACGCGCGCGCCGGTGCGTCGACGACGGGCGACCCCGACTTCGTGAACCTCGCGGCCGCCGCGCAGTTCCTCGACCGCTACGTCTTCTTTGCGGACTACACGTATCCGGAGACGACGCTCACGATCGTCCGGCAGAAGACGGAGCGCGGCTTCCGCGAGGTCGAGCTCGCCTGCGGGGGCGCCGTGACCGGCTTCGTCCCCGTCGGAACCTCCGGAGAGTACGAGCTCGCGTGGGTGCAGCTTACGACGGAGTCGCGCCCCGTGAGGATGGGCAGAGGCGCGTGCGGCTACGGCCGCCACGAGGCTCGAAGCGACGGCCCGTTCTCCGTCACGGTGTGGGGCACGGGCACCGACGCGAGCTACGGCTACGCCGGCGGCATCGGAAGCCGCCCGGTGAACGAGGTGACCGCCCCGGTACCACGGTGAACGAGGTGACCGCCCCGGTGCCGCGGTGAACGTGGTGACGGGACGTGGCCGCCGCTCACACGGTGAGCGACGACGACGACCCGCCGCGACCGCTTCGCGCCGCGATCCTTCAGCTCGCCGGCCGCGCCGTTCCGTCACCCGATCGCGCCACCCGGTCGATCGCGGTTCGCGCGCATTTCCCGGCGCTTCGCGCATCCGCTTGCGCCCGACGTCGATCGCGAGCAAGGAAGGCCGTGGCTTCGAAACACGACGCAAAGCGGGCTCGCGAGAACTTCTCCCAGATGCAGCACAACCTCGCCCGCCACAAAGGCCAGCAGTTCTGGATGCAGAAGCCGACCCAGCCGCGCATCGCGCCGAAGCTGACCGCCGTGCAGGCGCCGGAAGAGCCCGCGACCGACGAGCAGAAGTAGCTCGAACGCGCTTCTTCGGTGACGCCCGGGGCCGCGCCTCAAGGCATGTAGATGCGTCGCGTGCCCGCGCCGGCGGGGTAGCCGTAACTTGCAGCGTGTCCCCAGCCCCACACCGTGAGCGCGAAGGGCTGATCGCTGCGCGCCACCCGACGACCAGGCGCGCAGGTGCCGGTCGGATGCGCGACGGGCGCAGCGCCCCGCGAGAGATCGACGCGCGCGACCTCGAAGTCGGTCCCGAGCGCCGACCAGCCTCCGACATTTCCGACACAATCGAGCTCGACGTTCGCGAAGCCTGCCGGTCCACGTTTCCGGATCAGCGTGAGCGACGTCTCGGGGAAGCTCGGGTCTGCGTAGAACGTGTAGGAGCTCAGGTATTGCGCGGTCGGCACGACGTTGACGAAGTCGGGATCGCCCAGGTCGCCAGCAAGCGCCCCGCCCGTCATGTACGAGGCCACGAAGATCGGGTGCTTGTCGTCCTGGCTCCGCACCACGAAGGGAGCATCCGTCTCGAACGACGCGATCTCTCCCGCGCCGAGCGTGCTCGGCGCGGAGGGGATGGCCGGCGAATACGTGAGCGTCGTCCCGGCGACCGCCGCGACGATCCGGTAGGGCACGCTCTCGCTCGCGCCAGCCGTGCGCGCGCGATACGAGGCGACGGCGTACTCGGCTCCCCAGCTCGAGAGCGCCGGCAGCTGCTGCTGGGCCGCGTCGCAGTACGGCCGGCCGAAGGGGACGAACATGCACTGATGCCCGCCGAGAACGGCGACCGGCTTGGTCGAGCTCAGCGGCGTGCCCGTGAGCTCGGCCGACTGCACGAACTGGACGACCTCACCCCGCTGCATCGTGAAGGTGTACGGCACACCGGGGCTGCCAGCCGGGAGCCCGACGGCGGGCTCGATGTCTACCGACGGGGTCAACGTCACGACGGTACCGTCGTCGTCTCCGCGGGATCAATAGCCTTGCGAGGCGCCGCGCTCCTTCGACTTCGTGACCTTCGCCACGCCCGAGCCCGCCTCACCGTCGCGGGAGACCGACCGGCGGGACGGGACACATCGCGGGCGGCGGTGGGCAGTGCATCGCGGGCGGCGTGGGCGGCGCGACACGACGCATCGTGCGCGGCGCATCGTGGGCGGCGCGACACGACCCATCGCGGGCGGCGCATCGTGGGCGGCGCGGGCGGCGCGACACGACGCATCGCGGGCGGCGCATCGTGGGCGGCGCGGGCGGCGTATCATGCGCGCGATGTCCCTCTCGAACGACCGCGCGATCGCCGCCGTGGGCACGCTCGCGCGCGAGCTCGGCGTCGACGCGACGCCGGCGGTGATCGCCGACCGGAGCAACCTCGTGCTCCGCCTCGATCCCCACCCGATCGTCGCGCGCGTCGCGATGGCGACGTCGCGGGTGCGGGTCGGCATGACGTGGCTCCAGCGCGAGATCGAGATCGCGCGCTTCCTGACCGCGCTCGGAGCGGGGGTCACGCGTCCCAGCTCGCTCCTCGCGGCGGGCCCGTTCGAGCGCGACGGGCTGGTGATCAGCTTCTGGGAGCTCGAGACGATCGCCGGCGCGGCGGCCGATCCGCGGCAGGCCGGCGCGGCGCTCGCGAGCATCCATCGACAGCTGCGGACCTACCCATCCGATCGACTGCCGGAGTGGGGCGGCTTCGAGGAGGCGCGGCTGGTGCTCGAGCACGCGCGGCGAAGTCCGCTGCTCGAGCGCGCCGAGCTCCTCCGCCTCGAGCGAGGGTTCGAGCACGCCGAGGCGATCGTCGCGTCGGCGCGCGCGCGGGCGGCGTCGTTCCAGGCGGTCCACGGCGACGCGCACATCGGCAACGTCCTCGCGACGGCGCGCGGGGCGGTCTGGACGGACTGGGAGGACGCGTTCGTCGGGCCGATCGAGTTCGACCTCGCCTGCCTGCGGTCGAAGCTCCTCCTCTTCGGCGAGGACCGCGACGCGATCGAGGCGATGACCGCGGCGTACGCCGGTCCGTGGGATCCGGGGCTCACGGCCGACCTCGGCCTCGTCCGCAACGTCCAGGTCATCGCGTGGCTGATCGTCTTCGCCGAGCGGCAGCCGGAGCTCGCGCCGCGGATGCGCGCGCGCCTCGGCCACCTCCCGGGATAAGCTCGCGGGCGCGCCCGCAGGCGCGCGTCGACGGGCCCGACTTCTCGGCGCGATGGACGCGCTGCCCTGCCGCCGGTACACGTGTCTGCGTCTTCCCCGAGGAGCCCTCATGCCGCGCTCGATGCATCTACGTCTCGTCGCCTGCCTCGTCGTACCCGTCTTGATCGCCGCTTGCGCTGCGAGCTCCGCGCCGAAGGGCGCAAACGACGCCGCCGCGGCGACCCCGGACGAGACCGACGCCAGCGCGGACAGCGGTCGCTACCAGCAAGGCGTCTACACCTGCTGCGCGGAGGGCGAAGGCCGCGCGTGTTGCCCGCCGGAGACCTTGCCCGATCCAGCCACCGGCCGTTCGGCGACCTGCTTCCAGTACGGCGGCGTGCTCGGTCGATGCGTCGAGGCCGGCGGCACGCTCGAGGGCAAGGACATCTGCGCCACCTGCTGCCCAGGCCTCACGCGCACCGGGCGTGAAGCGCCGATGGGAGACGCCGGAGCGTGCGAAGACGAGGGCCCGCCGAGCCTCCTCGTCTGCGTCGCCTGCGGCGATGGCACCTGCGGCGCGGGCGAGAACCCGTGCAACTGCCCCGTCGACTGCAAATAGGCGGGAGCGCTACACCCGCGACCGAGGGGCATCGGAGATCGCAAGGACGTAGACTCCCGCACGAATGTTGCTCTCGAGTCCGGCAGGCGCGGCGAGCGCCTCAGAGAGGCTCGTACTCGAAGACGAGCGAGCCCTGGTCGAACCGCGTCGACGCGAACGACTTGAAGCCCCTCCACGTCGGGTGATTCTTCTTCGCCGACTGCTCTGCGAGCCCGGTCAGGGCCTTGTTCAGCGCCGCCCGCGACTCGCTCCTCTCGAGCCCGTCCTTCACCTGCTTCTGGACGTTGTTCCGAATGATCTTGTCGATGTCGACGAAGGCCGTCACGAGCCAGTCCGGGATGTTGTTCAGGTTGCGGTCGAACGTGAACGACGCGACGACGTAGTCGAACGCGAGATGCTTCCTGTCCGCCGTCGGACCGATGCCGGTGAGCTTCGTGCTCACCTTCATGTTGGAGAGCTCGACGTCCGGGCACCCGAGGACGGAAGACGAGTGCCTGCAGGGCAGCGTCGGGCTGTTGCTCTCGAGCTTCAGCGTGACGCTCGCCGCAGGGAGGCCGCCCTCCGCCGTCCACGCGGCATCGAGCGTCTGGTGGCTGACGGTCGTGCGGACGTAGTTGATGTCCACGGTGATGCTGCCCGGGCCGGTCGAGTCGCGGACGATGGGCGAAATGTCGAACGTGTGGTCCTTCGCGCCGTACTGCTCCGCGAGCGGACCGAAGTCGATGTAGCTGTGCTTCGGGCCCGTGACCCAGCCGCACTCCTTGACGTTGGGGAACTCCTCGTTCATGGCCTGCAGGCACCGCGCACGCGCGCTGCCCGCCATCTCGTAACACTCCGCCTGCATCTGCTCGCGGATCGCCTGGTTCGGATAGGAGCAGTGATAGAAGGGCTCGCTCGGGATGGTCGGCGACCGGCTCGTCGTATCGATGACGATGCGCGAGCCGCCGAGGAGGAGGCGCAACGCGCCGTTCAGGTCGTCGGTCGAGATGCGCGCGGTGTAGGTCGTCTTGGGATCGATGACGATGGGACCGACGGGACCGACGGGACCGACCAGACCACCGCCGCCGCCTGGCTTCGCGGCGACGAGCGGGGCCGCGTGTTCTCCGATGTCGCCGTCCGACGTGTCGTCGGCCGGCGTCGCGCACGCGCCGAGGAGAGAGACGAGGAGGAGGAGCGAAGTCTTCGTGAGCGTCTTCATGGTGGGCGTGCCCCGAGCAACCGACGTGCCTCGCCCAAGTGCCCTGGGCGTGCGAGAGAAGGCTCCTCTCCGGGCGCGCGCGCACGTCGCCCGCCTGCGCGCGCGCAGCGCGCTCGCGCGAATCCATTCGGCTTGTCGTCGTTTCGACGTGAGCACGCGATTTGCCAGGTGCCGCCGCATGGAGGCTCACATGAACTCGTTCTGCAAGGTCAGCATCAACCTCGGGCTCGCTGGACTGCTCGGCATCTCCGTCTTCGCGTGCGCGATGCCCGGCGAAGAAGAAGGCGTGGACGATCCGTCGGAGCAGACAGAGGAGACCGAAACCGCGAGCTCGGAGCTCCGCATCGGAGGCGGAGGCACGAGCAGCGGAGGCTCTTCCTGCACCGATACGACGTCCTGCAAGTCGGACGACGGCAACCAGAGCTGCTCGTGCAAATCCGGAGAGCGTTGCGTCAAGACGGTCCAGCGTTGCTGGTGCGAGGCGGCCACGCGCCTTTGCGGCGGCGGGGGTGGCGGCGGCGTCATCATGCATTGAGGGATCCGACGCGCCTGCCCCTGGGGTCGCACGGGAGCTCGGCGGCGCGGTCGCCCGCGCGATCTTGGTCGCGACGCCGTCCAAAGGACGGCGCCGGTGGTATCGTCTCCGCGTGGTGTTCGAGACGACACTCGACGGACCCGCGCGCAAGACGACGCCCGACGACGACGACGTGGCGCGCCTGTGCCTCGTCGTCGTCTGGGCGGGCGACGACCCCGATCGCGTCGGCGAGGTGCTGTTCCCGGAGGAGGGCGGCGTGTTCGGCCGCGGACCGCTCGAGGACGGCGACGACGAGCGCCGCGTCGGTCTCGTCCGGCAGCAGCCGGAGAAGAACGCGCGCGCCGCTCCCCTCGAGAGCCCGTTCCTCTCCCGCAGGGCGCTGAAGTTCGGCGACTCGAGCGACGCGATCGAGATCGAGGTGCTGGGCAAGAAGGCCATCGTCCTCGGGGACGCCCAGATGCGAGCCGCGACGATCCGTGAAGGTGACGTCGTCGAGATCGAGGGGCTCTACTCCTTCTTCTGCACGCGACGGCCCGCGTTCCTCCCGGAGAGCCCCGGCGTGAAGCTCACGCGGTTCGGACGTGCCGACGAGCACGGGAGCGTCGGCGAGAGCGCCGCTGCGTGGTCGGTGCGGACGTCGGTGGCCTTCTATGCGAAGCGGAGCGCTCACGTCCTCGTCACCGGGCCCAGCGGCAGCGGCAAAGAGCTCGTCGCGCAGGCGATCCACCGCCTGTCGGCGCGCGGAAGAAAGGAGCTCGTCTCACGCAACGCCGCGACGTTCCCCTCCGGCCTCATCGATGCAGAGCTCTTCGGCAACCTCGCGAACTACCCGAACGCGGGCATGCCCGAGCGGCCCGGCATCATCGGGCAAGCCGACGGCTCGACGCTCTTCCTCGACGAGATCGGGGAGCTCCCGACCGATCTCCAGGCCCATCTCCTGCGCGTCCTCGACAGCGGCGAGTACCAGCGCCTCGGCGACTCGCGGCGACGCGTCGCCGACTTCCGTCTCGTCGCGGCCACGAACCGCGGGATCGAGGAGCTGAAGGAGGACGTCGCCGCTCGCCTCGGCCTCCGGGTGCACCTGCCAGGTCTCGACGAACGGCGCGAAGACATCCCGCTCCTCGCGCGGCATCTGCTCACGCGCGCTGCCGCGCGGGACGCGCAGATCAAGGAGCGCTTCTTCGAAGGCGACGAGCCCCGTCTCCACGCCGATCTCGTTCGCGCGCTCGTCCTGCACGACTACACGACGCACGTGCGCGAGCTCGAGAGCCTCCTCTGGAAGTCGGCGTCGACGAGCCGGGGGAATAGCCTCGAGCTCACGAAGGACGTGGCCAAGCTGATCAAGCTCGTCTCGCGGCCAGCGCCGCGAGACCTCGCCGCCGGGGACATCAAGGCCGCGCTCGCGAAGCACGACGGCGTGAAGGACAAGGCCTGGCGAGAGCTCGGGCTGCCGAGCCGGCACGCGCTGCACCGGCTGATGAAGAAGATGAACATCCCGGACTGAGCTCTCCGATCGGTTGGATTCGTGCGCTGGTCGAGCGCGGGCGCGCGCGCGCTGCCGGTGCGCGCGCGCTCAGGACACACGCCCTAAACCACTGGAACAACTTCGGTCTCCGGAGGCACACCGGTTGCTTGACGATCCGGAAGGACTGGCTGCGTCGAGTCCCCCGATTCGGGTGACTCGCGCATCGGCCGGGATTGATCCATTCTTCGTGCGCCAATCGGGGGGACGAGGCATCTCGCGAGAGCGAGCCGCTCCTTTCCTCCCCTTCATCGAGACGGAAAGACGCTCATGAATCTCGCGACCACGCTCATTGCGTCCGCCGCAGTTCTCCTCGGTATCGGCGCGTGCGCCGCTCCGGCGGACGAGGACGGCGAGGACATCGGCTCGACCCAACAAGCGCTCTGCCGGCGCGGCACGTGCGATGTCCCGCCCTTTCCTCCTGGTAGCAGCGGCGGCGTGCTAGCCCCGATCGGGGGCAACACGCTCGATCCTGGCACCCCCGCGACGTTCACCTGCAAGGGGACAGGGAAGAACTGCCTCGACCCGGGCTACCTCACGCTCTCCTGCAATCCGGAGAACGCGAACGACTGCGTCTGCATGCAGGGCTGCGGCGGCGGTGGTTGGCCCTTCGGCACGTACAACGGATGCCCGCTCGCCACGCATCGCTACGGATGCAACGCCCTCGGCAGCTGCCGCTGCTACTGAGCGTGTCCGCGCGCCGGCCCGTTCTCTTCGCCTCCGTGAGCGCCGCGACGCTCGCGTTCGCCGCCGCGTGCAGCGACGGAACGGCGCGCGTTCCCGTCGCTGCATCCGACGGCGGCGTTGACGAGAGCGACGCCGGGGCGCCTCCCGCGCACGAGGTCGACTCCGCGGCCGACGCCGGACGGTGCGCGCTCCCCGCCTCGTTCGGATCGAAGCAATGCAACGAATGCGTCGCGACGAGCTGCTGCGCGCAGCTCGGCGCGTGCGCAGCCGACCCCGTGTGCCGCGCGCTCCGCGATTGCAAGCTGCCGTGCCTGGACGCGCCCGACGCGAGCGGCTGCGCGAAGACCTGCGCGTCGACGTACCCCGACGACGCCGGGCTCTGGTACGACATCGAGACGTGCTGGACGTTCAGCGATCCGTGCACGTTCCATTGCCTCTGATCGTCGCGCGCCAATGAACCTCCACGAAGTCGCGCCGGTCCTCCCAGGGGAGACCCTCGCGGGAAGGTACCGCGTCGAGAGGGTGCTCGGGCGCGGCGGCATGGGGATCGTCGTCGCTGCACGCCATCTCGACCTCGACGAGCGCGTCGCGATCAAGTTCCTCCTCCGCAAAGACGACCCCGTCGCGACGGAGCGCTTCGCCCGCGAGGCGCGCGCCGCCGCGAAGGTGAAGAGCGAGCACGTCTGCCGCGTCTACGACGTTGCGCGGCTCGAGACGGGGGAGCCCTACCTCGTGATGGAGTACCTCGACGGCGTCGACCTGTCGGCCCACCTGCGCGCGGAGGGCCCCCGCTCGGTAGCGGACGTCGCGTGCTGGGTGATCGAGGTCTCCGCCGCGCTCGCCGAGGCACACGCGATAGGAATCGTGCATCGTGATCTGAAGCCGGCGAACGTGTTCTTGGCGAATCGGTCGGACGGGACCTCGGCGGTCAAGGTCCTCGACTTCGGGATCTCCAAGGTACCGTCCTTGGACGGCATGACGTCGACCGCGGCCGTGATGGGCACGCCGATCTACATGTCGCCCGAGCAGGTGGCGTCGGCTCGCGACGTCGACCACCGCACGGACGTCTGGAGCCTCGGCGTCATCATGTACGAGCTCGTGTCGGGCAAGCCGCCGTTCTCCGGCGACTCGCTGATTCAGCTCAGCGTCCAGATCCGAGAAGCCGACCTCCCTCCCCTCTCGAGCGGTGTCGCAGGCTTCGACGAGGTCGTCGCGAAGTGTCTCGCGAAGGAGCCGGACGCCCGCTGGCCGTCGGTCGCGGCGCTCGCCGCCGCGCTCGCACCCTTCACCGGGAAGAGCTCCGCGACCGAGCTCGCCGCGCGCACGGCGCGCGCGCTCGACGCCAACGCCGCGCTCGCAGAGACCTCGCCCGACGAGCGCCGGCCCCCCTCCGTTGCCGAGCCCACCGAGCAAGCGACGCTCGAGCCGCTCAGCGCGGCGAAGCCGTCGACGCCGCGCTCGAAGCCGTGGCCGCGCGTGGGGCTCGCCGTCGTCCTCACCGTCGCCGGCCTCGGCGTCGGCGTCGCCGCCAGGAGCGGGGACCGCGATCCGCGTGCGACGACGACCGCATCGCATGCGACGACGATCGCCTCGCCGCTCGCCGCTGAGGTCTCGATCCCGGCCGTGTCGGCGAGGGAAGAGGTCGTCGCTCCGCCGTCGCCACCTTCGACCGCCTCGGAGCCGCCGCCGGCGGCCAGCTCGCTGCGTACGGCCACAGCGCCGGTCCAGACGAGGGCACGGGCTCCAGAGGCCGTGACCACCGTGCCCCCGAACGCGCCCTCCGTGGAGCCGAGCGCGTCCTCGCCGCCTACCGCCAGCGCCGCGCCGGAGACCTCCCCGACGACCGCGAAGAAGCCCCGCACCCTCGATCGCGACGACCCGTACGCGCGCTGACGCCGGCGAGCACGAGCGCGACGAGCACGGACGTCGGCGCGACGCCCGCGCGGCCGCCTGTCGAGCAGCCCGCCGCCGGCGCCGCGCTCTCGAGAGCAGGTGCGCACGTCCCGTCCTCGCAGCGAGAGCCCTCGCCGCAATATGCGTTCTGCACACATCGCGCGACGCACACGAACGAGCGCCGCCCGTCACGCGTGACGCAGGCCGCGTCTGGACCACATGCGCTGTCTGCGACGCAGAGCTCGCCCGGCCTCGCTGACGCCGGGAACAGCGCGGTGGCCCACGCGGGAGCGGGCGCAGCCTCGGAAGCGGCGTCGATGACCGTCCGCGCGATGAACCATGCCCAGAGGTCGGTGCGCTCGAAGACGCCGAGCGCGCAGGACGTGCCCTCGGCGCCGAGGCTACCGCGCGAGAGCACCCCGAAGACGACGCCGTGGTCCGACAGGGCGATCGCGCCCCCGCCCGAATCGCCGCGGCATGGCCCGCCGCCGCTCGTGATCTCGCGATCGCTCGTGAAGTCGCGATCGGCGTCGCACGTGAACCCGGCGACGCCGCGGACGCACCGGATCGGGATGTCGTAGCGACTCCGGCGCGTCCCTAGATCCGACGCACGCGGGTCCGTGACGCCGAACGCCGCGAGCCCGAGCACGCGCTGCTCGACCGCGCGATGGAACGTGGCCTCGTCGGTGACCGGACGCGCAGGCACCGCCTCGCTCATCGCGACGGGCTCGGCGAGGACGAGTAGCGCGATGTCGTCGCCACACAGCGCCGTCGGCTCGGGGACCCGGACGCTGTCCACCTTCTTCCAGATCGCACCCTCGCGGATCGAGGGCGACACGTTCACCCAGAGATCGTCGGCGATGTCGGCCGCCACCTCACCGAGCCGCGCATCGCACGGGCGCTCAGCTGGGGAGACGCTCGTGAAGCAGTGACGTACGCCGAGCACGACGTTCGCGCTGACGAGCGTGCCCGAGCACTCGACGGATCGGGCTCCGCCCGTGCCTCGCGCGATCGCCACCGCGTGCGTGGTCGAGCGGTCCTCCCCCCCTCCCTGGACGGCGCCCGCCTCGCGCGCGGCCATCATTGCCGACGCGGCGACCGCGAGCGCCGCGACACGGCGGCCCGCGGTCACGGCGGACACGAGAACGATCCGGTGGTCTTCTTCGTCGTCACGGACCAGCGCATCGAGCCGGCGTTGCGAAGCACGATGGATCCGTCCGGCTCCTTCCCGAAGCAGAACACCCCCATGTCGCTCACTACGACTCCCGTCTGGAGGTCCCAGTCGAGATCGGTGTAAAGCCCGCGGAGGTCGATCGGCTGGTTGCGGACGGCGCTCATCGCGATGTTCAGCTCGGGGCCGGGCCCGATGTCGAACGGAGTCCCGCTGACGAGGCTCGGGAAGCCCGCCGAGATCTGCGGTCCGTCGAGCACCCGTTGACCCACGCGAGAGGCGATGGCGAGCGCCAGCGAATAGAACGCCTCATAGCCGCTGGAGTTGCCGTTGGCGGCCTCTTTGTAGGTCGCTCGGTACGTGGACTCGTAGCGGCCGAGGTTGTTCGCCCGAACCTCGGTCATGAACGGGTACGTACCGGAGACACGCGCGCGGAGCTCGTCGTCGGCGAGCACGTTCTGAAAGTGCTCGGCGTCGTACGAGATCTGCGTGAGGAGGTAGTGCGGACGCGGCGCGGTGGAAGCCAGCTCCTTCTCGATGCGCAGGAGGTGGTACGTCGGGAAGTCCGACGCCATCGCAGCGATGACGATGTGCGGCTCGAAGTCGGCGATCTCTCTCGCGTACGCGTCGTAGTCGATGAAGCTGGTCGTCGGATCGGGCGTGGCGACGGGGAGGTAGCGCGTCGCTCCGTTCGACGCGACGCCCGCGCCGTTGAAGACGAGGATCTTCGCGAGCTCGTCGAGGAAAGACTTCTGCGCACGCGCACCGTCGACGAGCACCGCGACGCGGATGTCGCCCGGAGTCTGCGCCTTGATCTGCGTCTCGAGCTCCAGTACACGCGCCGCCACGAGCGCGGCGTCGCCGGAGAGCGGCGGCAGGATCCGCCACACGCGTGGGTCGGCGGGGAGCGGCGCCAAGCAATCGGAGCAGACGACCGTCGTCTTCCTCTCTGCGGCGAGCGCGGTCACGGCGGCCATGTCCTCGTCCCACCCGACGATGACGGCCGGCGCACCGACGACGTCCGTGAAATGGGTGAACATCGCGCGCGCGACGGCGGGGTCGCCGGCGGAGTCGCAGTGGAGGACGGCGATCGGCCGGCTCTCGCCGGCGATGAAGAAGCCAGCGGGCGCGCCGGCTTCGATCTCGTCGACCGCGAGGTCGATGGCGCGGAGAACGCGCTTGCTGTACTTGCTCGGGAGGGGCTTCCTCGGCAGGCGGATGCTGAGGGGGAGCAGCGATCCGATGACAATCGCGTTCGGGTCCTTCCAGCTCCCGGTGATCGACGGGCAGCCCTCGATCTGCCATTCGACGCACGGCCTGTCGGCACGCCTGCACACCGACGCGCGCCCACTGTTCGCCTGCGTGCAGACCTCCGTGCTCGCGCACCCCGGTCCTCCGTCGTCACTCACCGGACTCGGCCGGAGCGCACAGAAGCCCAGGTCGCAGACGCGACCCGAGAGCGCCGGGTTCGCGTCGCAGTCGGCGTCCGTCGAGCACTGCACGCGATCGGAGGTGTTGACGATGAACGAGCACCCCGCCGCGAGGAGGGCGACGAGCAACGCCTGTGTCCGACCGCTCCGCGGCACCCCGCTCACCAGAACGTGCCGAAGGCCGGCGTCCCCGGCTTCGGCTTTCCGCGGATGGTAAAGTAGAGGGAGATGCCGCCGGCGAGGATCGCCGATCCGATGAGGATGTCGGTCGTGAAGGCGAGCACGTCCGCGCGGTCCCCGTGTTTGTCCATGTCGACGGCCGCCTGTTGCGCCGAGCCCGCGATAGGGGCAGCTCGCTGCTCTTCGAAGGTCGAGTACGCCGCGTTCGTCGCGATCCCGACGCCGACCGCGCTGACCGCGAGCGCGCCCGTGACGATCCATCCGACCACCGCCGCCGTCGGCACACCGCTGTCGCTCGTCACGATGACCTCGCGCTTCACCGGCACGAGCTCGACGTGCACCACCGCGTCGTCACCTCCGGCGAGGCGCACCGCCCTCGTCTTGCTCTCGTATCCGGCCTTCGCGACGACGATGCGCAGCGAGCCTGGCTCGACCGACAGCCTCGAGAGCGGCGCCCGGCCCGCGGCCTGATCGTTGACGAAGACGTCGGCGCCTTCGACGTTGACCTCAACGGTCAAGGTCGCGACTCGCGTCGCGAGCGTCGCGAGGTCCGTCTCCACCTCGGCGCGACGCTCGGGAGCGATCGCCGCGCCGCCGTCGTGGAGGTACTTGAGGAGCGCGCGCTGCGCCCGCGCGTACTCCCCGAGCTGGATGTGGATCTGAGCGATGTTGTAGAGCAGCTTGTAGCTCGGAGCGATCTCGTAGGCGCGTTCGAGCTCGACGAGGGCGAGGCGGTGATCGCCCTCGTCGTACAGCGCGAGCCCGCGCTTCACGCGCGCGCGTGCCTCGTCCTCGGGGCCCGCGCGCGCCGCCGTGGCGAAGCTCGTCGCCGCCACGAAGACGGCGAGGAGCGTGAGCGTCGCGCGTGACGTCATCGCGACGCCGACCTCCGATACCGATGGGCGGCGAGCAGAGTCCGGCCCCGCACGCCGCAGGCTGGACCAAGGTGGTGGAGATGGACCTTCACGATGACCTCCGAGAGCCGCTGCACGCGCGGGCTGTCGCGGTGGGTGAGCCCCCGACGCACGGGCGGCCACGAGGGTGGAACGCGCGCCCGTGGCGAATGCGTACCGCTCGCGGAGGGCGGTGTAAATGCTACCGCGGGGCGGTGAAGACCCCACCGATGACGAGCGGCGGCGGCGGCGGCGTCCGGGTCAGGAACGTTCCGAAGATGTTGTCGTAGTGAACGTCGACCCTGTAGCTCTCGGTCGGCCCGGCGTTGAGCGTGATCGACGCGCCCTTGGTGTTGCTCGTCGTCGTGGTGCGCGAGGCCCCAAGGGCGATCGTCGTGGTCACCTTGCCCGCCTGGGTCTGGCCGACGCCGATCAAGGTGAGCCAACCGGGGTGGTAGTCCGTCACCGTCGTGGTGGCGTTCATGGTGCTCACGCGGTCGGACTGCGAGATGGTGTGGCTCACCGACTGGGTGTACGAGGCGCCGTTGACCAGCAGCTGGCCGTCCTTCGTGAATCGGCTCGCCGGGAGGGTAACGCCACCACCGACGACCGGGGGGCGGTTCGATGTCGAGGCCATCGGGTCGAGCTTGATGAGCGCGCCGAGCGTGTCCGCATCGAGCCCGGTCACCGGAGCGGGCTGGCCCGCGTTCGCGGCCGCCAGATCGGCGTTGAGCGTGTCGACGGTCACCATCATGAGGGGGCCGTGGTCGAGCATCGTGAGACTGACCTTGCCCTCGTCCATGCTCCACGCCACGCGGGCGCCGCTGTAGAACACCACCAGGTCCCCGCGGCCCGGGCCGCCGCGAGAGGCCGTGGTGATGTTCTGGCTGGTCGCCACCTTCACCGAGAGCGTGCGATCCGTGTTCACCTCGGTCTTGCTCGTCTGCGACGTGTCGACGCTTCCCCACGCGGTGATCGCGCCCTGCAGCACCTTGTAGGCCGTCGCCGTGACGGGGAACTTCTTCGCCAGCTTGACGCCGATCTCCTTCGCCACCTTGCCCTCCGCCCACTCCGGCGCGTTGACCGTGCTGCTCCCGGTGGAGAGGGTGTTCACCACGGTCCGCTCCTGCGAGAAGTTGGCGCTCGCCTGGTTGGTGCGGGCTGCGTTCTGGGGCGGGTCGTAGACGATGGTCACCGGAAGCGCCGCGACGGTGAAGGCGCCGACGCCCCCGACGTCGGGACGTCGAATCCACAGGGTGTCGCCGTAGCTGTAGCTGCCCGACTGCAGCTTCCACGTGACGACGTCGGCGTTCCCGACGTCCAGCGCGACCCGCCCGAGGCGGCTCACCGCGGTCTTCCCGTTGGCGGTCAGGGTCACTCCGTCGGGCACGTTGAAGCTCAAGACGGCGCTGATCGCGTCGAGCGTCGTGGTCGGCGGGGTGCAGACCGTCCGCTTGACGGGCGTGAAGACGACCGTGCAGGTGCTCGCGAGGCCGACGAAGCTGCCGCCGGACACCCAAGTACCCATCGAGACGATCTGGCTCGCCGCTGGCGCGGGCAGCACACCTTCGAGCTGCCGAAGCTTGTCGTACAGGTCGTCGATGACGACGCTCTGCATCGCCGCCTCCACGCGCTCATCGTCGGGGCTGGAGTCTACGGGGCCGCAAGCGACGGCGGCGAGGACGAGGCAGAGTGCTGAACTGCGAAGACGAATCATCTGGCGCTCCTTGTCATTGGGCAGGGCCGCCAGCAACCGGTGTACCCACGTCGAGGACCATGAAGGGCGCGAGAACGTGCGGACGGCCACGTGCGCGCGCCAAGGCCGCGCGCGCGCGCGCGCCGAGGTCCAACGCGGGCGTCCAGCGATCGGGCGGCGACTCGACCGGTCACGCGCGGGGGACGTCGCCACACCCCTCGTCGCCGATCCGCAGCCGTCTCAGCCCTCGGACAACGGCGCTCGACGCCGACGATGTGCCGGCGGGCGCGTTCAACCGCGGCCTACTGGTAGTCGTCCCGCGTGAAGGTGACGTCCCCCATGCCCGCGGCCTCGGCGCGCGCCCGGAGCGTCTCGACGATCGCGGTGACGACGTCGAGGCGCGTCGTCGGGAGGTAGTACTCCTCTTCGTCGACGTCCGGCATCGCGGCGAGGCGCGCCTCGATCTCGTCGCGCTCGCCCGGATCGAGCACGAGGTGGGCGCCCCAGCCCTCCGCCTCGGTCATCGTGATGGCCTCCCGGGCCACGCCGATCGGGTTGAATGCGAGATACACATTCGTGAAGTAGAGTCGCCACCCGTCGTAGTCGCCCTCGGCCCACCACTCGCCGCGGAACGCCTGGCGCATGACCTCGCCGAGGTAAGCTCCCACCGCCGGCGCCACCAGCTCGAGGCTCTCGGGGCGCTCGCGCGCGGCCTCCCGAGCCTCGCGGACGTACTGATCGAGCAGGCTCAGCGTGTCCGGGGTCCCGTCGAGCGAGACCTTGTACTTGCTCGCCACGAAGCGCATGCACGCCGCGCAGAGCTCCGCCACGCGATCGGGAGGCGGCGGCAGTGGGGCCGGGGGCAGCGCGGCCGCCTCGGCCTCGGCCTCGTCGTGGGCGTCGTAGTTGCCGGCGCCGTTGCTTCCGTTGGACTTGCCGTTCTTGCGTTGGTCGGACATGGCGGATTCAGGGAGGAGCTCGGGGGGATGAGGCTGGCTCGGGCGCGAGCGGGGGGCGGAAGTGCCCGCGGCGGCGCTCGGCGCTCGCGACGGATCGAGCTGAGCGCGCCCGATCGGAGCGGACCGGAGACGCCGGATCCGCGGGAGAACGGGGGCTCCGGACCGAAGCCCGGGACCTCACTCGTGCACATAACCACAAATCCGCTTCCCGGAAGGACAAAGCCGGCCTACCTTGTCAGGTCCATGCGGATCGGTATTTTCAGCGACATCCATGCGAACCTGGAGGCCTTGTCGGCGGTCCTCGAGGCGTATCGGAAAGAAAATATCGACGTTTACTACTGCCTGGGCGACACGGTCGGGTACGGCGGCTCGCCGAACGAATGCGCCGACCTCGTCCGTGAGCTGTCGAAGATCACCATCCTCGGCAACCACGACGCCGCCGTCTCCGGCCGGATGGACTACTCGTACTACTACGAGGCCGCGCGGCACGCGCTCGACGTCCACGCCGCGATGATCTCCCCGGAGAACATGGCGTGGCTCAAGGGGCTGCCTTACCAGCACAAGCTCGAGGACACCGACGTGCTCCTCTGCCACGGCTCGCCGGTGCGGCTCGAGGAGTTCGAGTACATCTTCGCGCCCGAGCAGGCGCGCGAGTGCCTCCCCCTCTGGGACAAGCTCGGTCACATCACGCTCATCGGCCACTCGCACCTGTGCAAGGTGTTCGCGCTGACGAAGACGAGCGTCGACGAGATGCCCGCGGTCGACTTCGAGCTCGCGCCCGACCGGAAGTACATCGTGTCGGTCGGGTCGGTCGGTCAGCCGCGCGACTTCGACAACCGCGCCAGCTTCACCGTCTTCGACTCCGAGAAGAAGCGCTTCGAGTTCAAGCGCATCGAGTACGACATCGAGCTCGCCGCGGACAAGGTGCTCCGCGCGCGCCTCGAGCGCAACTTCGCGCACCGCCTCTTCATCGGGGTCTGAGGCGGCGTCCAGGCGAGGGCCGGCCGGGGCTCAGGCGTGACCCCGGACCGCCGCAGGCGGAGCCGCGACGACGGCTCGTCCGCCTCGGCCCCCGCGCGACGGCGACCGGCCTGACTCGCGCGGGGCCGCGACCGACGACGGCTCGGGCGCCTCGGGCGAGGCCGCGACCGAGACGGCTCGGGCAGGCCGCGCCGTCGTCGGGAGGCGAACGAACGTCAGCCCTCGTCGGCCTGCCCGAGCGCGCAGGTCTTCGTCGTCGCGTCGCAGGTGGCGGGGCGCGCGGCGCACTCGCCGCACGCGATGTCCGTTTGCTCGCAGTCCTTCGCCCCCTTCGACAGCTCGCTCGTGTGCTTGCCGCGGTCCTTCTTGTTGATCGCCGCGTTCGGACACTGGCAGGACGTACAGGCGAACCCCTCGAAGACGCCGACGCAGTCGTCGTCCTCCTCGCAGCTGCGATCGAACGACGACGCGCTCACCATCACCGGCGCCGGGGGCGGCGCGGTCGACACGTCGCCGTCGTCCGAGTCGTCCCCCGAGCTCGGACCGCCCGAGCTCCCGCGCCCCTGCCCTCCCTGATCGCTCCCCTGATCCGGCAGTGGCCCCGGACCGCCCACGCAAGCGGCGAGGAGCGCGAAGATGGAGACGGACCCGAGGAAGACGCGAGCTCGATGCATGAAAGCTACCTCCACGAACAGGATACCAGAGCCATCCGGAGGAGCCGCCTTCTCGGCAACGGCGCGCGGCTCGGAGCGCGAGGTCTGCCCGAGCGCGAGGGTCAGCCGCCGTCCCGCCCGAGGAGGCCCGGACGCGCCTGCTGGCCCGGGCTCGTCACGACGGGTGGGTGGAGCGGCGGGAGCACGCGGGCCCCTGGGGACTCGGCGACGACGTCGCGCACGAAGGTCGCGAGGTCGATCGACACCTTGAAGGTCCGCGAGGCGTTGCTCACGATGCCGTCGAGCGCGATCGCGACCTCCGCGCCCCGCTTCGCCGACACACGCGCTGTCGTGAGCTTGCACTCGCAGGTCGCCGGAGGTGAGACGAGCGGCGCCTCGCCGGGCAGCTCGATCTCGAGCTTCTGCAGCACCGGACGCTGCGCCTCGGTCTTGGTGGGCTCGAACAGCACGGCGAGCCCCACGCGCGACCTCTTCTGCGGGGAGGCGGCGATCCGCGCGGCCTCGCTCTCGACCACCGTCCCGAGCTCGACGCGCAGCCGGTCACGCGCCGTGACCACGACGACCCCGCGCTTGAAGTCGGCGGCGAGGTCGACCTCGGGGTTCGGCGGATCGGGAGCTCCGGACACACCGCGAACGGTGAGCGCACCGCGGACCGCCGGCAGCTTGTCGAGCCCCTCGAGCGGCGGCGCCAGGACCGCATGCCAGCGCGCGACCTCGCGACGGCAGAGCGCCCGCTGGTTCGGCGCGAGCGCGTCGCACTTCGCGGGGTCGCGCGCGACCATCGCCTCGCAGGTCGCGCGCTGGACGGTGCGCGACTCGCCGTTGCAGAGCCGTGGATCCCGGGCGGCGATCGCCACGCAGCTCGCGTTGCGGCCGCGCGTAGCGACGCCTTCGAACTGCATCGGGCAGGCGTCGGGGGTCTGCGCGATCATGGCGACCCAGCTCTGGCACCGCGAACGGAGCGCGCTCGAATCGATCTTGTCGCACGTCTCGCGCTTCCGATCCTTGGAGGCATCGAGGAGACGACAGGCGTCACGGAGGAACGTGTCGTAGCCGATCGCGCCGAGGGCGTCGCCGACGAGCGGATCGACCTTCGCCCGCTCGGCGACACACTGTTCGACGTCGACGAAGCGCGCGATCTCCTCGTGCAGGTCCCCCGCGGGAGGTGGCGGATCGAGCGGATCGGCGAGCGCGCCGGCGTCCACGGTGAGCTCGGACGCGACCGGCATAGCCTCCGTCGCGGACTCGATCGGCGGCAAGACCTTCTTCTCTTCGCACCCGGCGGCGACGCCGACCGCGAGGACGAGGAGCAGCGCCGGCGGGGAGCGCGTCATCGGCCGGCATTAGACCATACGGCGTCGCTCGGCGCCGGTGGGAGAAGCCACGCGGTGCCGGGCGCACGAGGCGGCGCACCGCACGCATGGCCGCCGCGCGCCGGGTCGTACGCCGACGCGGGCGCACGACGACCGGCCTGCGGCTCACCGGAGCGTGCAGCGGATCTCGTGGGGTACGCCGACGCGGGCGCACGACGACCGGCCTGCAGCTCACCGGAGCGTGCAGCGGATCTCGTGAGTCGTGATGACGATACGATCGCCGTCCGCAAGCGCGCGACGCGCCACGCGCTCGCCCGCGACCTCGACGCCGTTGGTCGAGCCGAGGTCGACGATGTAGAAGGCCGAGCCCACCCGCTCGATCACCGCGTGTTGCCGCGAGACGTTCGGATCGTCGAGCCGGAGGTCGGCCTGGGTCTTCGAGCGACCGAGCAGGAAGCGCTCCTTGTCGACGGAGTACGTCCGCCCGCGGTACTCGAGCACGAGCTGCCGGCCCGGCGCGACGCGCGGCGAGCTCTCGCGCGCGTCCGGCATGCGCATCGTGCGCGGCGGCGGCGCGAGCGATCCCCCCGACGAGCGCGCGGGCGGAGGCGCGCCCACGGCCGGGAGCGCGCGGCCGGGACCGGGACGCGACGGCGCCGGGAGGGGCGCCTTCATCCGCGGCGTGGTGCGCGACTCCGGACCGTCCGCGCCAAAGGGGCGCCCGGCCGCCGGTCGGACGAACGCGCCGCGCGCGGCCGTCCGCGCGAGGTCGTCGTCGTCGTCGCGGCCGCGCGGCGGCGCGTAGGAGCGATCGAGGGCGGACGGCGCGTCGTGGGTCTCCTCGAGCGGATCCTCGGCGGCCGCGCGCGACGTGACCTTCGGGGGAGGCGCGACGCCGCGCCGGGGCGCGAGCGCCGGCGGTCGCGCGGTGGCGATCTCGGCGGACGGCTCGACCGCGTAGCCTCGCGCGCTCGCGTAGGCGCTCATCGCGTCGTTCACCAGCTCGTCGATCGGGACCTCGAGCTCGCGGGCGAGCGACTCGAACGTCGACCATACGATCTCGCGCGACTGGAACGTCCGCCTGCGTGCCCCCTCGGCCGTGGACTCGGGCTCCGCCTCGAGCTCGTAGATCTCGTCCTCGACGACTCCGCCCTGCGAGCGGACGTACTCGGCGCAGCGTCCGTCCTCGCAGACGCGCAGGTGCTCGCTCACCACGCGCGTCGCCGCGGGAGAGAGTCGACCGGCGGCGTGACGCGAGAGCGTGTCCATGTCGATGTGATCGGCCGACGAATGCGCCCCGCCCGCGTCACCGCGGTGCCCGTCGAGCCAGCGCTGCAGCCGTGCTTCGTCCGTCATCGTGCGTCGCTCGGGAGCGCCCGCCGAGGCGCGCCTCCGTACCTCCTCGAGCGTTCATCCTAGAGCACCGATCCGTCGCGGACCGAGTATTTCCGTCGAGTTCCAGGCAGCTCGAGGCGGCGGCCCGACCGGCTCGGGTCCCTCTGGTGACATGCCGCGCGCCGCGGCCGCGGAAATCGGCGGAAACACGACCGTCGCGAGCGGCGGTCGAGGTGCCTCGCGCTCGGGACGTGGCAAAATGGGCGGGGCGATGATCCCGTTCGCTCCCGCCGCCTTCGCGCCCGGCGCCGCACGCTTCGGCGCGATGCTCGCGCTCGCCGTCGTGGCGGCGTGCGGCTCCTCCGACGACCGCCCGCCGCCGTTCCCCGATCCCGATCTCCCGCTCGCCGACGCGAGCCCGGACGGTGAGCCGTACCCCACAGACCGCATCGGCGAGCGGAAGCGCAGCGGCACACGTCCCGGCGACCGGATGCCGAACATGACGTTCCGGGCGTACCGCAGCGGGCGCGCGGGCGGCCTCGAGAGCGTCTCGCTCGCGGAGTACTTCGACCCGAAGCAGGCGCGCCACAAGGTCCTGCACCTCCAGGTCGCGGCGACGTGGTGCGCGATCTGCTCGAGCGAGCTCGAGGCGACGATGAGCGTCGTGAACGAGCTGGAGGCGCGCGGGATCCGCTTCCTCGAGGTCATCGTCAGCGGCGCGATCGTGGGTCAGGGGCCGGCGCTCGCGGAGGTCGAGGCATGGATCGATCGGCATGGGACGACCTTCCCGACGGGGATCGACGTCGCCGGGCGGCGCCTCGGCGCGGTCGGCGTGAACCCCGCGGCGATGCCTCACGACATCCTCATCGACACGCGGACGATGGAGATCCTCGACTCGTCCGTCGGCGCGCCGGTCGACGTCGCGAAGTACGTCCTCGAGGCGTTGCGCTTCGTCGAAGAGAACCCGCCCTCGTACTGAACATTTCGAGACCCGACGCCGCCCGAAAAAGCCAAGTACCCGAGATAAGGGGCACTTGACACTGAACATAGATGCAGTATAGTCGCTGATATCGAGGCTCGGTACCGGCCTCGTGCGGTCCTCATGAACCGGGGACCAGAAGGAGCGTCATGGAGGAGAAGAACCGTCAGAAGGCCATCGAGCTCGCCGTCAGCAGCATCGAGAAGGAGTACGGCAAGGGCTCGATCATGCGCCTCAAGGACGGCGAATCGATCCTCCACGACGTCGAGGCGATCCCGACCGGGTCCATCGGCCTCGACATCGCGCTCGGCATCGGCGGTTACCCGAAGGGCCGCATCATCGAGATCTACGGCCCGGAGTCGAGCGGCAAGACCACGCTCACCCTCCACGCGATCGCGAGCGTGCAGAAGGCGGGCGGCGTCGCCGCGTTCATCGATGCCGAGCACGCGCTCGATCCGGCGTACGCCCGCAAGCTCGGGGTCAAGACGGACGAGCTGCTCGTCTCGCAGCCCGACTACGGCGAGCAGGCGCTCGAGATCGCCGACATGCTCGTCCGCTCGAACGCGGTCGACATCATCGTCGTCGACTCGGTCGCCGCGCTCGTCCCGAAGGCGGAGATCGAGGGCGACATGGGCGACAGCCACGTCGGCCTGCAAGCGCGGCTCATGAGCCAGGCGCTCCGCAAGCTCACGGGCACCGTCGCGCGCTCGAACTGCCTCCTCGTCTTCATCAACCAGATCCGCATGAAGATCGGCGTCATGTTCGGCTCGCCCGAGACGACGACGGGCGGCAACGCGCTCAAGTTCTATGCGTCGGTTCGCCTCGACATCCGCCGCATCGGCCAGATCAAGGAGGCCGGTGGCGGCGACAAGAAGGACCCGGTCGCGATCGGCAACCGGACGCGCGTGAAGGTCGTGAAGAACAAGATGGCGCCGCCGTTCAGGGAGGTCGAGTTCGACATCCTCTACGGTCAGGGCATCTCGAAGTCGGGCGACATCATCGACCTCGCCACCGATCTCGGCATCGTCGACAAGAGCGGCGCGTGGTTCTCGTACTCGGGCGAACGCATCGGCCAGGGCCGCGAGAACGCGAAGACGTACCTGGAGCAGCACCCGCAGCTCATGGACAAGCTCGAGGCGATGATCCTCACCAAGCACAACATCAAGGGGCGCGGCGCCGGCCTGACCCCCGAGGTCGACGCGAAGGCCTCGCCCAAGGGCGACGCAAAGGCTGACGCGAAAGCAGACGCCAAGGGCGAGGTCGCGCCCGACGGCAAGCCCGTCGTCCGCATGAGCCCGCCCGCCAAGAACGGCGCGGCCGACGACAAGCGCACCGGCAAGCCGGCGAACTGAGCCGAGCGCGCGGCGCGTCGACGGGCTCCGTCGTCACGAGCGCTTTGCAGCGCGCGTGACGACGGCCGCGCCGGCAACGGCCACACCGGTCGAGCGACCGACGCGTCACGAGCGCTTTGCGGCGCGCGTGACGACGGCCGCGCCGGCAACGGCCACATCGGTCGAGCGACCGACGCGTCACGAGCGCTTCGCGGCGCGCGTGACGACGGCCGGCACGCGCGTGTCTTCGGTCAAGACGGGAGCGACGCGAGCACGAACACGGTCTGAGTGCCCTTGCCCGTGTTGCGCCGGAACCCCGCGTCGCGGATGATCGCGCGCTCGACGAGCGCCTGGATCGCGCCCTTGCCTGCGCCGCCGAGCGAGATCCCCTGCTCCTCGAGCGCCTCGACCAGCTGCGATTCCGTGGCGCCGCGCCTGCCGCGCTCAGCGAAAATGCGCTCGGCGGTGTCCGTCGCGATGGCGGGGACCTCGCCCGCCATCACCGCGACCGCGGCCCTGCCCGCAGGAGGCTTCGTCCGCCTCGCCTCGGTCCGCTCCCTCGCCGGGCCCCGCGTCCGGCTCGGCGTCGCGGGCGCGGTCGACGTCGTGGTCGTGGTCGACGTCGCGGTCGCGCGGACCCCACGCTTGCGCGAGATGGTGAGCATCTCGTCGACCGGCGTACGCCTCAACGCCGCGATCACGTCGTCCGTGAACGCAGCGATGAGGCGGTCGAGGGTCTCTCGGAGGTGAGCCATGCACAGCGCCTTACTCCGCGGGCCGCGGCGCGAGCAAGACTCCTCCGCTTCAGGCACGGAAATTCTCCGCGCCCGAAGCGCTCACGCGCCGGCTACTCGAGGATGCAGCGGTAGACCTTGAAGTCCGGGAGCGTCCTCGTGCTCGTGTTGCCGAGGCTGTCGGTCACCTCGACGGACACGCGGACGGTCTGACCCTGGTAGCAAGCGTTTCCGAGGTCGGCGAACGCGCCGAAGAGGCTCGGCGTCGACGACGGCGTCCACGTGGCGCTGGCCGAGGAGCCGATCGTCACGTTGCTCGCGTAGACCGTCGTGGTCTGCGGCCGGAACGTCGTGGCCTTCCAGACGTACGTGAGGGGCGTGTTGCCCTCGGGATCCGTCGCGGTGGTGGTCAGCGTGAACGCGGTCTGCCAGGGGAAGCCGTCGCCGTTGTACGTCACCTGCGTCGGGGTGCGCGTCGTCGCGCCGATCGTGGGCGGGAAGTTCACGGGCGGCGCCGTGACCGTGACGCTCACCGTCGTCGACGAGGCGAGGTCCTGCGAGTCGCTCGCGAGGAGCGTGATCGTCCGCGTGCCCTGCGTCGAGAACGCGTGGCTGAAGTTGCACGAGCCTTGCGGCAGCACGTCGGCCGCGTTCGAGCTGCTCCAGACACACGTGAGCTCGCCGGGCCCCGGCCCCGCGCCCTCGTTCACGTCGGTGGCGGAGCCGAGGAACTGGAGCGGGACGCCCTCGGCGACGCTGGCGCCGGTGACGGGCGCCGAGATCGCAACGTCCGGCGGCGAGTTCACCACGTCGACGGTGGAGGTCGCCGACGCCGGCTGCCCCACCGGATCGCGCGCGGTGACGGTGATCGTCCGCGGCCCCACGGTCGTGAACGTGTAGTACGCCGTGCCGCCGGAGACGCGCGACGGCGCAGGATCGAACGTGAGCGCGCACCGCGGCGCGGGGCACGGCGCGCCCTCGTCGCGGACGGCCGCGCTGACCGACCACTCGCGATTGAGCGGCGCCGTCGGGCCCCGCGGCGTCAGCGTGAGGGCCGGCGGCGCGCCGCCGAGGACGCGGGCGACGGCGGCGTGCGCGTTCACGCGACGCTGGTTTCCGCCGCGGTCGTGGACGCCGCCGACGTGCGCGGTGTCGCGGACGATCTCCCAGACCTGCCGCGCCGACAGCGACGGCTGCGACGCCCACACGAGCGCGGCGACGCCCGCGACGAACGGCGACGAGAAGCTCGTCCCCGACCGGAGCCGGGCGTGGTTGTCGGTGAAGTCGAGGTCGCTGCCGACCCAGGTCCAGAATGGGCCGTAGATGGCCACCGTGCCGTCGCCGGTCTTCGAGCCGAAGTTCGATCCCCCGTCGAGCCGCGTCGAGTCGTGCGCGAGCCCGCCGACGCACACGACCCCCGCGCTCTCGCAGGGCATGGTGGTCGAGCCTTCGATGAGATCCCCGGCGTTGTCGACGTCCTTCCCCTGGTTGCCGGCCGACGCGAAGATGAGCTTGTTCGTCGCCGCGACGGCGGCGGTGAAGCCGCTGACCGTCGTGCTGATCGACGGACAGGTGAAGAGGCACGCCGCCTGGAAGGCGATGTCGACGCCGAGATCGAGCTCGAGCGAGGCGCTGATGTTGATGATCTTCGGGTTGCCGAAGGTCGTCGCGGTGACGACGCGGTCGAGCGTGGTCAGGAGCCCGATGAAGTCGGACTGGAACGGCACCGCCAGCAGCTCGCCGACGGGCGCCGCCGGGCCCGCCGCGCCCCGGCCGTCGTCGAGCCGCCCCATCGCGGCGCTGACGACCATCGACCCGTGCCAGGGGCAGTCCGACCCGCCGCACTTGCCGAGGTTCGGCTCGTTCCAGCTGCCGACCACGGTGCGCACTTCGGGAAGGTCGCCGACGGTGGCGAAGCCGCCGTCGAGCACCATGATCCGCACCTTGTTCCGCGTGACGCCGGCGCGCTCCATGATCTGCCACGCGGCGCCCACGCCGATGTCCTGCGCGCTGCCCTGGTTCATGTACGGCCAGTCGAACGCGTTCGTGCTGTAGAGCGGATCGTCGCCCGTCGGCGCCTCGGTGGTCGTGCCCTCGGCGATCCCGTCGGGCGTGACGACGTAGTTGGGCGACACCGTCATGCCGCCCGCGTTCGCCTCGGCGAGCGCGACGGCGAGGAGCTTCGCCGCGTCGTCGCTCGAGCTGCGGAGCGAACCGCGCAGCTCCGGCGCCTTCGCGTTCAGCTCGGCGACGAGCTTCTCGACGTCGGCCGCGGACGGATCGAGCGTGACGTGGTGGACGCGCGGAGCGCCGCCGGCGCCGTCGGTGCTCGCGACGACCTTGCCTCCCCAGCGCGCGACGAACGCGTCGAGCTTCGCGGTGTCGTCGG
>JAHBWA010000092.1 GCA_019637195.1 Labilithrix sp. | reverse complement strand
TCGCGCGAGCACTGGCGCCGTGTCAACGGCTGCGCGAGCGGCGGCGGTGTCCCGCGCGAGCCGTCGCCCTGCGCCTCGCTGGCGTCGTGCGCCGAGGACCGGCCCGTCGTGTACTGCGAGGTCCCCGGGCTCGGCCACTCGGTCTGGCCGGAGAACGGCGCGAAGGTGACCTGGGACTTCTTCGCGTCGTTCTGACGCGGGGGCGCCGTCCTCGCGCGCCGGCTTTCACGAGCGCCGTCCTCGCGCGCCGGCTTCACGAGCGTCGCCCCGACGGGGCCTCGCATCGAGGTCCGCGCCGGGGCGACGGTCGTTCGCGCTCGCGGCTACTGCGCGATGCCGGCGAGCTTGGTCTTCATGTGCCAGATCTTCACGCCCGCGGTCGTGATGTAGAGCGTCTTCAGATCCTCGCCGCCGAACGAGAGGCCGGTCGGCGGCTCGGGGACGGCGATGGTGCCCCACGGCGCCCCGTCGGGCTTGAAGACCTCGACCCCCGCTTTGGTCGCGACGTAGACGTTGCCGACCTTGTCGACGGCCAGGCCGTCCGGCGCCGAGTCCTCCGGTCCGATCTCGACGAACTTCGTCCACTCGCCGAGCGTCCCGTCCTCGTTGACGGTGTATTTGCGGATGAACGGGAGCGTGCCGGCGACGGGCGCCGAGAAGCCGACGTACAGCATCTTCTCGTCCGGCGACAGCGCGATGCCGTTCGGCCGCGGCGTGTCCTCGAACGCTTCGACCACCTCGATATTCTGCGCGGGATCGATGCGGTAGATGCGGTTCACCGTCGTCTGGGAGAAGTAGCCCGGATCGGTCACGTAGAGCGTGCCGTCCTTACGCGCGACGACGTCGTTGAGCGTGTCGAACTGACCGTCGCCCGTCTGCGGGGCCGACGCGTCCGGATCGGGCGTCGGCGCGGGGGCGCCCGAGTAGTTCAGCGCGATCGGGATGGGATCGCCGCCCTCGACGGCCTGCCGCACGACCCGCTTGGCCTCGACGGTGACGAGCTCGCCGGCGGCGTTGACCGTGTTGCCGATCGGCTGCGTGCCTTGTGCGCTGACGCCGTCACGCAGCTTCATGACGCGCCCGTCGGGGAGCATGCGGAACAGGGCGCCCTCGCCGAGCGGCGTGGAGAAGTAGAGGGCAGCCATCCCGGCGTGCCACACCGGGCCGTCGGTGTAGGCGCCGGTCTCGAGGATCGCCGCCGCAGGTTCGAGGCCCTCCACCGGGTTCGTGTTGCGCTCCTCCTCGCTCGGGACGTTGGGATCGCCGGGCGTGCCGGGGCCCGGATCGGCGCCGGGATCGGCGGGGTCGCCCGGGTTCCTGTTGCCGTCCTTCGAGTCGTTCTTGCAGCCGTACGCCGAGGCGCCGAGGGACAGAACAAGCAGCAGCGGCAGAATGCGTTTCATCGTTCGCTCCGGATCCGAATAGTGGTGAAGATGGAGCTGGCTCGATCGAGGATCGATCGATGGCGACTCCGGCCTGTGCGCGAGGCTCAAGCAGGACACGTACCGCAGCGCGAGGGTGCCCGAGACGGCCGCTTACCCCGTGATTTCGTGCTCGGAGCTGTGGCGAACGCGGACATGGATCAGAGCTGTCACCGCGCGCCCGCGCGCCCCCGCCGCGCGTCTTCGCCGTGCGTCCTTCGTCGCGCGCGCTTTCGCCGCGCGTCGCCGGGTGCGTCCTTCGTCGCGTCTTCGCCGCCGCGCGTCGCCGGGTGCGTCCTTCGTCGCGCGTCGCCGCCGCGCGTCCTTCGTCGCGCGCGTTTTCGGGGCCCCGCGTCGGCCGGACGGGCCTCGACGTAAGCGCGAGCATGGCGCGCGGCGGCATCGGGCGCGAGCGTGAGCGTGGAGCGCGGCACGAGCGCGAGCGTGGAGCGGCGTCGGGGGCCCGCGGTGGACGCGAGCGCGAGCATGGCGCGCCGGCGCGGAGTCAGGCGCGGGCGAGCGCGAGCATGCCGGACGCGCGGCGGCCCGGCGCGCGTCAGTCCGCGCCGTTGGTGGTCGAGCCGCTCGCCGCGTACGTTCCGTTGCTGCCGCGCTCGTGGATCCGCGCCGGGATCCCGGTCGCGATCGCGCCCGGGGGCACGTCGGTGAGCACGACCGCGTTCGCGCCGATGAACGCCCCGCGCCCGATCCGGATCGGCCCGAGCACGCGCGCGCCGCAGCCGATGACGACGTCGTCCTCGATCACGGGGCAGCCGTTGTCCTTCGCGGTGCCGATCGTGTTGTTGCCCATGAACTTCACGCGCGAGCCGACCTTCGAGGTCCCGCCGATGACCGTCCCCAGCGTGTGCGTGAAGTTGATCCCCTCGCCGAGCTCGATGTCGTTGCCGATCTCGATGCTGTAGAGGACCGTCGTGACGAGGCGGAGCGCGTGGTTCACCCCGGGGACGTGCCAGCGCCGCGCGGTCTCGCGGACGCGGCTCATGAGCAGGACCTTGTAGCCGTCCTGCGTGAGCGCGGCGCGCACGGCGTCTTTCAGCGACGGCCCGCCGGCGGCCGGCCCGGGCCGCTCGTTGCGGAGCGCGCGGGCGAGCTCCACGGCGTCCGCGGCGATCTTCCTGAGGAGACCCATGAGCGAGATGGTAGCAGCCGCGGGCGCGTCGAGCATGCCTACGCGCGCGGCGAGCGCTCACCGCGTCGCGGGCGCGTCGGCGGCGGCGTCAGACGCCCGAGCCCTTGATCACGACGCCGAACGTCTTGGCGAGGATGTGGATGTCGAGCCAGGGCGACCAGTTGCGGACGTAGTAGACGTCGATCTGCACGCGCTGCGCGAACGAGGTCGCGTTGCGGTCCGAGACCTGCCACATGCCGGTCATCCCCGGCGGCGCGCGGAGGATGATCTTCTCCTGGCCGCTCATCTCGGTGAGCTCGCGCTCGATGTACGGGCGCGGACCGACGAGGCTCATGTCGCCCTTGATGACGTTCAAGAGCTGCGGGAACTCGTCGAGGCTGAACTTCCGGAGGACGCGCCCGATCCGCGTGACGCGCGGGTCCTTCTTGAGCTTGTGATAGATGTCGTACTCGGCGCGGAGCGCGGGATCGGCGTCGAGGATCGCCTTGAGCCGCGCCTCGCCGTCGCCGTGCATCGTGCGGAATTTGTAGGCGGAGAAGTACGTCCCGTCCTTGCCGAGCCGCTTCTGCGTGTAGAAGACCGGGCCCTTCGAGTCGAGCTTGATGAGCGCGGCGATGAGGAGGAGAAACGGCAGGACGAAGATCGCGCCGAAGCAGGTCAGCGCGACATCCATGATGCGCTTCGCGAGGCGCGGGCCGGGGAGGAGGAGCTGCTGTCTGACCTCGACGCCGAGGATGCCGCCCAGGCTCTTGGCGGGGACGCCCATCGTCGCGAAGCCGAAGAGGTCGGGGATGATGAGCAGGTGCGTGAACTTGCCGCCGATGCGCTCCACGATGTGCAGGAGCTTCGCCGAGTCGACGCCCGGCATCGCGAGGACCGCGTACGGGATCTTGAGGCGCGCGGCGAGGACGGGGGCGAGCGACAGGTCGCCGACGAGCGGCACGCCGTCGACCTCGGCGAACTTGCCGCGCGGGAACTGCGACGCGTCCTTCGTGATCGGCGAGCGCGAGAGGCGCTGGCTGTCGGGGTTGAAGAAGTCGGTCTCGCTGCTCCGATCGTCCGTCTTCTTCGGCTCGGGCGGCGGTCGCTGCGAGCCGGGCGTGTTCGAGACCTCGACCTTCGTCTGCGCGGCGATCGGGATGTGGTCGGAGCTGATCGGCTGCCCGGCCCGCTCGGCCTCGTCACCGAAGATGTCGCTCGCGAGCTCCGCGCGCTGGGACTCCGTGAGGAAGTGCGCCGCCGAGAGGTTCACCGAGTAGACGTCCATCACCTCGTTGGTGAAGCTCGCGCGGAGCGTGCCGTGTTTGTTGATGTCGTCGTCGAGCATCATCACGGGCTTGAGGCCCGAGCGCGGCTGCGCCTTGAGCGTGCGCACGACCAGGCGCCCGGTCTTCGCCGCGCCGAGGACGCACACCGGGATCCCCCACCATGGCTGCACCGAGAGGTAGCCGCGGACGAGCGAGCGGATGACGGGTACGAGGAAGAGCGTCGCCGCCCACCAGACGCCGCGGACGAAGACTCCCCATTTGACGATCGGGAGGTCCCCGAGGGTCGAGAGGACCGACGCGCCGAGGTGCACGAGCGACGCCGCGAACGTGATGTCGCGGATCTCGTCCGGGGTGCTCTTCGCCATCGGCGAATACAGCTCGAGCCCCAGGAACGTGAGCATGCACAGCGCGACCGCCGGTCCGACGACGAGCCACGCGGTCCAGTCGATCTCGCCGAGCTCGGAGTACGTCCGGAGCCAGTGCACGCTGGTCGCGAGGAGCGCGGCGAGGACGAGGGAGAACAGATCCGTCAGGAAGAGCGTCGCGATCGTCCGGCCGGGCCGCGTGAGCACCTTGAGACCGACAACGTCCTTCTGCTCGCGCGCCGCGGTGGAGATGTCGCTGAGGTGTCCCTCGTCCTTGCGGGTCTTCAGCTGCTCGATGAGCGCCCGCGCGATCGCCTCCTCGGTGCACGCGCCCATCGACACGAGGATCCGGCCGATCTGCCCGCCGCGCTCCTCTTGGAGCGCGAGCGCCTTGCTGACCATCTCCTCGGTCACGGCGCCGTTCTTGACGAGGATCTCGCAGATGAGCGTGCCGGCGTGCTTCATCGTCGACGACGTCGAGCCGCCGAGGAGCCCGCCCTGCGGGATGCGGATGATCGGGGGCGGGACCGAGAGGCCGGGCTCCTTCTCCTTGACCACGACGCGCTCGGACGCGACGAGCGGCTCGGCCGGCGTGCCGGCCGCGGGCGTGATCTTGGGGATCAGCGTCCCGGCGATCGGCGTGACCTTCGGCGAGAAGCTCGCGTTCGTCGCGGGCATCCCCTGCGCCGGCGTGCGGCGTCGCGGCACGATCGGCGCGGGCTGAACGGAGACCGCGGGCGGAGGCGCGGTGCCGATGAGCGTCTTGGCGGGGGGCCTCGGGGCGCCGTCGGGCCCGACGGCCGCGCTCCGCGCCGTCGCCGCGAGCGGGTGGTCGGCGGTCGCGTGAACCGGTGGAGGCGCGGCGGCGACCAGCGTGTCGGTGAAGGCGGCCGGCGAGGTGCCCTTGTTCGCGGGGGCGGTCACGTCCGCCGGGAGGAACGGCTGCGTGCTCGACGCCGTCCCGGGTGGCCGCTCGATCGCAGGTGGCCGCTCGCTCGCGGTCGCGGGCGGCCGCTCGCTCGCGGTCGGAGCCGGAGGGGGCACGCTCACGGGCCGCGGGGACGCGCTCGTCGTCCCACCCGTCGTCGTGCCGGGCGGCGCGTGGCTCCCGACTGCAGGCGGCGCGATGCCGATCGCGGTCTGACCGAGCCGCTTCTTCGCTTCGAGCCGCGCCTTCGCCTCGGGCGAGTGGAGCGGGCTGACCGCCGACGCCTGCGTCGCGGCGACGTCGACGCGCTCCTTGGTGGTCGGCGGGGCCCCCGACGGCGGCGCGCTCTTGACGAGGGGGGCCGCGCCGGAAAGCGGCGCGCCGCTCGGATCGTCGGTCTCGCTCGGGAGCTCGGTGACGCTCGACGACTTCGCCCCACCGCTCTCAGGGTCGCTCACGGCGCGAGTATACCAGCGCAGGACGACGCCGGTTGGGGATAGCCGCCGCGCGGCGACGAAGGGCGCGTCAGCGGTCTCCCGCCGCGGACCAGCGCGGGACCACCCACGTACGGAGGACGCTGCCGATCATGTGGAGGTGATCGAAGTGGTCCTGAGGGCCCATGCCGCGGAAGCCGCGCACGTGGAGCCCGCCCTCGTCGGCTGCGGTCGAGGTCGTCATCCCGCGCGCCGTCTTCTCGTCGGCGGCCACGGGGATGACGCCTACCTCGAAGAGGAGCGCCGAGGTCGCCTCGGACGTGCTCGCGTAGTCGGGCGGGACGATGGCCGAGTGGGTGATCACCATCGTCTTCTTGCCGGCGGCCGCGTCGCTCGCGAAGCGGACGAAGCGCCTGAGCATCTTCACGTCGACGCGATCGGCGCCGCGCGCGGGGCCTTCGCCGTCGACGTACTGCGCGTGCAGGCTGTCGAGGAGCACGACCGTGTCGGTCGCCTCGTACCACTCGGGCACCGCGAGGATCCGGCTGATCGCCGCGAAGCCCGCGCTCCACGACGCCAGCGTGAGGCGGCGGAGGTGGACGTCGCCCCGCTGCGCCTCGCGGCCGATCGCGCTGGTGAGGCGCTTCATCATGAAGCCGAAGCGGCCCTCGTCGGCGAACGCGCGCGCGTAGCCGCCGCTGCCGATCCCGTAGCCGCACGAGACGAAGACGCCGCGGACGCCGCTCTCGCGCATCTCGCGCTCGGACATCTGCCCGGCGTGAAAATGGAAGACGACGTCGACGCCGCCGTCGTCGCCGATGAAGTCTTCCCGCGGCGCGAGGTACGAACACTTCGCGACCCCGAAGCCCTTCCAGTGCTTCGCCATCGCGACGTCGGGCGCGTCGGCGGGCTCGGGCGCCGCCACGGGCGCCGGCGACTCGAACGACGCGGCGGCGACGGCGACCGCGGGCGCGGTCTTCACCGGCGGAGCTTCGTCGGCGCGCGGCGCGCACGCCGTGAGCGCGAGCATCGAGGCGAGGACGGCGGCCCGGCGCGCCGCGGCGCCCGGCCGGACGCCTTTGGGGGCCCCCCAAAGCAGGTGCTGCATGGGCGCGCACCGTAGTTTCGGAGGGCCTGGATCCGGCCTCGCAAGAGCGTCTCAAGGGGACTTCGCGGCGAGGCGTGTCGGAGGTCGACCTACCTCTGCCCATCCATCGATCGTTGGATCGTCAACGATCTCCCGGGAGTCTGCAACTGTCCGGGACCGCAGATCGCGTCAGATGCGGAGACCCGGCGCAGGGAAGCCGTCGCACAGCGCCTTGACCTCGCCGGCGGTCTTCGCGAGGAGCGCCTCGTCGGTCGGGCTCGCGACGACGCGATCGATCCACTCCGCGAGCTTGCTCATCTCGGCCTTCCCCATCCCGCGCGACGTGACCGCCGGCGTGCCGATGCGCAGGCCCGACGGGTCGAAGGGCTTACGAGGATCGAACGGCACCGCGTTGTAGTTGGCGACGATGCCCGCGCGGTCGAGCGCCTGCGCCGCCGGCTTGCCGGCGATGTTCTTGCTCGTGAGATCGACCAGCATCAGGTGGTTGTCCGTGCCGCCCGTGGTCACGCCGAAGCCTCGCTCGACCAGCGCCTCGGCGAGCACGCGCGCGTTCTCGACGACCGCCTTCGCGTAGTCGACGAAGCCCGGCTGCGACGCCTCGAGCGCGGCGACCGCGATGGCTGCGGTGGTGTGGTTGTGCGGCCCACCCTGGAGGCCGGGGAAGACCGCGCGATCGATCGCCGGGGCGTGCACCTTCTTGCAGAAGATCATGCCGCCGCGCGGACCGCGGAACGTCTTGTGCGTCGTCGAGGTGACCACGTCGGCGACGCCGATCGGCGACGGGTGAACCCCCGCCGCGACGAGCCCGGCGATGTGCGCGATGTCCGCCGCGAGGATCGCGCCGACCTCGTCGGCGATCTCTCGGAACCCGGCGAAGTCGAGCGTCCGCGGGTACGCCGTGGTCCCCGCCCAGAGGAGCTTCGGCCGGTGCTCCTTCGCGAGCTTCCGCACCTCGTCCATGTCGATGCGGTGGTCCTCGCGGCGGACGCCGTAGGGGACGCTCTTGAAGTACTTGCCTGTGATCGAGACCGTGTGCCCGTGGGTGAGGTGCCCGCCGGCGGGGAGGCCGAGGCCCATGACGACGTCGCCGGGCTGGCAGAACGCGAGGTAGACGGCGAGGTTCGCCGGGCTGCCCGAGTACGGCTGGACGTTGACGTGGATGTCGTCCTCGCCCCCCTTCGCGGTCCGGCCGAACAGCGCGCGCAGGCGGGAGATCGCGAGCTCCTCGACCTGATCGATGACTGCCTGGCCCTCGTAGTAGCGCTTGCGCGCGTAGCCCTCGGAGTACTTGTTCGTGAGGCAGGAGCCGGTGGCTTCCATCACGGCTCGCGAGGCGTAGTTCTCGCTTGCGATGAGCCGCATCGACTCGTGCTCGCGGCGGTTCTCCTCGCCGATGAGCTTGGCAATCTCCGCGTCGACCTGGGTGAGATCCTGTTCCGGCATGCCAGCCGATTACCACGACGTGGGTTGCCCGTCTGCTCGCTCGGCGCGTGGATCGTCGGCGGCCGCGGATCTTCGCCCCGCGGCTGCGGCGGAGCGCTCGCCGAGCGCGTCTGCGCGTCGACGGGGCGATGGCTCATGCGGTAAGGTGCGGCCCGTGAACCGTCGCGTCCTCGCCTCGTTCGTGCTCGCCGGAGCCCTCGTCGTCGGCGCGACGCCCGTGCAGGCGCAGTCCGAGCCCGGCAAGCCCGCCGCCGAAGACCCGACGCTCCGCCCGGTGAAGGCCGAGCGCCGGAGCGGCCTCACGCTCGGCGCCTCGGGCGGGATCGCGCTGGCGGGCGCGAGCGGCTACCCGAACAACGCAGGGCTGATCGACAACCCCGATTACTACTCGTCGAGCCCGCTGCTCGTCGGGTGGTCGTCGTCCTACTTCCTGATGGGCGCGTTCAACGACTACGTGAGCTTCGGCCCGACGCTCACGATCGCGACCTTCGAGAGCGAGGCTTGGAAGTCCACCGGGTGGGGCGCCGGCTTCCGCGGGGAGGTGTTTCCGCTGGTGAGGCTGGTGCCGGCGCTCGCCGACGCGGCGATCTACGGGCAGGTCGGGTTCGGCGTCACCGAGCTCCGCGCGAAGGGGCCGTACCCGAGCGCCGACGGCGCGCAGTCGTTCCTCGGGATCGGGCTCCACCACGAGTGGCGGCTCGCGCGCCTGCTCGGCGGGCACGCCGCGCTCGGGCCCTACGTCGAGTACAACGCCATCCGCGCGCCCTCCGCGGAGCGCCACTGGGCGACCGGCGGGCTCCGCGTCGTCTGGTACGGCAGCGGCGTCGCGCTCGACCGCTGAGCCGAGGCGGGATGAGCCTCGTGGCGTCGTCTCGTGGGCCGCTCGCGCCTCGTGGGGCGCTCGCGTCTCGTGGGCCGCTCGCGACGCTCGACGCCTTGCGCGGGCGGACGCTCCGGCTCGTGGGCCCGCTCGCGCCGGGGCTCCTGCGCGATCGCGACGCCCGCGTGGCCACGTACGGGCTCGTCGCCGTCGCGCTCGCCTTCGCGCTGACCAGCGCCGCGCCGGTGGCGCTCCTGATGGTGGGCCCGCTCGTCCTCGGCGTCCCGCACCTCGTCGCGGACGTCCGCTACCTCGTCGCGCGGCCCGGGCTCCACCGTCGGGCGGGGTTCTGGCTGTGCGGCGCCGCGCCGGCGTGCCTCTCCTTCGTCGAGCCGCGGGCTTGGGTGTCGACGTCGGCGGTCGTGGGCGCGGCGCTGATCGCGCGCGCTCGGGTGGGCTGGCGCGTCGCGGTGGCGCTCGGCGGCGGCGCGCTCGTCTTCGCGTGCTTCTCGCTCGGACGCGTCGCCGACGTCGCGCTCGCGCACGCGCACAACGTCGTCGCCGTCGCGCTCTTCGTGCTCTGGTCGCGCCGGCGGACGCGGCTCCGCCTCGTCGTCGTCGCCGCCTCGTTGCTCGCCGCCCTCGCGATCGCGCTCGGCGCGCTCGACGGCGGTCCGGCCGCGCGCCTGGCCTCCGGCGACGCGGGCGCGCTGGTGGACGCGCTCGCGCCGCTCGCCGATCCGGTGCTCTCGGTCCGCGCCGCGCTGGTGTTCGCGTTTGCCCAGTCGGTCCACTACGCCGTGTGGGTACGGCTCGTGCCGGAGGAGGATCGTCCGCGCCCTGGCCTGCGCTCGTTCACGAGCAGCTGGCGCGCGCTCGCGCTCGACCTCGGACGTCCGCTGCTCGCCCTCGCCGCGGTCGCCGCGCTCGGCCTCGCGGCGTGGGGGGCGTTGGAGCTCGCCGCTGCGCGCGACGGCTACCTGCGCCTCGCCGTGTTCCACGGGCCGCTCGAGCTGGGGGCGGCGACGCTCCTCCTGCTGGAGGGCCGCGGCCGCGTCCGTCTGGAGGGCCGCGGCCGCGGAGGGCGCGGAGGCACGAGCTAGCGATCGGCAGCCGTGCGGGCAGCTGATATGGTGCCCGGGTGCAGAATCACGCGATCGATCCTTTCGGGATCGTGGGGCAGGTGCTCGACGCTCAGTTCCGCGTCGATCGCCTCGTCGGGGAGGGCGGATTCAGCGCGGTCTACCGCGGGCATCACCTCGGGCTCGACGAGCCGATCGCGATCAAGTGCCTGAAGCTGCCGCCGGCGCTCTCGCCGGCGCTCGTCGACGAGTTCGCGAAGCGCTTCCGCGACGAGAGCCGCATCCTCTACCGCCTCTCGCAGGGCAACCTCAACGTCGTCCGCAGCATCGCCGCCGGCACGTGGCAGGCGCCCGCGACCGGCCTCGTCGTCCCGTTCATGATCCTCGAGTGGATGGAGGGACGCTCACTCGCGAACGACTTCACGATCCGCCGCACGGGTGGTCGGCAGGGCCGCTCGCTCGAGGAGCTCGTCGAGCTCTTCGGGTCGGCCGCGGACGGGCTCGGCCACGCGCACTCGCAGGGCGTCGTCCATCGCGATCTCAATCCGGGGAACTTCTTCCTCGCGTCGACACCGCAGGGCATGCGGATGAAGGTGCTCGACTTCGGCGTCGCGAAGATCCTCGACGACTCGACGCTCGACATCGCGCGGACGCAGACCGTCGGGCAAATCCGGATCTTCGCGCCCGCGTACGGCGCGCCGGAGCAGTTCGACGACAGGATCGGCAAGGTCGGCGCCGCGTCCGACGTCTACTCCTTCGCGCTGATCCTCCTCGAGGCGCTCCGCGACCGTTGCGTGAACGAGGGGCAGCACCTCGGCGAGTTCGCCCAGCGGACGACCGATCCGATCCGGCGCCCCACGCCGCGGACTCTCGGCGTCGACGTCTCGGACGAGGTCGAGCAGGCCTTCGCGCGGGCGACCAGGCTCGATCCGCGCGAGCGCTGGCAGAGCGCGCGCGAGCTCTGGCAGGCGCTCTCGCACGCGGTGAGCGCCACCGGCCGGCAGGAGCACGCGCAGGCGGCCAGGGAGACGCCGCCGCCCGCGGTGCCCCTCCCGCCGGGCGCGCGGAGCACGCAAGGCGGGATGCCCCCGCCGCCGCACCTCGCGCCGAAGGCGCCGGGCGCGCGGATGGACAAGACCATGCCGCTCGGCGCGGTGATGCCGAAGATGGACGCGCCGCGCCCGGCCGCGGGGGCGCCTCCACCGAGCTCACCGCGCCTACCCGCGTCGCCACCGGCGTCGTCGCCTCGCGCGGCCGGGGCTCCGGGCGCGCCGTCGTCGCCTCGCGTGGCCGCGTCGCCTGGGGCGCCGGCGTCGTCGCCTCGCGTGCCCGCGCGGCCGGGCGCCGAGCAGCCGCCGACCGAGCGCTTTCCGGGTGACGGCGCGGAGCGGGGGCTCGCGCCGCCGAGCCTCGCGTCCGACGACGCGGAGTCGGAGGACGAGGTCACGCGTGTTCGCGCGCCCGAGCCGGACGTGCTTCGTGGCCTCGCCGACATCGAGGCGCGCGGGCGTCCGGTCAACACCACCATGACGCAGGTCTCCCCCGGGAACGCGCCGCGACCCGCGGCCGGCAATCCGCCGCCCGCGGCGGGCGCTCCGATCAGCAGCACGCTCCCGCCTCCGCCGCAGCCGCCCGAGCCCGCGCCCCCTTCGGGCGGGACGCTGATGATGGCGCCGGGCGCGTTCGGCCCGCCGCCCGCGGGGCCGACGCACCCGATGTCGCCGCCCGAGCCCTCGCAGGTCGCTCCGCCGCCGGCCGAGGTCCAGCGTCCTGCGGGAGGCGGGCACCTCGCGCAGACGCTCCCGCTCACCGGGCCGCATCCGCTCGGCCTCCCCGGGCAGCCCTCGCAGGGCGGTCCGGCGCCTGCGGCGGGCGTGCCGGCTGCGGGGTACCCGCAGCCGTCGCATCCTCAGCAGCACGCTCACGCCGCGCCGGCGCACGCGAGCCCGCATCCGGAGTACGGGCATCCGTCGCAGCCCCACCAGCAGCCGCACCCGCACGCCCAGCAGCCGCACCCGCATCACGTGCATGCGTCGCATCACCAGGGGCCGCAGGCGCACCCGTCGCAGCCGAACCTCCCCGCGGCGCAACATCACCAGGGGTCGCAGGCGCACCCGTCGCAGCCGAACCTCCCCGCGGCGCAGCATCACCATGCGCCGCAGGCGCATCCGTCGCAGCCGGGTCTCCCGGGCGCGCACCACCAGGCGCCCCCGCCGCACGTGCCGATGCCGCCGCACGGCAGCGGCTCGCACTTCGGGTCGCAGCACGCGCACCAGCGCCTCGAAGAGTCGATGTCGATGGCGCCGGCGTCGGTCGCGGGCGTGCCGAAGAAGAACAACACGGTGCTGTTCGTCGCGCTCGCGCTCGGCGCGCTCGCGCTCGTGGGCGTCGTTTTGGGGCTCGTCGTCGTGCTCGGCGGCAAGGGTGACGGTCCCGGCCCGGTCGCCTCGACGTCGGCGCCGTCGGCGTCGCTCGTGGTCGCCTCTGCGCCTCCCGCTCCGCCTCCGCCGCCGCCGGTCGTCGAGCCGGATCCCGTCGTCGCGACGGACGAGGTGGACGCCGGCGCCGTCGTGGCGACCGACGAGATCGACGCGGGCGTCGAGCCCCCATCGGCGCCGACGGGGGCGCCGCCCGTGGCGCCGCCCGACGTCGCGCCCGCGCCGGCGCCGGTGGTGGTGCGAGACGCCGGGCCGCCGCCGGACCCGAACGCGTTCAACGAGGCCGCGGCGCGCTCGCGCCTCGGCCAGGCGAACGGCATCCTCGTCTTCTGCAAGAAGGAAGGCGGCGTGACGGGGCCAGGGACCGCGGGCGTGACGTTCTCTCCCGACGGCGCCGTGAGCGCGGTGACGATGGATCCGCCCTACGCCGGGACGCCTGCCGGCGATTGCGTCGCCGGTCACTTCAAGCGTACGAAGGCGAACCCGTTCCAGGGCTCGCCGCGGACGATCAAGCACGCGTTCGAAGTCCCCAAGTAGCGCGCTCGGCGTGAGCCGGAGGAGGACCCGAGCTGGAGAGTCCGCGGACGCGAGCCCAAAGGAGAGAGAGAGATGGGCTCGACGTCCGCTCGTCGCCCGTTATATAGAAATTGAAAGTCGTTTTCAATAGTCGATGGCAGCAGGGAAAAATAGCGGTGCGAGCGCCGAGCTCCGCGGGCGGCGACGCCGAAGCGCGGGGGCCCGGACGTCGGTGGCCCTCGGGTGGGCCGGCGCCTTTGCCGCGGTCTTGGACGCCTCGAACGCGCGCGCCGCCGATCCTCCCGCGGCCAAGGAGAAGGAGGCCGAGACGGTGGTCGTCACCGGGACGCGCACGCCGGAGAACATCCAGCGCGCGACGGTGAAGACCGACGTGGTGACGCGCGAGGAGGCCGACCGCCGCGGCGCGACGAACGTGGCGGACGCGCTGGCGACGCAGCCTGGCCTCCAGGTCAACCCCGGGTCGTACGGCTTCCTCGGCGGCGTCAGCGCGATCCAGATCCAAGGCTTCGACCGCGATCGCGTGCTGATCCTCGAGGACGGCGAGCGCGTCGTCGGCGACGTCGGCGGCGCGATCGATCTCGCCGCGATCCCGACCGCCGATCTCGATCGCATCGAGGTCGTCACCGGGCCGACCAGCTCGCTCTACGGCTCGGCGGCGATCGGCGGCGTCGTCAACGTCATCACCGCGCCGCCGCGGAGCCCGGGCCTCCGCGCGCGGGCGCGCGGCGAGTACCGCTCGCTGAACGGCGTCGTGCTCCAGGGCAACGCGTCGGCGAAGGGGGCGAGCGCGCTCGGGCCGCTCCGCGAGCCGTGGGTCGGGCTCGACGCGAACCTCAACCGCCTCGACGGCGTCGAGCGCACGCCCGGACTGCCCGACCTCCGGATCCCCGAGACGAACCGCAGGATGATCGGCCTCCGCGCCGGCGCCCGCCTCTCCGACGCGATGGACGTGCGGATCCGCATGCGAGCGTTCCGCGATCGTCTCGACGGGATCGAGAGCGAGACGCGCCCGACGATCGCCGAGCGCTTCATCACCGATCTCCCGCAGCAGACCGATCGCTACACGCTCCACGTGATCCACGTGACGAAGCTCCCGCGCGGCTCGAGCCTGCGCCTGACGATGGGGCGGCAGCAGTTCGACAACTTCACGGGGAAGGATCGCCGCGGCTCGCCGATCGACGAGCGGCGCGATCGCGATCACCGGATGCAGAGCTTCGAGGCGATCGCCACCGTGCCGGAGGGCAAGCGGACGTGGGTCGCCGGGACGCGCTTCGAGGCCGAGCACTTCCGGCAGTCGCTCACCCGCACCGTGAGCACGTCGACGGTGCCCGTCACGACGAGCGGGCCCGAGGTCGTCCCGCTGACGTTCGGCGTCGCCGCGTTCTACGCGCAGCTCTCGTGGAAGCTCGCCCCGACGCTCACCGTGATGCCCGGCGTCCGCACCGAGCTCCACTCGCGCTACGGCGAGTCGGTCGCGCCGCGCCTCGCCGCGGCCTGGCAGGTCGCCGAGACGCTGACGCTGCGCGCGTCGGGCGGGCGCGGCTTCCGCGCGCCGAGCGCCAAGGAGCTGGGCTTCGTCTTCGACCACTCGTTTTACGGCTACCGCATCGACGGCAACCGCGATCTCTTCCCGGAGAAGTCGTGGGGCGTGAACGCCGACGTCACGTGGGCGCCGGTCAAGGACGGGATGCTCCGCGGCTCCGTCTTCCACAACTGGGTCGAGGACCTGATCGATCTCGACCTCGGCAACGGCGTCTTCGACGGCGGCGTCGCGACGTACACGTACACGAACTTCGGCCGAGCTCGGACGGCCGGAGGTCAGGTCGACGCGCGCTTCAAGCCTGCGTCTTGGCTCACCGCGGAATCGAGCTACGCTTACACGTGGACGCGGGACGACGTGAACGAGCAGCCGCTGCCCGGCAGGCCGCCGCACTCGGTGACGTCGGCGCTGCGCGTCGAGCCGGGGTGGAAGCTCGAGATGTACGTGCGCGCCCGCGTCGTTACGGACTCCTTCCTCGACGCGGATCGGCGATCCCCGGGCTTCCAGACGGTGGACGTCCGCCTGGGGCGTACGCTATGGCCCCACTCGCAGGGATATGTCGGGGCCCTGAACCTGCTCGACGTCAGGCAGGACCCCGGCCGGGTGGGGGATACGCGTCCGCCGCTCGGTCGTATCCTCTACGTCGGCCTCCGGGCCGACTTCCCGTGGGAGGATTGAGTCAGCCATGAAGCGCTTCTTCTCTTCGGTCGTCCTCGCGTCCATCCTCGGCGTCGCCGCGTTCGGCGTCGCCTGCAGCGAGGAGGTCGGCCCCGGCGCGAAGAACGACGCGGGGGCGAGCCCGGAGAGCGACGCCGGCGACGATCCCGGCGCGGCGTTCAACGCCGGCGAGGAGCTCCTCGTGCAGGTGCCGGAGACGGGGCGCGTCTACGCGAAGCTCGAGAGCCCGCCGGCGATCGTCACGCCGGCCGACGCGAAGACCGATCTCGGCTGGGACCTGGCGTTCGAGGGGCTCGACGTCTTCACGAACAGCGGCCCCTCCGGCGCGGGCGCGTCGCTCGCGTTCGGGCCGCTCGATCCCATCGCCTTCCTCGACGACGCCGCGCCCCAGGTCCCGTTCCTCACGGCCGACAAGGCCGGCGGCGCGTTCATCCGCTGGTATTTCTACGAGGGCGCGCCGAACCACGGCCTCTACAGCCGGTTCCACGTCTTCGGCGTGAAGGACGGCGACAAGCTCTACAAGGTCCAGATCCTCAGCTACTACGGCAAGCGCGACGGCGCGGCCGTGAGCGCGCTCTACCGCGTCCGCTACGCCGAGGTGGGGCAACCGGCGAAGGAGGCCGTCGACCTCGACGGCACCGCCGGCGGCACGACGGCGGGCGATCCCAGCGCGCCGAGCGAGTGCCTCGATCTCGGGACCGGCGCGCGCACGATGCTCACGACCGACGAGGCGCGCGCGTCCTCCGCGTGGCACCTCTGCTTCCGCCGCCAGGACATCTCGGTGAACGGCGAAGAGGGCGGACCGCGCGGCGTCGGCGCGATCGACTTCGACGCCGAGAAGACGGCGACGGAGAAGTTCGAGGACGTCCTCGACCTCACGCCCGAGAGCGAGCTCGCGCGGTTCGACGCGATCGACGCGGCGAGCTTCGAGGGGCAGACGCTGCGCGGCGACCGCGTCGTCAGCGCCTTCAGCGGCCTGTGGACCGAGCGCGGCGCCACGCCCCCGGCGCCGGGCAAGTTCGCGTGGCTCGTCATCGGGCCCGACGGCAAGAAGAAGTACCTCGTGGGCTTCGCGCGCTTCGACGGCGCCACGGCCACGAGCCCCGGCACGATCGCGATGCGCGTGAAGGCCGTCAAGTAGCGCTCTGTTCGAGTCATGGCCGGTCGCCTCGCGATCGGTCCCCAGTCGCAGGAGAATCCATGAACCGCCTCTTCCTTCTTCTCGTCGCGCCCCTCGCGCTCGCCGCGCTGCCCGCGTGCTCCTCCACGACGACCGCCGCGCCGTCCGCCGGCGGCGGCGGCGAGACGACGGAGGACGCAGGGACGCCCGAAGACGAGATCCCGCCCGGCGGCACGCAGTGCACGGCGGCCCGGAAGACGCACCTCCTGCCGATCTCGAAGGTCTCGACGGGCGAGGTCAAGGTCGTCTCCACCGAGGGCGGCGTGACCACGCTCTACGTCGACGCCTCCGCGGGCGGCGCGATGGAGGCGGCGCGGAGCCCGCGCACGTACATCAAGCTCACGGGCGAGCGGGTCGAGGTGAACGACAACCAGGCGTTCGAGTCGTCCGACTGGGACCTCGCCCTGAAGCGCGTCGACATCTTCACGAACGGCGGCGACGCCGGGCCCGGGAAGGGCGGGGCCGCGAAGGTCTCGAAGGACTTCGACGAGGTCACCGCCGAGGACGCCGACGCGGTGACGATCGCGCCGGAGAAGTTCTTCGACGAGGAGTGCGTCGGCCGCAAGGACGAGGCCGAGTTCATCGTCACGACCTTCGCCGGCTGGTACGACTACGCGGTCGGCGCCGGTCCGACCGTGCACGAGGGCGTGACGTTCATCGTCCGCGGCGCCGACGGCGCGTCCCGCTACAAGGTCGGGATCGTCAGCTACACCGGCAAGAGCGACGGCAGCACCGACGGCCAGGCGACGGGCCGCTTCATCCTCAAGGTCGCCGCGCTATGAGGTCGGCCGCGCTCGCGGTCGCCGCGGCGCTGGGGTGCGCGACGCTCGCCGCGGCGACGTCGGCGCGCGCGGCGTGCATGGGACGGCCGACCGCCGGCGGCTACGGGAGCTACCTCTACCCGGAGGGCGAGTCGGACTCGTTCGCGACGCCCAAGGTCCGCGTGCACTGGGCGAAGAGCGGGACGCACGTGGCGACGCTCGCGAGCACGCGCGACGACGGCGTGCCCGACTCGGTGGCGTACGCCGCCGAGATCGCCGAGGACGCGCTCACGCGCTACGCCGAGATGGGCTACCGGCCCGTGCCTCCCGACACCGCGTGCGATCCCGAGGACGGGCGATTCGACGTCTACCTCGTACGGTTCAATGGCGGCGACGGCGCGTGCGTCGCCGAGTGCAACGGCGGCGCCTGCTCGTCGTTCGCGCTCGTCGACTCGACCTACCAGGGCCGCGGCTACGCGTCGCCGCAAGAGGGCTTCCGCACGGTCATCGCGCACGAGCTCTTTCACGCGATCCAGAACGTCTACAAGACGAACGACGCGCCTTTCTGGGCCGAGGGCACCGCGCAGTGGGCGATGAAGACGCTCCACCCGGACCTGCGCGACTTCGAGCGCAACCTGCCGAGCTTCTTCGCCGAGCCGACGCGCTCGCTCGACGCCGCGCCGACGGGCGTGACCGCGGGCTACCTCTACGGCGCAGCCGTCTGGCCGCTCTTCCTCGCGACGACCTACGGGGCGGAGACGATCCGCGAGGTCTTCGAGCTCGAGGCCGACGGGAAGACGCCGCTCGAGGCGACCGACGCGGTCCTCGCGAAGAAGGGGGCGTCGCTCGCCGCGGCTTACCCGATGTTCGGCGCGTGGAACGCGGCGACCGCCAAGCTCGCCGGCACCGGCGGATACCCGGACGCCGCGCGCTACCCCGGGGTGAAGTCCGCGCCGCTCGAAGACGGCGCGAGCGACATCAGCTCCGGCCTCGCGTACTTCGTCTACCGGGGCACGCTCGACGCGCCGGTGAGGATCGCGCTCGAGACCGACGCCGAGCGCAACGGCGGCGTCGTCGTGCCGCTCGAGGGCGGCAAGGCGCGGCTCGACCGCGCGGCGCGGCTGCCCGCCGACGCCGAGGGCGACGTGCTCGTGGTCGTCGCGGGGACGACCACGAAGAAGACCGACGCTCCGTTCACGATCCGCTTCGAGGCGTCTGGCGAGGCGCCGCCGGACCCCTCGGGCGGCGGCGCCGAGGCAGGAGGCGCCGGCGACGACGGCTGCCGCGCGGCGCCGGGGCGGCTGCCTTCCGGGGGCGGGCTCGCGCTCGCAGGCGTTGGCGTCGCCGTCTTGCTCCGGCGGCCCGCTTCCTCGCGGCGGAAGCGTGGCTGAGCGCGGCGCGCGACGCCCGCGGCGGGACGCGGCGACCGGCGGGCCGGTCCGACCCGGCGGTAGCGACTCGTGACGCCCCGCGCGCTCTCGACGCTCCCCGCGGCGCTGGCGCTCCTCGTCGCCGCGTGCGCTCCCGCGCCGAGCGCGGGCGAGCGCGCGGACGCGGTGTCGTCGGCGATCGTGAAGGGGACCGAGTCGGACGCCGCGCAGGACGCCACCGTCCTCGTCATGCACTACGACGCGCTCGCGCAGGGCGGCGGCGCCGCGAGCGGCTGCACCGGGAGCCTCCTGACGCCGCGCCTCGTCCTGACCGCGCGGCACTGCGTGGCGATCACCGATCCGGGCGCGGCCTGCAGCTCCGAGGGCAAGCCGATCGCCGGCGGCGTCGTCGAGCGGGACCGCGAGGCGAGCGCCATCTACGTCTTCGCCGGACGCGAGCGCCCCGACTTCATCTCCGGGACGGCGCGGCCGGTGCGCGGCAAGGAGATCCTCTCGACCGGCGCCAGCACGCTCTGCGACAACGACATCGCGCTCGTCCTGCTCGAGCGCGCGATCGAGGGCGCGAAGATCGCGCCGGTGCGCCTCGACGCGAAGCCGGAGAAGGGAGAGATCGTCACGGTCGTCGGCTGGGGGATCGCCGACGACGTGCCGAGCCCGCCGACGCGCCGGCAGCGCACGGGCGTCGAGGTGCTCGACGTCGGTCCGGCGACCGAGCTCGGCCCGAAGGAGTTTCGCCTCGGCGAGGCCACGTGCCAGGGCGACAGCGGCGGTCCGGCGATCGCGGCCTCCGGCGCGGTGCTCGGCGCGCTCTCGCGCGGCGGCAACGGCAGCGGCAACACCGGCGCCGACGGGTGTCTCGGCGGGACGAACATCTACACGTCGACCGCGGGGCACGCGGACCTGATCCGGCGCGCCTACGAGAAGGCCGGCCAGGAGCCGTGGCTCGAGGGCGAGCCCAACCCGCTGCTCGCGAAGCAGGGCGAAGCATGCGAGGCCGACGCCGAGTGCCGCTCGGACGTCTGCGACGCCGAGCGAAAGACGTGCGCCGAGGAGTGCAGCGCCGCGGCGTGTGCGTCCGGCTTCGCTTGCGTCGAAGAGGGCGCGCGCAAGCTGTGCGTCCCGAGCGCCGAGGACGAGTCGGCGGGGTGCGGGGTCGGCCCGAGCCGCGCGTCCGGCGCGCCCGTGCTCGCGCTGGCCGCGCTCGTCACGCTCCTCGCCCGCGCGCGCCGGAAGCGGTCGTCGTAGCGCCTCGGAGGCACGCGCCCCGTCGGGCGTCGCCGCGGCGCGTCGGGGGCGGGGGCCGATCGGATCGCGCGGCGCGTCGTGTCGGGGGGCGCCGATCGGATCGCGACGCGTCGCGGCGCGTCGGGGAGGAGCTGAACCGCGCCGCCGTCGGCCTGAATGGTACGTTCTCCGTCACGCGGGGCGGGATGCAGGAAGGGAGCAGCGCGTGACCTACTACGACAAGAACCTCATCGTTCAATTCCTCGACGGCAAGGGCGACGGCATCATCACGGCGGGGTCGAGCGACCTCAAGTCGTTGATCGAGTCGGAGACGGGCAAGGACACCGTGCCGATCGTCACCGTCCCGTACGTCATCCCGCGTCCGTTCGGGCTCGGCCGAGACAAGCGCGACGAGCTCGCCGCGGCTCTTGGTGACCTCACGACCGACTCGCGCCTGTACCTTCGCGGGCACGGTGACTGGGAGCAGCGGACGCTCGGCAGCTGGGACGCGCGGGAGGTGGGCGGCGTGCTCGGCGGGAAGCTCAAGGTCTCGCCGAAGCTGATCAGCGTCACCGGGTGCCGGTGCGCGCGGGCCGTCGCGCCGGGCGCCGAGAGCAACACGATGGTGAGCGGGGCGCAGCGCGTCGCGGCCAACAAGCTGCTCCTCGAGGAGTCGCCGAAGAGCTTCGTCGGACTTCTGCACTCCCGCCTCCAGCGCTACGGGATCACGAGCCCCCTCGTCGGTCGCGTCTTCTTCGTCACCGTGGTCGGGAGCGACCATCGGGGCAACGACGGGCAGTGGCGCGTCGGGCAGAAGATCACGGCCATCTCCGGCGACGAGCGGAACCACCGGCCCTACTCGAAGATCCGCTTCGACTGGGTCGGCGAGGACCAGAAAGCGGAGTGGGTTCGGTACAGCTGAGGACGGCTGGGCGCGTTTGCTGTCGCTGTTATTTTGGCGTGGAGCTGGCGAAAAAGCGCAGTGAGATCGATGGGGTAGGGGATCATGGGCGGAACGGCCGATCCATCCTGAGGTCTCGCAGTCTCTAGGAGGGAAATGTAGGCATTCGCGAGATCGCGAGCATTCTCGTGGGGCCGCGCGCGCGCGGACGCTGGCAGGCGCCGTGCAGTACGGAAGCTCGTCCTGACCGAGAGCTGCTCGAGCCGATGAGGGCGGTCGCGAGCGGACGGTCCAGGCACCCGGAGGTCCAGAACGATGAACGGCATGCGTCTTCTCGGAGCTGTCTGCGCGAGCATCCTCGCTGCTTCTCTCGGCACCCTCGCTGCGTGTGGCGGCTCGCCGGACGCGAAGGAGCCGACGACGGCCCAGGCCGTCAGCGCCGCCAGCGTGTCGATCGCGCTGTTCGACGAGCACGGCACGCGCGTCGGCGAGGGCTCCGGCGTCATGATCGCGCCCCGCCTCGTGCTCACGTCGGGCCACCTGATCTCCGGCAAGCACCGCTGGGTGGTCACGTCGGCCGACGGCAAGCAGCAGGTGAACGGCTCGCGCGGCATGACCTACGACTGGATGACCTACGACAGCGACAAGGCGCACCCGCGCCGTCGCGACGTCGGCGTCATCCACCTCGACGAGAGCATCAAGCTCTCGGCGTACCCGAAGCTCGTCGGCGAGCGATCGGCGAGCGGCACGAAGGCGACGCGCGTGCGCGGCTCGAGCGGCGGCTTCCAGCAGCACGACATGACGCTCGAGAGGATGCGGAGCTCGCCGAACGCGTGGCTCGCCGACGGCCAGCCGGGCGAGTCGCTCGACACCGGCGGTGCGGTCTACGACGCGCGCGGCATCCTCGGCGTCGTCTCGGGTCGCGGCATGACGACCGGCAAGCTGTACGTCGCCAGGGTCGACGGGCTCGTGAAGTGGCTCGCGCCCAAGATCGCCTGCGCGGGCGGAGCGATGGGCGTGCGGACGTACGCCGGCCCCGCGGTCGACAAGTCGGAGGAGATCTGCGAGGACGCCGGCAGCGGCACCTCGAGCGACGAGACCGCGAGCGGTGGGCCCGGCGGCGGCGACATCGGCGGCAGCTGCGACGGCAACTATGACGGCGTCTGCAGCGGCGATTGCAGCGGCGCGGGCGGCTCGAGCGGCGCTGACGGCTCGAGCGGCACGAACGCCTCGAGCGGCCCTGGCGGCGACGGCGCGTCGGGCGGCTCCTCGGGAGCGCCGGGCGACGGCAGCGACGGCAGCGGCGGCACGAACGGCAGCTCCGGTCCGGGCGCCGACGGCTCGTCGGGCTCGCCGGGCAGCGCGGGCCCCGGCGGCGACGGCACGCCGGGCGGGTCGTCGGGTGCGCCGGGCAGCGACGGCAGCAGCGGCAACGACGGCAGCAGCGGTGACGGCGACACCAACGGGAGCACCGGCCCCTCCGGCGGCGGCGCCGGTGGCTCGCAGGGCACCGCGCCCGGCGACGAGAGCGAGGCTTGCCAGGGCCCGAACGACAACCCGGACGTCTGCCCGCCCGAGCCCGACGGCTGCGTCGGCCCCAAGTGTGGCGGCGGTCAGCCTGACGACTCGATCGACTACGGCGCCTGCGCTTGCGGCTCGTCCAAGAGCGGCGGCTCGATCTACCTCCGCTGAGACGCGGGCGGGCCTCCGCCTTCCGCCAGCCTCTACGCCGTCCGCGGGTCGACCTCGCGGGCGGCGTAGCTGCGTTCGGGCGCGGCTCTGTTCGTCGCGCGGGCATCCGAGATGCACACGCCGACCGCGTGGCTCGCCTGGTCGTGTTGTGGAGCGCGCTCGTCGTCGCTGCCGGCTGTGCTGCCGACGACGCGAGCGAGATCGATGTCGCGTCCGTCGATGAGGCGGTGATCGGCGGGCGTCGCGCGGTGGACGACGCCGGCGCGGGCTACCTCGTCCGGGACGGAGTCGTCTCGTGCAGCGCGTCGCTGGTCGCGCCGGACCTCGTCCTCACGGCGGCTCACTGTGTCGAGAGGCAGCAGGCGTTCGCGTTCGGCTGGGGCGAGGTCCGCGACGTGGCGACCGTGCGCGCGACCGCCCGCGCGATCCACCCTCGCTACGTGATGCCGCCCAAGAACGGCGGCGTCGCGTTCCAGGGGTTCGATGTCGCGCTGCTCCGCCTCGAGCGTCCCGTCGTCGAGATCGCTCCGCTGACGATCGGCCGCCGATCGCCGGAGCGCGGCAGCGTCCGCGCGATCGGCTACGGAGCGACGGCGTACGTCGCGCGGGACGACGGCACCGGCGAGGCGCACGGCGTCGGCACCGACCGGAGGGCGGCCGAGGGCGTGATCGTCGGTCACAACGCGACGGAGCTGTTCGTGCGCTTCCGCCCTCGATCGAGCACCTGCTACGGCGACAGCGGCGGCCCGCTGCTCGCCGAGGACGGTACGATCGCCGCGGTCCTCTCGCGCTTCACCGAGCTGACGCGCTGTCGCCCGCGCGATCGATCGCTCATGGGGTACGTCCGCGTCGACACGATGGCGGGCTTCTTTCGCGAAGCGGGGGAGTGCCTGGCTCGCGAGGCGGCGAGCGCGTCGGACGAGCAAGCGCCGGCCGACGGCGCGGCGGGAGCAGAGGGAGCAGACGGAGCGCGCGGCGAGGCGGGAGCGGACGGGGCGGACGACGGGGCGCTCGGGTCGGGCGTCGGACGCACGGCGAACGTGGCGATGTGCCTTCGCGAGGAGGAGCGGGGGCTCTGCACGACGCCTCGGTTCTCGGACCGCGCGTTCGCCCGCGCGGTCCAGGCGGACCGGGGCGATCTCCGCGCCGGCGCGACGACCTTCGAGCTCGCGGCGAACGCGGAGCACGCGGTGCGTCTCACGCCGGCGGCCGACACGACGCTCGCGCTCGCGTCGCGCGGCGACGCGCGGATGCTGGTGCTCGTCGACGGGGCACCCCAGCCGCTCGCGATGCACGCCTCGAGGCTCGAGCTCGCGGGCGGAACGAAATACGAGATCGTCGTGCGGTCGTGCAACGGCGCGAAGCAAGAGGTGACGCTGAGCTGGCGGCCGACCGCCGAGCCGTAGGTCACGGTGCCGTTCGCGGGCGCGCCGGACCGTAGCACGGTGCCGTTCGCGGGCGGCCCGGGCGGGCGTCGGAGCGCGGGTTACTGCAGCGTGACGGTGACGCCGGTGGCGGTGCCGAAGCTGCGCGTGCAGCTGGTGAAGCCGGTGTCGGCGCCGAGGGTCTTCAGCACCGCCGTGCTGCCCTCCCAGCGGCCGGCGGTCACGGACTTCTCGACGATCCGGGCGACGATGCACTTGTCCCCCTTGCAGACGCGCGCGCTGTCGCCGCACATGCTGCGCGAGAAGTTGGCGCGGGGGACGGCGATCCAGGCGCCGTCGTCGACGAACGAGCGCGAAGGCGTATCGTCGCAGAAGAAGACGACGCGGCCCTTCGCGCGCGAGTACGAATCGCAGCGCACGAGGTAGCTCCAGTTGCCCTGCCAGAGCATCGTCACGTTGGAGAACCGGCGGCCGTTGAACGGGCCGCTCGTGGCCGGCGCCGTGTCGTCGGCGTCGTCGGCGTCGCCCGCGCCGGCGCCCGACGCTCGCAGGTGCGCGCCGAACGCCCAGCCGACCTCGCCGTTGTACGAGACCTGGTAAAAGCCGTCGGTCGGGGTGGCGGCGACCGCGGTGACCCGGGCGCCGTTCGGCAGCGTGAGGATGACGTCGTCGCTCGTCGACGGGCCTTCACGGAGGTTCACGCGCGAGGTCGTCACGAGCTCGGCCCCCACCGCGACGGCGCCGCTGATCGCGTCCGACGAGGCGGCGACGTCTTCGCCGTCGCCGTCCTGGTCCGACGCGCAGGCCACGAGGCCGATGGGGGCGAGGAACACCAGGGCGGCGAGCAGGCGACCGGAGAGCATGGGGATAGCTCAAGCAACGGGTGTGCCGATGTGGGTGCCGGCCTTCTCCCTCCGAGTTTACGTGTTTTGGCGATGAAATGATGGGTGATCCATCCCGACAGGGCTGTGAAGTACCCACCCCGTCGCGCTCGATGCACCATGGTCACCGGAGCGATCGGTCGTCCTTCGACGGTCAGGGTTGATCTAGAGTTCGGGGCGCCGATGAAGCGCGCATCCCTCGTCCTCGGATCCTCCGGTCTCCTGGCTGTCCTCGTCGCTGCGTGCGGGAGCGAACCTCCGACGCCGAAGACGCCCACGCCCGCGCCGGGTGCGCCGCTGCCGGCGACCAAGGCGATCGCCGAGGAGACACACCTCGGCGACGTGAAACAGCTCACCCTCGCCGGCGAGAACGCGGAGGCCTACTGGGCGTTCGGCGGGCGCGAGCTCGTCCTCCAGGCGCGCACCGGCGACGCGGACTGCGACCGCATCTACCGGATGCCGCTCTCGAGCGTGCTCGCGGTGCCGCCTGGATCGCGCGAGACGTTGCCGCCGGTCCTCCCCGTGTCGAGCGGCAAGGGCGCGACCACGTGCTCGTACTTCATGCCGGGCGATCGGCAGGTGATCTACGCGTCGACGCACCTCGGCGGAGACGCCTGCCCGCCGAAGCCCGATCACAGCCAGGGCTACGTCTGGCCCCTCTACGAGTCGTACGACATCTTCAAGGCCGACGCCGACGGCGGCAACGTCGTCCGCCTCACCGACACGAAGGGCTACGACGCCGAGGCGACGGTCTGCGCGAAGGACGGGTCGATCGTCTTTACCAGCCTCCGCGACGGCGACATCGAGCTTTACCGGATGGACGCCGACGGCAAGAACGTCAAGCGCCTGACCAACACGCCGGGCTACGACGGCGGCGCGTTCTTCAACGCCGACTGCTCGAAGATCGTCTGGCGCGCGTCGCGGCCCAAGCCGGGCAAGGAGCTCGACGACTTCAAGCGCCTCCTCGGGCAGAGCCCGCCGCTCGTCCGCCCGTCGAAGCTCGAGCTCTACGTCGCGAACGCCGACGGCAGCGACGCCCAGCAGGTCACGTACCTCGACGCCGCGTCGTTCGCGCCGTATTGGCACCCGTCGCAGAAGCGCCTCCTCTTCTCGACCAACCACGGCGATCCGAAGGGCCGCGAGTTCGACATCTGGGCCGTGAACGTCGACGGCTCCGCGCTCGAGCGGATCACGTACGCGGGCGGGTTCGACGGCTTCCCGATGTTCTCGCCCGACGGGAGCCTCCTCGCCTTCGCGTCGAACCGCGCGACCGCGCCGGGCAAGCACGACACCAACGTCTTCCTCGCGAAGTGGATCGAGGACGTCGGCGCGCCGAAGATCGTCGAGACGGGCGCGGACCGCATCAAGAAGGACGTCGTGTGGCTCGCGGATCCCGCGCGGGAGGGCCGCGGCGTCGGGCTCCCCGGCCTCGAGGCGTCCGGCAAGTACATCGAGGATCGGATGAAGGCGCTCGGGCTCCAGCCCGCCGGCGACGACGCCGCCTTCCGCCAGCCGTTCGCCGTGGTCACGAACCTGAAGCAGGACGACGCGACCGCGCTCGAGATCGGCGGCAAGCCCGTCCCGAAGGGCGACTTCGCCGTCCTCGGGTACTCGCCGCAGAAGGCGAGCGTGAGCGGCGACCTCGTCTTCGCCGACTACGGCATCGTCGCGAAGGACCTCGGGCGCGACGACTACGCCAAGCTCGACGTGAAGAAGAAGGTCGTCGTCGTGCGCCGCTTCGTGCCGAGCGACGGCAAGTTCGCCACCCCCGACGCGCAGCGGCGCTTCGGCGACATCCGCAGGAAGGCGTTCTGGGCGCGCGAGAAGGGCGCGGCGGGCCTCGTCGTGGTCGACGTCCCCGCGCGGCCGGCAAACGCCCCCGCCGACTGGAAGGCGCCGGAGGACGCGAAGCTCCCCGGGCTCCAGCCCGAGGGCTACTCGGACGCGGGGCTGCCCGTGGTCGTGCTCAAGCGCGCCGCGGGCGAGCCGCTCGTCGAGCGGCTCCAGAAGAAGCAGGCGACGCGCGCGAAGATCGACGTCGCGCTCTCGCCGGTGAGCTCGCAGGCGTTCAACGTCGCCGGGCGGCTCGTCGCCGAGCCCAAGGACGGGAAGAAGCTCCCCGGTGTGATCGTGGTCGGCGCGCACTACGACCACCTCGGGCGCGGCGGTCGCCACTCGCTGGCGCCGCACGCCGACGCGCCGCACGTCGGCGCGGACGACAACGCGTCGGGCGCGGCCACGCTGCTCGAGGTCGCGCGAGAGCTCGCGGCGAAGAAGAGCGAGCTCCGGCGCGACGTCGTGTTCGTCGCGTTCTCGGGCGAGGAGTCGGGCGTGCTCGGCTCGGCGCACTTCGTCCAGAGGTGGATCGCGGCGGAGAACGCCGCCAGGCCGAAGAACGCGAAGGCCGCCAAGCCGTCCGACAAGGCCACGGGCATCTACGCGATGCTCAACATGGACATGGTCGGGCGCATGCGCGAAAACCGCCTCCAGGTCCTCGGCGCCGAGACGGCGACGGAGTGGAAGGAGATGATCGCGACCGCGTGCGAGGCGAGCCGCGTCGCGTGCGCGCCGAGCGGCGACGGCTACGGGCCGAGCGATCAGATCAACTTCTTCTCGGCCGGCGTCCCGGTGCTCCACTTCTTCACGGGGACGCACACGGACTACCACAAGCCGTCCGATACGGCGGACAAGGTCAACGCCGCGGGCGCGATGCAGACCGGGAAGATCTGCGCGAACGTCGCGCTCGCGACGTCGCAGCGTGAGGCGCCGCTCTCCTTCAAGGCCGACGCCGAGGGGCCGGCGCCGCACGGCGACATGCGGAGCTTCAACGCGTCGCTCGGGACCATCCCCGACTACGGCGGTCCGGGCGCCGGCAAGAAGGGCGTGCTCCTCTCCGGCGTGCGTCCTGGCGGCGCAGCCGACAAAGCTGGGATGCGCAAGGGCGACGTCCTCGTCCGCCTCGGGAAGAGCGAGATCGCGAGCGTCGAGGACCTGATGTTCGTCCTCAACGCGAGCAAGCCGGGCGAGACGGTCCCTGCGATCGTCGTCCGCGATGGCAAGGAGACGAAGCTCGAGGTGACGTTCCAGGAGAGCCAGCGCCCGAAGTGATCCGCTCGCTCGCCCCGATCTCCGGCGTCGCGTATCCTCGCGCGCCAACCTGAGGAGGTCGGATCATGAGAGGAACGATTCGCAGCTTCACGTGCGCCAGCCTCGTCGCGCTCGTCGGCGTCGCCGGCGCCGCGTGCAGCGACGACGAGACGACGGGGACGAGCGGCGGCGCGACCGGCGCGGAGAGCGACGGCGGCTCGAGCGGCGACGGCGGTTCGGGCGGCGGCGGCGCTTGCATGCCCGAGGGCGCCTTCGCGATGGCGAAGCCCGTCTGGACGTCGAGCGGCGGCAAGGTCTGCGACGGGCTCGCGGAGCAGGCCAACCGGATCGCCCGGGAGGAGACGATCACCGTCGCCAAGAACGCCGACGGGACCTACCGGTCGACCGAGGACGCCGACGGCCAGCCCGACTCGCTCACGCTCGACGCGGCGAAGTGCGAGCTCTCGGGCAAGCAGAGCGCCGATACGTTCGACGTCGACGACGGCAGCGGCGGCGAGATGGAGATCAAGATCGAGCCGAGCATCGTCATCACGATCTCCGGCGACGACATCAACGCCGAGACCACTTCGGAGGTCACGAGCGCGACGGCGGGCGCCGAGGGCCTGCCGTGTACGGTCAAGGGCGTGCTCAGCGGAAAGCGAAAGTAGCGCTCGCCGGCGTCCGCGCCGGGCGCCTTCGCCCGTCGCCGATTGACTGGTAACGTCCAGCCCGAAGCAGAGGAGTGACGATGTCCGATCCGAAGAGCGTCGAGTTGCTTGCGCGCGCCGAGCGCATCATCCCGGGCGGCGTGAACAGCCCCGTCCGCGCGTTCCGCAGCGTCGGCGGCAGCCCCGTCTTCGTCGCGCGCGCCGAGGGCGCCTACCTCTTCGGCGCCGACGGCAAGCGCTACACCGACTACGTGGGCTCGTGGGGCCCGATGATCCTCGGCCACGCCCACCCGGCCGTGGTCGAGGCGATCGTCTCCGCGGCCAGGAACGGCACGAGCTACGGCGCCCCCACCGAGCTCGAGGTCCGCTTCGCCGAGAAGGTCATCGAGCTCTACCCGTCGATCGAGATGGTCCGCGCCGTCTCGAGCGGCACCGAGGCGTGCATGGCCGCGCTCCGCGTCGCGCGCGGCTTCACCGGCCGCGAGGCGATCGTGAAGTTCGAGGGCTGCTACCACGGCCACGCCGACTTCCTCCTCGTCAAGGCGGGCTCGGGCGCCCTGACGTTCGGCGTCCCCGACTCGGCGGGCGTCCCGGCCCTCACCGCGAAGGCGACGATCACCGCGCGCTACAACGACGTCGCGGGGCTCGAGGCGATCTTCGCCGAGCGCGGACAGGAGATCGCCGCGGTCATCGTGGAGCCGGTCGTCGGCAACATGGGGGTCGTGCCGCCGGAGCCCGGCTTCCTCGAGGCGATCGTCCGCCTGTGCAAGGACCACGGCGCCGTGTCGATCTTCGACGAGGTCATGAGCGGCTCGCGCGTCGCGCGCGGCGGGATGCAGGAGCGCGCCAAGGTCCGGCCCGACATGACGTGCCTCGGCAAGATCGTCGGCGGCGGCATGCCGCTCGCCGCGTACGGCGGGCGTCGCGAGATCATGCAGAAGGTCGCGCCGGTCGGCCCCGTCTACCAGGCGGGCACGCTCAGCGGGAACCCGGTCGCCGTCAGCGCGGCGCTCGCGCTGCTCGAGCGCCTCGACTCCGCGGTCTACGCCAAGCTCGAGGCGCTCGGCGCGCGGCTGGAGCAGGGCTTCGTCGACGGCGCGCGGAAGGCGAACGTCGAGGTGTGCGTCCAGCGCGTCGGCTCGATGATCACGCCGTTCTTCACCAAGGGCCCCATCCGCTCGTTCGGCGACGCCGTCAAATCGGATACGGCGCGCTTCGGCCGGTGGCACACCGCGATGCTCGCGCGCGGTCACTACTGGCCGCCGTCGCAGTACGAGGCCGCGTTCGTGAGCGCGGCCCACTCCGAGGCGGACGTGGACGCGACGGTGTCGGCGGCCGCCGAGGCGTTCGCCGTGGCCGCCGCGAGCTGAGCGCGGCGCGGCGACGTCCGCCGCCGATCAGGCGTTGCCGGGGCCGGCGGACATCGTCGCGCGGCCCTTCCGGTGCGAGACCTCGGCCTGCGCCGCGGCGAGGCGCGCGATGGTCACGCGGAAGGGGGAGCACGACACGTAGTCGAGCTTGGCGTCGCGGAAGAAGCGGATGCTCTCGGGATCGCCGCCGTGCTCGCCGCAGATCCCGAGCTTGATCGAGCTCTTCGCCTGGCGCCCTCGGTCGACCGCGAGGCGGACCAGCGCGCCGACGCCGTCGACGTCGATGGTCACGAACGGGTCCTTCGGGAGGATCCCGGTCTCGACGTAGGCCGGGAGGAACTTGCCCGCGTCGTCGCGCGATAGGCCCATCGTGCACTGCGTGAGGTCGTTCGTGCCGAACGAGAAGAAGTCGGCGCCGTCGGCGAGCTCGCCGGCGCGGAGCGCGGCGCGCGGCAGCTCGATCATCGTCCCGAACGAGAACGGCACCTTCGGGCGCTTGGCGAAGACCTCCTCCGCGACCTTGTCGACGATCTGCCGCATCCGCGTCAGCTCCTCGCGCGTCATCGCGAGCGGGATCATGATCTCGGGCTGCACCGTCGCGCCCTCGGCGCTGACGTCGGCGGCGGCCTGCAGGATCGCGCGGACCTGCATCGCGTAGATCTCGGGGTAGGTGATGGCGAGGCGGCAGCCGCGGTGCCCGAGCATCGGGTTGAACTCGTGCAGGTCCTTGATGCGCTGCTCGAGCCGGACGACCGAGACGCCGAGCAGGCCCGCGAGCTCCTCGATCTGCTTCTTCTCGGTCGGGAGGAACTCGTGCAGCGGCGGATCGAGCAGGCGGATCGTGACCGGGAGCCCGCGCATCTCGCGGAAGATCTCGACGAAGTCCTGCTCCTGGTGGGGGAGGAGCTTCGCGAGCGCGTTCTCGCGGCCCTTCACGTCCTCGGCGAGGATCATCTCGCGGACGGCGCGGATGCGCTCCTCGTCGAAGAACATGTGCTCGGTGCGGCAGAGACCGATGCCCTCGGCGCCGAAGCTCCGCGCGGTGCGGGCGTCGAGCGGGGTGTCGGCGTTGGCGCGCACCTTCATCGTCCGGACGTCGTCGGCCCAGCTCATCAGCTCGGCGAACTCGCCGGTGAGCGCCGCGCTCACGGTGGGCACGGCGCCCAGGTAGACGTGACCGGCGCTGCCTTCGATCGTGACGAGATCGCCCTTCTTGAGCGTGACGGTCTCGGTCGGCCGCCCGCCCTCGTCGTACTGCGTGATCGTCACCATCTGCTCGGCGTAGCTGACCGCGAGCGCGGAGCAGCCGGCGACGCACGGCTTGCCCATCCCGCGCGCGACGACGGCGGCGTGGCTGGTCATCCCGCCGCGCGCCGTGAGGATGCCTCGCGCGGCCTTCATGCCGTGGATGTCCTCCGGCGAGGTCTCGACGCGCACGAGGATGACGGCCTCCCCTTGGCCGGCGCGGCGCTCGGCTTCGTCGGCGCTGAAGACGATCTTGCCCTGCGCGGCGCCGGGGCTCGCGGAGAGCCCGCGCGCGAGGAGCTTCTTCGGCGCGCTCGGATCGAGCGTCGGGTGGAGGAGCTGGTCGAGCGACGACGGATCGACCCGACAGACGGCCTCGTCGCGCGTGATCAGGCCCTCCTTCGCCATCTCCACGGCGGCGCGGACGGCGGCGGGGCTCGTGCGCTTCGCCGAGCGGCACTGGAGCATGTAGAGGTGCCCGTCCTGGATCGTGAACTCCAGGTCCTGCATGTCGCGGAAGTGCTTCTCGAGGCGGGAGCCGATCGACGTCAGGGTCGCGAACGCCTCGGGCATGCGCCGCTCGAGCGACTCGTCGTCGTTCTTGCCGCCGGCGCGGATCGGCATCGGCGTGCGGATGCCCGCGACGACGTCTTCGCCCTGAGCGTTCGGGAGCCACTCGCCGTAGAGCACGCGCTCGCCGGTCGACGGATCGCGCGTGAACGCGACGCCGGTCGCGCTCGTGTCCCCGAGGTTGCCGAAGACCATCGCCTGGACGTTGCAAGCGGTCCCCCAGCTCTCGGGGATGTCGTGCATCTTGCGGTAGACGACCGCGCGCGGGTTGCTCCACGACTTGAAGACCGCGCGGATCGCCCACCAGAGCTGCTCCTTCGGGTCTTCGGGGAAGTCCTTCTTCGTCTTGTCCTTGACGATCGCCTTGAACGTGCCGACGAGCCCCTCGAGCTCGTCGGCGGGGATGTCGGCGTCGGTGACCTTCCGGCGGAGCTCCTCGGCGTTGAGCCGGGTCGCGTCGATGCTCCGCGTCTTGGCGATGCGCGCGCGCACCTCGTCGAGCGCGTGCTCGAAGTACTCGCGCGAGACGCCGAGCGCGACGTCGGCGTACATCGCGACGAAGCGACGGTAGGCGTCGTAGACGAAGCGCTTGTTCCCCGTCCGCTGGATGAGCCCCTTCGCGGTCGTCTCGTTGAGGCCGAGGTTGAGGATCGTGTCCATCATCCCGGGCATCGACGCGCGCGCGCCGGAGCGGACGCTCACGAGCAGCGGAGCCTTGGGATCGCCGAACCGCATGCCGATGCGCTTCTCGAGCAGCGCGAGGGCCTCGTCGACCTCCGAGCCGAGCTCCGCGGGCATGGCGCCCGTCGTCGAGAAGGCGCGGCACGCCTCTGTCGAGATGGTGAAGCCGGGTGGGACGGGGAGACCGAGCGAGGTCATCTCCGCGAGCCCGGCGCCTTTGCCGCCGAGCGTGTCGCGACGCGTGGGATCTCCCTCGGCCTTGCCGTCCCCGAATGAGAACACGAGCTTCATGGCGGGCCGCACTTTACACAAGAAGCGGGCTCGCTGGGGAGCTGGTCGCGTGGGGGCGGGCTGCCCCAGCCGTGGGGTCCGGACCGACCTCGTCCGGCGTCGTCGAAGTCGAAGGCGAGCACGGCGTCGCGTCGAGCGCCCGGCCCGCGCGCCGCGGCGAGCACGGCGTCGCGTCGAGCGCCCGCCCCGCTGGCCCTCGCCGCGCCGGGCGTCTAAGCTCGAGCCGTGAGGTCTGGACTCGTCCCCTCGGCCGCCACGGTCGCGCTCGCGCTGGGGACGGCGGCGGCGTGTGGCACCGTGCTCCCGGAGGACGACACCGCGTTCGCGGACGGCGGCGACGCTGCGCCTCCCGCCGCGGACGCGGCCGACGGAGCGACGGTGGAGGCGGCGATCGAAGGCGGGCGCGACTACCGCGCGGAGGTGATGGCGGACGAGCCGGTCGCCTACTACCGGTTCGAGGAAGACAGCGACGCGACGAGCGCGATCGACGAGATGGGCTTGCACCCCGGCGCGTACGTGGGACCTTCGACGAGCGTCCCGGGGCTCGCGGGCGACGGTCAGGCGCGCAAGTTCGAGAGGGACAGCGGGGGCTCGGGCGTCTCGGTCGCGTCGGCCGCGAACACGCCGCTCGCCTTCGTCGGCACCCAGGCGATGTCCGTCGAGGTCTGGATCCAGGGGCGGCCCGTGGCGGCGCCGGAGGGCATGGTGCTCGGCCGCTTCGCGAACGGCGCGCGGAACTCCCCGAGCGGCGGCGGCTACGGCCTCCTCGTGTCCGACACGGTTCGCTTCGTACGGCAGCGCTCGGACAAGGAGTTCAGCGTCTCGACCGAGTCCAGCGAGCCGTTCCCCTCGAACGGCACGCGTCACGTCGTCGCGACCTATGACGGGGCGACCGTCGTCCTCTACGTGGACGGCGTGAGGTCCGCGGCCGCGGAGACCGCGGACGAGCTCGAGCCGAGCTCGTCCCCCCTGCTCATCGGCGGGGGCGCCGAGCCGTTCCTGGGGCCGATCGACGAGGTCGCCGTCTACGCGCACGCCCTCCCTCCCGAACGGGTGAAGGCGCACTACGACGCCCGCTGAGCCGGGGCGCGCGCCGTCGCTTACGGACGAGCGCCCCCCTCGCCGCCGTGAGCGCGCGTGGTCAGACGAGGCGCGAGAAGTCGCCGATGCGCAGCATGCACTGCGCGCCGTGCGAGAGGAGCTCGAGCCGCTTCGGCGTGCGGGCGTCGTTCGGATCGTTGACGAGGGTGCGCGTGAAGACGTCGTCGAGCCGCGCGGCGAGGTCCTCGGCGCCCGCGAGCGCGGCGGTGACGGCGTCCTCGCTCTCGAGCGCGGTGGTCGACGCGTCGACCTTGACGATCACGTCGACGATCGCGTGATCGTCCGCCTTCTCGAAGGCGTCCTTCCCGTGGAGGACCGGCTTCGCCTCCTTGGAGATCCCGCTGAGGCGCTTGGCGACGGTGCGCGCTTTCTCGAGCCACGCGCGGCCCTCGGTGAGCGCGCGGTGGAGCGCCTTCGCCCGCGCGAGCACGTGCGCCGGGCGATCGAGATCGCCCCCCGCGCACGCGGCGTCCGCCGCCGCGCTCGAGGTCTGCGTCGCGATGACGCCGCGGAGGCGCTCGTGCGTGAAGTCGCGGAGCTTCTTGACCGTGTCCTCCTTCGAGAGGTCGAGCTTCTTCGCCGCGGGGCCCTCGGCGAGGCCGTCGTAGGCCCAGGCGAAGAGGTCGGAGAGGCGGAGCGACGCGTACGCGGCGTCGCGCTTCGAGCCCTCGAGCAGCGTGCGCAGCGTGGCGATGCACGCGCGCCGGAGCGCGAACGGATCGGCGGCGCCCGTCGGCGACAGGCCGACGGCGAAGCAGCCGGCCAGCGTGTCGAGCCGATCGGCCAGCGCCACGCACGCCGAGACGTCGTCGCCGGCGACCGGGCCCTCGGCGCCGATCGGCCGGTAGTGGTCGCGGACGGCGTTCGCGACCTCGGCCGGCTCCTCGGCGTAGAGCGCGTAGTCGCGGCCCATCTCGCCCTGGAGCTCGGGGAACTCGCCGACCATGAGCGAGACGAGGTCGAACTTGCAGAGGTG
>JAHBWA010000091.1 GCA_019637195.1 Labilithrix sp. | reverse complement strand
GGAGCCGGGAGGCGTCCAGAGCGCTCCGATGAGCGGAAGGCGTACCTGGCCACCGTGCGTGTGGCCCGCGAACGCGAGGTCGACCCTGCCCGCGATGTCGTCGAAGACGTCCGGTGAGTGAAAGAGCGCGATCTTCGTCGACGTCGGAGGCGCACCGCGGAGCGCGGCGTCGAGGTCGGCGGCCCCGGAAATGGGATCGTCGAGGCCGGCGAGCCAGATGTCGGGGCGCAGCAGCGTCCCCTCATTGACGAGGAGCTTTGCGCCGAACGACGCGATCGTCTCGCGCTCATTCGCCGGGGGACGCCAGTTCTCCCAGTTGCCGCGGACGACCCAAACACCGAGTGGGGCGTGGAGCCTCCCAAAGAGCGGTCGCGCCGACTCGAGGTCGCCGTCGTCGACGAGGTCGCCGGTCACCACGATCGCGTCCGGCGCTTCGTGGGCGAGGATCTCGACGACGCGTTGCTCGCGTCGACCGAGCCCGTGCGTGTGCAGGTCGCTGAGGTGCGCGAGGACGAGCGGCCGCGCCACGGCCGCGTGCGCGACGTGGTGCGGGACCTCGATTCGATACGGCTCGACGAAGACCGCATCGACGCCGACGAGCGCGGAGGCGCCGAGGAACCCGGCGTTCGCGAGGCGTCGGCGTTTGGAGCGCCCGAGGAGGCGGGCGACCCAACGGGAGCTCCGACGACGCACGTTGGGAGCTTACGAGGGGACGCGGCCGACGGCGCCGATTCGATACCAGCTCCCCTTCGGGGCGCGTCGCCGCCTCAGCCGGTCACGCGCGGCGACTCTAGAAGTTCCGTACGACGAGGCGACGGTTGAGGGCCTGGCCCTTCCGTTCGCGCTGGTGCGTGGCCTCGCCTAGGTGCTTGAGGTCGCGCGCGTCCACACGAAGCGGGGTCGCGAAGACGATCCAGCTCACGACCTCTGCGTAGGGCTCCGTGTCTCCGGTCGTCAGCGAGCCCTCGTAGTGGAACCAGCGCTCGTCGCGCGGGAGGAGGTCTCGCAGCGCGAGCGTCGGGGGGGATGCCGACGGGACACGCTTCGCGCGTGGCGCGAACGCTTTGCCCCACGTGCGGCAGAACTTGGGCGAAAGGCGTTGCCGCGTGCTGGCGTGCCGCGCGTCGAAGAGCACCCCGAGCACGAGGTGTGAGGAGCCGCCGTGACGAGGCTCGTCGAACCGGTGCACGAGGTGGATCTCTCCGCTCGCGTCGTCACCCTCGAGATCGTGCTCCGACGGGCGGTGGAGATGGACCTCGTCGAGGTACGCGGTCATGCCACGGAACGTGATGCGCGGTCGCTGGGCCCTCCTCGCGGTGAGCGCGAACCGTGGGTGGTGCTGGTTGTCCTCGCGGAAGACGCCGGCGACGCGCTCCGGGAGGCGCTCGACGTGCAGTGTCGCGTCGTTGACCCGCAGTGAGCGCGTCTCGAAGAGCTCGATGGGCGACTGCTGTAGTCGGTGGCTTTCCCGTTGGAGCCAGGAACTAGGTCGGGAGATCTTCGTCAAGGTGTCCTCCTCAGGTGGCGCCCCTGCGCGGGGACAAACGCCGTGCGGCCCTCTCCGGAGCCCGCCGAGCGGAGCACATATGCCGTGCGGCGCTCTCCGGCGCCCGCCGAGCGGAGCACATGGCGTCGCGGCGCTGCCATCACCCGGGAGGGTGAGCCGCGACGTCGAACCGGATAGCCACCGGAGGTCTTCGGGGCGAGCAGCCCCATCCGTGACAGACGCGGGATGCGGCCGCGCCCATCGGCGCCCGCTTCCGCGATAGCGTCCGCTTGCCGCCAGGTCACTCGTCCGGTCCGCTCGCCAGCGGGGTCGGCGCGTCAGTCGTCGAAGACGTCGTCGATCCGCTGGGCCTCGAGCACGCGCTCGCACCAGCGGTCGAGATCGTCGGAATGAGCGCCCGCGACCAGGGCCTCGATCGCGGCCTCGAGTGGGCCGAAGCGCGCGCGGAGGAGCCGCAGGAGCGTGCGCTCGATGCCCTCTCGATGCCGCGCTGGATGAGCTGCTGTTCTGCGGATGCCCTCCTCGAGGGCGGGAGCGACTTCGGTGATGCGTCGCCGGATGGTCTCGTAAGGGAGCGCCGTCACGCGCAGCGAACGACGACCCGCGGTCGACGTGGCAACTTCGTCACCGCGCGGCGAGCGACGCGATCTCGCTGTCGTTGAGCCAGCGCGTGTAGATGCGCACCTCGTCGATACCGCCGCGCCACGTCGACGGGGTGTCGGGCAGGTGGCCGAGGCGCACGCTCGTCGGCACGGTCGGCGGCGCGACGCTCGCCGGCGGGAGCGGACCGCCGTCGACCGTCGTGAGGCGCGTGACGCTCTCGCCGTCGACGAAGAGCTCGAGGCGGAAGCCCGGCTCGTAGACGAACGCCACGTGCGTCCACCTGCCTTCCGTGAGGGCAGGAAATGTCGCGTCGAGCGACTCGCCCGGCGCCAGGCCGAGCGTGACGTGGAGCGCTCCGCCGGCGTCGAGCGCGAGCTCCCAGCCGAGGTCCGGGCGATGCCACACGACGCCGACCGCCGCGCCGGGCGCGACGTCGCTTCGGACGAACGCGGTCACGCTGAACGCGCCGGCGAGCTCGAGCTCTGGGCGCGGTCCGATCGAGACGAACCCCTCGCCCGGCGCCACCTCGAGCGCGCCGCCGCCGTCGCGCGTTCCGCGCGTTGCGCTGGCGTCCGCCGCCTCGAGCGCGCCGTCGATCCCGAGCGGGCCGCAGTCGCGCACGATCGTTCCCGTGAGCTCGTCGAACGCGTAGGCAGCGACGAGGCCGACGTCGCCGCAGCGCGATGCGTCCGGTCCGGCGTCGTCGAGGCGCGGCGGCGAGGCGCCGTCGTCCTCGTCGCCGGCGAGGCCGTCGGAGAGGAGCGTCGCGTCGCCGCCGTCGGGAGATACGTCGTCCCCGGGCGGGTCGCTCCCGCTGCACGCCGCGAGCGCGGCCCCGCCGGAGGCGACCGCCAGCGCGACCGCGAGCCATCTCTTCGCCGAGCGCACGTTCTCAGTCTACGCCAGCGGTGACCGCTCGGCCGCGCGATCGTCCACGGACGGTCGACGCACGCATGAGCGGCCGTGCTCGATCCAGCTGGGGGGTGCTGACGACCGCTCGAACGCTCCATGAGGCTCGCTCGACCGCGCGTCTCGAGGCGCCAGCGCGACGGCTCCTCGGCGCGTCAGTATCCGAGGACCGACTCGATCCGTCCCGGGGCCAGGACGCGCCGGCCCTCGAGGAACGCGAGCTCGATCACGAACGCGTAAGCGAGGACCTCGCCGTGCTGCGCGGCGACGAGGTTCGCCGCGGCCTTCGCGGTGCCGCCGGTGGCGAGCACGTCGTCGACGATCACGACGCGCGCGTCGCGTCGGAACGACTCCTTGTGGATCTCGAGCTCCGCCGTCGAGTACTCGGTCGTGTACGTGACCTTGTCGACGGAGGCGGGGAGCTTGCCGGGCTTGCGCGCCGGGACGAAGCTCGCGTTGAGCCGCGCGGCGAGCGCCCCGCCGAAGATGAAGCCGCGGGCCTCGACGCCGACGATCGCGTCGACGTGCTCGCCGATGAAGCGCTCGGCGAGCGAGTCGAGCACGATGTGGAACGCCCGCGGATCGGCGAGGAGCGGGGTGATGTCCTTGAAGAGGATGCCCTTCGACGGGAAGTCCGGGATGTCGCGGATCTTCGCTTTGGCGTAGGCGAGCGTCTCGGCGGAGAGCATGCGCGCCATCTAGCCCATCCCGCCGGCTGCGTCGAACGCGCACGCCGACGAGAGCTGCGCGCGCGGATTCAGACGCCGGCGATCTTCTCGAGCAGGTGCTCGGTGATCCCGCCGTCGTCGGCGCGCGTGAGATCGAGGATGAGCGGCGTCACCGAGGCCGCGCCCTCGTCGTAGGCGTCGGTGTCGGTGCCCGGCTCGGGATCGTGATGGACGCCGGGACCGCCGAGCCACATGTACTCGCGCCCCCGCGGGTCGACGCGGACGTCGATGACCTCTTCGTAGACGCGCGCGCCGAGGCGCGTGCGACGGACCTCGCCGCTCCACTCGCGGGGGAAGTTGAGGTTCAAGAGAGGCGTGCTGCGCGAGACCGAGGGCCCGGGGCGCGGCACGACCGTCTCCTTCGTCGCGTCGAACAGCGCCCGGGCGAGCAGCGACGTGCGCTCGGCGAACCGCGGGAGCTCGCCCTTCGGGTGAGCGCTCGAGGCCACCGCCGGGATCCCGCGGAGCGCGCCTTCGCGCGCGGCCGCGACGGTGCCCGAGTAGAACGCGTCCTGGCCGAGGTTGAGGCCGCGGTTGATGCCCGAGCAGACGAGGTCCGGCCACCGCGGCAAGAAGCGCGTGCCGGCGTGGAGCGCGACGTAGACGCAGTCGGCGGGGGTCCCGTCGATCGCGAAGACGTTCTTCTCGACGGCGCGCGCGCGGAGCGGATGATGCAGGCTCAGCGAGTGGCTGCTCGCGCTCTGCTCGCTCTCGGGCGCCACCATGACCACGTCGGCCCACGAGGAGAGCGCGTCGAAGAGCGCGCGGATCCCGCGGCTGGCGTAGCCGTCGTCGTTGGAGAGGAGCACGAGCGGACGCTTCGCGGTCTGGACGGGCGGAGCGAGGGCGGCGGGATCGAGCTCGGCGGGCACGGCGCGAACGCTAGCACCGATCGGCCGGGTTGTTCGGCGCTCGCGCGGCCGCGCTCCCGTCCCGGCGAGGCGTCCCCGCTCGAGCGGGATCGGCTAGAGTGCGCGCCATGAAGCACGTCACCTCGAGCCCTGCGCTCGCCGCCACGGCCCTCGTCGCTTCGCTCGCGGCGTCGTGCGCGGAGCCGCCGCGGCCGGTGATCCCGCCGGTAACGACGGCGTCCCCGCCGCACACGATCCTGGAGTCGCCCTCCGAGAAGGGTACGAGGCTCATGACTCGAAAGACCGACGCTGTCGACACGCTCCACGGGGTGAAGGTCCCCGATCCCTATCGATGGCTCGAGGACAGCGACTCCGCGGAGGTGAAGTCCTGGACGGACGCGCAGAACGCACACACCCGCAAGGTCCTCGACGCGATCCCGGGGCGCGAGGCGCTCAAGGGTGAGGTGACGGAGCTGCTCCAGATCGGCTACGTGTCCGGCCCGGCGATCCGCGGGAGCAAGGGCGCGCTCCGCTACTTCCACACGAAGCGCGAGGGCGCGCAGAACCAGCCGACGCTCTGGGTCCGCGACGGCCACGCCGGCAAGGACCGCGCGCTGATCGACGTCGCGTCGCTCTCGGAGGACGGCACGACGGCGCTCGACTGGTGGTACCCGTCGTGGGACGGCCGGCTGGTCGCGTGGGGTAGGAGCGAGTCGGGGAGCGAGGACAGCGTGCTCCACGTCCGCGACGTCGCCACGGGCAAGGATCTGCCGGACCGGATCGACCGCACGCGCCACGCGTCCGTCGCCTGGCTCCCGGACGGCAAGAGCTTCTACTACTCGCGCTATCCGGAGCCGGGGACGGTCCCAGCGGGCGAGGAGCGCTACCACTCGCGGCTCTACCACCACGTGATCGGCGCCGATCCGAAGACCGACAAGATGATCTTCGGCGAGGGGCGCGACAAGACGGAGATCCCGCAGGTGATGATCGCGCCGAACGGGCGCTGGCTCGTCGTGCGCGTACACATGGGGTGGGACAAGAGCGAGGTCTACCTGAAGGATCTCTCGAAGGGCGCAGGGGCGCCGTGGACGGAGATCGCGGTGAAGACGCAGGCGCTCTTCGAGCCGATCCCGGAGGACGATCGCCTCTGGATCCAGACGAACGACGGCGCGCCTCGCTACAAGCTGCTCGCCGTCGACTACGCGAGGCCCGAACGCGCGGCGTGGAAGGAGGTCGTCCCGGAGGGCGCGGACGTGCTCCACGGCGTCGACATCCTCAAGAACGAGATCGTCGCGACCTACATGCACGACGCTTCTTCGCGCGTGGAGCGCTTGTCGCTCGACGGCAAGTCGAAGGGGGCGATCGCGCTGCCGGGCATCGGCTCGGCCGGCGTCTCGAGCATGCCGGGCGGCGAGGAGGTCTTCGTGACGTTCACGTCGTACGTGACCCCGTACCAGGTGTTCCGCGTCGATCTCCAGAGGGCCGCGCGCCTCGAGTCGTGGGATCGGGTGGGCGCGAAGTTCGGCGCCGAGGCGGGTCATGACGCCATCGAGGTGACGCGGCTCTTCGCGACGTCGAAGGACGGCGCGCGCGTCCCGATGTTCGTGATCGCGAAGAAGGGCCTCAAGCGCGACGGGCAGAACCCGACGGTGCTCTACGGCTACGGCGGCTTCAACGTGAACCAGACGCCGGCGTTCAGCGCGCGCGCCCTCGCCAGCGTCCAGCGCGGCGCGGTGTGGGTGACCACGATCCTCCGCGGGGGCGGTGAGTTCGGCGAGGACTGGCACCGAGCCGGGATGCTCGAGAAGAAGCAGAACACGTTCAACGATCTCTTCGCCTGCGCCGAGACGCTCTTCAAGGAGAAGATCACGTCGCCCGAGCGACTCGGCGTCATCGGCGGATCGAACGGCGGACTGCTGGTCGCGGCGGCGGTCACGCAGCGCCCCGAGATGTTCCGCGTGGGCCTCTCGCTCGTGCCGCTGACCGACATGCTCCGCTACCACCGCTTCCGCATCGCGAAGCTGTGGATCCCCGAGTACGGCGACCCCGAGAAGGCCGAGCACTTCCAGTTCCTCCACGCGTATTCGCCGTACCACCGCGTCGAGGACGGCAAGAAGTACCCGTCGCTCCTCTTCACCACCGCCGAGAGCGACACGCGCGTCGACCCGATGCACGCGCGCAAGATGGCGGCGCGGATGCAAGAGGCGCAGGGCGATCCGTCGCGGCCCGTGCTCATTCGCGTCGAGACGAAGGCAGGCCACGGCGCCGGCAAGCCCGTCTCGAAGCTCGCCGACGAGCTGACCGACGAGCTGTCGTTCCTCCTCCACGAGCTCGGCGTCGCGCTGTAGTCGGTCGAGCACGATCGCTCGTGGCTCGTAGCTCGCCCGCCCTCGGGCCGGGCACGCGAAGCGGCGCCCGCTGTCCCCGCGCGCCGCTTCTTCGCGCGTCTCCATTTCCAAGCTAAACTGTGCCTCGAATGAAGGCCGCGACGCGGAGCGCGCTGAAGGTCGGTCTCCGCGCCTTCGGCTTCGGTGGAGCTCTGTTGGCGACCGAGGTGGCGTGCTCGCTCGTCATCGACACCGGCGGTCTCGCCGGCGAACGGGCGGAGACCGAGGTCACGCCGCGCGAAGACGGAGGCGAGGCGACGGACGCCTTCTCGAACGACGCGGGCGGACGCGATGCCGCGTCGCCCGGCGCCGGCGCGGACGCGGACGCGGACGCGACGACGCCCGCGTGCCCCGGCGACGCCGGGCCCGCGGGCGTTCGCGTCGACGACTACTGCGTCGACGCCACCGAGGTGACGAACGCGGACTACGCGCAGTTCGTCCAGGCGAACGTCGGCCCGGGCGGGCAGCCGGCCGGCTGCGCGTGGAACGTGAGCTACGTCCCGAACGAAGCGTGGCCACCGAGCGCCAACGCGATGAACCGCCCCGTGGTCAGCGTCGACTGGTGCGACGCTTGGGCGTACTGCGCGTGGGCAGGCAAGCGGCTGTGCGGCGCCGTCGGTGGCGGACCGATCGCGGCGGGCGCGCTCGCGGACAGCGCGAGGGATCAATGGTACCGCGCCTGCAGCGGTCGCGGTTCCTCCGTCCGGCCGTACGGGGACGCCTACGAGGCCGATCGGTGCAACGTCGCGGCGAGCGGCGGCACGCGCGAGGCGGTGATGAGCCGTCCCGGGTGCGTCGGCGGCGTCGCCGGCCTCTACGACATGCTCGGCAACGTGAACGAGTGGGTCGACAGCTGCACCGGGGACGGCGGGGCCGACGACAGCTGCTATGTCCGCGAGTCGTTCTACGCCAGCGGTGAGGGGGTGACCTGCGCGACCGTGGGGACGCGCGCGCGGTCCTCGTGGCACGTGGGCCGCGGCTTCCGTTGCTGCGCGCCCTGAGGCGCGCGGCGTCGTCGCCGGCGGGGAGGCGTGCGCGGGTCCGGGCCCACGCGGCGCTTGCGTGAGGCGTGGCGCCTCGGCTCCTGCGGTGATCGTGTCCCGAGCCGCATTTTCGGGCGCGCGCGCGAAATCGACGTCGTTAAGTGGACGGGTGTTCAGTGCTGAACGTAAGCTCACTTCATGAGCCTCGAGATCGACGTCCTCCGCGCCCTCCTCCGTCTCGCTCGCCGTCGTACGCCTCCCACGCTCGAACAGCTCGTCGTTCGCGTGGGGGGGGACGAGGCCGATGTCCGCCGTGCCCTCGGCGCGCTCGCGAAGCGCGGGCTCGTCCAGCGCACCCCCGCGGGCCTCGGCCTCTCGCTCGCCGGTCTCGCGGTCGCGGTCGCCTGCGCGCAGCGCCCGGCGACCCGCCCGGCCCGGGTGGTCGCCCGGCCGTCGTCCGTACCGCTGGTCCGCCGTCGCCGCGCGGCGTGAGCGCGTGGCGGGCGTCGCTCGCTCGCTCGTCGCCTTCCGCGCGCGTCGTGTCCGCGCCGCCGCACCCGGCGGGCGGGCAGGCGTGATAAGGGTCCCGGCTTGTGACGGCTCCGCGAGAGAAACACGAGGCCGCGCTCGCCGCGCGGCGAGCGAGGGCGGAGGCCCTCGAGTCCAAGGCCCGGGCGATCGGCAACGGCCGCCTCGCCGCCGCGCTCGGCGCCGTCGGCCTGGTCGGCGCGATCGCGTTCGCGAACGTGCCGCGCGAGGCGTGGCTCGGCGTCGTCGCGCTCGTCTTGATCTTCGCCGCGCTCGTGGTGGTCCACGCGCGCATCCACTCGCAGAAGGACAAGGCGGCCGCCGCGATGCGCTTTCACGAGCGCGCGCTCGCGCGCATGGACGGCAAGTGGCGCTCGTTCCCGTCCACCGGCGAGCGCTGGGCCGTCGCGACGCATCCCTACGCGGGCGATCTCGACGTCTTCGGTCGCGCTTCGCTCTTCCAGCGCCTCGACGCGACCTCCACGCGCTACGGCGAAGAGATCCTCGCGCGCTGGCTCTCGGGCGAGGGCGCGCCCTCGGGGATCGCCGAGTTCGCCGACGCCGTGAAGCAGCGGCAGGCGGCCGTGCGCGATCTCGCGCCGAGGCTGACCCTGCGCGAGGAGCTCGCCGCGCTCGGCTCGCTCCTCGAGGATCAGGACGACAAGCCGGATCCGCGACCGTTCGTCATGTGGGCCGGGCAGGCGCGGTCGAGCGCGGGCGGCGGCCGGCTCCCCGGCGCGCTTCGCCTCGTCGCGCTCGTGGTCCCGCTGGCGACGGTCGGGACGCTGATCGCGGGCAGCATGGGCCTCGTCCACCGGATGCTCTTCCTCTTGCCGTTCGCGCTGAGCGTCTCGATCCTCGCGGCGCTGCGGGCGCGGATCCAGCCTTCGCTCGAGGCGGCGTCGTCGAAGGAGAGCGCGCTCTCGCGCTACGGCGCGATGCTGCGCCTGCTCGAGGACGAGAAGCTCGAGGCGCCGCTGCTCGTCGGGCTGCAGAAGCGCCTCCAGGAGAGCGGGGCGTCGGCCACGCGCGAGATGGCGGCGCTCTCGCGGATCGTCGGCTTCGTCGACGCGCGGAACAACGAGGTCTTCCGCTTCTTCATCGGGCCCGCGCTGATGTGGGACCTCTGGTGTGCGCTCGCGCTGGAGGTGTGGCGCGAGCGGGCGGGGAAGGCCGCGTTCGGCTGGTTCCGCGCGCTCGCCGAGCTCGAGGCGCTCGCGTCGATCGCCGGCTTCGCGTTCGAGAACCCGGACCATGCGTTCCCGGAGATCGTCACCGATCGCGCGACCTTCGAGGGCGAGTCGCTCGGCCATCCGCTCATCGACGGCGACAAGCGCGTCTCGAACGACGTCACCGTCGCCGGGCCGGGGCACGCGCTCATCGTGACCGGCTCGAACATGTCGGGCAAGAGCACGCTCCTCCGCGCGATCGGGATCAACGCCGTGCTGACCAACACGGGCGGGCCCGTCTGCGCCAAGTCGCTCCGCACCTCACGGCTGGCGGTGGCGACGAGCATGCGTGTCTCCGACTCGCTCGAAGAGGGCACGAGCCGCTTCTACGCGGAGCTCAAGAAGCTCAAGCTGGTGCTCGACCTCGCGCGCAAGGTGCACAAGGATCCGGCGGAGGGCACGCTGCTCTTCCTCCTCGACGAGATCCTCCACGGCACGAACACGCGCGAGCGGCTCATCGGAGCCCGCGCGATCCTGATGGAGCTGCTCGCCCAGGGCGCGATGGGCGCCGTGTCGACGCACGATCTCGGGCTCGGAGACCTCGAGAAGGAGAAGCCGGAGCACGTCGAGAACGTCCACTTCGAGGAGCAGGTCGAAGGCGACGTGATGAGCTTCGACTACCGCTTGCGGGCGGGCGTCGTCCAGAGCTCGAACGCGCTCCGCCTCATGAAGATCGTCGGCCTCGACGTGATGGCGGCGCCCGACGGGGCGACCTCCTCCTAGCCGTCAGCCGCCGATGCCGCGCATCGAGACCTAGCCGTCAGCCGCCGATGCCGCGCATCGAGACGGCGGCGGCGTCGGGCTCGGTGCAGCCCTTCCAGACGTCGCCGTCGGGCTTGAGGCGCCAGGCGTCGTCGACCGCGCGCGCGATCTGCGCGGCGTCGCCGTGGCGCGCGACGTGGCCGGCGGCGAGGCCGTCGTTCGTGGCGAGGCAGGGCCGGAGGGTGCCGTCGGCGGCGACGCGGAGGCGGTCGCAGCCCTTGCAGTACGTGTCGCTGGTGCCCGTGATGAAGCCGACCTTGCGGCGGGTGGGCCCGGCTTCCTGGCGCGCGAAGAGGTACTTCGCCGGACCGCGATCGGCCTCGCCGACGGCCTCGCCTCCGACGAGCAGGTGCGCCAGGCGCGCGCGCATCTCGCTCGCGCGGACGACGCGGTCCTTGAGCTTGGCGCCCTCGCCGATGTGCATCACCTCGAGGAAGCGCGGGACGATGCCGCGCTCCCACGACCAGCGCACGATGTCCTCGAGCTCGCTGTCGTTCTCGCCGCGCACCACGACGGCGTTCAGCTTGACCTCGTCGAAGCCGGCGGCGAGCGCGGCGTCCACGCCGCGGAGGACGACGTCGAGACGCCCGCCTCGCGTCATGCGCCGGAAGCGCGCGGGATCGAGCGTGTCGAGCGAGACGTTGACCCGCATGAGGCCGGCGTCGCGGAGCGCGCGCGCGTACCGCTCGAGGCGCGTGGCGTTGGTGGTCAGCGCGAGATCGTCGAGGCCGAGCTCGCCGAGGAAGGTCACGACCTCGACGACGGCCGGGTGGAGCAAGGGCTCACCCCCGGTCAACCGGACGCGCCGGACGCCCGCGCGGACGAGGCCCTCGGCCATGGTCTTCCAGGCGTCGATCTCCAGGCGATCCTCGAGGTAGCCGTCGCGCTTGTCGGGCCGGCAGTAGACGCACGCGAGATCGCAGCGGTCCGTCAGCGACAGCCGTACGGAGCGCGGCGGCGTCGCGGGCGCGGCGCGCGGCTGGAGGACGGGGAGGGCGAGCATCGTGAGAGGTGAAGTGTACGCCTCGACCGGACGCACGTGAGTGAAGCGTATCGCGCATCGGCGGTGATGAGGCAAGGTGCGGCGCCGGCAAAGGCTGGGCTCGCGGCTCGATCGCCCGCCGCGGCCCCCTTTGGAATCGCTCCTCGACGTCCGTACGGCGGACCTCGAGCGCGCGGTACGTACTAGGATCGCGTGGATCCATGAGCTCGCCGGCACGCGTCATCACCGTCACCGTCAGCGACACCCGCACCGCGGCGGACGACACGGCGGGCAGGGCCCTCGTCGAGGAGCTCGCCGCGTTCACGCACGTGCGTCACGTCATCGTCGCCGACGAGCCGCGGGCGATCGCGGCCGTCGTCACGGGAGCGGTCGCGAGCGACGAGGCGGACGCCGTCGTCTTCACCGGCGGGACCGGCATCGCCCCTCGCGACGTCACGTTGGAGGCGGTCTCCGCGCTCTTCGACAAGTCGCTCGACGGGTTCGGCGAGGCCTTCCGCCGGCTCTCGTGGGACGAGATTGGCCCGCGCGCGATCCTCTCGCGGGCGGCGGCGGGGACGGTCGGCGCGTGCCTCGTCTTCCTGCTCCCGGGGAGCGAGAAGGCGGCGCGCCTCGGCGCCCGCGCGCTCATCGCGCCGGTGCTCGCGCACGCGGTCGACCTCGTCGACGGGCGGTCGAAGCACCACGACCACGGAGGCGCGCGGTGACCATCACGCTCCTCTACTTTGCGGCCGTTCGCGAGCTGGTCGGGCGAGACGAAGAGCGCGTCACGTTGCCGCCGGACGTCGGATCGATCGCCGAGCTCGCGGTGTTCCTCGAGCGGCGTCACGCGGCGCTCGCGGGACGGCTCGCGGCGGTGCGCTTCGCGCGCAACGAGACCTTCGCGACGCGCGACGAGGACCTCGTCGACGGCGACGTCGTCGCGCTCATCCCGCCGGTCGCGGGCGGCTGAGCGCGATCGCCGTTCGGCGCGGCGTCGCCGGTGGCCGCTCCTCAGGGATCGCGCGGCTCGTGCTCCGCGGGCACGCGCCCGCGCTCTGCGGTCGCGTGGTCGTGCTCTGCGGTCGCGTGCCCGTGCTCTGCGGTCGCGTGGTCGTGCTCTGCGGTCGCGTGCCCGTGCCCTGTCGCCGCGTGGTCGTGGTTGGGGCCGCAGCGCGCGTCCTCCCAGCCGACCCACGCCGCGCCGTCGGGGCCGATCTCGCGCTTCCAGATCGGCACGCGTGCCTTGATGCGGTCGATGAGCGCGCGGCACGCCTTGAAGGCTTCGCCCCGATGCGGTGCGCTGGCCGCGCAGACGACCGCGGCGTCGCCGACCTCGAGCGATCCGATCCGGTGCATGACGGCGACGCGGACGCCGGGGATCTCCGACTCGAGCTCGGCGGCGATGCGATCCATCTCGCGCCGCGCCATCGACGCGTAGGCCGAGTACTCGAGCCGCGTCACGGTGCGTCCGGAGCTCTCGTCCCGCACGGCGCCGACGAAGACGGCGAGCCCGCCGGCTCCAGGGCGCCGCACGCGCGCCAGCGCCTCGTCGACCGAGAGCGGCGCCTCGCGTACGTCCGCGCGCGGCGGCTCGGCGAGCGAGGGCGGCGCCTCGCGTGCGTCCGCGCGCGCCGCCGCGTCGTCGGAGAGCGGCGCCTCGCGGTCGGCGTCGGCGCTCCCTCCGCGCGTCACGGCGCCTCCTCCGCTGGGCGCGTCCAGTGCCCGCTGCGGCCGCCGCTCTTCTCGAGGAGCGCGACCTCGAACGACATGCCGCGATCGGCGGCCTTCAGCATGTCGTAGAGCGTCAGCGCCGCCGCGCTCGCCGCGACCATCGCCTCCATTTCGACGCCGGTGCGGTCGCGCGCTTCGGCCGTGGCGTCGACGACGACGACGCCGGCCTCGAGGCGGATCGCCACCTCGACGCGCGTGAGGTGCACGGCGTGGCACAGCGGGATCAGCTGGGGCGTGAGCTTCGAGGCCTGGATGCCGGCGATGCGGGCGGCCGCGAGGACGTCGCCCTTCGGCGTCGCGCCCGCCTCGAGCGCGCGGTACGTCGCCTCGCTCATCCGCACGTGCGCGCGCGCCGTGGCTCGCCGCGACGTGACGTCCTTGGCGCCGACGTCGACCATGTGCGCGTGGCCTTCGGCGTCGAGGTGGGTGAGGTGGATGCCCTTGTCTCCGTCGTTCGTCATGGTGCTGGAGCTCCGCTCAGCCGGAGAGGTCGCCGAGGAGGAGGACGTCGACCTCGGCGCCCGCGGGGACGCCGGTCGACTCGGCCGGGATGAGGACCAGCGCGTCCGACTGCGCCATCGTCGTCACGGCGCCGCTCGCCTGGTTGCCGAGGGTCGTCACGCCGAGCTGCGCGTCCTCTCCGTACGTCACGGTCGCCCGCGCGAGCTCGAGGCGTCCCGGATCGTGCGCGTGCGCGCGCGTCATGCGCGCGCGCCGGCGCGCGGGGAAGGGGCGGAGATCGCCCTGCATCGCTCGAAGGAGCGGGACACCGAAGAGCGCGAAGGTCACGGCGGCGCTGGCCGGGTTGCCCGGGAGCCCGAGCACGATCGCGTCGCGCCGGTCGCTCCGCGCGAAGCGGCCCACGGCGAGCGGCTTGCCCGGCTTCATCGCGACGCGCCAGAAGTCGAGCGTGACGCCCACCGCCTCGAGCGCCGGCCGCACGAGGTCGTGGTCGCCGACGCTCACGCCGCCGACGGTGACGACGACGTCGGCCTCGGCGAGCGCGGCGGCGAAGGCGCGCTCGGTCGCGGCGCGCTCGTCGCGGACGAACGGCAGCGCGCGCGCGCGGGCGCCCGCGCGGCGCGCCATCGCGCGGAGGACGACGGTGTTCGACTCCGGGATGGTGCCGGGGACGGCGTCCGTGCCGGGCCGCCGGAGCTCGTCGCCCGTCGCGAGGATCGCGACCTCGGGACGACGCGACACCGGCACGTCGGCGTCGTCGAGCGCCGCCGCCAGCGCGAGGTGCGCCGGCCGGAGCCGCGTCCCGCGCGCGATCGCGATCGCGCCCGCCGCGAGATCGTCGCCGCGTCGCCGGACGTTCTGCCCGGGGCGTGGCCGCGCGGTCAGCACGGCGACGTCGCCGTCGCGCGTGACGTTCTCCTGCATGACGACGGCGTCCGCGCCGGCGGGGAGCGCGCCGCCGGTGAAGATGCGCATCGCGGAGCTCGCTTCGAGCGCGTCCGGCACGGCGCCGGTCCGGCTCTCGCCGCGGACGGGGAGGCGGAGCGGGGGCTCGCCCGCGAGGTCGCGCGTCCGAACGGCGTAGCCGTCCATCGCGCTGTAGTCGAAGCCCGGGAGATCGGCTCGCGCGACGAGGTCCTCCGCGAGCACCCGGCCGTCGAGCTCTTCGATCGCGACGCGCTCGGCCGGGAGCACGGGCGTCCCGAGGGCGAGGATGCGCGTGAGGGCCTCTTCGAAGCGGAGCACGGCGAAACGCGTACCACACGCCGCGGGCGAAGGTCACGGGGAGCGACGCGCGTGCATCGCGCGAGCGAGTCGGACGCAGCCGGTCGCGGAGCTCCCGGAGGCCGCCGCCGCGCGCCTCCCTAGAGCTCTCCGTCCGAGAACGCGAGCACCTCGCCGATCGCCCGCGTCCCGCACGCCAGCGCGACCAGGCGATCGAAGCCGATCGCGTTGCCGCCCGCCTCGGGCATTCCACGCGCGAGCGCGTCCAGGAAGCGCTCGTCGATCGGATACACGGGCTTCTTGCGCCCCGCGCGTGCGGCCTGGTCCCGCTCGAAGCGGGCGCGCTGCTCTCCCGCGTCCGTGAGCTCGCCGAAGCCGTTGCACAGCTCGACCCCGGCGACGTAGAGCTCGAACCGCTCCGCGACGCGCGGATCGCCCGGCTTCTTCCGCGCGAGCGACGCCTGCGACGCGGGGTACTCCGTCACGAAGACCCCACGATCGAGCGTCGCGAGCGCGGGCTCGACCTCGAACGCGAGCTTCTCGAAGAACGCGTCCTCGTCGTGCTCGGCGAGGCGCAGCGTCTCGTCGGGCGGAGTCGCCGCGTAGCGCTCGAACGCCTCGAGCAGCGTGAGGCGCGGCAGGGGAGGGCGGACGTCGATCGTGCGCCCGTCGATCGTCACCGACCCGCCGGTGACCCGCGCGACGAGCTGCTCGGTGTCGCGCATCACGGCGTCGGTCCCGGCGCCAGGGCGATAGAACTCGAGGATGGTGAACTCCGGGTTGTGCCGCTCGCCGACCTCACCCGCGCGGAACGCCCGCGTGATCTGGAAGATCCGGCCGTGGCCCGCCGCGAGGAGGCGCTTCATCTGATACTCGGGCGACGTCGAGAGGAAGCGCTCGGGCGCGCCGGTCGCCATCGCGACGCCGGTGGGCACCGCCTCGAACGCGTCGAGGTGGAGATCGAGCCCGGGCGACGGGATCGCGATCGGCGTCTCCACTTCGAGGTAGCCACGCGACGCGAAGAACGCGCGCGTCGTCTCCAGCGCGCGCGCGCGCTCCGCGAGCCGCTTGACGTAGCCCGAGGTCGTCGTCACGGCGCGAGGCCGCGGAGGAGCACGTCGGCGAGCTGCCCCGCGGCGCGCCCCAGCGCGCCCTGCTCTGCGCGCCCCAGCGCCCAGGTGAGCGTGATCCCGTCGAGCGCGCCGAAGATGGCGCGGGCCGCGAGGTGCGGCGAGACGTCCTGGCGGAACGCGCCGGTGGCCTGGCCGTCGGCGATGATCTTCGCGATCGCGTCGAGGTACGCGTTGAAGTGGGGCGCGGCGAACTCCTTCATCAGGCGCGTCGACTGACGGAGGATGACCGTGATGACCTCGGCGAGGTCGCGCTCGCCCTCGAGGAGCCCGAGCTGCATGTCGATGATGGCGCGGAGGCGCGCCGGCGCGTCGGGCTTCTTCGGCAGCTCGTCGCGCATGAAGGCGAGCAGCTTGCTGACGCGATCCTCGAACAGCGAGAAGAGCAGCTCCTCCTTCGACTCGAAGTAGAGGTAGATGGTCCCGTCGGCCACCCCGGCCGCCTTGGCGACCTCGCTCACGCGTGTCGCGTGGAAGCCGCTGCGCGCGAAGACCTTCACGGCCGCCTTCAGGATGCGGTCGCGCTTGTCGCCGACGCGCCGGCGCTTGTCGCCCGTCTGGCGGCTCGTCGCGCGCGGGCCGTCCGCCGGCTGCTCGCGGGCGGCGGCGCCCTCGCGTGGCGGCCGGGCGTCTTCTCGGCCGCGGCTGGCGCGGCGCCGGCGCAAACTGAGTGAGGATTCACTCATTCAGTGCCGAGGTATCAAAGGGCCGAGCCGGGGTCAACCTCGGCTCCCGGACGGCTCGTTCCGCGCGCGTTCGCGCCCGCGCGGGGATCAGCGCGCGGCGGCCATCTCGAGCATGCGCTCGGCGAACGCGCCGATCTGGCTGCCCATCCAGGGACCGAGCACGACGAGCGCGGCGACGACGGCGAGGAGCCGCGGGAGGTGCGCGATCGTCGGGTCCTGGATCTGCGACGCCGCCTGGAACGCCGCCACGACGAGCCCGACGAGGGCGGCGACCGCGAGCACGGGTAGGGCGACCGCCACCGACAGCAAGAGGGCGTTCTGCGCTTGCTCGAGCAGGGCGGCGGGCGACACGTCTGCGTCCTACGGGTTGGCGTCCGCGTCCGTGCTCGCGTCCGCGTCGGAGGAGGCGTCGGAGTCCGAGGCGTCGGAGTCCGAGGCGTCTCCGGACGGCGCCGGTCCGGTGTCGGCGGGCGTCGTGGCGTCGCCGATCACCGTCGTCGGCGTCACGCAGACCGGGTGCTTCGCTCGGGAGCGGTCGCGCGGGCAGCAGCGGTCCGACTCCGTGTTCGCCTGCAGCTGGGCCGCCGGGTAGCAGACGAGGCCCTCGTCCGTCTTGCAGTCGTCGTCGCCGTTGAAGACGTCGCAGCGCTCGCCCTCGCCCTGGTTCGAGCACGCAGCGACGCAGGCCACGAAGGTGCCGACGGCGAGGAGGAGCACGACGCCGACGCGCCGGCGCGTCGAGCCCCCGCGAGCGCGCGGGGAGGGAGAGAGAGAGCGTTTCACGCCACCTTGATGGCACGGAAGCTCGCGGCCTGGCAAGCGGCAACTCCGCGCCCGGTTTCAGAGCGACGGCGTGCTCTCGTCGGAGCGGAGCTTCTCCTTCTTCGCCTCGACGGTGTCGGAGAACAGCGAGAGGTACTGGGCCGCGCTCGCCACGGAGAAGACGAGCGAGAGGTAGACGAGGACGCGGCCGACGGCCGCGAGGTCGACGACGCCGAGGTCGAGGCCGAGGTACGAGAGGTGGTACGGGTAGCCGGAGAGGAGCACGATGATCCCGAGCATTTGCAGCGCGGTCTTCGTCTTGCCCTCCTGCCCGGCGGAGATGATGACGCCCTCGTTCGCGGCGACGCTGCGGAGCGACGTGACGCTGAACTCGCGCGCGAGCAGGACGATCACCGCCCACGCCGGGATGCGGTCCATCTTCACCATCCAGACGAGGCACGCCATGACGATGAGCTTGTCGGCCAGCGGATCGATGAGCTTGCCGAGCACGCTCACGACGCCGAGCTTGCGCGCGAGGTAACCGTCGAGCACGTCGGTGATCGCGGCGGCCGTGAAGACGAGCGCGGCCCAGAAGCCCGAGCGCGGCGTGTCTTGATCGAGGAACCAGAGGCAGAGCGGGATCATCGCGATCCGGCCCATCGTCAGGACGTTCGGGATGTTGAACGCGTCCTGCCGGAGCGACTGGCGTCGCTCTCTACGCGCTCGGCCCGCGTCCTCGTCCACACACCCGCTTTAGCCCTCCCTCCGGCCGGCGTCACCCTCCATCTCGCCCGCGCGCGCCGCCCCCCACGCCGCGGCGCGCACGCTACGCCGTCGTGACGAGGACGCGCCCTTCTCCAGCGAAGCTCACGAGCCCGCGCTGACCGCACGGGGCGTCGCTCGGCGTGAGGGCCCGCGGGACCAGACGGCCGAACCAGCCGAGGATGGCCTCTCTCCGCACGCTCAAGCTGCGATCGGGGCGCACCGCGAGCGTGAGGACCTCGCCGATCGCCTCGAGCAGCACCGAGCCCTCGCCGCGGAGCTGCACGACGGGGACCGACTCGCCCTCACCGGCCGCGAGCCGGCCGTTCTCGAAGGCGAGGCCGCCGCCGAACCCGAGGAGCACGTCCTCGCGCGCGAAGCACATCGCGCCGTCGACGGCGAAGGCGGCGAGCTTGCGTCCAGGTCGCGCCGCGAGGACGAGCTGACCCTCGCCCGACGCGAGCACCATCGGGCTCGTCACGCCGCCGAACGACTCGCCGCTCGGCTTGCCCTTCACGCGGCGCTCGAGGAGGCGCATCTCGAGGCCGCTCTGCTGCGCGCGGATCGACTCGAGGCGCGCCGCGAAGCCGATCTCGGCGGTCGTGTGGACCAGCGCGATGCCCGAGGCGTGGAGCGCGACCCCTGCGTCGGGGAATCGCACCGCGGCCGGAGCGCCGGCGGGGGAGGGCGCTCGCGACGCCGCCGGGGCACGCATGGCAGACGCCTGCGTCAGCGGGCGGGGCGCCGGCTCGTTCTCGGCGAGCGGAGCGGCGGGGGTCGGCGGGGCAGGGGGCGCGGGGGCAGCCGCGGGCCCGGCGGGGGCGTCCGACGTCGGCGTCGGACGCGGCGCCGCGCTCTCGACCTGCGCTTGCGGCGGCGGAGCGCCGCTCCCCGGGGTGCCGAGCGGCGGGAGCAGCGTCCGTGTACCATGCACGTTTGGCGGGGCGTCGTGGGATCGCGCCGGCCCGAACGGGCTCGGCACGGCCACGACCGGGTGGCGCAGCGACGACGGCGCGGACATCGCCACGTCGTCGAGGCCGATCGAAGGCGGGCGCTGCGACGGGATGCGCTCCAGCGCGGCGTAGTCGACCGCGCCGGGCTCCTGCGCGGGCGGCGCACCGACGGGCGCGATCAACGTCGGCCTGCGGTTCAACGACTGGCCGTGGCCGAGCTGCGGGACCGAGGAGACGATCGGCGGGCCCCCGCGCGCGTCGGGCCCGCGTGTGTCGCGCCGCTCTGGCGCCGGCCGCTCGCTCGCGCGGACCTGTCCGAGCTCGTGGGGCCGCCAGCTCTGGCCTGCCCCGTCGGCGCTCTGCTCACCCGTGGGCTCGGCGAGCGCGAACGACAGCTCCCCCGCGTCGAGCTCCTGGTACGCGGCGCCGGCGACCTCGCGGACCTCGCGTGTCGGCTGCGAGTCCTCCGGCGCGCTCGGGAGGATCGACGCGCCCTCGATGCGCGCCGACATCCGCTTCGCCATCTGCTGATGGCCGCCCTGCGCGAAGGCGCGCTCCGCCTGGACGAGGTCGCCGAGCCGCTCGCAGGCGAGCCCGAGGTAGCCCCAGGCGCGCGAGTGCGACGGGCTCCGCTCGAGGAGCTGCTCGAGGTCCCGCCGCGCGAGCTGCGGCTGGCCGGTCTTCAGGTAGCAGAGCGCCAGGTTCAGGAGCAGCGCGGGATCGTTCGCGTTCTTGCGACGCAGCTGCTCGTAGATCTGGATCGCGCGCGGGTAGAGGCCGAGCCGGAAATAGACGACGGCGATGAGGTCTTGGCCCTTCGAGTCGCGTGGCTGCAGGTGGAGCGCCCGCTCGAGCTCTTCCTTCGCCTCGTGGACCCGGTTGTCCTGCAGCAGCTCGCTGCCGCGATAGAGGTGGAAGAGGAAGTCCTCGTTCGACGAGTCGGTCGGCTTGTCCGAGTCGCGCATCAGCCCGATCGACGGCGTCAGCCGGCGCGACTCGTTCTCGATCGGCTCGTCGTATGACGTGCCAGGCCCGTGACTCTGACGCATTCTTCGGGACGGGATCCTATCCGACTCCGGCGGATCGTGGCGACAATCGCCGAGCGGCCCACACGAGGGCGCCGAGGCCGACCGGGAGCAGCGCGACGGCGGCCGCGGTCCCGCCGAACCACCCGGAGCTGCCGCCGCCCCATGCGTCGTCGGCCAGCCGCGCGTGCACGAGGCCACCCGAGAGGAGCGTGCCGGTCGTCCACCGGAACGTGGCGTGCGCTGCCCATGGCCGCCACGCGCCGCGGTCGCGGATCCAGAGCGCGCCGAACAGCATGCCGAGGAGGAGCGCGACGAACACCGAGCGCGCGGTGGCGTCGCTCCGGCCGAGCGCGGCGCCCGCCGAGGTCACGCCGCACGCGACGACGCGGGCGACGTCGGGGACGGAGCGCTCGCCGAGCGCGCGCAGCGTGATCCCGTGGAGGAGCAGCTCGTCGCGCCAGGCGTGGATCCCGGCCGTGGCGAAGCCGAGGACGAGGACCGAGGCCTCGACGTGCGCGACCGCGGGGCCGAGGGTCACGCCGCGCGTCGCGGCGAGGGTCGCGAAGACGAGCCCCGCGGCGCCGAGGCCGATCGTCGCGCCGACGAGCGCGCGCCGCGCGATCGCGACGCCGGTGGTCGGCTCGTTCGGATCGCTCCACGCGACGCCGAGGCGCGAGCTGCCCCACTCGACGAGCACCGCCTGACCGACCGCTCCGGCCATCGACTGCGCCTCGAGGAAGATCTCGATGGCGCGGCAGCCGGCGGAGAGGACGAGGCCCCAGACGGCGATCTCGAAGCGGACGCCCTGGACGTCGGCGGCGGGCGTGTCGGCCGTGTCCTTCGGCTTGCTCATCGCGGCGAGGAACCTAGCGCTCCTCGAGCGCTTCGCGAAGCTCTTCCCCCTGCGCGAGCAGGCCCGGTAGGCCGCCGGTGTGGATGAAGAGGACGTTCGCGCCGGCGGAGATGTCGCCGCGCTCGACCGCGCGCGCGACGCCCCAGAGCGCCTTGCCGCTGTAGACCGGGTCGAGCACGAGCCCCGTCCGGCGCGCCACCCGAGCGAGGAAGCGCTTCTGATCGAGGTCCATCACGGCGTACGCGGGGCCCTTCGCGCGGTCGTCGACGACGAGCGCGGCGGCTCCCTCCGGCGCGGCGCGGCGGGCGCCTGCGCTCGGATCGAGCAGGGCGAGCGGCGGGAGCGACGGGTCGTAGCCGCGCGCCTCGGCGGCGATGCCGGAGATCGCCCTCTCGAAGTAGGCGCGATCGTCGCAGACCGCGAAGGCCCACGCCTCGCGCGCGACGCCCGCCTGCGCGGCGCCGAGCGCGACGCCCGCGGCCGTCCCGCCCGAGCCGCACGCGTGCGCCACGACGTCGAAGCGCGCCGCGGCGCCGGGCTCGGCCGTGAGGTCCTCGCAGAGCCCGAGATCGAGCTGGCGGCGCACCTCGCGCATCGCCTCGACGTAGCCGAGCGAGCCGAGGCCGTTCGAGCCGCCCTCGGGGACCACGTACGCCGGCGCGCCCTCGGCCTCGAGCTCCCGCCGCGCGTGCTCCATGATCGCGCCGCGCTCGCGGTACTCGGCCGGGGAGATGAAGCAGACCTCCGCGCCGGCGAGCCGGTCGAGCAGGACGTTGCCGGAGAGCTCGAGCTCGCGCGCCGCCGCCGCCGGATCCGGTACGCGGAGGTAGAGCACGGCTCGCAGCCCGAGCCGCGCGCAGACGAGCGCGGTCGCGCGCGCGTGGTTCGACTGGAGCCCGCCGCACGTGATGACGACCTCGGCCTCGCGGTCGAGCGCGTCGGCGAGGAGAAACTCGAGCTTGCGGACCTTGTTGCCGGCCTCGGCGCCGCCCGTCGCGTCGTCGCGCTTGATCCACACCTTGGCGCCGACGAGCTCGTCGAGCGCGGGGCGGCGCTCGATCGGCGTCGGCGCGTGCACGAGGAAGAGACGCCGCGGGGACGCGCGCATCGATCGCTCAGCCGAACGTGAAGAGCTTGGCGCTGCCCTCGACCGTCGCGCCCTCGGAGACGTGCACCTCGGCGACCGTTCCTCGTGCCTTCGCCTTGACCTCGTTCTCCATCTTCATGGCCTCGATCACGCAGAGCGTCGCGCCGGCCTCGACCTCGGCGCCCGCCGACACGAGGAGGCGCACGACGCGACCCGGCATCGGCGCCTTCACGACCTTCTCGCCGCTGCCGCCGCCGCCCTTCCGCGCCGCGGCCGCGGCGCGCTGGCGCTCGCTCTCGACGCGCACGTACGAGCGGTGGCCGCTCGCGACCGCGCCGATCTCCGGCGGCTGGCCTTCGACGGTGAGATCGACCACGCGCCCGCCCACGCGGATCGACGCGGAGCCGTCGAGCCACACGACGTCGACCGGGACGAGCTCGCCGCCGAGCGTGACCTCGAGCTGCCCCGTCGGCAGCTCGTTCACCTCCACGACCGTGGGATCGGGCGTGGCCGCGGGGTCGAGCGACACGTAGTAGCGCATGCACCACGATGTATCGCCCCACCCTGGGCGCAGCGTCAATGTCCTTCTGCGGACGTGGCTCTCCGCGCGCGCGCCGATGGCCCGCGCCCGCGCGCGTCACCGCGTGTCGGGCGGCACCTCGAACGCGACGTCGAACGCGCGCTCCTCGCTGTCCTTGAACGCGACGTGGCCGGTGCGGCCGAGGTCGAGCCCGAAGACGAGCGTCTCGCGCGCGGCGCCGGCGTCGAGCGCCATCTCCATCAGCGTCCGGCGAAAGCAGTTCGGGCCGCCGAGCGACGCCGCGTCGACCCAGCCGATCGCCCTGCGGAGGCGCGCGCGGCCGACGGGGCCGCGCGCCTGCGCGTCACGGCCGCGCTCGCGGGTCGCGCGCACGGCCTCTTCGGGGCTCTTTCCTCGCCGGAGGCGCTCCGCTTCGCGCGCGACGCCGAGGGCGCGCGCGAGCTCGCGCCGGAAGGGCTCCGCGCGCTCGCGGGCGGCGTCGCCGTCCTCGCGGCGTCTCTCCAGGTCGACCCACGCGCCGCGGCGCGCGACGAACGCGAGCCCGGCGCGCGCGGCCTCCTCGACGAGCGCCTCGTCGTCGAAGAACGCGTGCACGAAGCGCCCCGTGAAGCGGTCCCCTGGCTCGGCTGCGCCGAGCCCGAGCGCGCGCGCGGCGCGCCGGGGCAGATCGATCGCCAGTCGGCCGCGGTAGGTCCCGTCGGCGACCGCCGGCGCGTGGACCTCGACGCGGGGCGCGAGGGCGGCGGCCCGCTGGAGGACGCGGGCGCGCGCCTCGGACGTCGGCGTCTCGGCGTAGACCCGCGGCGCGAGGCGCACGACGGCCCGCTCCTCCGGCGGATGCGCTCCTGCCTGCGCCGGCCCGAACAGGGGCGAGCCGGTCGCTCGCGCGCGAGGCGCGTCGGCCTCGGGGCGCGCCGCGTCCGGCTCGCGCGTCACGACGGTCGCCGCGCCGTCGTCGTGGACGTAGAGCGAGGCGAGCGCCGCGTCCACGCGCCCGCGCGAATGCCGCCCGGCGAGCTCCGCGAGGAGCCGCCTCACTGGAAGAACGGGCAGAGCTCCCGCTCGAGGCAGCGATGCGACGAGGGGTGGCTGAAGTAGTAGAGGTCCTTGCCCTGGGTGGCGAGGAAGCGCACGAGCAGGTTCGAGTAGTAGACGACGTCGTCGAACTTCTTGCACGGATCCCCGGTCACGAAGACGTGCTGGCCGCCCGGCTGGATCCACGTGTTGACGATGCCAGAGAGCGGCTGCGTCCCCGTCCACGCCGTCGCGTCCGAGGCGAACGGCGCGCCCGCCGAGCGCGGCTCCCACGCGCGCGCGAGCGACAGCGGGTCGTTGGCGCGGATGTCGATGGAGCGCGCGAGCCGGAGCGGGACCGCGGGGCGCGGCGCGGCCCAGGGGTTGTCGCCCTCGGAGAGCCAGTCGACGTCGAAGATCGCGCGGGCGCACTCGGCGCTCGACGGTGGGCTCGTGCACGCGTCGCTCGCCACGTAGTTCGGCGTGCAGGTGGCGCCGGCGCGCGTGCGCTCGAGCCGCGCGACGCCCTCGAGCACGTGCGTCTCGACCAGCACGTCGTTCGGCGTCTTGCCGCCGAGCTGATCCCAGAGCGCCTGCGGCGTCGCGTACTCGGCCCACTCGGGGAGGGTCTCGGCGAACGACGGCGGGAGGAACGGCACCGCGCCGGCGGCGCGCGCGAACGCGTAGCCGGTGCTCACCGGCACCATCGGATCGCCGGCGGTGTTGAGCTCGAGGATCGCGCGCGGGGGCATCGGCTTGCCGTCGGGCCCGGGCGCGGGGCGGAGGCCGTAGTACGGCGCGAAGTTGATCGGATCGCTCGGATCGACCGCGGCTTGCGTCAGGTTGAGCAGCCGCCGCGCCTCGGGCGACTGCCGGTGGAGGCCGAGGCCCTCCTGCGGCGCGACGAGCGGCGAGCCCACGGGGTAGAAGCGATCGCGGAACTGCTGACAGCCGGCCGCCGGATCGAGGTCCGTGTCGGCGTACGCGGCGTCGCAGGTCTTCTTCGCGTCGCCGACCGGCGCGATGCCGATCGACGCCTGCTCGAACGTCTGGACGCGTCGGCCGAGCGGCGCCCCCTCGAGCGCGTCGCAGCCCTTGTAGGAGCGGACGGCGTCGGGCGCGTCGTAGACCTGGACGTCGAGGCGATCGCCGACGTTCGCCGGGATGGGGATCCGGAAGCGACCGTCCGGGCCCGTGCGGGCGCAGTGGCGCTCCTTGTTGCGCACGTTGGTCAGCACCACGGTCTTGCCCGCGTCGAGCTCGGCCGGCGAGAGGCAGGCGATCTCGACCTCGCGCGAGACCGTGAGGTCGTTGACGACGAAGCGCACGGAGCGCTGATCCCCGGCGCACCGGGTCTGCTCGCGGTCGTCCGTCTTCGGGAGCGCGCTCGCGGGCACCCCGACGACGAGAGGGCTCAGGACCTGCTGGATGACCGAGTCGGGGACGAGGGACGAGCGCGTCGCGACGTCCATCAGGCCGCCGCCGCCGGAGATCGGCGCCGCCGCGGACACGTTGGGATCGAGCGCGCCGTGCACCATCGCGAGGACGCCGCCGAACGAGTTGCCCGACGTCGTGATCGGCACGTTCGGTCCGCCGACGTCCGGCACGCCGTCGCCGTCGAAGTCGCCCGCGAGATCGAGGACGCCGTCGCCGTCGTAGTCCTGGGTCGAGCGCCGCACGCCGTCCCACGCGCGGAGGACGCGGGTCGCCTGCAGCTCGTCGACCACGGCCTGGCGGATGTTGTCGCGCGAGTGGAAGACGTGCGCCGACCAGAGGAGACCGCCGGAGTCGGGCTCGCCGTCGCCGTTCAGATCGGTGTGCCGCCCGCTGCCGAGCGCCCGCACCCACGGAGAGAGGCACTCCCCACGGAAGACGACGTTCGCGACCGCCTCGAGGCCGGGATCGAGGTAGAGCCCGTGCCCGGGCATGTTGATCCCCATCATCGCGAGGCCCTGCCGCGCGAAGTAGCCCGCGCGCACGATGATCTCGTCGGCGTGCAGCGTCGTGCCGTGCGCCCAGACGGTGACGGGGAACGGCGCGTTGTGCGCCTGCGTGAACGAGCCGTCCGGCGACTGTTTGGCCTCCGTCGCCTTGGGCACGCTGAGCCAGAACTGGACCGTGTCGCGCCCGACGCGTCCGGCGCCGCTCTTGAAGTCGAGCTCGAACTTGCCGTCCGGGTCCTCGTTCTTCGGATCTCCCAGGAAGTACGGCGACTCGAAGCTGCCGATGACGAGGTGATCGACGCTGTCGAGGCTGTCGATCAGCCGGTCGAGCTCGCCGCCCGAGAGGCCGAGCGCGCGCTCGAGGAGCTGGCGCATCGCGTCCTTCGTGTCGGCGACCTTGACGGCGAAGGGCGTCTGCTTCCGCGGCGCGCAGGTGGGCGTCCGATCGATCGCGCCGGGCGGCTCGTCGATCTCGTCGAGCGCCGTCCCGACCGCCCGGAAAGCCCGCGCCTCCGGCGGGAACTCCGTCGCGAGGCGCGCGAAGGGGCCGACGCCGTGGAGGCCGTCGCGGAGGAGCCGCATGTCCTCGTAGACGGGCTGCGTCGTGAACGTCCAGACGAACGCGACGTGCTCGAGCCCGGTCCCGGCGACGTCGCCGAACCAGGCGCGTTTGCTCGCGTCGCCGAGGATCTCGCGGACGCGGGCGGCGCCGCGGCGCTGCTGCGCGTGGTGGATGTGCTCGAACGGCGAGCGCACCGGCGCGCCGTCCGGGCCGCGCAGACGGTCCGTCAGGACGACCGCGTACTCGCGCTTCTCCTCGAGCGGCACGACGGGGCGGAGGAGGAGCGTGTCCGTCTGACGCTCGTACCAGTCGATGACCTCCTCGATCCGCGCGCTCCGCCCGGCCTCCGCGCCGCGCAGCGGCACGAGCACGTTCGGGTGATCGAGGACGCCGTCGAAGTCGGTGTCGAGCTCGGGTCGGTAGGCGCTCTGGGGGAGCCCCGCGCCCTCCTCGTAGGTCTCGAAGAGGAGCGAGTCCTCGTTCACGCGCGGATCGTTCGCCCAGTACTTGTCACGGTCGACGAGCGAGATCGGGAAGTTGCCCTTGCCGAGATCGAGCGGCACCGGTACGCCGGTGGTGAGGTCGATGACGTAGAAGGGGTCGTCGGACGGATCGTACGTGCGCGTGCGCGCGGCGATGTCCTCGAGGTCGAGCGCGGCCTCGGTCTCCGGCGTCGTGGCGCTCCGGCCGAACGCGACGCTGATCGGCGCGAACGTGCCCCACCCCTCGAGCGTGTCGAAGCCCTGGCGCGCGATCGTCTCGAAGGCCGTCGGCGCGACGACGCTCACGTTGATGCGCCGGCCGGTGCGGCTCGTCGGATCGGCGAACGTCGCGACGTCGTTCGGCTGCGGGATCTCCGGCAGCGGGCGGCGGAGCGGGTCGAAGACGATCTCTGGTCCGGTCCCGGGAGGCGTGCGGCGCGCGCCGCCGGGGGCGGTGTCGACGGCGCAGGCGGAGAGCGCCGTCGCGAGCGCCAGCGCGAACGTCGAGGCCTTGGCGAGCCAGCCGGGCTTCATCGCGCCCGATCTACCACGGCGCGCCGGCGGGGCATGCTCCGTCTGGCGCGGGATGGGGAAAGCGCCGCCACGCGAAGGCGCGAGCTGCGCCGGCGCGGGCTTCCGCGTACCGTGGGTGGATGCGATGGGGTGGCGGAGGCTTCCGGCTCGCGCTCGTCACGGCGCTCGCAGCGGCGTGGGCGCGCGAGGCCTCTGCGTCTCCGAGGCAGGCGCGCGACTACTTCCTCGATCCGCCGCAGAAGGGCCTCTGGGCGCACGGCGACGCGTTCACGCTCGGGGCGCAGGCGTCCCTCGAGTCGCGCACGCCGATCGAGGACGAGACCTTCGGCACCCTCGCGCTTCGAGCCAGCGCGCTCGCGAGCATCGGCTTCTCCGAGGCCGCCGCCCACGTCGACGTGCGCTATCTGCTGTTCACGTTCGGCGCCTCCGCCGGCTACCGGAACGTCTGGCGGACGTACCAAGGCGCGCCGGGCACGCCGGTGTCGCGCGCGCTCCGCCTCGACACCGATCGCGACTCGAGCTTCGACGCTCGGGCTTGGGGTTGGGGCGAGGGCCGCGGGCGACTCGTGATCCCGCTCGACCGGCTCTGGTTCGTCACGAACCACGCCCTCCGCTGGGAGGGCTCGCCCGAGAACACGTACGATTGGTTCCACACCAACGTCCACGACGGCGGCGTGCTCTACCGCGGGGACGCGGTGCTCTTCGTCCGGAGCACGTCGCTCGGGGCGCTCGGCCCGTACGCGCGGTACATGGACATGCCCCGCGGGGGCCGGCGCCGCGGCGAGCTCGCGGCGGGGCTCTTCTACGGCATTCGCCCCGGGCTCAAGCAGCGCGACGATCTGCTCAGCGTGGTCGTCCTCGCGCGGCCCGGCGACGACGAGTTCGGCTTCCACGTCCTCCGGCTGCCGCTCTGGACCATGGTCCTCTACCGCGCGAGCTTCAGGCTCCTCGACTACGGGCCGTGAGGCGCGCGCGGCGCGCTCACCGGAAGAAGTCGCAGCTGCCGTCGGCGAGGCACGCGTGCGTCTTGGGGTGGCTCAGGTAGTAGACGTCCCGGCCGCCGGACGCGAAGAAGCGCGCGGTGAGCGCGTTGCCGTAGACCGCGAAGTCCCAGGCGCGGCACGCGTCTCCGGTGCTCCACGTGTGCTGGCCCTTCGGGACGAGGTAGTGGTTGAACAGGCCGACGACGCGCTCGGTCGCCGCCCAGCTCGACTCGTCCGGTCCGAACGGGACGCCGCGGAGCCGGGGCTCCCACGCGGCGGCGAGCGACGTCGAGTCGGTGACGTGCACCCCCGCCACCCGCGCGAGCCGGAGCGGGACGTCGGGGTGCGGCTGGTCGTAGGGCAGGCGGCCCTCGCTGATCCAGTCGGCGTCGTAGAGCGCCGTCATGCACTCGTAGCGCTCGAGGACCGGCGCCTGCGTGCACAGGTCGGCGTCCGCGGTCGAGTAGTTCGCCCTGCACGCGGGCCCGGCGCTCGTCCGGCCGAGGCGGGCGATCCCCTCGGCGACGCCGCTGTCGACGAGGAATTGCATCGGGGTCCGCCGCCCGAGGCGATCGTAGAGCTCGTGCGGCGTCGCGTAGTCGGCCCACGCGGGCAAGCGCTCGACCGCGCTCGGCGGCAAGAACGGAACCGCGCCGGCCGCGCGCGCGAACGCGAGGTGCGACGAGACCTGGACGAAGTTGTCGCCGACGGTGTTGATCGTCAGGAGCGCGTGCGGCGGGACGCGCTGGCCGTGCTCGTCGAAGAGCGGCTTCAGCATGTAGTACGGCGCGAACGCGATCGGATCGCCCGGATCGAGCGCGGCCTGCGCGAGATCGCGGAAGCGCCGCATCGCCGGCGTCTGCCGCGCGACGCCGAGGCCCTCGTTCGGCGCGACGAGCGGCGTGCCGACCGGGAAGAAGCGGTCGCGGAACTGCTGGCAGCCCTCGGCCTCGTCGCAGCGGCTCGACTCCGAGTCCGCGACCGGGAACACCTTGAGCGCGGCCTGCTCGAAGTCGCGGACGCGGCGCCCGAGCGGCGCCCCGTCCGTCACCCGGCAGCCGTCGTACGACGCCACGACGTCGGGCGCGGTGTAGACCTGGACGTCGAGCTTGTCGCCCGTGCTCGTCGGGATCGGGACGCGAAAGCGGCCGTCCTTGCCGGTCCGCGCGCAGCGCACCTCCCGCGAGGTCACGTTGGTCACCACGACGGTCATCCCGGCGGACAGCTCCTCGGGCCCGAGGCAGGCGAGCTCGAGCTCCTGGTTCCGCACGCCCTCGTTGACCTGGAGGCGCAGGGTGCGCTCGGCCGCGCCGCAGCGCGAGCCGATGCGCTCGATCCGCTCGTCGTCGCCGCGCGGCGGCCGCTCGGCCGCGGGGACGGAGAAGACCACCGGCCCCATGAGCTGCGCGGTCACCGACTCGACGACGCCGTAGGAGCGGAGCGCGACGTCCATGGCGAGCCCGCCGCCGCCGGACATCGGCGCCGACGCGATCATGTACGGCTCGATCCCTCCCTGGATGTCGCTCATGATCCCGCCGAGCGACTCGCCCGCGGCGAAGTACGAGACGTTCGGTCCGCCGACGTCGGGCACGCCGTCTCCGTCGAAGTCGCCGGCGATCTCCGGCGCGCCGTCGCCGGTGAGGTCCTGCGTGCCCCGCCGCCCGTCGAACGACCGCAAGATCCGGACGAGGTTCATCCCGTCGAGGATCCCTTGCCGGACGTTGTCGCGCGTGTGGAAGATGTGCGACGTCCACCAGAACCAGCCGCTGTCGCCGACGCCGTCGCCGTTGAGGTCGCGCGCCCGCCCGCCGAGGACGCCGTCGAAGAACGGCGTGACGCAGCTCGGACCGAGCAGCGCCTTGGCGAGCCGCTGGTCACCCTCTCCGAGCACGAGCCCGTGGCCGGGGTTGTTGTAGCCGATGAGCGCGATCCCCTGCCGGGCGAAGTCGCCGCCGTAGAGGAGCGTCTCGTCGGCGTGCCCGGTGACGCCGTGGCCGAAGAAGGCGACCGGGAACGGCTGCTTCTGCTCGCCCTTGGCCTTCGGCACGACGAGCACCCACTGCACGTCGTCGGTCCGGACGTCGCCCTCGCCGGTGACGAAGCTCACGCCGAAGCGCGCGCCGGGATCGCGCGAGGCCGGATCGCCCATCAGGAACGGCGACTCGAACGAGCCGAGCACGACGTGGTCGATGTGCTGGAGCGCGTCCTCGACGGCCTTGAGCCCGCCCTTGTCGAGGCCGAAGACCTGCTCGAAGATCAGACGGAACGAGCCGCGCAGGTCCTCGTCGTTCAGCTTGAGGATGAACGGCGTCTTCGCGCGCGCGCCGCACGCCGGGCTCGACGCCTCCCACCCGGCGGGCTGCTCCTCGTTCGCCGGGCCGGTCCCGGCGATGCGCGCGACCGTGACGTCCGGCGGGTACTGGTCCTTCCAGCGCGCGAACGGTCCCTTGCCGTAGAGGCCGTCGCGGAGCAGGCGCATGTCCTCGTGCGTCGGCTGTGTCGTGAAGGTCCACGTGAAGGCCACGTGATCGAGCCCCGTCCCGGCGATGTCGCCGTAGTAGCCCGCGAGGCGCTGGTCGCCGAGCCAGTCCCTGAGGCGCGCGACGCCGGCGCGCTGCGTCGGGTGGTGGATCGCCTCGAACGGCGAGCGGACCGGCTGGCCGTCCGGGCCGCGCAGGCGGTCGGTGAGGACGACGGCGTACTCGGTCTTCTCGTCGAGCGGGACGAGCGGCCGGAGGATGAGCGTGTCGCTCTCGCGCTCGTACCACGTGATGATGTCGTCGACGCCGGGGATGTCGGTCGCGGCGCTCCGGCGCCGCGGCCGCGTGTTCGGGTGATCGAGGACGCCGTCGAAGTCGCGATCGAGCTCGGGGCGGTAGGCGCTCTGGGGGAGCCCGGCGCCCTCCTCGACCGTCTCGAAGACCAGGTTCGACTCGCTCGCCTTCGGATCGTTCGGCCCGTAGCGGAACGGATCGCGCAGCACCACCGGGTAGTAGCCGCTCTCGACGTCCACGGGGACGGGGATGCCGGTCGTTAGGTTGACGACGTAGAACGGATCGTTCGCCGGATCGTGCTCGTCGCCGGTCATCCGATCGGCGACGGCGTCGAGATCGATCGCCGGCTCGAGCGGGCCCGTCGCCGCGCCGCGCTCGAAGGCGACGGTGATCGGCGAGGAGACGCCCCAGCCCTCCATCGACGCGAAGTCCTCGCGCGCGCGGCGCTCCATGTGCGTCGGCGCCACCAGGCTCACGTTCACGCGGACGCCCGTGCGGCTCGTGGGGTCGGCGAACGTCGCGACGTCGTTCGGCAGCGGCACCTCGGGCAGCGGTCGGTGCGACGTGTCGAACTTGACGAGCGGACCCGTGCCCTCCGGCGTACGGCGGAGCCCCTCCGGCGCCGTGTCGACGTCGCAGCCGACGACGAGGCCGAGGCCGAGCAGGAAGGGGAGGGGGGCGCGCCGCATGGAAGGTCCCGCTACGTATATATCGGGACGGCGCGCGCGGGATCGGTAGAGCGCGAGCTCGCAGGGCGGCGGGGACGGCGGGCGCCTGCCGCGGAGCTCACGGGGGCGTTCGCGGAGCGGGTCGCGGCGGCCTAGATCCCGAAGTGTCATGGCGATCGCGTCCCACGCACGCAACGCTGAGGAGCGGGCAGGAGTCGGCTGCGCCGCGCCGCGACCGAGGGGAGGATGCTCGACGCGCCGGTAGATCTCCGGACGGTCCCGCCGAGCGCGGCCGTCGAGCGGCTGCGGGCGGCGTGCCGGTGCGCCGCCTCCGCGGGCGATCTCGCCAGCGCGTCCACGGACGCGGCGCTCTGCGTCGCGGAGCGGCTCCAGCGCGGCGACCCGCTCACCTCCGTCGAAGAGGAGGCTCGGCCATGGCTCGAGCTGGCCGAGCGCGCCGGCGCCCGGGCCGCGTCGGAGATCCTGCGGTGGCAGCTCGGCTTCATCGACGCGCTGCGGTCGAGGGCGCCCTCGAGCGCGTCGCCCGCGCACCCGCGCGCCGACGGCGACGATCTCGCAGAGGCAGCGGACGACGTCTCGCTCCCGCCGTCGGTCGCCTGGCGGCACCTCTACGCGCTCGAGCTCGCGTATCTCCGAGGGCACCTCGCCGACGCGAGCGAGCAAGCGCGGCTGCTCGCCGAGCTGCTCGCGTCGTCGGCGGAGCACGCGTCTGCGCCCCAGTTTCATCTCTTCGCCGGCCTCACGCACGCGGCGCGGGCGCGCGAGGCCGCCGCCCCCGGCGCGCGCGACGCCCACGTCGGCGAGCTCGCGGCGCACGCGGCCGAGCTGGCGGCGTGGAGCCGCGACTGCCCGGAGGGCTACCTCCACATGCACGCCCTCCTCGCCGCCGAGCGCGCGCGCCTGGCGGGCGACGTCGGCGCCGCGGTCCCGCTCTACGAGCGCGCGCTCCGGTCCGCGCACGACAACGGCTGCGCCCTCGGGGCGTCGCTCGCGTACGAGGTCGCGGCCTCGTTCTATCGCGACCTGACGGTGCAGGCGCTCGCCGACGTCTACCTCCGCCGCGCGCGCGCCGGCTACCTCGACTGGGGGGCGCTCGAGAAGGTCGGCGCGCTCGACGTCGAGGCCCCCCACCTCGTCCACGTTCGCGAAGAGCGCGAGGGCCTCGGCGCCGCGCGCCTGGACTGCGCGTCGGTGCTGAGGCTCGGCCACGCGCTCTCGACCGAGACGACCTGGCCGCAGGTCGTTCGGCGTCTCACGTCGCTCGTCGCCGACCACGCGGGGGCGCGTCGCGCCGTCTTTCTCTCCGTCCGCGGCGCTCGGTGGGCGGTCGAGCACGGAGAGGGGAGCGGCGGCGGCGTTCCCGAGTCGATCGTCGACGCGGTCCTCCGCTCGCGCCAGCGTGTCGTGCTCCACGACGCGCGCCTGCCGACCACGTACGCGTCCGACCCCTACATCGCGGCGCGCCGGCCGCGGTCGATCCTGTGCTTCCCGATCGAGCGGCACCGGGTGATCCTCGGGATCGTCTACCTCGAGGACGATCGCGCCCCGGGCGTCTTCACCGACGACAAGGTCGAGCTGCTCGCGCTGCTCGCCGAGCAGGCCGGCGTCGCGCTCGAGAACGCTCGCCTCCACGGCGAGCAGCTGCGCGAGATCGCCGAACGTCAGGAGGCCGAGGCCGCGCTGCGGTCGATCCTCGACAACATGGTGGACGCCGTCTTCGTCAGCGACCGCGCGGCGCGCGTGACGCTCACGAACCCGGCCGGCCGACGCCTCTTCGGCCTCGCCGATCCGCCGGAGGACGAGACGATGTCTCAGGACGAGCTCGCGCGGCGCATCCGTCCTGTCCACCCGGACGGCACGCCGTTCAAGCGCGACGAGCTCCCGATGCTGCGCGCCCTCGCCGGGGAGGTACTCAGCTCCGTCGACATGACGGCGTTTCACGTGCGGACGGGGCGGGCGATCCACCTCAGGGCGAGCGCCGCGCCGCTGCAGGACGAGCGAGGAGCGATCGCCGGAGCGGTGGTGGTCGGCGTGAACGTGACCGAGTCCACCGAGCTCGACCGGCTGAAGGAGCAGTTCGTGCGCGTCGTCGCGCACGAGCTCAAGACCCCCGTGGCGATCGTGAAGGGCTACGCCGACGTGCTCCGGCGCCTCGACGCTCCGCCGCCGGAGGTGCAGCGCCGCCTGCTCGACGCGCTCGTGCGCGGCGCAGACCGGATCGACCGGCTCGTCACCGATCTGCTCCTGCTCTGGCAGCTCCAGACCGGCCGGCTGGTGCTCGCGGTCGAGGACGCCGTCGACGTCGGCGACCTCGTCGGTCGCGTCGCCCGACGGCTCCCGCCCGAGGACACCGCGCGGGTCGCGATCGCGGTCGACGCTCCGGTGGTGGTCTCCGGCGATCGCGAGCTCGTGGAGCGCGCGGTCGTCAGCCTCGTCGACAACGCCCTCCGCTACTCGCCGGGCGGCGGCCCCGTCCGCGTCGAGGTGCGCGCTCGCGACCAGCGCGCGCAGATCGACGTGTCCGATCACGGCATCGGCATCCCGTCGGCGAAGCAGCCGCGGCTGTTCGAGCCGTTCTTCCGCGCCCACACCGACACCGCGTACGACACCGGCGGGCTCGGGCTGGGCCTCTACGTCGCCCGGTCGATCGCGTCGATGCACGGCGGGAGCGTCACGGTCGCGAGCGAGGAGGGCGTAGGGAGCACGTTCGTCTTCACGCTCCCGCTGCCGGCTTGTGGAGCAGGGCGTCCACGTGCCGCTCGACCAGCGCGATGAGCTCCTCGGTCGAGAACGGCTTCCGCAGGAAGTCGCTCGCGCCGATCTCGCTCGACCGCCGTGACGCGTGCTCGGCGGCGGTCATGACGATCAGCGGCGCGCGAGCGCCGTGCGCGTAGCGCGTGCGGTACTCGGCGGCGAAGTCGGCGCCCGACATGATGGGCATCCGCATGTCGAGGAGGATGATGTCCGGCATCTGCTGCCGGATGCGCTCGAGCGCGTCGCGCCCGTTCTCGGCCGTCGCCACCGCGTAGCCCTTCTCCTCGAGGACGAA
>JAHBWA010000090.1 GCA_019637195.1 Labilithrix sp. | reverse complement strand
ACCGGCAAGCGCGTCGTCTTCGTCAGCGCCGAGATCGGGCAGCTCTTCAGCTCGATCAAGCAGGGCGTCATGCGGAACCTGGCGGCGCGCTACGGCGCGCTCTACACGGACGCCAACGTGCAGCTCGCCGCGACGCACACCCACGCGGGGCCGGGCGGCTACTCCCACCACGCGCTCATGAACTTCACGTCGTTCGGCTTTGTGAAGGAGAGCTACGACGCGATCGTCCAGGGGATCACGGCGGCGATCGTGCAGGCGCACGATCGCGCGTCGCCGGGCTCACTCCGCGTCGCGAACGGCGACGTCATGAACGCCAGCGTCAACCGCTCGACCCCCGCCTTCCGGCGCAACCCCGATCAGGCCGGGGAGCTCAACCGGCTGATGACCACGGTGACGATCGACCGCCCGAGCGGCGCGCCGACCGGCGCGATCTCGTGGTTCGCGGTGCACAACACGTCGCTCCCGCAGACCAACACGCTCATCGGATCGGACAACAAGGGCTACGCCGCCTATCGGATGGAGAAGGAGCGCGGGACGATCCTGCCGTTCCAGAACCCAGGCGGGTTCGTGGCGGCCTTCCCGAACTCCGACGAGGGCGACTTGTCGCCGAACATCGCGAGCGGCTTCACGGGCCCCGGCGTCGATCCGTTCGACAGCGTGCGGATCATCGGCGACCGGCAGTACGAGCGCGCCGACGCGCTCTCGCGCAGCTCCGGCGAGCACGTCGGAGGCGTCATCGACTTCCGCCACACGTTCACCCGGATGCCGGGCTTGGTCGTCACGGGGACGACGCAGCGCAACGGCGCCGGCGGCAACACCTTGTGCAACGGCGCCTACGGCGCGTCCTTCGCCGCGGGGGCCGAGGACGGACCGAGCGGCCTCGGCGGCTTCAGCGAGGGCATGGTCTACGACGCGCGGAACGCCGCCGGCTGGGAGAACCTCCGCCGCTCGTTCATGAACGGCCCGATGCCCGGCCCGTTCCGCAACCCGTTCCAGGGGGTCTTCAACGCCGCCGACGCGGTCGTGAACGATCCCTGCCAGCGACCGAAGCCGGTGCTCCTCCCGAGCGGTTTCCTCGGCTGGACGCCGGACGTCCTGCCGTTCCAGCTCCTGCGCGTCGGCTCGCTGGCGATCGCCGGCGTGCCCAGCGAGATGACGGTGCAGGCCGGCCGCCGCCTCCGCGCGCGGATCGCGAGCTCCCTCGCGCCGAAGGGCGTCCGCCACGTGATCATCACCGGCCTCGCCAACGAGTACAGCGGCTACGTCACGACGCCCGAGGAGTACGACGCGCAGAACTACGAGGGCGCCTCCACGCAGTTCGGGCGCCTCACCCTCGACGCCTACCTCCAGGTCTTCGGCCAGCTCGCCGACGCGATGGCCGCGGGCACCGCGGTCCCCGCCGGCGCGGTCCAGCCCGACAAGAGTCAGGGGCAGATCACGCTCCAGACCGGCGTGGTCTACGACGACAAGCGGCTCGTCGAGACCTTCGGTCAGGTGATGCAGCAGCCGCCCGCGTCGGTCAACCGCGGGGGCACGGTCACGGCGACCTTCCGCGCGGGGCACCCGAAGAACGGCCTTCGCACGAACGACAGCTACCTGCTCGTCGAGCGAAAGGTGGGCACGAGCTGGCAGCGCGTCGCCTGGGACTCGATGCCCGAGACGCGCTACACGTGGCGCCGCGACACCGCCGCCGACTGCCTCGCGTGCTCCTTCGCCGACGTCCGCTGGGACGTCCCGGCGAGCGCGCTCACCGGGACCTACCGGATCCGCCAGCTCGGAGCGTGGAAGCACGGCGTCACCGGCGTCATCTCGCAGTACGTCGGCACGACCCGCGAGTTCCAGGTCCGCTGACGTCCCGGCGCGGCGGGCTCGCGGGCTCCGCCCTCACTTCGCGTCGAGATCGGTCGGGAGCTCCTCGCCGCCTTCGGCCGGCGGACACGGCATCATCCGGAGCGCGCGGATGGCCTGGATGCGCCTCGACCGCGGGCGCGCGGGGTCGCGCGCCAGACCGGTGAGCCCCTCGCAGCCTTCGCGGAGCTCCTCGGCGTCCTCGGGGTCCTCGGCGCGGCGCGGGCGCGCCGCGAGCTCGACGGCCGACTCCAGCGCGAGGCGAGCCTCCTCGTCGTCTTTGCCCCGCGCGGCCTTCGCGAGGTACGGGAGCTGCGCCCACCCGCGCGCGTGGCCCATCGCGCGGATCGCCGTCGCGCGGAGCGCGGGGTCGCCGGTCGCCTCGACCAGCCCGGCCGCGCCCTCGTGCACCGCCAGCGTGGCGAGGTCTTCGAGGTCCCCCTCCTTCGCGCTCTCCCACATCGCGGGATCGCGGAGGCTCGCGGCGTCCTCGCGGGCCTCGGACGCCGGCGCGGAGGCGTCGCCGCCCGCGTGCTTGGCGGCGGTCGCGGGGCCGCCGCCCGGCGCGCGCTTCTCGCACCCGCCGCAGGTCGCGAACAGCGCGACCGCGAGCACGGCGCCGGCGCCGCCGCCGCCGAGCAAGAGCCGCAGGCGTGCGCGCGGCTCGAGCGTCCGTGGATCGAGCCCACGGAGCTTCTCGAGCGAGGTCCGCGACTGCGCGCGCTTCTTGGGGCCCAGTGACATGCGGCCTGTGCGTGGCTGCCTTCGAGGAGGCTTCGCGGCTCAGCCGGTGAAGACGTCGAGCGTGCGCTTGCCCGCCTTCTTGTCCTCTTCGACCTTCTTGTTGAAGTCCTCGACGGCGCGGTTGATGTGCATGCTGCAGAACTTGGGGCCGCACATCGAGCAGAACTCGGCCGTCTTGAAGTACTCGTCCGGGAGCGTCTCGTCGTGCATCTCCTGGGCGATCTCGGGATCGATCGAGAGACGGAACTGCTCCTTCCAGTCGAACGCGTAGCGCGCGCGGCTCAGCGCGTCGTCGCGATCGCGCGCGCCCGGGCGGTGGCGGGCGACGTCGGCGGCGTGCGCGGCGATCTTGTACGCGATGAGGCCCGCCTTCACGTCGGCCTCGTCCGGCAGGCCGAGGTGCTCCTTCGGCGTGACGTAGCAGAGCATCGCGGCGCCCGCGGTGCCGGCCATCGTCGCGCCGATGGCGCTCGTGATGTGGTCGTAGCCCGGCGCGATGTCGGTGACGAGCGGCCCGAGGACGTAGAACGGCGCCTCGTGGCAGAGCTCGATCTCCTTCTTCACGTTCATCTCGATCTGATCGAACGGGACGTGGCCCGGCCCTTCGATCATGACCTGGACGTCCTTCTCCCACGCGCGCTTGGTGAGCTCGCCGAGGGTCGCGAGCTCCGCGAACTGGGCCTTGTCGCTCGCGTCCGCGAGGCAGCCCGGCCGGAGGCCGTCGCCCGCGCTGATCGACACGTCGTACTTCGCGCAAATCTCGAGGACCTTGTCCCAGTGCGTATAAAACGGGTTCTGCTTGTGGTTCTCGATCATCCACTGCGCCATGATCGAGCCGCCGCGCGAGACGATGCCCGTGATGCGGTCCTTCACGAGCGGCAGGTACTCGACGAGCACGCCAGCGTGGATGGTGAAGTAGTCGACGCCCTGCTTCGCCTGGTGCTCGAGCATGTCGATCATGTCGGCGGCGGTGAGCTTGCTGACGCTCTTGACGTTCTGCAGGGCCTGGTAGATCGGCACGGTGCCGATCGGCACCGGCGAGCTCGCGATGATCGCGCGGCGAATGCCGTCGATGTCGCCGCCGGTCGACAGGTCCATCACGGTGTCGGCGCCGTGCTTGAGCGAGATGCTGAGCTTCCGGAGCTCCTTCTCGACGTCGCTCGTGACGGCGCTCGAGCCGATGTTCGCGTTCACCTTGCACGAGAGCGCGATGCCGATGCCCATCGGCTCGAGGTTCGTGTGGTTCACGTTCGCCGGGATGATCATCCGGCCGCGCGCGACCTCGCTGCGCACGAGCTCGGCCTCGACCTTCTCGCGCTCGGCGACGTGCTGCATTTCCTCCGTGATCACGCCCTGACGCGCATAGTGCATCTGCGTGACCGTCGCGCCGCTTCGCTTCGAGACCCACTCGCTTCGCATGGTCCGACCTCTTATGCCGGGCGGACCCGAGGAGCAAGGGCCGGCCGCCCCGCCCGGGCGGGCGCGCGTCTGGCGCGCGCGGCCCGCCGCGCTTGTGGCACAATGGCGAGACCATGGCGCAGGCCGACCCGGTCTCTGAATCGTCGCTTCGTGAGCTGTTCGAGCTGCGCAACGTCGTCGACGACCTCATCGAAGAGGGCCTCGTCAACCACTGGAGCGTGAGCGAGATGCTCGGCGCCCTCCTTCCGCGCGTCGGCGAACGCCTCGGCGTCACGGGGGCGTTCGTCGAGACGTACGGCGAAGACCTCGCGCTCCGGCTCTTCGCGTGGAGCGCCGACGCCGGCAAGCCCGCGCCGATCCCGGACAAAGCCGACGTCTTCGCGCGGACGAGCGAGGAGCGCCGCGAGCGCGTCGTCGTGGACGGCGACGCCGGCGTCGTCGTGGCGCAGCACCTGGATGTCGCGGGGGCGTGGTTCGGCCGCGCCGGCCTGCTCGCTCCGCCGAAGAGCGACGGCCGACGCCTCGAGGAGGCGCTGAACGCCGTCTGCGAGGTGCTCGACAACTACCTCTTCAGCATCCGCGCGATGCGCGAGAAGCACCTCGTGATGATGCAGCTCGGAAACGCGCTCCGCCACCGCGTCCTCGGCGAGGGCGTGAAGCAGGCGGTGAGCATCCTGACGCAGGCGATCCCGATGGAGCGGATGGTCATCGTCTACGTCGCCGAGGAGAACGCCGCGACGACCCTCCACGTGCAGATGTTCGACGGCGACCGCCTCGCCGTCGACACGCTCTCCGGCGAGCAGCACACGCACACGCCGCTCCGCGTCCTCGGCCGCGCGTACCTCGCCGGCGAGAGCACCAAGCTCCTCGACGAGCTCGGCGTCACCGCCGCCCAGGAGGAGGTCCTGATCAACGGGATCACGAAGAGCGTCGTCGTCGGCAAGGTGGTCGTCACCGCGAAGCACGGCGTCTTCAACACGTACGACCGCGAGCTGCTCTCCGCGTTCGCCGGCTTCATCCGGCAGCGCGTCGTCGACTTCCACAAGGAGTGGCGCTCGCTCGCGTACTCGTTCCGCCCCGACGACGTCGCACGCCTCTTGCAGAACGACGAGTACGAGCGGCGGTTCCTCGCGCCGCGCGAGGAGACCGTCGCCATCCTCTACGTCGACATCGCCGGGTTCACGCGCATCTCCGAGACGATCCTGAAGACGCCGGCGAAGGTCGCGGAGCTCGTCGAGACCTGGAGCCGCGACGCCGTCGAGCTCGTCTGGGAGCACGGCGGGGTCTTCGACAAGATGGTCGGCGACTGCATCATCGCCCTCTTCGGCCCGCCGTTCTACGACGACACCCCGGGGGAGCGCCTCGCGCGGGCGCTCCGCTGCGCCAAGGCGATCCGCGCGATGACGAGCGAGCTGCCGAAGCGGGACGCGTTCGAGGTCCTTCGAGAGGGCGGAATCGCGGTCTCGACGGGCGTGAACCTCGCGCCGCTGTTCGTCGGCCAGTTCGGCCCCAACAGCAACTTCACGGGCTTCTCGAGCGGGATGAACAACACGGCGCGCCTGCAGGGCTGCGCCGGCAAGGACGAGATCCTCGTCATGGCGGAGGCCCTCACGGCGCTCCCCGCGGACCACGGCTTCGAGCTCGGCGAGCCGAAGAGCGCCGTCGTGAAGAACGTCGCCGAGCCGCTCGCGTTCCGCGCGCTGCTCTGACACGGCAGCGCCGAGCGCTGCTCTGACGCGGCAGCGCCGAGCGCTGCTCTGACACGGCAGCGCCACGCCCTGCTCTGACATGGCAGCGCCGCGCGCTGCTCCGACGCGGCGGCCCGAGCGCGTCAGTCCGAGCAACAGCGGAAGCCGACGTTGTACTGGCGGAGATCGCGGCGGATGTTCGCCGCCTCGAGGCGGCAGTCGTAGGCCGCGCCGTTGTCGAGGAACGAGCCACCTTTGAGGAGGCAGCTGTCGCTCGCGGGACCGCCGTCGCCGCCGTCGACCTCGAGCGAGCCGTCCGCCACGCACGGCCCGTCGAACCACTCCCAGACGTTGCCGACGAGATCGTGGATCCCCTCGTACCCGCCGACGCAGCCCGGCGCCGTCCCCACGGGCAGGGCGCGGCCCGCGTCGAAGTCGACGAGGTTGCAGCGCGCCGGATCGTAGAGGCCACCGTACGGATAGCGCAGGCGCGCCTCCGCCGAGCACGCGAGCATCCACTGGTGAGACTTGTAGTCGGAGAGCCCCTCCGGCGTGACCGGCCCGGTCTTCTTCCCGCCCTCGACCTTGCCGCACAGGTACTTGCCGGCCCAGGCGCAATAGGCGCGCGCGTCGCACCAGTCGACGCCGACGGCAGGCTCCGCCGGCGCTCCGCCGTCGTCCGGCCTCTCCCGCTCGAAGCTCGTGTTCCAGGCGCACTCCGGCGGCTGCGCCGTCGGATCGACCTCGGCGGCCAGGAACGCGTCGTAGTCCACGTTCGACACCTCGGTGGTGTCGATGCAGAACGTGTTGCCGGGTGGCCCGACGCGGACCGCGGGCGGCGCGGGCGTCCCGGGGCAAGCCACGCCGCTGTCGTCCGGCGGGAGCGCGCCGGAGTCCTGCGAGGCGGGCGCGTCGGGCTCGCCCGCGTCGGCCGCGCAAAGGCCGCCTTTGCATTCGCCGATCGCGAGGTCGTCGATGCCGACGAGCGCGCCGCACGCGACGAGCGCGGCGACGCCCCCGAGGGCGATCGCTCGAATCACGAGCCGGCGGGCGGCGGCGCGCCTCATCGCTAGAACACGCCTCCGACCCCGGAGCCCACAGGTTCGATCCAGATCGCGGCGCGACCGCCCGCGGCGCCGCGTCCCGCGGGCGTCCAGCGCCAAACCGCGCGCGCCGCGGGTGCTCGCGGACGCCGCGGCAGGAAGTAGCCGACGACGCCGAGCGCGACCCCGACGCCGCCGGCGACGAACGCGATCGTCGAGACGTCGGCGAGCGTGCTCGCGCGGTCGAGGTCACGCTTCGCCTCGGGCGCGCAGATGCCGTTCTCGCAGAGCGGGTCGACGTCGGCGGCCTTCGAGAACGTCATCGCGCCGGTCACGCCGCCGACTCCGAGGCCGACGGCGCCGAGGCCGAAGCCGCCGTACATCAAGACCTCGGCGAACGTCGTGCGATCGCCGGTGGCATCGCGATCGTCGTCGTTGCCGAAGCCCACGACCGCCCGCGGCGATCCGCTCGAGCCCTGCGAGGGCTTCGCCGCCGGCGACTTCGCGATCTCCGGCGCGCCGAGCGGGAGCTCCAGCTCTTTGGCGTCGCGCTCGGCGAGCTCGATCGCGCGCTTCACCTCGCCGCCGGCGCCCTTCGCGGTGACGACGCGCCTGCCGGGGTTGACCGCGACCGGCTCGCCGAGGCCGGCCGGCGGGATCTCGACGTCGTCCACGGCGACGCGGGTGGGCGCCCCGCCGGTGACGCGCAGCCGGAGCGTCGGGATCCGCGACTTCAGCTGCGCGTCGAGCTCGCGGGCGTGCTTTCGCGCGGCGTCGAAGACGGGCGGATCGCCGGGCTCGCGCGGCATGCGCGCGACCTCGAGCGCCGCCTCGCGCGCCTCGACGAGGTGCCCCGCGGCGGCGTGCGCCCGCGCGAGCGCGAGGCCGGTCGTGGGCACGTGCATGATCTCGTGCGCCTTCTGGAACGACTCGATCGCGCGCCCGATGTCGTTCGCCTTGAGGTGGGCCTTGCCTTCATCCATGAAGCGGCGCGCCGCCTCGCGCTCGGCGACCGACGGCGACGCGCCGGCGACGCCGGAGGCGGCCAAGAGCGCCGCGACGAGGAAGGGCCGGATCTTGCGAGGGGGCATGGATCTCAGAGGGCGCTCGACGCGAGGCTAAAAGCCGTACTCGTCGCCCGCGGGCTTCGCCGTGTGAGGCCGCGCGTTCGGCTTGCCCGCGCTCCGCTTCGGCGCCGCGCTCGCCTTCGGCGCAGCCGCCGCCGGCGACGCGGACGCCGCCGACGACGACGCGGCCGCCGACGACGCGAGGGCGGGGCCCGCTCCAGCGTCCTCCGCGCCCGCCAGGACGCCGCCCGATGCGAGCACAGGAGGCGCCGCGCCGAGCTCCGCGGCGCCGGCCGAGCCGCTCGCGACGCCGGCCGGCGCGACGCCGCTTGGCGCGACGCTGTCCGGCGCGACGCCGCCGGTCGTGCTGGTCGCGACGGTCAGCGCGGCGCTGCTGGTCGCGACGCCCGCCGCCGGCACGCCGGGGATGTCGACGCCCGCCACCATCCCGTTGCGCGAGACGACCACGCCGCCCACCAGGCCTAGAACACCGACGAGGCTGAGGACGACGAACGCCCCGAAGACCTTCGCCGCCGAGACCCCGCTCCGCGGCGCGGGCGGCGGACCCGACATCGTCGCGCCGTGCATCGTGAGCATCGACGGTCCGGAGCCCGAGCCGTCGCCGACGACGGGCCCGGTGACGCCGATCACCTGCGTCCCTCGCGGTCCGAGCAGCATCGGCCCCTGCGCGGGCTGCGCGGGCGACGGCGCCTTCAGCGGCGCGACGACCGTGTGGACGCTCGCGCGCGAGCCGCCCGCCGAGCCGGGAGCGGACGGGGCCTTCTCGAGCGACTGCGCCGACCTGAGCGCCGCCTCGATCGCGTCCTTGCGACGCTGCGTGCGCTCGCGCGAGAAGTGCGTCAGCACGTTGGCGACGTCGTCGCTCGTCGCGACGTGACCGATGGTCACCATCGCTTGCTCGAGGGCGTGCCGCATGTCCTCCGTGGTCCCGTAGCGAAGCTGCGGATCGAGAGAGAGCGCGCGGTCGACGAGCGACCGGACCGGCAGGGGCACCGAGTGGTGCAGCGGCTCGTACGGCGCGCCGGTCATCAGCTCGTGGAGCGCGAGCAGCTGCCGGCCCTCCTCCGTGCTGCGCACGGGCTCGCCGGCGAGCAGCTCGTAGAGCACCGCGCCGACGGCGTAGACGTCTGCGCGCCGGTCGACGCGATCGCCCCGCGCTTGCTCGGGCGCCATGTACTCGATCTTGCCCTTCAGCGTGCCGGCCGTCGTGTCCTCGGACCGGCGTTGACGCGCCTTCGCGACGCCGAAGTCGATCAGCTTGATGGTGCCGCGCACGTTCAGCAGGATGTTCTGCGGAGAGACGTCGCGGTGGACGACCTCGAGGGGCCGGCCGTCCGGTCCGCGGAGCTCGTGGACCGCGTGGAGCCCGGCGCAGACGTCGGCGGCGATGCGGAGCGCGACGGCGAGCGGAAACGGCGCCCCCACCGCGCGGACGTCCCGATAGAGCTTGCGCAGCGACTCGCCGTCGATGAGCTCCATCGCGTGGTAGAGGATCCCGCGATCCTCACCGATCTCGAGGATCCGCGCGACGTTCTCGTGGTCGATCTGCGCGGCGATCCGCGCCTCGTCCAGGAACATGTCGCTGAACTGGCGATCGTTGCCGTACGTCGGGAGGATCGTCTTCAGGGCGACGAGGCGCTCGAAGCCGTGCTTTCCGGTCAGGCGCGCGAGCCAGACCGTCCCCATACCCCCCTGCGCGAGCACGCAAAGCAGCTCGTAGCGATCGAGCCGATCCCCCGGCGCAAGCGCCGTCGCCGGGGGAGGTGTGAAGCTCCCCATGAACGAAAGGATCACCCCCCCTGACCGCGATTGCAAGCGCGCGATCGGCCGCGCACATGCGCGCACCCAACGGGCGGCGCGCTTCGAGCGGAGACGTCTAGCGAAGTCGCATCGTGAACGTGACGCCGTCCGGCCCACCCGCGACGACGTCGACGGAGACCTCCTCGGGCGTCGTGACCGCGGCGGGCGCGCCGTCCACCGTGACCGAGGCGATCGCCCTTCCCCGCGGCGGCCGGAGCACGAGCCGCCTCGCCACCCCCGGCGTCGATCGCCAGCGACCGTGAACGGCGTCGCCCTCGCGCGTGATCTCGACGAGGCGCGTGACGAGCGCGTAGCGAGCCTCGGGGACGTGCGGCTCGACGCGGATCCCACCCGCGTGCGGCTCGATCCCCGCGAGGCGCACGGCGGCGAGCAGCGGCATCGCGTGGGTGTTGTTGTTCATCGTCGGGAAGTCCGTCATCGGCGTCACCGGGCTCGCCCACGTCTGCCCGGTGGTCGAGGCGACCCCGTCGGGCCCGCTCCAGATGCCGTGCCACACCGCCGGGAACGCTCGCGCGCGCGCCGCGAGCGAGTTGCGCGCGAAGTGGGCGAAGGCTCGCTCGTCGTCGTCGCGCGCGTAGCCCCACGTGAGAAGGTGGCTGATCGCCGGCCAGACCTCGGCACCACGCGTGAGCGGCGCGCCGATCGGCGACGGGAGATCGAGCTCGCCGTGCACGTGCGCCCCGAGCGCCGCGCGATCGGCTCGCTCGAGGACGGGCGCGATGAGGCCCCAGACCTGCGCTTCGAGGTCGACCGCGTCCGCGCCGACGAGCTTGCCGTCGCCGAAATAGGCGCGCCCGAAGAAGCCCGACGTCATCGCCGCGCGCGCCGCCCCTTCGAGCCCCGGGAGGTGCCCGCGGATCTCCTCGGCGAGCGCGGGCTCGCGGGCCTCGACGAGATCGGCGACGAGCGGCAGGACGTGGAGCGCCATCTGCGTGTTCGGCACGCTCTCGCCCTTCTCCTTCGCCAGCGCGCGGTCCGGCGCGCGGAACACGATCCCGTCGGACCAGTCGCCCGACTGCACGCGGACGAGCCCGTGCTCGCCCGTGCCGACGACGTCGAAGAGGTGCCGGACGGCGCGCGTCACGTGCTCGTGCACCGTCGCCTCGTTCTCCGGACGGCGCGGCCAGTACGAGACGCGCTCGTCGAGGAACGCGACGTCGCCCGTCGCGCCCAGGTACTCGATCATCGCGAGGAGGAAGAACAGATCGAGATCGCTCGGCGACGAGTGGATGCCGAGCCCGTCGTCGAGCTTGCCGTGCCCCTGGAACGCGTACGAGAAGCGTGAGCCCTCGGCGAACGCGAGCCCCATCGCCAGCCGGAGCTGCTCCTTCGCGCGCTCGGGGTGCGTATAGACGAGCGGCAGCGAGAAGAGCGCCGTGTCGCGGAGCGCGCCGTCGGCGCCGTGGAGGTAGAGGTACGCGGAGCCCTGCGGGACGACGTGGCTGTCCCAGTACTCGCGGTACCCCGTGCTGACCTCGATCTGCGACGCGTGCCACGCGAGCTCGCGGTGGAGGAAAGGATCGCGCTCGGTCGCGAAGTAGAGCAGCTTCGAGCGGAGCGCCTCCGCCTGCTCTCGCCGGAGATCGCGCGCGGGATCGCGCCAGGCCGGCTCGAGCGTGATCGCCTCGCCTTCGCCCGTGTAGCCGTAGGCGAATCGGAGCGTCCGCGTCTCGCCCGGGCCGAGCGCGACGTCGCTCCGCATGACGAACGCGTGCGGCTGTCCCGCGGCGGAGCGCTCTTCGACGCTGACCTCGGAGTCGCGCCGCTGAGCGATGGCGTCCGGCGCGGCGGGCCCTCCGGCGCCGAAGAACGCCTCCTCGTCGGTGAACACGCGGGCGACCTCGCCGACGACCTGCGCGAGGAACGGATCGCCGGGGTAGCGATCGACCTCGTCCGGCTCGCCGCGCGGCGGGCGCGGCGGTCCGACGTAGCGCCGGCGCACCGCGAGGAGGCGCTCCTCGGGTGACCACGTAGCGCGCTCGGTGAAGAGCTCGTTGCGCGCGTCGCGCTCCTCGGCGGCCCGCGTCGACGCTTGCGGCAGCTGGCCGGACACGAGCCAGTTGATCTCGATCGGCCGGCGCGCGACGTCCCAGTACTCGTAGTGGGCGAGCTCCTTCGAGACGCTCGCGAGGTTCTCGATGACGACCTCGTCGAGGAGCACCGGCGCATCGCCGGCGGGCGCGAACGTCCGACGGACGACGCGGACGTCGCGGTGGAGCGTCTCGGTCTCGGCGTAGCCCATCCCGAAACGCCGGCGCGTGGCCGAGCCGCGCGGCCGGAGCTTGTACGCCGTGCACCAGACGCTCTCGCCGTCGTCGACCCAGCCGAAGCCGCCGCCGAGCGCGCGCTCCGTCACCCCGACCTTGTCGAGGTAGCTCGCCCCTCGATCCTGCGTCACGAGCTCCACGAAGCCGTCGTTGCTCACGAGGCCGTTCACCCGATCGTTGCCGATCGCGGCCCAGTGCACGCGCGCCTCGCTGCCGTCGGTGAGCGGATAGGCCGCGCGCCCGTCGGCGTTCTGGTCGAGGCCGTAGTCGTAGGCCGGGAGACCGAGATCGTCGAGCGTCCAGCTGCCGAAGACGCCGCTCCCGGTCGAGCACGGCGTGAAGCGCGTCGGCTCGCCGATCGACGGCGCCGTGCACGACTCGGGCGGCGGGACGTACGGCGGATCGTCCGGCTCGAGCAGCTCGCGCGGAGCGTCCGCGCCGCAGGCGCCGGCGAGGACGCCGAGCCCGACGAGCGCCGCTGCTCTGCGGCACGAGGAGGCGACGGCGCGAGCCCTCGACGAACGACCGACGACCGCATCCCGGATGGCGCTCACTGACCTTCTCCTCCGAACCGAGCTCGCGCGAGCCCGCGTCACGTCCGGCGCGCGCCGAGCTCCGAGCCCCGCGCGACGCTTCACGAGGGCGAGCAGCAAGCGCCGTGCCGTGGTCCGCCGGCGCCCGCGGCGCGCGCGTCAGCTCGAGTTGCGCTTCATCAGCCGGTGCAGGTGCTGGCGCGCGATCCCCGCGTGCTCGGCCGCGCGCGTCACGTTCCCGTCGAAGCGAGCGAGCAGCTTGCGCACGTACTCGCGCTCGACGTGCTCGCCCGCGAGCTGACGCACCTCCGCGAGCGGGCGGTCGACCGGTACGTCGAAGTCGAAGGTCGCGGGAGAGGCCTGGGCGTCGGTGAGGGACCGCTGGGTCGACGCACCGCTCAAGCCGAGCGCCACCGCGCGCTCGACGTAGTTCCGGAGCTCGCGCACGTTGCCCGGCCACGGCCGCCCTCGCGCGTGTCGCGTCAGCTCCTCGAGGTCCGCCGCGACGAGCCGCGCGTCGGCGAAGTGAGCCACGAGCGGCGCCAGGTCCTCGAGGCGCTCGCGCAGCGGCGGGACGGCGGCGACGAGCACGGCGACCCGGAAGTACAGGTCCTCGCGGAAGGCGCCCGCGCTCGCGGCGCGCCGGAGATCGCGGTGGGTCGCGCAGACGACGCGCACGTCCGCCTTCCGGTGCTGCGCCTCGCCGAGTCGCCGGAAGGTGCGCGTCTCGAGGAAGCGGAGCAGCTTCGGCTGGAGATCGATCGGCAGCTCGCCGATCTCGTCGAGGAAGAGCGTGCCCCCGTCGGCCACCTCGACGGCCCCCGCGCGATCGCGGTCGGCGCCAGTGAACGCGCCGCGCTTGACTCCGAAGAGCTCGGCTTCGAGCAGGTTCGCCGGCATCGCCCCGCAGTCGACGACCACGAACGGCATGCCGGCGCGCGCCGACGCGTCGTGCAGCGCCTCGGCGACGAGCTCCTTCCCGGTCCCCGTCTCACCGCGGACGAGGACCGTGGCGTCGCTCGCGGCGCAGCGCGCGAGCCGCGCGTAGAGGGCGCGCATCGGGTCCGACCCGCCGCGCAGGCGGTGGAAGCTCGCGTGCGGCCAGAGCTCCCGCTCCCGCTCGCCCTGCGCGTAGCGGACGAGCAGCGAGGCGTCGCCGAGGCGGACGGTGGCTCCGTTGGGGACGAGCGCCGACGCCACGCGGATCCCCTCGAGCCACGTGCCGTTCTTGCTCCCGAGATCGCTGACCCAGAGCCCGTCGGCCCGGGGTGAGAGCTCGGCGTGGAGCCGCGAGACCTTCGGATCCTGAAGGACGAGCGCCACGTCCTTGGACGCGCCGACGACGATCGGCTCGTCGACGACGACGGCGCGGACGCCCGCGCCGTCGACGACGGTCACGGTCGGGACGATCGCCGGCTCGCGGCGCACGGTCGGCCGGACCGGCCCCGTCTGCGTCGACTCGAGACGCTCGTCGTCGAGCTCGCTCGGCATCGGACCAGGATATCGCGGTGTCACCTCGGAGACGACACCTCGCGGCGGCGGTGTCACCTCGGAGGTGACGGCGCGCCGCCGCTCACGCACCGGTGTCACGCGCGAGGTGACAGGAACAAGGGCGTCTCCTTCGCCGCGAGCGGGTGTGCGAAGCGGCGCCGGGTGCTAGCGTCGCGCCGATGCTCGCGCAGTCGCTCGTCGGCACCGTCCTCGCGGGCAAGTACCGCGTCGATCGCGTGCTCGGCGCCGGCGGCATGGGCGTCGTCGTCGGCGCGACGCACATCGAGCTCGACGACCGGGTCGCGATCAAGGTGCTCAAGCCCGAGACCGCGAGGCACCGCGAGAGCGTTCAGCGGTTCCTCCGCGAGGGGAAGATCGCCGCGCGGCTCGAGAGCGAGCACGTCGCGCGCGTCCGCGACGTGGGACGCCTCGACGACGGGACGCCCTTCCTCGTGATGGAGCTGCTCTCCGGCGAGGATCTCCAGGCGTGCCTCGCGCGGAGCGGGCCGCTCCCGGTCGAGTCGGTCGTCGACCTCGCGCTCCAGGCATGTGAGGCGCTCGCCGAAGCGCACGCAGCGGGGATCGTCCACCGCGACCTCAAGCCGTCCAACATGTTCGTGACGCGCCGGCGCAACGGCGAGCCCTGCCTCAAGCTGCTCGACTTCGGGATCTCGAAGCTGACCGACGCGTCCGAGCCGGCCGCGGTGACGCAGGCCGCCGCCGTCTTCGGCTCGCCCCGCTACATGTCGCCGGAGCAGCTGCTCTCCACGACCGGGGTCGACTCGCGCACCGACGTCTGGTCGCTCGCCGTCGCGATGTACGAGCTCCTCGCGGGCGTCCCTCCCTTCCGCGGCGCCACGCTCGCGAGCGTGCACCTCGCGATCCTCAACGACTCACCGGCGCCGCTCGACGGGGTGAGGCCCGACGTCCCCGGAGACCTCGCGCGGACGATCGACGACGCGCTCGCGAAGGAGCGCGCCGCGCGCACGCCGACGATCGGCGACTTCGCCGACGCGCTCGCGCGACACGCCTCGCCGCTCGGGCTCGCCGCGCTCGAGACGCTCCGCTTCACCCAAGCCTCGAGGCACGCCCACGCGAGAAGCGCGACCGGCGCGGCGCCGCCGCCCACGCTCGCGCGCGGCGGGCCCTCGACGCCAGCGCGCGGCGAGCCCTCGACGCCAGCGCGCGACGGGTCGCCGCGCGAACGGGACGTCCCGCCGTCCGAGAAGCACGGCGACGACGGTGCACGGCGCGCGCTCGGCCCTGCGGCGGGCGACGGGCGCGAGACGCGAACGCAAACGCGCGGGCCCTTCCCGCTCGCCGCGCAGCCGCCCCTTGACGCGCCGCCGCCGGCGGAGGCGCCCGACCGCGCGCTCGCTCCCCACCCCGTGCACCCGACGACGCTCGGCAACTTCGCCGGCGGCGCCGCGACGCCGAGCGCGACGAGCGGCGGGCGCGCCGTCGCGGCCGCCGCCGTCGGGCTCCTCGTCCTGGCCGGCGCGATCGCGACGGGCCTCGTCTGGACGCGACGCGCACCACCTCGCTCGCTCGCCGGCGAGCCCATGAGCGTCACGTCGACCGCGCCGCCCACGACCGCGCCGCCCGCGACCACGCCCCTCGCGCCGATCGTGATCGCGCCGCCGCCGCCCGTGAGCGCCGAGCTCGCGCCGTCCGGCTCCGCGGACGCGCCGGCCCCCGTCTCCCGGCGCCGCGCGATCGGACCGCGACCGACGGCGTCCGCCCGCCCGCTGCCGCTCCCCGACGATCGCCGCTGAGCGCGCGGATGCCCATCGCGAGCCGCGACCGCCATGCCGCCGCGAGCCGTGACCCGCCAATCGCCCGCGGACGCCCGGCGCCCGAGTCGTCCCGCGCCCGCGGACACCCGGCGCCCGCGGACACCCGGCGCCCGAGTCGTCGCCGCGCCCGCGCACACGCCGCGCCCGCGGACGCCCGGCGACGAGTCGTCGCCGCACCCGACGCCAGAGTCGTCGCCGCTCCCGCGGACACCCGGCGCCCGAGTCGTCGCCGCGCCCGACGCTTCGGCGTCGCGATCAGGTCGCGATCTGCGGATGCAGCGCGGCCTTCGTGCGGGAGTGGTCCTCCGCCGGGCGGAGGTGACCGACGAGGTACAGCCCGGCGTTGAGGGCGGCCCACGAGCGGAAGTGCTCGAACGTCGTCATCCACTGGAGGACACGCGGGCCCTCCGCGGCCGCGCCGATCCGGCACGCGGCGGCGTGCTCCTGCGCGTGGATGAAGGCGTCGGCGATGCGCTGCTGCACGGCGAGCGGCGAGCTGCGCTCGCGCGCGAGCTTCGACGCGCCGTTGCCGATGCGCGCGCGCTCCTGCGGATCGGCGAGCAGATCGACGACCGCACGGCCGAAGGCGGCGTCCGCTTCCTTCTCCTCGCGCACGCCCTTGCCGGGCGAGAGCAGCATGCCGTTCACGCCGTCGCGGATCTGCGAGGAGACGCCCATGCCGTCGGCGAACGCCACGGTGGGCGTGCCGCACCAGAGCGCTTCGCCCATGACGTTGCCGTAGGTCTCGCTGAGCGACGCGTGCACGAAGAGGTCGGCGTACGCGTAGTAGTTGGGCATCTCGGTGAACGGGACCTCACCGGGGAAGAAGACGCGATGCGCGACGCCCTCCTCGCGCGCGACGCGCTTGTAGTACTCGGTGTCCGGCCCCTCGCCGAGCAAGGTCAGCGTGGCCTCGCGATCGACCGGCGCGACGTGACGCGCGAAGATGCGGATGATCCGGTCCTGGCTCTTCTCGCGCGTATGACGCCCGGCGCAGAGGAGACGCGCGCCGCGCCAGGCGGCGTCGCCGGCGCCCTCGAGGTGGGTGTACGGATCGTCGCCGAGCGCGCGGTCGAAGATCGCCGGCTGCACGGCGCGCGGGATCACGTGGATCGGGCAGGTCACGCCGCGCTCGCGCCAGTAAGAGCGGAGCCCCTCGGAGAGGACGACGAGGCCGTCCGAGTCGTTGTAGATGTTCGCGAAGTGGCTCTCGCACGGGCGCTTGAGCGCGAGCTCGAGGCCGGTGTTCACCCAGCCGAGCCGCTTCATGTTCTCCGGCAAGAGGACGTCGTAGGCGGCCGAGAGGTGGGTGGTGTTCACGCAGATGAGCGGGATCCCGCGCATCTTGCGGAGCCACACGCCGAAGTGGAGCGAGAGCGTCGTCGCCTGGGCGAAGACGATGTCGAAGTTCCAGCGGCTCGCGTCGTAGACCCAGCGCTCGAGGGGGAGCGGGACGTGCAGACCGGGATAGGTCTTCAGCGGGAGGCTGGGGAGGGCGACCGTCCCCGGGGCGAGGTCCTCGGGCCTGGCGTCGGGATCATGGGGGCCGATGACTGTGACTTCATGACCACACCGACGCAATTCTTGGTACAGGAACCGTGTCTGAAACGCTGCACCGTTGGCGTAGGGGATTCGCGTGAAATCACTCAGAATGGCAACGCGCAGAGGACGGCCGTGCCGCGCCGAGAGCGCCGCGAACGGCGATTCGCTCGTCTCGTTGGCGGGCCCAGCTCCGCGTGAAAACGCGGACCTTGGTCCTCCGCTCCGGTGCGTACGACCTTGCGCGGCGACGCCCTCGAACGGAGGGACGCCGCTGTGAAGATCCTCGACGTTACGGAATTCTATTCCGAAAGGGGCGGCGGGGTTCGAAGCCATCTGGCTCTCAAGGGTCACGTTCTGTGCCAGCTGGGGCACGACCATGTCGTGGTGGCCCCCGGGTCCCACGACGACGAGCGGCCCGGAGGCCGCGGGGAGGAGTCGGACGAGCGCCGTCTAGCACGCGGCCGCGGAAGCGCACGGGTGATTCGGGTCCGGGGGCCCTCCTCGCCCTATGACCCGAGCTACCATCTCTTGCTGAATACACGCAAAATTCGGGAGATCGTCGCCCGCGAGCGACCGGATGTCCTCGAGATTCACTCTCCTTACATGGCCGCCGTCGGCGCCCTGCGCGCCGATCCGTCGACCTACGGGGTCCGGACGTTCCAGTGGCACTCGGACTTCATCGACACATACGGCGGCGTGCTCGAGGACAAGCTCCCTCGCCTCCCCGCCCCGCTCGTGAAGGCGGCGACGCGGCCGCTCTGGTCGCTCGTGCGCTCGATCGCGAAGCGCTGCGACGCGACGCTGGTCGCCTCCGCGTGGCAAGTCGGGAAGCTCACCGCGCACGGCGTCGCCAACGTCGTGCACCTGCCGTTCGGGATCGAGCGCGACGTCTTCCGGCCCGACGCGCGCTCGTTCGAGGCTCGGCGCGAGCTGCTCGCCCTCGCCGGACGCGACGCGCGCGACGAACGGACGGCGGTGGTCGTGGGCGTCGGGCGCTTCGCGATCGAGAAGCGCTGGGACGTCGTCATCGACGCCTTCACGCGCGTCCGTGAGCGCGGACGCGACGCGGTGCTCGTCCTCTTCGGCGACGGCCCCGAGCGCGAGCGCATGACCGCACGCGCGCGCGCGGTCGCCGGCGACGTCGTCTTCCCCGGCTTCACGAAGGACCGAGCCGCGCTCGCGCGGAGCCTCGCGAGCGCAGACGCCCTCGTGCACGGCTGCCCCTTCGAGACGTTCGGACTCTCGATCGCCGAGGCGATGAGCTGCGGACTGCCCCCGGTCGTGCCCGACGACGGCGGCGCCGCGGAGATGCACGATCCGGCGAGCGGTGAGCAGTACCCGGCCGGAGACGCCGACGCCTGCGCGGACGCCCTCGAGCGCCTCCTCGATCGCGTCCGGAGCGACGAGGCCGAGATGCGCGCGGCCGCCGCGCGCGTCGCCGCGCGCCTCCCGTCCGTCGGCGAGCAGCTGGAACGCCAAGTCGCTCTCTACGCCGAGCTCCTCGTGCGGCGCGCCTCCGGCGGGACCTGACGCCCGGAGCACCGAGCCCCCTTCGTGCCCCGGCGGCGTCGTGCTAGGTAGAGCCACGCCATGGCAACGATCGTCGAGAACCTGGGCAAGGAACTGGAAGAGCTCGACCGCGAGTACGCGGCGGGTTTCGCGGGACAGTCGCGCCTCACGCGCGACCTCGACGTCCTCGACCGGATCATCGCGCGCACGTCGTCCGTCCTCGAGCGCGTGGACCAGATCCCGAGCGCGGCCCAGGGCCCGGAGCTGATTCGCCTCCGCGAGACGGCGCAGCAGAACCTCGGCCTCTACTCCCAGGAGCGCACGGCGATCCAGCGCGCCCAGGAGGTGGGCCCCACGTTCGAGGCGTTCTCGAGCGAGGCGACCAGCGCGAACCTCGTCTTCGGCCGCTACGCCCGGCACTTCGCCGGCAAGGACCGCTCGACGCGCGATCTCGGGCTCCTCGGCGAGCTCGTCGACGAGCTGAAGCAGATCGAGAAGCGCATGACCACGCTGCTGGACGAGTCGAAGAACCAGGAGTTCGAGCGCGATCGCAAGGTCGTGCGGGACAACGTCGCGCAGTACCAGTCCGAGATCGACCTCATCGCGAACGCCCAGAAGAGCGGCAACCCCGACCAGCGCGCGAGCATCCTCGCGTCGCTCGCGAACGACCAGTTCTCGGTCTACCAGGCCCACTTCGCGGGTGAGCCGCGCATCTCGCGACGGCCGGCGCTGCTCATGCGCATCATCTCCTCGCTCAAGAAGGTCCACGAGCGGATGGTGGGCTACCGTGACGGAGGGCTCGACCTCGAGTTCAACTCCAAGAACATCGCGATCGTCGAGGAGCGCCTGAAGATCTACGAGAACGAGCTCGTCGAGATCCGAAAGGTCCGGCAAGCCACGGCGATGCCGGACATCATGGGCGAGCTCGGCGGCGCGGCGAACAAGCTGTTCGACGACTACCGAACCGCGTTCGCCGACAAGCCGCGCGCCCAGGTCGACCTCACGAAGCTCGGCGTCATCTGCGACAAGCTCGCGGAGATCCGCCGCCAGATGAGCGAGATGTCCTGGGCCGAGGACAACGAGATGAACACGAGGAACCTCGACATCGTCACCGAGCAGCTCGTGATGTTCGAGAGCGAGTACGAGGCGGTCGTCTCCGCGCAGGCGCAGGCGAGGAACAGCGCCGCGTGGGGCAACGGATCGAAGTCGCCCACGACCTGAACGCGCAGGCGCCCGGGCCGAACGAAGATCGACCGCCGACGCATGGCCGTCCACGTCTCCATTCACGACGTCTCGCCCGCGTGGGAGCGCGAGATCGACGTCGCGCTCGAGATGGCGCACGCGGCCGGCGTCCGCCCCGCCCTGCTCGTCGTGCCCGACTTCCACGGGCGCGCGCCGCTCCCCGAGCATCCGCGGTTCGTCGAGCGACTCCGCGCGCTCGAAGCCGACGGACACGAGATCTACCTCCACGGCTATTACCACCGCTCGCGCCGCTGGGACGATCCCGCCGCGCGCGCGGCGCGCCCTGGCGCGGTCACGAGCCGCCTGCGTCACCTCTTCGCGCAGAAGGTCGTCTCCGCGAGCGAGGCCGAGTTCAGCGACGTCTCGCGCGACGAAGCCGTGGCGCGGCTCGACGCCGGCGAGCGCATGCTCCGGGACGCGGGCCTCACGATCTCCGGCTTCGTCGCGCCCGCCTGGTCGATGGCGAGCTGGGTCCTCCCGCTGCTCGGCGAGCGCGGCTATCGATTCACCGAGGACCATCTCCGCATCCACGACCCCGCGAGCGGGAGATCCCGCCCGAGCGTCGTCCTCAACTACGCGAGCCGCACGCCCGCGCGCCTCCTCTCGAGCGTCGCCTGGTGCCGCGTCGCGCGGCCCGCGCGACGCCTGCTGCCGGCGCGCATCGCGATCCACCCCGCGGACATGCGGTACGCGCTCCTCAGGAGTGAGGTCGCGTCACTCCTCGCGTGGGCCGCAGGCGACTTCGCCGCGACCGGCGAGGCCTTGTTTTCGTGAGCGAGACGCGCTCCGACAAACCGCGCCGCCGGCCACAGCAGAGCTGGCACCGCGATCGGGGCGGTGGTAATTCGCTGCCGCGATGAGCGGAAAAGGGCTGACGTGGACGGCCGCGCACCTGCGCGCGGCCGCATCTCCCGAGGACGTCCGCACGGCGATCGCCGAGGCCGCCGGGCAGCTCGGCGACGGCTCCGTGCCCGCGGCCACCGCGCTCTCGCTCCTGGAGGAGCTCGCCCTCGACTGCGCCAGGGTACGCGCGGAGCTCCGCGCCGCGACGCGCGTCCGCGAGGTGCTCCTCGCCAGCGTCGCCCACGACCTCAGGAACCCGCTGAACACGTTCGCGATGAGCGCCGGGCTCCTCCGCGACGATCTGGAAGGTCCCGACTTCGATCGCACGCGGGCGCTGTCGCTGCTGACACGGATGGACCGCGCGTCGTCGCGGATGCAGGGCCTCATCGAGGATCTCCTCGAGGCGAGCCGCGTCGAGGGCGGAGGCGTCGAGCTCACGCGCCGGCAGGAGCTGGCCGGACCGATCGCGCGCGCGGCGATCGCCCGAGCCAAGCAGCTCTGCGCCGACAAGGGCACGACCCTCGAGGAGGGCGCCGTCGACGAAGACGCGGTCGTCGAGGTCGACAAAGCTCGGACCGCCGACGCGCTCGTGAAGCTCGTCGCGGTCGCCCTCAGGACGACGGGCGACGGCGGCGGGATCCGCGTCGGCGTCGAGCGCCACGACGCCGACGTGCTCTTCACGATCCGCGCGATCCCTCCGCGCGGGGCGATGAGCTCCGCGCCCCACGACGAGAGCCGCGGCGGCCTCGCGTTCCTCATCGGCCGCGGGCTCGTGGCCGCTCAGGGCGGCCAGCTGCTGACGGAGTCGACCCAGGAAGGCCCGCGCATGGTGGCGGCGTTCCCCGCGAAGTCCTGACGAGACCGCGCGGCGGCTCAGGCGGCGCTCGACGAGGACGACGCTCCGTCCGGGGGGCTCGGCTCGCCGAGCGCCGCGCCCCCGCGGGCGAGCAGGCGGACGACCACGCTGCCGAGCATCGCCGGCTGCACGGGCTTCGCGACGTGCGCGTCGAAGCCCGCGGCGATCGCCTTCATCGCGTCCTGCCGCGAAGCGTACGCCGTCAGGGCGACCGCCGGAATGGCGCCGTCGTCCTTGCGCGAGCGCACGTTCTTGATGAGCTCCATCCCGTCCATGTCGGGCAAGCCGATGTCGGACACGAGGATCTGCGGGCGCGCGCCGTCGAGCGCGTCCAGCGCGGCGGCGGCGGTCATCGCGGACGTCACGCGGGCCCCGTAGCGTTCGAGGATCGCGCACACGAGCTCGTTGCCGTCGGGATCGTCCTCGACGATCAGCACGTGCACACCCGAGAGATCGGGCTCGCCCGTCGGGGGCAGCGAGGCCGCCTCCTGATCGCGCTCCGCCGCAGGCTCGGCGACGACGGGCAGCTCGATCGAGAACGACGCGCCCTTGCCGTGCCCCTCGCTCTCGGCCGTGGTCGCGCCGCCGTGCTGATCGACGAGGTGCTTGACGATCGCGAGGCCGAGCCCGAGCCCGGCCTGGTTCGCGCGCGGCTGCCGCGCCGTCCCGCCGGCGTCCGTCGGCTCCTGACGGAAGCGCTCGAACACGTGAGGGAGGAACTCGGGCGCGATCCCGTCACCCGTGTCGGAGACGGTCAAGCGGACCCGCTCGCCGTCACCCGCGAGCCGAACGGAGACCGTCCCCCCGCGCGGCGTGAACTTGATGGCGTTCGAGAGGAGGTTCGCGACCACCTGGCGGAGCCGATCCGGATCGCCGAGGACCCCGCCCGCTTGCTCGATCCCGAGCTCGAGCGAGATCTCCTTCTTCGCGCTCTGCGGGCGCGCCGCCATCACCGCCGCCTCGACGATCGCGCCGAGCGAGACGTACTTCGACTCGAGCTTCAGCGTCCCGGTGACGATGCGGGAGACGTCGAGGAGGTCGGCGACGAGCCCGGAGAGCGCGTGCGCGTTGCGATCGATCGTCTCGATGGCGCGCGCGAGCTCGTCGCCCTCGAGCGAGCCCTTCTTCATCATGTCGGTCCAGCCGACGATGGCGTTGAGCGGCGTGCGCAGCTCGTGCGAGAGCGTCGCCAGGAAGACGTCCTTGCTCTTGTTGGCGAGCTCGAGGTCCTCGCGGCGCTTCTCCGTCGTCGCGTGGAGGCGCGCGTTGTCGATCGCGACCGCGATCCGCCGCGCGAGATCGCCGGCCAGATCGACGTCGGCGTCTTCGAATCGGTCGCGCTCCGACAGCCTGACGAACGTGAGCGTGCCGATCGTGCGATCGCGGCTCACCAGCGGGACGCAGATGTACGCGCTCACGCCGAGCTCGCCGAGGAAGCGCAGGTGCTCGGCGCCGCGGCCGGAGGCCTTGGCCTCGCCGCGCGCCGCGAGCCCGCGCGCCTCTTCCTCGACGTCGAGGAAGACCTCGGCTCGCCCCGAGTAGCCGACGGTCGCGGGACCGAGATCGAAGCGCGGATCGGCGAGGCGCCCGGGATCGACCCCCTCGACGGCCACGCGGAGGCGCTCGCCGGGGATCCCGCCGTTCGCGGAGCCCTCACCGTTGCCGAGCTCGCTGCCCTGGACGTCGAGGAGCGCGGCGTCGCCGAGGATCGGCAGCGCGCTCGCGAGGACCAGCTCGAGATCCCGCGTCGGCGTCGCGCTCGCGTCGGGCTTGGTCGCGCCGGGCCCGAGCGACCGATTCAGCCGTTGACTGGCGTCGGCGAGCATCTGCAGCGCGCGGTCGGCGCGGACGCGCGCGTCGATGTCCGTCGCGGTGCCGACCCAGGCGATCACCGTCCCCTGGTCGTCGTGGCGCGGCACGGCGCGCACGATGTGGAAGCGGTAGCCACACGACGGCGCGCCGAGGCGGAGCTCCGCCTCCCACGCGACGCCCACCTTCACGGCGCTGCTCCAGCCCGAGGCGAACGACACGAGATCGGCGGGGTGCGCGATCGCGGCGAACTCCGCCGCGCCAGGGACCGACGGCGGCACCCTCTGACCGGCGCCGTCACGCGGGCTCGCGGGGCCGTCGCTCGACGCGGAGGCCCGCACGAACTCCGCCCAGCGCTCGTTGTGGTAGGTGATGTTGCCCGCGGCGTCGGCGGTCCACACGACCTGCGGCATCGAATCGGCGAGGTCCTGGTAGCGCCGCTCGCTCGACTCCTTCAGATCCGCGAGCGCGCGCTCGCTCCCGACGCGCAGCGCCTCGTGCTGCGCGCGGATGCGCGCGTTCTTCTTGCCGAGCTCGACGAACGTAGCGACCTTGGTGCGGAGCGCGTCGGGATCGAACGGCTTGAAGAGGTAGTCGACCGCGCCGGCCTCGTACCCCCGCGCGACGTAGCTCTCGTCCTTGCTGATCGCCGTGAGGAAGATCACCGGCAGATCGCGGGTCTTCGGACGCTTGCGGAGCAGCTCCGCCGTCTCGATGCCGTCCATCTCCGGCATCTGCACGTCGAGCAGGACGACGCAGAACTCCATCTTGAGCGCGTGCCGGAGCGCCTCGACGCCCGAGCCCGCGCGGACCACGCGCTGACCGAGCGGCTCCAGGATCGCTTCGAGGGCGAGGAGGTTCGACGCCTCGTCGTCCACGATGAGGATGTTGCAGACCGGGCTCTCCTCGCACCCAGGCGGCGTCGGCGTCGTCGTCGGAGTCATCCGTTGCTCCTCTGCACGAGCTCGCCCGCGATCTCCCCGAGCGCGATCACCCGATCCGCCGCGCCGACGGCGATCGCGGCGGTCGGCATCTCCGGGCTCTCCGCCGTCGTCGGATCCTGGACGATGGAGAAGCCGCCGGCCGCGCGGATCCGCACGAGGCCGCGGGCCCCGTCGTGGTTCGCCCCGGTCAAGAGGACCCCGAGGACGCCTGGGCCGTAGGCGTCGGCCGCGGACTCGAAGAGCACGTCGATCGACGGTCGGCTGAAGCTGACGGGCTCGTCGGTGGAGAGGGCGAGCCTCCCTCCCGGCTCGAGGAGGAGGTGATAGTCGGGCGGCGCGAGGTAGACGCCCGGGGCGACGAGCTCCTCCTTGTCCTCGGCCTCGCGCACCGGCAAGGCGACCAGCGTCTGCATGACGCTCGCGAAGAGCTCGGATTCGCGCGAGCGATGCTGCACGGCGACGATCGGGATCGAGAAGACCGGCGGCAGCCCGCCGAGGACCCGCTCCAGCGCGCGGAGCCCTCCAGCCGACGTGCCCATGACGACGACGCTCGGCCTCATCGGCGCGTCCCCTTCCCGGCCTCGCCGCGCGGCGGCGCCGCCTGTCCCCCGTGCCCCTGCGAGGGACGCGGCAAGCTGCTCCGCCGATAGATCCGCTCCTTGGCGTCGAGCTCCTCGAACTCACCCTCGACGTTCGTGAACCGGAGCGACTCGCGCCGGCCGAGGCAGAGGAACCCGGACGGCGAGAGGCTGTCGCCGAAGAGGCGCAGCGTGCGCGCCTTCAGGTTCCGGTCGAAGTAGATGAGGACGTTCCGGCAAAGGATCACGTTGAACTCGCTGAACGACGTGTCGGTGGCGAGGTTGTGCTGCGCGAAGAGCACGTTCTCGCGCAGCCGCGCGTGGAAGAGCGCGGCGCCGTAGCTCGCCGTGTAGTACTCGCTGAACGAGCGCGTACCGCCGGCCTGCTGGTAGTTCGTCGTGTACTCGCGCATCCGCGCGATCGGGAAGATCCCGCTGCGGGCGCGCTCGAGCGCCTCGGCGTTCATGTCCGTCGCGTAGAGGCGCGAGCGCTCGTAGAGGCCCTCCTCCTCGAGCAGGATCGCCATCGCGTAGACCTCCTCGCCGGAGGCGCAGCCCGCGTGCCAGACGCGCACGGACGGGTAGGTCCGGAGCATCGGCACCACCTTCTCGCGGAGCGCGCGGAAGAACGTGGGATCGCGGAACATGCCCGTCACGTTGACGGACATGTCACGCAAGAGCGCCTCCATCGCCGCGGCGTCGTGGAGCACGCGATCTTGGAGCGCCGAGAAGGTCGAGAGCCCCTCGGCCTCGAGCCGCTTGTTCAGGCGACGGCGGAGCGACGACGGCGCGTACTGCCGGAAGTCATAGCCGTAGTGGCGGAAAATCGCCTCGAGCAGGAGCTCCATCTCGAGGCGCTCGAGCGGCGACACGCCCGCGAACGGCGCGGTCTCCTCGCCGGTCACCACCGTCCGGCTGATCCGCCCGGCGCCGTCCGGCTCCATCGACGCGGCCTCTTGCTGCTCCGCGGCGACCGGCCCGGCCGGCGGCCCCCCCTCGGGCGGCGCGCCGGCGAGCGAGACCTCCCGCTCCTCGCCCGCAGCGGGCAGCACGACGCGTCCGTAGGTGCCGCTCCTGGAGCTCATGATCCCTTGCCTGGTCCGACCTTCACGGGTGATGGGAGTAGAGCCAGACCCTCATGAGGGAGAGGAGCTGGTCGGGGTCGACGGGCTTGGTGACGTAGTCGCTCGCGCCGGCGGCGAGGCACTTCTCGCGATCGCCCTTCATCGCCTTCGCGGTCAGCGCGAGCACCGGGAGCGCCTTGTGCTCTGGCATCTGCCGGATCCGGCGCATCGTCTCGTAGCCATCCATCTCGGGCATCATCACGTCCATCAGGACGATGCTGATCCCCGGGTTCGCCTCGAGCGCCTCGATGCCCGCTCGACCGTTCTCGGCGAAGACGACGTTCATCCCGGCCTCCTCGAGGACCGAGGAGAGCGCGTAGATGTTCCTCACGTCGTCGTCGACGATGAGCACCTGCTTGCCGCGGAAGACCGACGCCGGTCCCGCGGCGTCCTGCAGCATGCGCCGCTTCGGCTGCGGGAGCTCGGCCTCCACGCGGTGGAGGAAGAGCGTCGTCTCGGCGAGCAGCCGCTCGGGTGAGCGGGCGTCCTTCAGGATGATCGAGCGCGCGAACCGCTTGAGGCGCGTCTCCTCCTGCGGCGAAAGCTCGCGGCCGGTGTACACGATGACCGGGAGGGCGCGGAGCTCCGGCTTCGTCGCCATCCGCTCGAGCAGCTCGAAGCCGGACGCCGTGGGGGCCGCCGCGGCGTCGCCGCCTTGCCCGTGCCCCTTCAGCGTGAGATCGAGCACCATGCAGTCGAAGTGACCGCCCTCGAGCGCGGCGAACGCCTCCTCCACCGAGCCGACGGCGGTGGTCTCGACGTCGTCGCTGCCGATGAGCTCCACCATGCTCATCCGCTCGCGCTCGTCGTCCTCGACGATCAGCAGCTTCGACGCCTTGCGCTGGAGGAAGCCCTCGATGTCGGCGAACGTCCGATCGAGCGCGTCCTTGCTCACCGGCTTCTCCACGTAGGCGACCGCGCCGAGGCTGAGGCCCTCGTGCTTCTTGTCGCCGCCGGAGAGGATGTGCACCGGGATGTGCCTGGTCTGCGGGTGCGCCTTCAGGTGCTCGAGGATGCGGAGCCCGTCGATCTGCGGGAGCTGCAGGTCGAGCAGGATCGCGCTCGGTAGCAGGCGCCGCGCGAGCGCCAGCCCCGTGTCGCCGCGGAGCGCGACCACGCCCTTGAAGCCGTGGTCGCGCGCCATCGCGAGCAGCGTCGCCGAGAAGGACGCGTCGTCCTCGACGATGAGCACGACGCGGTCGTTCGGCGTCAAGCTGTCGCGGTCGTCCTCGACCTCGCCGGGCGGGAGCGGCGCGATCGGCTCCTCCGGCGCGATCTCGGCGTCCCGCGCGACCCCGCTGGGCGACCGGTATGCGAACGGCAGATAGAGCGTGAACGTGCTGCCCTTCCCGAGCTCGCTCTCGACCCTGACCTCGCCGCCCAGCAGGCGCGACAGCTCCCGGCTGATCGAGAGCCCGAGCCCCGTGCCACCGTACCGCCGGCTGGTCGTGCCGTCCGCCTGCTGGAACGCCTCGAAGATGAGCTGCTGCTTGTCCTCGGCGATCCCCATCCCGGTGTCGATCACCGAGAACGCGACGACGTGGCCCGGATCGGCGGCGAGCTCCGCGCTCGCGAACGGCGTCTTCGCGCTCGGGAGGTGCACGCGGAGACGGACGCTGCCGTCATCGGTGAACTTGAACGCGTTGCCGAGGAGGTTCCGGAGCACCTGGACCAGCCGCTGGGCGTCGCTCACGAGCGTGACCGGCACCTCGCGCTCGACGTCGACGGAGAAGCTCAGCTTCTTCTGCGACGCGAGCGGCCGGAACGTCTGCTCGATCTGCCGGACGACCTCGGAGACCGCCACGTCCGCCGCGTAGATCTCGATCTTGCCGGCCTCCACCTTCGACAAGTCGAGGACCTCGTTGATCAGATCGAGGAGGTCGGAGCCGGCGGAGTGGATGGTCTTCGCGTACTCCACCTGCTTCGGCGTGAGGTTCGCGTCCTTGTTGTCGGAGAGCATCCTCGCGAGGATGAGCAGGCTGTTGAGCGGCGTCCGCAGCTCGTGGCTCATGTTCGCGAGGAACTCGCTCTTGTACTTCGACGAGAGCGTCAGCTGCGACGCCTTCTCCTCGACCGCCTGCCGCGCTTGCTCGACCTCGCGGTTCTTCTGCTCGACGGCGCGGTTCTGCTCCACGAGCAGCGAGGCCTTCTCCTCGAGCTCCTCGTTGACCTGCTGGAGCTCCTCCTGCTGCTCGCGCAGCATCTCCTCGGAGGCGCGCAGCGTGTGTGCTTGCTGCTCGAGCTCCTGGTTCGAGCGCTTCAGCTGTTCCTGCTGCGCCTGGAGCTCGCGCGACTGCTCCTGGAGCTCGTGCGCGAGCGACTGAGACTGCTCGAGCAACTCCTCGGTGCGCGTGCTCGCGCCGATCATGTTGAGCACGACGCCGATGGTCTCGGACAGCTGCTCGAGGAAGATGCGGTGAATGGCGCCGAACGTGTCGAAGCTCGCGAGCTCGACGACCGCGCGCACCTCGTCCTCGAACAAGATGGGGATGACGATGATGGTGAGCGGCGGCGCCTCGCCCAGGCCGGAGCTGATCTCGATGTAGTCGCCCGGCACCTTCGTGAGGACGATGGTCTTCTTCTCGAGCGCCGCCTGACCCACGAGCCCCTCGCCGAGTCGAAAGCGGTTCGCGACGTGCTTGCGCTCGCGGTACGCGTAGGAGGCGAGGAGCCTCAGCGTCTTCGCCCCTTCGACGTCGTCGATCACGAAGAAGGCCCCGTGCGACGCCTGAACGAGGGGCGTGAGCTCGCTCATGATGAGGCGGCTGACCGACTCGAGGCTCTTCTGGCCCTGCATGAGGCCGCCGAACCGGGCCAGGTTCGACTTCAGCCAGTCCTGCTCGCGGTTCTTCTGCGTCGTCTCGCGCAGGTTCGCGATCATCTGGTTCACGCGCTCCTTGAGCTGCGCGACCTCGCCCTGCGCCTCGACGGTGATGCTCCGCGTGAGGTCGCCCTCGGTGATGGCCGTGGCGACCTCCGCCATCGCGCGGATCTGGTTCGTCAGGTTGTCGGCGAGCTGGTTCGTGTTGTCGACGAGGTCGCGCCACGTGCCCCGCGCGCCGGGGACCTTCGCCTGGCCGCCCAGCTTCCCGTCCGTGCCGACCTCGCGCGCGACGCGCGTGACCTCGCTGCCGAACGCGCGGAGCGTGTCGGTCATCCGGTTCAGCGTGTCGGCGAGCGCGGCGATCTCGCCCTGCGCGTCCATCGTGAACTTCTGCGAGAGGTCGCCGTCGGCGACCGCGGTGACGAGCTTGACGATGCCGCGCACCTGCGTCGTCAGGTTCGACGCCATCCCGTTGACGTTGTCGGTCAGGTCCTTCCACGTCCCGGCGACCCCGGGGACGCGCGCCTGGCCCCCGAGCTTGCCCTCGCTGCCGACCTCGCGCGCGACGGTCGTGACCTGGTCGGCGAAGATGCCGAGGGTCAGCGTCATGTCGTTGATCGTCTCGGCGAGCTCGGCGATCTCGCCCTTCGCGTCGACGACCAGCCGCTTCGACAGGTCTCCCTTCGCGACCGCGGTGACGACCTTCGCGATGCCGCGCACCTGCGTCGTGAGGTTCGACGCCATCCCGTTGACGTTGTCGGTCAGGTCCTTCCACGTCCCCGCGACCCCGGGGACGAACGCCTGGCCGCCGAGCTTGCCCTCGCTGCCGACCTCGCGCGCGACGCGCGTGACCTCCGCGGCGAAGCTCCGGAGCTGGTCCACCATCGTGTTGATGGTGTTCTTCATCTCGAGCATCTCGCCCTTCACGTCGACGGTGATCTTTTGCGTGAGGTCGCCGTTGGCGACCGCCGTCGTGACGAGCGCGATGTTGCGCACTTGCCCCGTGAGGTTCGAGGCCATGCTGTTGACGCCGTCGGTGAGATCGCGCCAGGTGCCGCCGACGCCGGGCACGTTGGCCTGCCCGCCGAGCTTGCCTTCGCTGCCGACCTCGCGGGCGACGCGGGTCACCTCCGCGGCGAAGGTCGAGAGCGAGTCGACCATGCCGTTGATGACGTTCTTGATCTGCAGCATCTCGCCCTGGACGTCGACGCTGATCTTCTGTCCGAGGTCGCCGGACGCGATCGCGGTCGCGACCTTGCTGACGTCGCGGAGCTGAACCGTGAGGTTGCCGGCGAGATCGTTGACGCTCTCGGTGAGGTCTTTCCACGTGCCGCTGGCGCCGCGCACCGTCGCCTGCCCGCCGAGCTTCCCCTCGGTGCCGACCTCGGTCGCGACGCGCGTCACCTCGCGCGCGAACGACGAGAGCTGATCGACCATCGTGTTGACGGTGTTCTTCAGCTCGAGGATCTCACCCTGGGTCTCCACTACGAGCTTCTTCGAGAGGTCGCCGTTGGCGACCGCGGTGACGACGCCCGCGATGCCGCGCACCTGCGTCGTCAGGTTCGACGCCATCGAGTTGACGTTGTCGGTGAGGTCCTTCCACGTGCCGGCTGCGCCGGGCACGTCGGCCTGTCCTCCGAGCTTCCCCTCCGTCCCGACCTCCCGGGCGACGCGCGTGACCTCGCTGGCGAAGGCGCGCAGCTGATCGACCATCCGGTTGACGGTCATGCCGATGCGAAGGAACTCCCCGCGGATCGGCTTGCCGTCGATCTCGAGATCCATCTTCTGCGAGAGATCGCCCTCGGCGACCTGCACGATGACGCGCGCGATCTCGGTGGTCGGACGCACGAGGTCGCCGATCACGGTGTTGAACGAGTCGCCGATGGTCTCCCAACCGCCGCGAAGCCCCTCCATACGGAGGCGCTCGCCCATCTCGCCGTCGCGGCCGACGACGCGCGCGACGCGCGCGAGCTCGAGGGACTGGTGCTCGAGGCGCTCGGCGAGGGCGTTGAAGGCGTCGAGGGCCTCCCGCGAGACGCCGTCGCGCGGGCGAAGCCGCTGGGCAAAGTCACCGCGATGCAGCGCCTCCAGCGCGCCGACGAGGACCTCCGTCTCGCTCGCGTGCGCGCCGTTGCCCCTGGCGGGCGACGGCGCCGTCTTCGCGCCGGCCGCGCGGGCACCTCGTCGCTTGCTGCGTGATTCGCGCGAAGAAAGATCCTCGGTTTCCGCCACGTGACCTCCATCGGGGCAACCCCGAGAGGGCGGTGCGTATGCAAGCCTCACACCGCGGCATGACTGGGCCGAGGCCTCCGCAATCTTGGGAAAATGCGGTCGCCCTTCCTCGATGTCGCACAAGATCGCCACACCGGACGCGCATCTGCCTCAAGCATGGCCCGCTTGCGGCCGAGACGCAGCGTTCAGACGGCGGCGAACGCGAGCGCGAGCCCCCGGCGCCGCTGGGCGACGGCGGACGCGAGCGAGTACGCCTCCGCCGAGGCCAGGCGAAGGCGAGCGGCGAGCTCCTCCCCGAGAGCGACGGCCGCCGACGCGTCGACGTCCGCGAGGACGCGGGCGCACTCGTCGAGGAGGCGGCCGTCGGCGCTCCCGTCCACGACCATCGCCGTCGACGCCAGCCACTCCCACCGCAGCCGGTCACACGTCCGCACGCGCGGCCGGGCGTCGATGCCGAGGCCCCGCGCCGCCGAGACCGTCGCGCCGGCGAGCGCCCGGACACACGCCGCCGCGCTCCGCGCGGCAACGGCGATCGTCTCGTCGTCGGTGCGGCGGGCGCAGAGATCGAAGCCCGCTGCCGCGGCGTCGCAGGCCGAGACCATCGCGCGCGCGGCGTCGGGGAGCTTGCCAGGGTCGCGCCGCGTGGTCATCTCTGCGGGCGTCTCTCCGCGTGTGGTTCGACCCGCCGCCGCTCGACGTTCGCCCCGGGGTGGTGCTCCGGGCGGAGACGACGTCGCGCGGCGCCACCTCCCACGGGCCACGCGCAGCTTGCTACGCGTCCGCCTTGCCTCTCTCACCATTGGTCGTCGTCCTCCTCGAGGCCGCGCGCCCCTCGTCGAGAGCCGCACGTCCACTCCCGCGCGAGCACTGCGGGTCTCGTGCCACGCGCGAGGGCACCTTTCTCGCGCCGGCGCGAGAAAGACCTGCGCGCCGCGCCCGCCCCACCTGGTGCCTTCTGCTACGCGCGAACGCGCGCCGCGAGGAAATTCCGCGGCGCGCTCGCCTGGATCGAAACGTGCTTTCAGTCTCTCTCTGCCCACCGCCCACCGCGCGCGCGCGTTGTCAACCTCGGCAATCCACCCCGACAGGACAGCATGACCGTCCAGCCGCTCTTCGAGACCCTCGACCATCCGGTCTCCCTGACCGTCGCCGACAGGCACGCCGACAAGAGCGCGCCGAGCCCGCCCGACGCGGCAGGTGCGGTGGACGAAGCGGCCCGCTCGGCGCACATGAGGACGCAGTTTCTCCGGCGCGTGGCGCACGACATCGCGTCGCCGACGGGGGTCACGATGACGGTGCTCGAGGAGCTCGCGAACGAGAGCGCGAGGCCCGAGCTCGTGGCGATGGCGCGACGCGGGCTCCGGCGACTCCTTCGCCTCTCGGAGCAGCTGGCGCTGGCCGCCGACCTCGAGGCCGCCGCCTTCACGCCGGATCGGACGCTCGAAGACGTACGGAGCCTCGTGAAGGACGCACTCGGGCAAGCGGTCGCGATCGACGGTCGACGGGACGTCGTCACGTCGTGCGAGGTCCCCGACACGAAGCTGGTCGCGGACGTCGACCGCCGCGTGCTCGGCTCGGCGCTCCGCGAGGTGATCGGAAACGCCCTCAGGCTCGCCAGCTCGCGGGTCGCGGTCGACGTGGAGCACGCCGGCGGCAACGTGTCCGTGCGCGTCCAAGACGACGGTCCGGGGCTGCCGCCCCAGGTGCTCGCGACGCTCGGCCAGCGCTTCACCCCCGGGTCGACGACGCGCGGGCTGGGCCTGTCGCTCTCGATGGCCAACGAGGTCCTCGCCGCGCACGGCGGGGCGCTCACGGTCGAGACCAGCACGCTGCCGCCGGGCCGGCGCGGGGTCCGGGGCGCCGCCGTCCGCATCACGTTCCCGCTGGCGTGATCCGCGGCGTCACCGCGCGCTCCGCGGCGTGGCGGCCCGCCGCTGCGCGATCACGCCTTCGTATCCCTGCGCGGCGGCAGACGCGATGAACCAGCCGACGAACGCCGTCCAGGCGCCGATCCCGAGGCCGACCCCGCGGGTGCTGGCGATCGCCGTCGCGATCCCGACGAGGGCGAGCGTCCACCCCACCACCTGGCCCGACCACGCCGCGAAACGCGTCGCGCGATCGACGTCGGACGTCGCCCTCCAGACAACGGCGCGGAGGATCCGTCCGCCATCGAGCGGATAGGCGGGCAAGAGGTTCACGACGGCGACGACGACGCTCGCGGCAGCGACCTCGAGCAGGACCACGCCCGGCGCGCCGAGGCGGTCGAGATCGTCCAGGCCGCGCGGCAAGGGCGCGCTGGCGATGGCCACTCCACAGGCGAGCACCAGCGCGATCCCGAGGCTCGCGGCGGGTGCGACCAGGGCCCCCAGCACCTCGCTCCTCGGCGACGCAGGCCGGCGCTCGACGTCGGTGACGCCGCCGAGGACGAACAGGGTGAGCCGTCGCACCGGCACCCCGCTGCGCCGCAACGCGAAGACGCGAACGAGCTCGTGCGCCCCAAGCGAGGCGAAGAGCCCCGCGGCGGCCGCCGTGGAGGCGAGCGCGAGCGCGGCCGTATCGAGCTCCGGCAACAGTCGTCGGTTGAGCGACACCAGCGTCCAGGTCGCCAGGACGAAGGTGACGATCCAGCTCCAATCGACGAGGACTTCGACCCCGAACCAGCGGCCGAGCGGCAGGCGGCGATTCATGGACGACGCAGCTGCAGCGGCCGTACCGCCGCGGACGACCGGCGGGACGCAGCGGCATCGAACCTGCAACCCGCCGCGCGATGATCTCCTCCACCACCGAGACCACCGAGCGAGAGCAATGGCGCGCCCGCATCCTCCAGGCGCTGGCGGAGCTCGATACGAGCCCTCCCGGGCTGGAGCAGACGCCCTCCCCTCCGAAGGACGACGGCGGCGCGTCGACGTCCTCCTCCGGTCGCTGAAGCAACCCGGCCGCGCACGCCGGGCTGTGGCCGCACGCGCCGGGTGACCCCACGCGCGCGTCTGACCCGACGCTCGGGTCTGACCCCACGCGCGCGCGGTCTGGTAGCGTCACCTACGTGACCCCCGACGAGTACATCGCTGCGACGCCGGAGCCGAAGCGCTCCGACCTCGCGGCGCTTCACCGGCTCATCCTGACCTGCGCGCCGTCGCTCCCTCCGTACGTCGCCGGCAAGGTGATCGGCTACGGCAAGTACCGGTACCGCTACGACAGCGGTCGCGAGGGGGAGTCGTGCCGCGTCGGCCTCGCCAGCAGCGCGTCCGGGATCAGCCTCTACGTCGCGTGCGTCGACGCCGGCGGCTGGCTCGCCGAGCAGTGGAAGGGTCGGCTGGGGAAGGCCGATGTCGGCAAGTCGTGCATTCGCTTCAAGCGGCTGGCCGACGTCGACCTCGACGCCCTCACGAGCGTGCTGAAGCGCGTCCGCACCCTGCGCGCCCCGGGCGAGGTAACGGCCGCCGCCTCGACGAAGAAGGCCGCCGCCTCGACGAAGAAGGCCGCCGCCTCGACGAAGAAGGCCGCCGCCTCGACGAAGAAGGCCGCCGCCTCGACGAAGAAGGCCGCCGCCTCGAAGAGGCGCGCGGAGCGGTGACGTGTCAGGACGGCGGGAGGTCGGCGTCGGCCTTCGCTGCCTCGCCGCCCGCGGCCGCGCCGTAGCGCTCGAGCTTCCGGTAGAGCGTCCGCCGATCGAAGCCGAGCACCTGCGCGGCGCGCGACTTGTTCCCGCCCACGAGCGAGAGCACGCGCAGGATGTACCGGCGCTCGAGCTCGTCCATCGTGACGATCTCGGTCGGATCGTTGGCCGCGACGACGAAGCGCTCGGCGCGGTAGGCGCGGATCTTCTCGGGGAGGTCCTCGACCGTGATCTGATCGAAGCGCGCCAAGGCGACCGCGTGCTCCATGCAGTTCTCGAGCTCGCGGACGTTGCCCGGCCAGTTGTAGGCCATCAGCTTCTCGGCGCCGGTGGTCGACAGCTCGAGGGACGGCTTCGCGTTGCGCTCGGCGAACTGCTTGAGGAAGTGCTGCGCGAGGTGAAGCACGTCGCCCCCGCGCTCGCGAAGCGGCGGCACGTCGATCTTCACGACGTTGATGCGGTAGTAGAGGTCCTCGCGGAAACGCTTCTCGTAGACCTCGTCTTCGAGGTTCCGGTTCGTCGCCGCCACGATCCGCGCGTCGAAGGGGATCTCCTGGTTCGCGCCGACGGGCCGGACCT
>JAHBWA010000009.1 GCA_019637195.1 Labilithrix sp. | reverse complement strand
TCGGAGGTCTTCCCCCTGCCGAACGGCGGCTCCGACGAAGATCGCTCGCTCGTCTTCGCGGAGCTCGACGCGCCGTTCGGGAAGGTCCCGTTCTTCTGCACGCACCTCAACTGGAAGTTTCACCACGGTCACGTGCGGTGCCTCCAGGTGAAGGCGATCGCGGAGATCGTGGCGCGGCTCGCGCCCGTCGACGGCGGCTTCCCCCCGGTGGTCGTCGGCGACTTCAACGCGGAGCCGGAGTCGGACGAGATCCGCTACATGAAGGGCCTCACCGGGCTCGGCGGGCCGTACGTCTACTTCGCGGACGCCTTCGCGGTGGCCGGCGACGGCTCCGCCGGGGCGACGTTCTCGAAGCGGAACCCGTTCGCCGAGCCGATGCGCGAGCCGGAGCGCCGGATCGACTACGTGTTGGTCCGCGGGCCGGACGACGCGCAACGGGGCGAGCCGATCGAGGCGCGCGTGTGCTTCGACCAGCCCGTCGACGGGACGTTTCCGACCGATCACTTTGGGGTGATCGCGACGATCACCGCCGGGCGCTGACGGTCCGGCTCTCGAGCGCGTCGTTCGGCTCGAGTCTCAGTTCGATACGGGGTGATCGCGACGATCACCGCCGGGCGCTGACGGCGCGGCCCTCGGGCGCGTCGTTCGGCTCGAGTCTCAGTTCGATACGCAGCTGCCGCCCATGCCGCCGCCGCCCGGGATGCCAGCGTCGATCGGCAGGCCGCCGCCGCCGCCGCCGAGCAGGTCGAAGCAGCAGTGGGTGGCGGGGTTGCAGGTCGCGTCGCAAGGCGCCTGCGCCTGGATCTCGCTAATCTTCGAGAGCATCTTCTGGATGTCGCCTGCCCAGCTGCACGCCGGAGCGCTGCCGCCGCCCGAGCTGCTGGAGCTCGAGCTGCTGGAGCTGCTGCTCGACGTCGAGCCCGAGCTGCCAGAGCTGCTGGAGGAGCTCGACGTGCTCGTCCCCGACTCGGTCGGGCCGGGGTTCGACGGAGGCGGGAGCGTGGAGCTCGAGCCCTCCTGCCTATCGTCCCCCGCGCCGCTCCCTCCCGGGCCCGGCGGGATCTCGGACGCCGACTCCGCGCACGCGGAGACGACGAGGACGGAGGCGACGATGCCCGTGGCGACCAGAGCGTAGACAGACTTCATCGAGGGGAGACGCTACAAGTTGTCCGGTCGACAGGACAATCTCCCTCGAGTCTCCCGAAAGACAGGGAAAGACGTCCGGCGAGCGCCAGTCCGGGGCGCGGACGCCGCGCCCCTGGCGGCGCGGAGCGAACCGGTCCGGTCATGCCGGGCGCCCGTGCGGAGAGGCTGGCCGAGGCGCGACGAGCGCGCAGCACCCGCGCTGCGGCTGCGGAGCGAGGCGCTTGCGCGGGTGGATGGGGCTGAAAGCGTTACGGACTTTCGGGGTACGCGGTACTACGATGGCCCGCGTGCGCGGCGGACCGTTCGTCGTTTCGATCCTCGCGTGTGCGGCGGGTTTGCTCGCGCCGCTCCCCGCGGGAGCCCAGAAGCCGACGTCGCAGGCGACCGAGTACTCGCCCTACGAGCGCGAGGCGATCCAGGCCGCCCTCGCCGAGCGCGGGCTCGTCGTCGACCGCTCCCCCGAGGGCAAGCGGATCGGGCGCATCGACACGGTGCGGCTCGAGGTCCTCGAGCCGCGCGATCCGGGGCCCGAGCTGCTGAAGAAGGTGCCGATCGTCTCGCCGGTCGGAAAGTACCTGACGAAGCCGATGCTCAACTGGCTTCACGTCCTGTCGAAGGACTACATCATCCGGCGCGAGCTGCTGCTCCGCGAAGGGGACGAGTACCTCCAGGTCATGATCGACGAGACCGCGCGCAACATGCGCGCGCGGATGCCGATGCAGGTCTCGCTCATCGTCATCGTGCCGGTCCGGTCGAAGGAGCCGGGCGAGGTCGATCTCCTGGTCATCACGAAGGACATCTGGAGCCTCCGCCTCTCGTTCGACATCGCGGTGACGCCGGGGGGCGTCGAGAACCTCGTCATCGTCCCGCAGGAGACGAACTTCCTCGGTCTTCATCACACGGCGCAGACGCGCTTCCAGATGCAGCCGGAGACGTTCACCGTCGGGCTCGGCTACAAGATCCCGCGCTTCGGCTACTCGTGGATCGGCGCAGGCGCGACCGCCGCGATCTTCGTCAACCGGCGGCGCCTCGAGCCGGAGGGATCGAGCGTCGGCGCGAGCGTCGGCCAGGGGCTGTACTCGACGCGCACCGACTGGGCGTGGGACGCGGACGTCGGCTACACCGTCGGCGTCGCGCGCCGCTACTCGAACGCGTCGGTCTTCCTCTTCGACTCGCGGAGGACGCCGGAGCGCGACTTCATCCCGTTCGAGTACCGGACGCGCTCGTTCTCGGCGTCGGCGGGCGTGACGCGCTCGTTCGGCTGGGGCCTGAAGAACAACTTCGCGCTCACCGTCAACGCGGCGACCGCGTCGTACGACACGTTCGACCTGTCGGCGTTCAACCCGGAGGCGGTCGCGGACTTCCGGCGCCGCGCGCTGCCGACCAGCGAGTCGCGCGTGTACCCGGCGCTCGGGTGGCGCACCTTCCGCACCGATTTCCTTCGCACGCTCGACATCAACACGCTCGCGCTCCAGGAGGACTTCCGGCTCGGCCACGACATCTCCGCCTCGATCTACCCGGTGGCGCGCGCGCTCGGCTCCTCGCGCGACTTCATCGGCGTCAGCGCCAAGGCCGGCTACGCCGTCGCGCTCGGTGACGGCCTCGCGGGCGCCAGCATCAGCACCTTCGCCGAGAACCAGGACGGGATCATCACCGACGGATCGATCGGCGGCGCGTTCGGCGCCGTCACGCCGCGCATCTTCGGCGCCGGCCGCATCGTGATGAACACGTCGTTCAGCAACCGCTACAAGAACTACCTGAACTCGCGGACGTTCATCGGCGGCGACGACCGGCTCCGTGGGTACCCGACGTCGTTCTTCTTCGGCAAGGACACCGTCTTCTTCAACCTCGAGTACCGGTCGCGGTCGGTCGAGATCTTGAAGGCGCAGCTCGCCGGGGTCGCGTTCTTCGACGCCGGCGACGCCGCGAACGGCTTCGACATGCTCCGCGCGAAGCAGTCCGTCGGCTTCGGGCTCCGCGCGCTCTTCCCGCAGGTCAACCGCAACGTCTTCCGCGTCGACGTCGCCTTCCCGCTGAAGCGCGGCCCGTTCCCCGAGACCGGGAGCCCGTTGCCCGTCGATCCGTTCGGCTTCTACTTCGCCTTCGATCAGGCGTTCGGGCCCTGACGGATGGACCTCCGCGGACGATGCCGGCAAGATGGCCCCTGGTGTCGCTTCGTTCCGCGCTGCTCGTCCTGACGTCGCTCGGGATCGCGTGCGGAGGGCGAGGCCGCCCCGGCGCCGCTCCGGAAACGGAGCAGGCGAGGTCGGCGGAGCAGGCGAGGGCGGCAGAGCAGGCGAGGGCGGCGCCTGCGCTGGCCAGGGGCGATCTCGAGGTCGACCTTCGCCGTCACGCCGGCCTCGCTCGCGTGCTCGATCGCTCGGGGGACTACCGGCTGCAGGTGCTCGTCGGCGTTCCGGCGCCGGGCGGCGGTTGGCTGCGGCGCGACGGGTACCGGGTCGACGCCGAGTACTTCTATCCTGCGAGCGCGATCAAGCTGTGCGAAGCGGTCGCGGCGCTCGAGCTGGTCGCCGAGCGCCGCGACCGAGGCGCGGCAGGGCTCGATCCCAGCGCGGGGTTCGTGAGCAAGACCAAGCGGCGCCCGGGGATCGCTTCGGTCGCCGACCTGGTCACCGCGGCGATCGTGATGTCCGACAACGACGCGAGCAACGATCTGTTCGATCTCGCCGGCGCCGACGGCCTCCACGAGCGCATGTGGCGCCTCGGCCTCTCGAGCGTGCGGATGCGTCACCGGCTGGGCGTCGCGCCGGGAGACGACGCGCGGGCGACGCCGCAGGTGAGCCTCCTCGTGGCCGGTGCGTCACACGTCGTCGCGCGGCGCGAGGGGCGGCTCGCCCTCGGCAAGAACGAGGGGAGCGGCGTGCACGTCGGAGAGAGCCACCTCGTCGCGGGACGCGTCGTCGATGAGCCGATGTCGTTCGAGGACAAGAACCGGGTGTCGCTCGAGGACCTGCAGGGGCTGCTCGTCGCGGTGATGCGGCCCGAGCTCCACGACGGAGCGCTGCCTCGCCTCGGCGAGCGTGAGCGCTCGGTGCTCGTCGGCGCGCTCTCGGCCTTGCCGAGCGATCGCGGCGCGAAGCCGTCGGTCGACGCGGAGCACAAGCCGCTGCTCCCCGGGATCGAGCGCGTCGTGCCTCGTGGGAGCATCGCGCTCGCGAGCAAGGGCGGGCGGGCGTACGGCTTCATGGTCGAGAACGCCTACGTGGTCGATCGGCGCTCCGGTCGGTCGTTCTTCCTCGCGGCGACGCTCTACGCGAACGCGAACGGGCGCCTGAACGACGACCGCTACGAGTACCAGGACGTCGCGTACCCCGCGCTGGCGGATCTCGGCGAGGTCGTGGCGCGCGCCGTCTTCGACGCCGAGGACTGACAGATGCGGGCGCGCCGCGGCGCGCGCGCCGTGGCTCGCCGCTGTCGCGCCACCGCCGAGCATGAGCTCGAGGCGGTGGCGCCGTCGTCGTGGCCGATCAGGTCGTGGGGCGGTCAGGCCGCCGCGCCGGCGGTCGCGCCGTCATTGGCTGCGGCGTCCTTCGTCGCGCCGAGGAGCGCGTCCGGCTCGAGCGCGACCTCCTTCTCGAGCGCTGCCTCGATGACCTGGCTCATGTCGTCGACGAGCACGACGTCCATCTCGCGGAGGACCTCCACCGGAACCTCGTCGAGCTCCCGCGCGCATTTCGTCGGGAGGATGACCCGCTTGAGCCCGGCGCGGTGGGCCGCGAGGACCTTCGCCTTGATCCCGCCGACCGGCAGGACGCGCCCGCGGAGGGTCGCCTCGCCGGTCATCGCCGTGTCGCTGCGCACGCGGCGACCCGTGAAGAGCGAGACGAGCGCGGTGAAGATGGTCACGCCTGCCGACGGGCCGTCCTTGGGGACGGCGCCGGCCGGCACGTGGATGTGCACGTCCTGGCTCTGCGTGCGCTCGGGCGCGATCCCGAGGCGCTCGGCGTTGCTACGGACGTAGGTGAGCGCGGCCCGCGCCGACTCCTTCATGACGTCGCCGAGCTGCCCGGTGATCTCGACGCCGCCCTTGCCGGGCATGCGCGACGTCTCGATGAAGAGGATCGATCCGCCGAAGGGCGTCCAGGCGAGGCCGGTCGCGACGCCGGCGATCGACGTGCGCTCGGCGATCTCGCCGTCGAACTTGGGCTTGCCCAGGTGCTTGGTGAGGTCGGCTTCGCCGATCGTCACCGCGTCGTCGCCCTTGCCCCGCGCGATCTCGAGCGCCGCCGCGCGGCAAAGCTTCTTGATCTCGCGGTCGAGCTGCCGGACGCCCGCCTCGCGGGTGTAGTCCCGCACGATCGCGGTGAGCGCGCCGTCGTCGATGACCAGGCGCTCCTCGGCGATGCCGTGCTCCTTCGTCCGCTTCGAGACGAGGTGGCGGCGGGCGATGTGGACCTTCTCGTCGGTCGTGTAGCCGCTGACCTCGACGATCTCGAGGCGGTCGCGGAGCGGCGCGGAGAGCGTCTCGAGCGTGTTCGCGGTGCAAACGAACATCACCTCGGACAGGTCGAACGGCAGCTCGAGGTAGTGGTCGAGGAAGGCCTTGTTCTGCTCGGGATCGAGCACCTCGAGCAGCGCCGCCTCGGGCGAGCCGCCCCAGCCGGAGCCGAGCTTGTCGATCTCGTCGAGCAGGACGACCGGGTTCTTCACCTTCGCCTTGCGGAGCGCGTGGAGGATCCGCCCCGGGAGCGCGCCGACGTAGGTGCGCCGGTGGCCGCGGACCTCGGCCTCGTCGCGCACTCCGCCGAGGGCGACTCGGACGAACGGGCGGCCGGTCGCGTCGGCGATCGACTGACCGAGGGAGGTCTTGCCGACGCCGGGCGGGCCGACGAAGCAAAGGAGCGTCCCCTTCGTGTTGCCGGACAGCTTGAGGACCGCGACGTGCTCGAGGACGCGCTTCTTGATGTCGGCCAGGCCGTAGTGGTCGCCCTCGAGCTGCGCCGCGATCTTGTCGAGGTCGATCTCCGCGTCGGAGCGCTTGTCCCACGGGAGATCGGCGATGAGCTCGAGGTAGTTGCGGATCACGTGCACCTCGGCGCCGCTCCCGCCCATGCTCTCGAGCCTGCGGAGCTCGCGGAGCGCGGCGGTGCGGACGTCCTCGGGGAGCCCGGCCGCGTCGAGGCGCGCGCGGAGGGCGTCGACGTCGTTCGCGTCGTCACCATCGCCGTCGAGCTCGCGCTTGATCGCGCGCATGTGCTCGCGGAGCACGGCCTCGCGCTGGTTCTTGCCGAGCTCCTTCTTGACCTCGCCCTCGATCTTCGCGCGGATCTCGGCCTTCGCCTTGCCCTCGCCGATCCGCTTCACGAGCAGGCGGATCCGCTTCGCGGCGTCCGGCTCGCCGAGGAGCTCGACCTCCTGCTCGGCGGGCAGGTCCAGGAGCGCGGCGATCCGGTCGGCGAGGTCGCCGGGATCCATGCCCTCGATTCCGTCGATCTGCGCGAGCGCGCCCCCGGCTTCGCGGACGAGCTCGGTCACCTCGATGGCGAGCGCGCGGGCGAGCTCCTTCGCCTCGAGCGTCTCGGCGCCGGTCTCGGGGAGGTGCGCCACCTCCGCCTTGTAGAACGGGTCCGAGGTCGAGAACCCGTCGAAGCGCGCGCGACCGAGGCCCTCGAGGGAGAGCTCGTACTCGCGCTCGCTCTTGCGCGTGACGGCCTTCACCCGGGCGAACGTGCCGTGGGCGTGGACGTCCTCGCGGCCGAGGTCGATCGGGCGCGGATCCTTCTGTGTCAGGGTGACGACGACGTCACCCGGGTAGAGCGAGCGGACGAGCGCGACCGAGCGCGCGCGGCCGACCGCGAACGTGAGCGTCGCGCCGGGGAAGAGCACCCCGGTGCGCAGAGGCAGTGCAGCGATGGGAGAGGGCGGGGTGGGCACGCCGTCACGGAGCTGAGTCATCTGGGGTGTTCTCCTGGATTCGTCGGGCAATTCGGGGCGCCGACGTCGGGCGCCGCGTAGGGTCATCGGTGAGCGATGAACGAAACGTAAATTCGTTCATCACGACGTCAACGCTCCAGCCGCAGACGGCCGCGTGGTCGGAGGGTCGGAGAGCGCAAAGTGAAGCGAGCGCAACGTCAGGCGCGCGCCCGACATCGGAGGGAGGAGCGGGCGAGCCAAGCGATCCGCGCGACGGAGGCATTGTGCGCCGCGGGGACTTTTGTCTTGCCCGAGATCGCGAGGGCGCGCGAGCGCGGGCGCAGGACGAATCGTCGGGCCGCCCGCGATTTTCTCTCGCCCGCTTCGCGTCGAGCTCGGCGCGCGTCGCGACGACCTCGGCCGCGTCGCGCGGACCGTCTTTCGAAGCCGTTCGGCGCCCGACGTCGGTCAGCGCCGCCGCGCGGGCTTCCGGACGGCGGCGGTCGTCGTTCGAGCCTCCGGCGGCGCGTTCGCGGGCGCGCGCTGCGCGGCGCGCGAGGTGGCGACGAGCGCGAGCGGGCGCTTCGCCGCGAGCAGCCCGTGGAGCAGGAGCTGGCAGAGCTCGTTCGAGGCGCGCATCGCGTCGTCGTCTGCGCCGAAGATCCACGGCGGTGAGAGGCTGGCGTAAGCGCGCTGGAGCAGCGCGGCGATCGACTCCGGAGCGCACGCCGCGAAGGCGCCTGCGTCGCGGCCCTCCGACACGAGCGCGGTGAGGAGCGCGTGCTCTTGCTCGCGGAAGCGTTCGTGGACCGCGCGCACGCCCTCCGTCTTGCAGTGGACGAGCTCGCAGGCGTGCTGCCCCTTCTTGCGGAGCTCGAGGAAACAGCGCGTGCGCGCGTGGAGGACGGCGGCGAGCCGAGCGGCGTGGTCGTCGCTGACGTCGCTCGCGGCGCGCATCGCCTCGAGCACGCCGGCGTGGGTCGAGAGCGAGAGCTCCTCGACGATGGCCTCCTTGGAGTCGAACTCGAGGTAGACGGTGCCGACGCCGATCCGCGCCTCCCGCGCCACCTCCGCGATCGTCGTCTTGCCGTGACCGTAGTGCTCGAAGAGGCGCGTCGCCGCCTTGAGGATGGCGGCCCGGCGTTCGTTGGGGCTCGTCATGGATCGCGGCCCCGGAGCGTAGCATGAACGGATCCCGTACCCGTTCACGGCGCCACCGCGCCGCTGCGGCCCACCTGGCCGAGCGCGAGCCCGCGTCTCCCGAGCGAACGCTACGGGCCCGTGCAGGCGCCCGTGGGCGACTCTTCGGGCGCCAGTCGGACGAAGTGACCGGCGGAGTACTTCGGGAGGATGTAGCGAACGACGATGTTGTCGTCTTCGCTCGCGAGGATCTCGCCGCGGAGGCCGCGCGCGGGCATGCGAAGGTCCGGGACGTCGACGCGCCAGGTGTCGCCCGTCTTCTCGAGCGTGCCGTAGAGGCAGTCGTAGGACGTCGGATCGGCGCAACGGAACGAGCCGATCTCGGCCTCGTAGTAGGGGCGCGTGCAGCGGAGCGCGATTGCGTCGCCGTTGGGACGCAGCTCGAGGAAGAGGTGGCCTTGCGTCTGCGTCGTACCGTTGCCGCCAGGCATTCCGTCCAGCGACACGAGGTCCCACGCGCCGTACGGCGCGACCGTCGCGGGTATCGCCCCCGGCGCCGAGAGCGTCGACTTGGGGCCGCGCTCCTCGCCGTCGGAGAGGTCGTCCTGCTGGAGTCGGCCCCCACAGGCGACGAGTGCACTGCATGAAACGGCGACCGCAAGGCAAACCATTCGCAGCATCCCTCTAATCGAAGCAAACGTCGCGCCGCGCGCAAGGACTTTCGGCCGCGCGCGCGGGCTGCTCGAGACCGGCGATCCGCTGCTCCGCGCGAAGGGGTCGGTGCTGGACATCCCTTGTACGACAGCGGCGCTCGTCGCGACGCGCACGCTCGGCGTGCATTCGTTGACGCTCCAATCATCGCGGCCGCGCCGTCCGAGAGCGCCCACGTCGGGCGGCCCCCGAACGCCGGCGTCCTCCGCCGCACCGCCCCGGATCGCCCATTGGCGCCGGCGTCTCGGTCGCCGCCGGGGCGCCGCCGTCCTCGGGGCGCGCACGCGAGAACGCCTCGCGACGGCACGGGGCTCACTCACCCGGCGTCGCGAGGCGTCGTTCGAACGCGGCACGCGCCGCGGAGCGCGGGCTAGGGAGCGCCCGGCGCCTTCGGCGCGCAGACGCCCATGAGGCACTGGTTGCCCGCCGCGCAGTCGACCTCGCTCGCGCAGGGGAACGCACACTTCTGAAACTGCACGTTGCAGCGATGGAGCCCGCAGGCGCCGTCGTTCTGGCAGGGCAGCGCGAGCGGGCCGGGCGTCGCCATCGTCGCCTGCGGAGCCGCGGTCGGCTGCTGCTGCGGGTAGCCGGGCTGCTGCTGATAGCCGGGCTGCTGCTGCGGGTAGCCGGGCTGCTGCTGATAGCCGGGCTGCTGCTGCGGGTAGTAGCCGCCGTTCGGCGGGGGCGGGTACGCCGTCGCCGACGGCGCGGTGGCCGGCTGTTGATCGTTGCCGCCGCACGCCGAGACCCCAACCGCGAGCGCGGTGGTGGCCACGAGCACGCCAGCGGAGGTGAGCAGCATCGTCGAGCGTCGCATGAAAGCCTCCTTATGGTCGGGTGCCCCACATGGCCCCGAGATGAACGACGTTATCACGAGACGCGCTCCGTGAAGCGTCGTCGTCGGCCATCGCGCGTCTGCCGAACGCGACGGTCACGCAGGGTGACGACGCCGGCGTCCGGGATCGACCGCGCGGCGCGGTCGTCGTTTCGGATCGTGTGCTGTCGATGCGATCGGCGCCTCGTCGCGCGCGTGGCTTCGAGGGCGGAGATTCTGCGCTAGCATCCTCGGATGCTTGCTGCACGTCTGCTCGTCGCTGGAGTCGGCCTCGTCATCGGTCTTGGGGCGCTCGTCACGGCGTGCGGAGCGGACGATCCCGCCGGCGCTCCGGACGCCTCCGTCGACGCGCCGTTCCTCGACGCCGGTCGAGGCGAGGGCGGGCAGGGCGACAGCGGCGACGACGACGACGCGAGCGAGCCCGGGCCGCCCGACACGACCCCGCCGGAGCGCGTCACCGATCTCGCGGCCACCGCGGTGTCGCACGCGAGCGTGAAGCTCACGTGGACGGCGCCGGAGGACGACTCCGGCGCGCTCGCGGACTACGATATCCGCTACGCGACGACCGCCATCACCTCGCTCGCCCAGTTCCTCGAGGCGACCACCGCGACCCCTCCGCCCGCGCTCGCCCCGGGCGCTGGCCAGTCCGTGACCGTGTCCGGGCTGACGCCCGAGACCGAGTACCACTTCGCGATCCGCGCTCGCGACGCGGCCGGCAACGTCGGCGAGATCTCGAACGACTCCGCGGCCACGACGAAGGCGCGCGCGGCGTTCCTCATCAGCGAGATCGCGCCGGTGAACTCGGCCGCCGAAGGTGGGGACTTCGTCGAGCTCGTCGCGACGGCGGCCGGGTCCGCGGCCGACATCGAGGTCCGTCACTCGACGAGCGCCGCCGTGAGCGCGCTGCTCTACAAGCTCGCGCCGCTCGACGTCGTGGTCGGCGATCGCGTCGTCGTGCACGTCGTCGGTCAGAACCAGCCCGGCTTCGCGCAGGAGGACGCGACCGGCGACAAGACGTCGTCGACCTCGGCGTTCGCCTCGCCCGAGGCGTTCGACGTCTACTCGTCCGTCTCGAGCGGCCTCGTCGCGACGAACAGCCTGATCTCCGTGATGGACGGCGCGACGTACCAGGACGCGGTCCCGTACTCGGAGCGAGCGCTCGACGCGTCGCCGGCGGCGATGACCGCGTTCGCGAACGCCCACGCCGCCGGCGCCTGGAGCTTCTCCGTCGCGCCGGTCGACGGCGCGGACGACTGCGCGACGCTGCGCGAGGCGGTGAACGCGCGCGCGGGGACGTCCTTGCCGCCGTGCGGCGGGTACCCGGGCTTCCTCGCGGCGGGCGCGTCGCTCCAGCGCAACGGCGTCGTGGACACGAACTCGCGCGCCGACTTCTTCGTCGCCGCGCAGACCCGCGGCGCGGAGAACGCGCCGTTCTGCGCGACCGAGGGCGCGAAGCTGGCGATCACCGAGGTCAACCCGCGGGCGAACCTCGTCGAGCTGACCGTGACCGAGGGCGGCTCGCTCCGCGGCTTCACCGTGCGCCGTGATCCCCGGGACGGCAACAACGGGTCGCTCCTCTCCACGCTCACGCCGATCTGCGGCGCAAAGGACGACGTGATCGTGCTGCACCTCGCGGCCCCGATGGGGTCGCTGTCGGAGACGACGTCGAAGGACGAGCTTCCGTCGGCAGACCACCCCGGATATTACGACGGTGCGTGGGACGTCGTCTCGACGTCGGCGGGGTCCTCGTTGCCTCTCGCCTCGAACCTCGTGATCGCCGTGCGCGACCCGCGCGGAGACTACGTGGAGGCGGCGGTCTTCTCGAACATGTCGACGGTGCCGACGGAGGGCGGCACGTACCAAGGCGCGCTCGCGCTCGCGCAGGGCCTCGGCCTCTGGCTCCCCGCGAACTGCGGCGGCGTCCCGTGCACCAACACCACGGCGCCGACGGCGCGCGACCTCGCGGCGAGCTGGAACGGCGTCGGCGCGACGGCGGTCGAGGCCAGCTGCCGCCGCGCGAGCGCGACCTCCGCGACCGAGGCAGCGAGCTGGTCGGTCGGACCTTCGACGTTCGGTCAGTGACGGACGGGGCCTCGTCGGCGCGTTGACGAGGCGAGGTTCGTCGGCGCGTTGACGAGCCGAGGTGCTGGAGAGGCTGTCGCGCGGGCGCCGACCGGCGGCTCGCGCCTCGGGCGCCGACGCCGTGGTCGCGGGTGCGATCAGGCGCGGCGCGGATCGCCGGGGAGCGCGATCTCGCTGGTCGGCTCGTCGTCGTCGTCGAAGTTGTACTTCGGCTGGACGTTGTTCGACATCGGTCTCTGGACCCCGTAGACGATGTCCCAGCCCATGTCGCCGGGCTCGGCGCGGGGTGGGGCCCATGCCGGATCTTCGGACGGGACGTCGAAGGTCGGGATCGCGACCTCGGGCGTCATCGGACTGAAGAGCGGTGGCACGCTGCCGACGCCCGACAGCGTGCGCGCCGGTGGACGCACCGGCGGCGGATCGGCGGGGGCACCGAAGAGGGCGCGCGCGCTGGGAGGCGCCGAGGTCGGCGGAGGCGGCGCGGGTGCCGTCAGCGCGACCGGCGGATCGGGCTCGATGATCACGCTGGGCAGGTGCGTGGCGGGCGTGGACGCGCGCGGCGTCGGCGCGGCTGAAGCCGGCAGCGGCGGCGGTCCCTTCGGCGCGGCCATGGGCGGCTTGCCCGAGCCTTCGGCGCCCGTCGCGGTCCCGGTCTTCGCTGGGGTGGCGGTCTCGGTCTTCGCTGGGGTGGCGGTCTCGGTCTTCGCTGGGGTGGCGGTCCCGGTCTTCGCTGGGGTGGCGGTCTCGGTCTTCGCTGGGGTGGCGGTCTCGGTCTTCGCTGGGGCGGCGGTCTCGGTCTTCGCTGGGGCGGCCGGCTTCGCCGCGTCTGCGGGCTCGTGGGGCGCGACGGGTGGAGCGGGAGGTGTCGGAGCGGTGGACGGCGTCGCGGGAGGAGCGGACGGCGTCGCGGGAGGTGTGGACGGCGTGGCGGCGGGCGTCGCGGGAGGAGCGGACGGCGTCGCGGCGGGCGTCGCGGGAGGAGCGGACGGTGTCGCGGCGGGCGTGGCCGGCCGCTCGGAGAGCGCCTTCGGGACAGTCGACGCGCGCTCGGCCTCGGGCTCGGCGAGCCCGATCTGCCGTGCGAGCGCGTCGAGCGCGAACGTGAGCGCCTCGTGGGCCGTCTTGGCCAGGATCGTCTCCCACCCGAGCGCCGCGACGAGCCCGGTCGGCGAGGCGTCGCCGCTCGCGTGAACGGCGCTCAGCCACGCGACGATCTGGTCCTTCGACATCGCCGCGCAGATGACGTCGGTCCCCTCGAGCCGCGGGGAGCCGAGCTTCAGGTTCTCGAGGAACCACCGCTCGTCGAAGAGCGACAGCTCACGCCCGACCGCGAGCGCGCGCTGCACCGACGCGGCGGGCAGCGCCGCGCCCCGCCAGAACGCCCACCAGTCTTCGAGCGGCGCCCAGTCGACGAGGATCTCGGGCGTCACTCCGCGTTCGATGATCGTCGCGTCGATGTCGCCGGCGGCGAGCGCGTCGGCGACGGTCGCGCGCACGCGCTCGTCGTCGTCGCGCAGCGCCGACTTCTTCCCGCGGATCCCCCAGCCCGAGAGGAGCCCCGCGCGGACCTCCTTCGGCATGTGCAAAAAGAGCCGATCGGTCGCGTCGCCGCCCTTCTCCGGGAAGTAGTGACGGAGGAACGCCTTCGCGTCGCGCGCGCGGCCCGCGTCCGTCCGCCGGAACGTCTCCAGCGCGAGGCAGAGCTTCGTGACCGGGCGGCTGCGACCGTTCTTCGGAGTGAGCACCGTCGATGAAGGTATCACCGGTGCCCGCCCGCCTCGCGACGTCTCGCTCGGAGCCATACCCAAGAGGATAGTTTCGGCGCGCGGCGCCGGATACCCCTCGTTTCGGGCCGAGGCGGCCGGCCGTTCACGGACCGCCGCGCCCGAGGAGCCGGCGCGCGGCGGTGTCGACCGTCACGAACACGAGCGCGCTCGCGCCGAGGAGCGTCGTGAGGAAGAGCGCGTGCGATCCGAAGGCGCGCTCCCATCCGTCATGGATCCGGAACGCGAGGTTCACGTTCGGCTCGGGGGAGCCCGCGAGGCGCGTCAGCGCGAGGAGGCCGGCGCTCGCCAGCGTCGCCGACAGCCAGGCGCGCGGCGGCCAGCCGAGGCGGCGGATGGCGGCGATCCCGACGAGCGGCGCGAGCACGTGGACGAAGAGCGACGTCGGAATGAGGTTCGCGCCGGTCGCGAGGTCGAACATCCAGATCGGCGTCCCGAACGAGAGCCACAAGAGCGGCACCGCGCACGCGACCCGGGCGCCCACGAAGCAACCGAGCGCGAGCACGGGGACGGCGACGTTGCAGGCCCAGAGCAGGTCGTGCGCGGTCCCGCGGAGGACGTGGTTGCCGCCGTGGATCATCCAGCACGCGAGCGTCACCACGCCGTGCCAAGGGAGCGTCGCGCGCGGTCCTACCGCGAGGGCCCGGCTCACGTATCGCTCGCGAACACGATCTTGCCGAGCCGGGCTTCGCGTTCGCTCGAGCGCTCGCGCTCGGCCTCGAGGGCCTCGGCATCGGCCTCGAGCTCGGCGAAGCGGTAGCGGATCTCGCCCTCGGGACCGACGTCGACGTCGCCGCCGAGCTCGACGACGCGACGGGTGATGTCCTTCGACGTCGGCTCCTCGCCCGTCGCGACGCGCACCGCCGCGCGGAGCGCCTCGTCGGCGACCGGCTCACCGCGCGCCGAGCGCGTCACCACCTCACGGAGGACCGCGAGCCGCGCGTGCTCCGCGTCGAGGCGCTGCTGCTGCCGGACCCGGGAGAGCGCGCGGAGCACGGGCAGGGCGAAGAGGACGACGGAGAATACGAACGGGATCGCTCCGAGCACCATCGGCAGCCCGTCGTCGGGCAGCACCGGCGGCCGCTCGCGATCGAAGAGGAGCGTCAGGTTCGCCAAGGTCAGGTTGTTTTGGATCGCCCAGGCGCTCACGAGGAGGTTTCCGCCGTTGAGCAGCGCGATCATCAGGTTCGAGCCGCTGGGGTTTCCGGTGAGCGGCGGGAGCTCACGGAGCCGGTCCCAGGCGGCGCGCGGGCGCGCGGGCGCGGTGAAGTCGTCGCCGCCTGCCGTCCGGCGGAGCGCCTCGAACGTGTAGACGATGCCGCCGCCTTCGCTGACGTCGACGGTGCCGTCGTGGTCGAGCATCAGCCGAGCCATCAGGGGATCGGCCTCGCTGCGCGGGAGGCCGGTGACGCGCATGACGTCCGCGAGGCCGATGCGTCCGCGCTGGGCGCGGATCTCCTCGAGGATGCGCGCGCGCGCGGCGAGCGGATCCTCCGCCGGTCTCTCCGGCCCGAAGACGAAGCGGTTCACCTTCTCGTAGAAGGCGACGTCGTCCTTCGGCGCGCGCCCGCGCGGACGCGCGCCGCGCCAGCCCGGCTGGACGTAGAGCGGCGAGAAAGGGTGGAAGGTCCAGAAGAACGCCTCGGCGATCATGCGGAAGAGCCCGCCGAGGAGGTGGACGCCGGGCCCGTCGTCGCGATCGCTCGAGCTCTGCCGGGCGAGCGTCATGCCGAGGAGCAGCGCCGCGAACAGGAGCGCGTACGAGACCATGACGATGAGCAGCCACGCGCGGACCAGGAAGCGACCGGCGGAGGCGAGCGCCCGCCCCGAGCGCGACAGGAAGCGAGAGAGCGCCTCCGGCGTCTCCCACGGCTTGGTGAACCCGTTCGGGAACACGTGGACGAGGTCGCCGTCCTCGGTGACGCGCAGGTGCCCGCGGTACTCGCTCGTCAGCCACGTGAGCCCAGCCTCGGCGTCGCGCAGCGCGAGGCCGCTCGCGACGGACGCGTCGGCGACCGTGACCGGTCGCCTGGGATCGGTCAGCGTTCGGCGGAGCACGTCCGCCGCGGCGGAGGGCTCCATGATGCGAGGTGCGTCGGCCACGGCCGGAGAAATGTAGTGACGCTCGGATGTCCTCGCCAGGGAGCGGGAGCAGGGCGCGCGCCGGATCTCGCCGCGCGGCGCGACGTTCACGAGCCCAGCAGGCGAGGGCGCGGACGGTCGGCGAGGCCGCTCCGCGGATCGTGGCGCGTCGCCCCCTCGGGGATGCCGCCGGTCACGTCCTCGGCGGCGAGCGCCCCGCGCGACCAGAGCGTGCGCTCGACCATCGCACGGAAGACGTGCTCGAGCGCCGCCTGGACCTCCGGCCCCTCGAGGATGCCCATCGCACGGGCGATCGCCTCGATGGTCGCGAGGCCGGCGGGGTGGGGCTCGGAGCGCAGGCGGTAGAGCGACGGCGGCCCGGGCGGGAGGGTGACGCAACGCACCTCCTTGAGGCCAGGCACACGCGCGCGCACCTTGGACGCCTGCCGCCAGTTTCCGTCCGGGACGATGAGCATCACGGGGCCCGGGGTCGGCGCGAGCGGCTCGGCTTCGCCTTCGTGCGGGAAGAGGAGCAGCGGCGTGCGCTCTCCCCACGCGATCGGGGCGCTCGGCGCGCCCTCGCGCCCGCGGACGTGGACCTCGCTGTTGACGAGGCACGCGGCGCCGAGGTGGCCCGTGTTCGTCGGCTTGCGGATCTCCGTGTGGTGGATGACGAGCGCGAGGCGCGTCGTGGTCTCGATGCGCGGGACGAGCGCGCAGACGCAGAGCCCCATGTGCATGAGGCAGATCCCGCAGCGGTTCGCGCGGTTGTCGCGGCGGCTCACGGAGCGCCCTCCGGCGAGGGTGGAGCGGGGACGGCGGGCGGCGCGGGCGCGTGGCGCGGGAGCCCGAGCTGGTCGAGCGCCGCGCCGAGGTCCGCCGGGACGGGCGCCTCGATCGCGACGCGCGCGCCGGTCACCGGGTGATCGAAGGCGAGGCGGTAGGCGTGGAGCGCGAGCCGGTGGAGGGCGTACGCCGCACGGTAGTGGCGGTTGATCGCGCCCGAGCCGTAGGTCACGTCCCCGACGAGCGGGTGGTCGATGTGGCGGAGGTGCCGCCGGATCTGGTGGAGGCGGCCCGTCTCCGGGCGCGCGAGGACGAGAGAGCAGCGATCGACCGGGGAGCGCGCGACGAGCTCGAACCACGTCAGCGCCGGCACGCGCGGGCCGTCTTCGGACTTCGGGATGGGGTGATCGATCACGCCGGCCTCCGGCGCGTGGCCGCGGACGAGGGCGAGGTACTGCTTGTCGACGCTGCGCGCCTCGAACGCCGCGTGGAGCGTCGCGGCGGCCTCGCTGGTGCGCGCGAAGAGGAGCGCGCCGCTCGTGCCGCGATCGAGCCGGTGGATCGGGTGGACGTAGGCGCCGATCGCGTCGCGGACGCGGAACATCGCGACGTCGTCGTCGTTGTCCCAGCCGCGGTGCACGAGCAGGCCCGACGGCTTGTCGGCCACGACGACGTGGTCGTCGACGTAGAGCAGCGCGATCGCGCGCGCGGTCCGCGGCGTCGCGTCCGCGGGGGCGGAGTCCGCGTGTTCGGGGGCAGGTATGGACACGGGGGCGCCGTCAGAGCACGAGCGTCTCGACGTGCTCGCCCCAGACGCCCCGCAGCACGCCCGCGACCTCGCCGACGGTCGCCGAGGCCTTCACGGCGTCGAGGATGTACGGCAGGAGGTTGTCCGTGCCCTTCGCGGCCGCCTCGACCTTGCGGAGCGCCTCGGCGTGCGCCTGCGGGTCGCGCGAGGCGCGGACGGCGCGGAGCCGCTCGACCTGAGCGAGCTCGATGCGTGGATCGATCTTCATGACGGGCACCGGCGGCGCGTCCTGGACGAAGTCGTTCAGGCCGACGATCGTGCGCTCCTTCTTCTCGATCTCGAGCTGATAGCTGTAGGCGCTGTTCTGGATCTCGCGCTGCGGGTACCCCTGCTCGATCGCCGTGACCATCCCGCCGAGCTCGTCGATGCGCGCGAGGTACTTGCCTGCCTCGGCCTCCAGCCGATTCGTCAGCGACTCGACGGCGTAGGCGCCGCCGAGGGCGTCGACGAAGTCCGCCACACCCGACTCGTGCGCGACGATCTGCTGCGTGCGGAGCGCGATCGTCGCGGCCTCGCTCGTCGGCAGGCCGAGGGCCTCGTCGTAGCTGTTCGTGTGGAGCGACTGGCAGCCGCCGAGGACCGCCGCGAGCGCCTGGAGCGTGACGCGGGCCACGTTGTTCAGCGGCTGCTGCGCGGTGAGCGTCATCCCGGCGGTCTGGCAGTGGAAGCGGAGCGCGCGCGCGCGGTCGGTCTTGGCGCCGAAGCGGTCCTTCATGATCGCGCTCCACATGCGCCGCGCGGCGCGGAACTTAGCGACCTCTTCGATGACGTTGTTGTGGACGTTGAAGAAGAACGACAGCTGCGCGCCGAAGGCGTCGACGTCGAGCCCGGCGTCCTTCGCCGCCTTGACGTAGGCCATGCCGTCCGCGAGCGTGAAGGCGATCTCCTGGGCGGCGTCGCAGCCGGCCTCGCGGATGTGGTAGCCGCTGATCGAGATCGTGTTCCAGCGCGGGACGTCCTTGCCGCAGAACGCGAAGATGTCGGTGATGAGCCGGAGCGACGGGCGCGGCGGGTAGATGTACGTCCCGCGGGCCATGTACTCCTTCAGGATGTCGTTCTGGATCGTGCCGCGGAGCTTGTCGCGCGAAACGCCGGCCTCCTCGGCGACGGCGATGTAGAGGCAGAGCAGGGTCGACGCGGTGGCGTTGATCGTCATCGACGTCGAGATCTTGTCGAGCGGCAGCCCGCGGAGCAGCGTCCGCATGTCGTCGATCGAGTCGATGGCGACGCCGACCCGGCCGACCTCGCCCTGGCTCTGCGGATCGTCGGAGTCGCGGCCCATCTGGGTCGGGAGGTCGAACGCGACCGAGAGCCCCGTCTGACCCTGCTCGAGCAGGTAGTGGTAGCGCTCGTTCGACTCCGCCGCCGTGCCGAAGCCGGCGTACTGGCGCATCGTCCAGAGGCGGCCGCGGTACATGTTCGGCTGGACGCCGCGCGTGAACGGGGGCGCGCCGGGGACGCCGAGGTCTCGCACCGGATCGAGCTCGGCGACGTCGTCGGGGCCGTAGAGAGGCGCGACGTCGGCGCGGCCGGCGAGGTTCGCGACGCGGGCGCGCGGCTTGTCCTTCGCCTCGAGCGGCGCAAGCTTGTCCTTCTCCCAGGCGCGGCGGAGCTCGGCGTACGTCATGATGCCGACGCTTTAGCACGAGATCGCCGCGCCGCGCCGCCGCGCCGGCCGTGGCCGGCAGGCGTTCGGCCGCGCGCCGCGAGGCCTGGTGATCGCGCCGCGCAACGGGCCCGGCTCGTCGCCGGCAAACCTGGTAAAGCCAGGGGCGATGCACCACCGCCGCCTCTTCTTCGCGATCCCGTCGTACGCCTACCTCGAGCCGTCGTTCCAGGCGGCGGGGGACTTCGAGCACGGCGAGATCGAGCGGAAGAACTTCCCCGACGGCGAGCGCTACCTCCGGATCGTCCCCGACCTCTACGGGCGCGACGTCGTGCTCCTCGGCGGCACGCCGACGGACGCCGACTGGCTCGACGTCTTCGACATCGCGTGCGGCATCGCGCGCGGCGGAGCTCGCTCGCTCGCGATCGTGATGCCGTATTTCGGCTACTCGACGATGGAGCGCGCGGTGAAGCCGGGCGAGGTGGTCGTCGCCAAGACGCGGGCGCGCCTGCTCTCGGCGATCCCGGCGCCCGAGGGCGGGACGCACCTCTACTTGTTCGATCTCCACACCGACGGCATCGAGTTCTACCTGGACGATCGCATCCTCTCGCGGCACGTCTACGGCGCGCCGATCATCACCGCGAAGATCGCCGAGAAGATGAAGGGCACGCCGTTCGTCCTCGGCGCGTGCGACGCCGGGCGCGCCAAGTGGGTGCAGAGCCTCGCGCGCGACCTGAACGCCCCGCCCGCGTTCGTCTACAAGCGCCGCGACGACGGCGGCATGTCGGTCACGGGGATCAACGCCGACGTGAAGGGCAGGGAGGTCGTCGTCTACGACGACATGATCCGGACGGGCTCCTCGCTCATCCAGGCGGGCAAGGCGTACCTGGCGGCGGGCGCCACGAAGGTGCACGCCATCGCGAGCCACCTCGTGCTCCCGAACGACGCGCTCGACAAGCTCCGCGCGAGCGGCGTCTTCGCGACGATCATGGGCACCGACTCCCACCCCGGCTGCCTGAAGCTGCCGAAGGAGGACGTGGTGTCGATCGCGCCGCGCCTGGTCGAGTGCCTGGACGCCGCCGAGTGACGCGCCCGCGCCGCTCGGCGGGGGCGCCACGCGCTACTCGAAGCGGCCGACGTCGATCGCGTCGAGCGAGCGATCCGTCATGTCCTTTCCGCCGACCGAGTAGATGAAGTCCTTCCACGTCGGTGTCTGGTGCACGTGGCCGCGCGGATCGGGCAGCGTCGACTTCAGCGTCGAGAACGGCCCGAGGACGCCGTCTCCCTCGAAGGTCGCGCGCCGGATCTTGTTCGAGAAGCGTACGCCGTCCTCGAGCCCGCCGAAGACGTAGACGGCGTCCTTGTACAGCTGCGCCGAGCTCACGCTGATCGACCTCGGGAGCGAGCCGGCGGCGCTCCACTCGCCCAGCGCGCCGTCGGCGTCGATCGTCGCGAAGACGACGTCCTTGCGGTCCTCGAAGGTCGCTGTCGGATCGCCCGTCAACCCGCCGAGCAGGTAGAGGCGGCCGTCCTTCACGAACGAGGCGTGGTGGCTCCGGTCGGGGGAGAGCGGCGTCTGCTTCTCGAACGCCGACAGCGTGCCGTCCGCGGCGAGGCGCGCGCGGGCGCTCAGCTTCGTGCTCTTGCTGCGGCGATCGCGGCCGCCGTGGGCGTAGACGAAGTCTCCGACGAGATCGCACGTGAGGTGCATGACGGCGTCGGGTAGGTCCGGACCAGCCGCCGCGCGGGTGACCTTCCCGTCCGCGTCGAGATCGAGGACCACCGACGACTCGCTCGAGCCTGCGCGCACGCTCCCGACCACGCCGCCCAAGAGGTAGAGGCGGCCCTTCGACTCGATCATGCAGTGGCCGGCGCGCGGCGCGGGCAGCTTGCCGACCTCTTCGAACGCGCCGACGCTGCCGTCGTCGGCGATCCGCGCGCGCTGGACGTCGTCGTGGAGCGTGTCCCACGCGTCGGTGCCGCCGATGACGTAGAGCCAGACGCCCGAGGCGGTCTCGCGCACGAGCGTCGTGTGGTGGTCGCGCGGCGGCGCGATGGTCGTCGGCGAGCGGCTCACCGCGATGCTCGGGAACGCCTCGCAGGATCCGCTCGAGACGCGGTACGTGCCGTCGTCGCACGGCGCGGGTGTGGTGTCGGGCGGATCGGCGGGCGGGCCGCCCTGGTCGTCCGGCGAGGCCGGCGCTGCCGACGAGCACGCGGCGAGGAAGAGGAGCGGCGTCATCGCCGCTCGCGCGAGGGATCGCATGGCGAGTCTCCGAGGAAGGAACGACTGCAGATCGACGATGGGGCCGCGACGTACGACGGCGGCTCCGCACACGTCAGGTCGCGCTACGCACGTCGCGTGCCATCGGCGGCGCTTCGGGCGCGCGCGGATCCAGCGCGCTTTCGCGCGCTACGCCGAGCGCCGTGCGCGCGTTGACGCCCGCGGCCGTCAGAAGCGGTACGCGGCGGCGAGCGCGCGTTTCACGCCCGCGGCCGTCAGAAGCGGTACGCCGCCCCGACGTGGAGGACGTCGAGCCCGCCCTCGATCCGGCCGAGGCTCACGGGCCAGGGCGTCCGGTAGGGCGGCGTCCCGGCGACCGCCGGGACGCCCGAGGCGTCGGGCGACTCGCTGGCGACGTCGGCGACGAACATCTTCAGGTAGCCGACCGACACGTCGAACGCGGGGCCGTCCGCGCGCACGGGGATCCGCGCGGTCGCGCCGAGCGCGAGTCCGACGCGGCGGCCCGAGAGCGCCTCGAGCCCGACGTGCCCCGGGACGGCCGCGCGCGACTCGTGGAACACGCCCGCGCGGATCGCGAGGCGACGGGGGACGACGACCAGGTCGCCGCCCAGCCGGACGCCGACGACGTCGCGGTAGCGGCGCGCGGAGTCGGCGTCGGGCGGGAGGTTCCCCGCGGTGCCGGGGACCGGGATCGTCCCGGCGCCGAGCGCGCCCGGGAAGCGGAGGCCGATCCGGTCGACGCTGGAGCTCCCCGACCAGGTGACGTCGAGCTCGAGGTCGAAGAGCTCGTCGTCGATCGGGTCGCGCGTCGTCGCCGGTGCGCGAGCCGTCGTCGTCGGCGCGTGCCTCGTCGCCGTGGAGGCGCGCGGGACGCGGATCCGCACGCCGATCGCCGCGGTCGCGGGCAACGGGATCATGAGCTCGGCGTTCCCGCCGTCGCCGCAGGCCGCGCTGCCCGGCCGGCCGCAGTCGGCGCGGGACGTGTCGCCGCGCGCGATCCGCGAGCGGTCACCGGCGGCCGCGCGCGGCGTGAACGCGTTCGCCTCGGTGACCGCGTCGCCGCGGGCGTCGATCGCGTCCGACCAGGTCACCGATGCGCCGAGCTCGACGAGCGGCGAGGCCGTCCAGTGCGCGCCGAGCGTCGCGCGCGGCACGAACGCGTCGAGGGCCGAGACGGCGACCTTCACGTCGTTGTCCGCCGGGCGCGACGCGCCCTCGATCACGCCGGGGGCCGCCGCCGCCGTGCGCACCCAGGCGATCCCCCAGCCGAGCGACGCGCCCACGCGGAGGCCCGGCAGCGCCTCGTAGGCCGCGGCGACGGTCGGGATCGCCATCAGCGTGGTCGACTCGAGCAGGAGGTAGCGCTGCGGCGCCGGCGCGCCGCCGACGAACGCGGGCAGGCTCGTCCGCGGGATCCCGGACGGAGTCACGACGCCCGCGCCGATCGCGAGGCGCGGCGTGATCGGGCGGACGAGCGCGAGATAGCCGATCGGGATCGGCGCCGCAGAGTCGCAGACGCGCGGGTACGCGGCGCCGGGAGCCGTGCCGTCGGCGGTGGGATCGCTCGCGGCCTTCACGCGCGTGAAGCAGGTCTCGCGGAGGCCGAGATCGTAGCCGACCGAGCCACGCGACGGCTGGCCGGCGAGGCCCGCGGGGTTCCTGGCGATCGCGATCGGGTCCGTCGCCCGCGCGACCCACGCGCCGCCGCGCCCGAGCGCCTCGGAGCCCTGCTCCGGGTACTCGAAGACGTTCGAGGCGCGCGCGGCGCCGGAGAGGAGCGTCCCGGCGGCGGCCACGCACGCGACGTTCGAGGCGCGGAGCACGCGGCGCCTCAGGGCGCGCACGCGACCCTCGCGCACGCGTCGAGCTCGGCCGCGCAACGCTCGAGGACGCACGCGCGGCAGGGCTCGCCCATCGCGGCGCACTCGGCCGCGCAACGCTCGGCTGTGCAGGCGAGCTCGGGGAAGAGCGCGCCGGTGACGGCCGGGCACGAGCTCGTGACGCACCGCTGCCAGCACGCGCCGACGCGCGGATCGCCGCTCGAGAAGTCCGGCCGCTCCGACGCCGGGCACGACTCGAGGCAAGCGAGCGTGTCGAGGCAGCTCGCGCTGCCCGTGCCGTGCCCGCTCATGTCTTCGCAGGCCTCGTCCTCCGGCGCCATCGCCGGGTAGTAGAAGGCGCTCAGCATGCACATCTCGTCCTCCTCGGCCGAGATGCCCTGCACGACGGGGCGATCGCCCTTGGGGTTCTCGTAGTCGCACTCGTAGCGGATCGTCGTGCCGGCCGGGAGCGCCATGAAGCCGCCGTAGAACGTCGGGTGGAGACCGTCCGCGGTCTCGTAGAACGGCGTCGTGCTCGGCGGCGCGTCCGGGAGATCGACGTACGCGCGGTAGGCGACGCCGTGAGCGTGCATGTGCGCGGCGGCGCTGAGGAGCGTGATGTCCTTCTTCAGCGTGCAGCTCATCTTCGCCGTCGCCTTGCCGCGCGGCGGGACGAAGATGAACGGGTTATAGTAGCGGAGCACGCCCGCCTCGTGCTCGACGGCCGAGGGCGCCGTCGTCCGGAGCGTGAGCTTTACGCGCGCCGGGCGCGGCCGCGGCGAGGCGTTCACGAAGTGGCCCTGCAGGAGCAGGATCTCGCCCGGATGGAAGGGGAGGGCGGCGGCGGCGGGGAAATCGGCGTCCTCGCGGGGCGTCTGCCCGCCGGTGACGTACGAGGTCGCGCTCTTCATGACGGCCTCGTGCTCCTCGCACGGGACGACGCGGTCCATCCCGTCCTGCCACGCGCTGATGCGCGTCCGGTAGAGGAGGTAGTGGTGCGTGCCGTCGCCGAGCTCGTGGCTCCCGCCGCGGACGAAGAGCCGCGCCCCAGGCGGTCCGTCGGGCATCCGGACGTAGCGGCAGAAGTGAGCTTCCTGCCCGGGCGCGAGCTCGGCCTCGAGCGAGAAGGTCACGAGCGCTCCGGTGTCGCCCGGGGGCGCCTCGCAGGCGCCGGAGAGGACGATGGCGGCGAGCGCCGCGGGGACCGACAGGGCACGGGAAATCATGCTGGGAGCGAGGCGGAGCGACATCGGCGTGAGCGTCAGTGGGGCCAGCCGGGCTTCATTATGAGGCGGGCTGTCGATAGATTGGCGCGGTGCGTCCCTCCACCCTCTGCGCGCGGCTCCGGTCGCCGATCCTCGCGTCCCTCCTCGGGCTCGGCTGCTCGCGGACGCCTCCGCCGAGCCAGGACCCGTCGCCGTCGGCCGCGCGCGCCGTCGAGTCCTCGAGCGCCGCGCCGGCCGCGCCCCTGCCCGGCGCCGCTCCGCCGGGCGCCGCCGCGTGCGCGAGCCCCGGGGGCCCGACGTGCTTCCGCTTCGCGACCGCGGAGGAAGCGTTCCGCTGGATCGTCGCGACCGAGCCGCGCGTCCTCGCGATCGGCGAGGCGCACGCCCAGCGCGGGACCGAGCACGTCGCCTCGTCGACCAAGCGCTTCACCGAGACGCTCCTCCCGATCGTCGCGCCGCGCGCCTCGGACGTCGTCGTCGAGCTCTGGGCTCCCGATCCGAAGTGCATCAAGGAGGTGAAGGCCGTCGCGAGCGCGCAGAAGCCGGTGACCGACGTCCAGGCGGACACGAACCAGAACGAGTACGTCACCCTCGGGACCAAGGCGAAGGCGGCGGGGATGACGCCCTGGTTGCTCCGGCCGACCTGCGACGACTTCGCGATGCTCGCGGACGCGGGCGCCGACGCCGTCGGCGCCATGCTCGGGCTCGTCAAGCGCCTCACCCAGGCCAAGGTCACGCAGCTCGACGCTCGCAACCGGGCGGACGGCGCGCCGTCCAGGATGGTCATCGCCTACGGCGGCGCGCTCCACAACGATCTGTCGCCGCCCGAGGCCACGCGCGACTACAGCTTCGGTCCCGAGCTCGACCAGCTCACGGGCGGCCGCTACGTGGAGCTCGATCTCATCGTCCCCGAGTACGTCAGGAAGACGCCCGTCTGGGAGAAGCTCCCCTGGTACGCGTCGTTCGAGGCCGAGCAGGCGAGCGGCCGACCTCGAGACCAGACGACCGTGTACGTCGTGGGCGAGCGATCGTTCGTGCTCGTCTTCCCGTCGTCGCCTCCGGCGTCCGCGCCCGCGCCGTAGCCCGACCCTGGGCGTGCGCGGGGACGAAGACACGGCAGGGGTTGAAAGCGGCGCCCGGATCCGAGACGCTGGGGACCTCCATGACCACACAGTCTATCGCGCCCGGCGCCCCGCCGACCTCGCCCGCCGTGGATCCCTCGCAGCGGTCGCTCGTCGAGGACGATCGCACCGGAATGGATGACGCCTCGCTCCGGCGCGCTTTCCTCGATCACCTGTCGTTCTCCCTCGGCAAGAACGCCGGGAACTCGACCGAGCTCGACCGCTTCTTCGCGCTCGCGCTCACCGTTCGGGACCGCCTGACCTACCGCTGGGCGCAGACGCAGGAGACCTACTCGCGCGTCGACGCGAAGCGCGTCTATTACCTGTCGGCGGAGTTCCTCCTCGGGCGCGCGCTCTCGAACAACCTCCACGCGCTCGGGCTCTACGACACGTCCAAGGCCCTGCTCGCCAAGGCGGGGATCGAGCTGTCGGACCTGCTCGAGTCGGAGCCCGAGCCCGGCCTCGGCAACGGCGGCCTCGGGCGCCTGGCCGCGTGCTTCCTCGACTCGATGGCGACCCTCGGGTACGCCGGCTACGGCTACGGCATCCGCTACGAGTTCGGCATCTTCGAGCAGGAGCTCAAGGGCGGCTGGCAGGTCGAGCACCCGGACGAGTGGCTGAAGTTCGGAAACCCCTGGGAGTTCATGCGCCCGGAGTACTCGGTCAAGGTCGGCTTCGGCGGCCGCGTCGAGGAGGGCATCGACGACAAGGGCGAGCACGTCGCGAAGTGGACGCCGACGCAGCACGTGCTCGGCGTCCCGTACGACACGCCGATCGCCGGCTTCCGCAACGACACCGTCAACACGCTGCGCCTCTGGCAGGCGCGCGCCGACACCGAGTTCGACCTCAAGGTCTTCAACGACGGCGACTACGTGCGCGCGGTCGAGGACAAGAACGCGAGCGAGGTCATCTCGAAGGTCCTCTACCCGAACGACCAGAACCAGGCGGGGCGCGATCTCCGGCTCAAGCAGGAGTACTTCTTCGTCGCCTGCGCGGTCGCCGACATCGTGCGGCGCTACAAGAAGACCCACGCCGACTTCGACGCCTTCGCGGAGAAGAACGCGATCCAGCTCAACGACACGCACCCCGCGATCGCCGTCGCCGAGCTGATGCGCGTCCTCGTCGACCAGGAGCGCGTCCCGTGGGATCGGGCGTGGGAGATCACGGTCGCGACGCTGGGCTACACGAACCACACGCTGCTCGCGGAGGCGCTCGAGAAGTGGCCCGTGGCGATGTTCGAGCGCCTGCTTCCGCGTCACCTCGGCATCATCTACGAGCTCAACCGCCGGTTCGTCCGCTCGGTCATGGCGCGCTTCCCGGGCGACGACGCGCGCATCCGCCGGATGTCGATCATCGAGGAGGGCGCGGAGAAGCGGGTCTGCATGGCGCACCTCGCCGTCGCGGGCTCGCACGCGGTCAACGGCGTCGCCGCGCTCCACACGGACCTGCTCAAGCGCGACGTGCTCCGCGACTTCGCGGAGATGACGCCCGCGAAGTTCTCGAACAAGACGAACGGCGTCACGCCGCGGCGGTGGCTGCACCAGTGCAACCCGCGCCTCTCGGCGCTCATCACCGAGGCGATCGGGCCGCGGTGGCTGACGGACCTCGACGAGCTCGACAAGCTCGCACCGCTCGCCACGGACGCGTCGTTCGTCGAGAAGATCGCCGCGGTGAAGCGGGCGAACAAGGCCGACTTCGCGCAGTATTGCCTCCAGCACTACCGCATGCGGTTCGATCCGGACTCGCTCTTCGACGTCCAGATCAAGCGCCTCCACGAGTACAAGCGGCAGCTCCTGAACGCGCTGCACGTCATTCGCCTCTACCTCGACGCGAAGCGCAACCCCGACGCGCTGGCGACGCCGCGCACGGTCCTCTTCGGCGCGAAGGCCGCGCCCGGCTACCGCGTCGCCAAGCTCGTCATCAAGCTCATCAACTCGATCGCCGACGTCGTCAACGGCGACGTCGACCTCGGGGGACGGCTCAAGGTGGCGTTCCTCCCGAACTACCGCGTGTCGCTGGCGGAGCGGATCATCCCGGCGGCCGATCTCTCCGAGCAGATCTCGACCGCCGGCAAGGAGGCTTCGGGCACCGGGAACATGAAGCTCTCGATGAACGGCGCGCTCACGATCGGCACGCTCGACGGCGCGAACATCGAGATCCGCGACGCCGTCGGCGCCGACAACTTCTTCCTCTTCGGTCTCACGACCGACGAGGTCCACGACATCCAGCGGACGGGCTACCGCCCGCGCGCGATCTACGAGAAGAACGCGCGCCTGAAGGAGGTCATCGACCTCATCGCCGGCGGCTTCTTCAGCGCCGAGGACGAAGGGCTCTTCCGGCCGCTGACCGACTCGCTCCTCGATCACGACACGTACCTGCTCTTCGCCGACTTCGACGCGTACGTCGACTGCCAGCGCCGCGTCAGCGACGTGTTCCTCGACAAGACGACGTGGCACTCGATGGCGACGCGGAACATCGCCAAGGTCGGGCCGTTCTCGAGCGATCGGACGATCCGCGAGTACGCGAAGGAGATCTGGGGCGCGCAGCCGGTGAAGGTCGAGCTCCGGGCGAGCGACCGCGGGTAACCCCGGACGCGAGAGGCGCGCGCGAGTCGTCGCCGCGCGCGCCCCGGCCGCGTGATGTCGTGCGCGCCCCGGCCGCGTGATGTCGCGCGCGCCCCGGGCCGCGTGATGTGAGGAGGGCGAGCCGCGCGCGCCTTCACGCGAGCGGCGACGATCTCGGCAACAGATCGTCGAGCAGCTCGAACATCGTCATCTCGGCGTGCTCCACGCGGCCGTCCGCGGCGATCGCGCGGAGCGCGGCCTGGCGGACGACGTCGGCGACCGCCGGCGGGACGCTCGTAGGATCGACGTCCTCGGGGACCGGCGGCGAAGCGAGGAGGCCGGCGACCGCGCGGGGGCCGTCGTCGACGTCGAGCTCGCGAGCGAGCTGGGTGAGGAAGCGCCGTTCGGCGTCGGCGACCTCCAGGTCCGCCCACAGGAAGGAGGCGGCGAAGCGGAGCACCTGACGTCGATCGCGGGAGGAGAGCGCGGCTGTGACCATGACGTTCTGCCTCAGCAGCGCCCGTGCCACGGTCCTCCGCCACGGCTTCCGCGGGTTTGCCGCGCCTGGCGCTGGCCCGCGCCGATTTCGGCCGACCCGGGGCCACCCGGTCGCGCTGGCGTGTCGCTTGCTGCGATCTCCGGGAGAACGGTCGAACCCCAGGAGCCCCCATGCCGATTCCGAAGATCATCCTCGTCCCCACCGACTTCGGCGAGCCCTCCGAGGCCGCGCTCGACACGGCGATCGCGTATGCGAGGGTGTTCGGCTCCGAGATCGTGCTGATGCACGCCTTCGAGATCCCGATCGTCGGCTTCCCGGACGGCGCGATGATCGCCACCGCGGAGCTGACGTCGCGCATCCTCGAGGGAGCGCAGGTAGGGCTCGATCGTCAGATCAAGGCGCGTGAGGGTTGCGGCGTCGTGATCCGCGGGATGATCAAGCAAGGCGACGCGTACCACATGGTCAACGAGACCGCCGAGGAGGTCTCCGCCGGGCTCATCGCGATCGGCACCCACGGGCGCAAGGGGCTCTCGCGGGCGCTGATCGGCAGCGTCGCCGAGAAGGTCGTGCGCTCGGCGACGGTGCCGGTCCTGGCGGTGCACGCGGACGACGTCGTGAAGGCGGAGGTCAGCCCGGCCACGTCGCGAGAGGCGCCGACTGCGCCGACGAGCGGACGGCCCGCGTCGAACGGTCGAGCTATCGAGGAGGCGCCGGCGAGTCACCGCTGACCGGGGGCGCGCGAACGGCTTCGAAGCGAGGTCCGAGCGCCTCGAAGCGCGGGCGCATCCGAAGCGCGGACGCTTCGAAGCGCGGGCGTATCCGACGCGCGGGCGCCTCGAAGCGCGGGCGTATCCGAAGCGCGGGCGCTTCGAAGCGCGGGCGTATCCGACGCGCGGCCCTACGGCTCCTTACTCGGAGCGCCCTTCGCGGCCCGATTCGTCGCCGCCGATCCGCGACTCGTCCCCGGCGATCGCCGCGTCGTCCGTCGTCCGGCGCGGGCGCGCGCGGGCGCCTCCTACCGTGCGCGCATGTTGCTCGAGCGCGGGATCCGCGCCGTCGTCGTCGCGTGCGCGGTGACGACGTGCGCGACGACAGGTTGCAAGCGTGACGCGGCGGGGACCGCGCCGCCTGCGGCGCGCGCGCTGCCCGAGACGATCGTGCTCGAGGCGCGCAGCGTGCCGAAGACGCTCTCGTACGTCGGGACGATCGTCGCGCCCCGCGACGCGATCATCGCGTCGACGCGGGGCGGACGCGTCGATGCGTACGCGTACGAGGTCGGGCAGACGGTGGAGTCGGGCGCGCTGCTCGTCAAGCTCGGCGCGACCGAGCTCGCGTTCGCCTCGCAGGCGGCGGCGGCGAGCGCGACGCAGGCCGCTGCGCGCATCGGCGGCGCGAAGGATCCGGCGAACCTGCCGAGCGCGCAGGCGGCCAAGTCGTCCTACGAGATCGCCGTCGACGCCGCGCGCCGCGCCGAGAAGCTGCACGCCCAGGGCTCGCTGAGCGAGCAAGAGCTGACCCGAGCGCGCGCGAACGAGGCGTCCGCCAAGGCGCAGTACGACGGGGCGCTCGCCGACGCCCAGGCCGAGTTCGGGCGCCTGAAGGAGCTGATGGCGACCGCGGGCCAGGCCCAGGCGGCGCTCGGCGACAAGGCCATCCGCGCGCCGTTCGCCGGCGTCGTGCTGGAGCGCTTCGTCGAGGTCGGACAGATCGCGGCGCCGAACGCGCCGTTGGTGCGCGTCATCGATCCGACGGAGCTCCGCATCCGCTTCGACGTTCCGCAGTTCGACGCCGACAAAGTGGCGCTCGGGCGCAAGGTCACCATCCTCGTGGACGGAGCGATGCGCTCGGCCAGCGTCGTGCGCTCGACGCCGGGCCTCGTCGGTGAGGCGAACGCGCGCCTCGTAGAGGCCACGATCGACGCGGGGGAGGCGGGCGACGCGGGGACGGCGGCGCTGCTCCCGGGCGCGCGCTACACGGCGTGGCTCGAGGTCGGCGGCAGCGAGGAGCTCGTCGACGTCCCGCTGTCGTCCACGACGTCCACCGCGGGGCTGCTCCGCGCGTGGGTCGTCGACGAGGGGCGGCTGAGCGAGCGGCTCCTCTCCGTGGCTCGGTTCGAGGGTGACCGTGTCCTCGTACGAGGCGGCCTGAAGGGCGGCGAGCGCCTCGTCAAGTCGCCCCAGCCCGACTTCCGTCTCGGCGAGGCGGTCGCCGCGAAGCCGGGAGAGACGAAGTGATGCGCCGCGTCGCCGTCGCCGTGAGCATCCTCTTGGCGGCGCGTGTCGCCGCCGCCGAGCCCGCGGAGCGCGCCGGGAGCGCGCCGGCGTCGCCCGTCGGGAGCGCGCCGGCGTCGCCCGCCGCGGAGCGCGCCGCCGGGAGCGCCTCACCGCCGCCCGATCCGCGCCCCGCGGCGCTCGTCGACGAGCGCCGCGTCGTCGCGCTCGCCCTCGCCGACCACCCCGCGGTCCAGGCCGCCGTCGAGGCGAAGCGCGCCGCGGACGCCGCCTACGACGCCGCGCAGGGCGCGCGCATCCCCGACGTGAACGTCGCGGCGCGCTACGCCCGCCTGAGCAGCATCCCCGCGCGCTACCGCAGCTTCGACGGCTTCACGTTCCCGCAGCTGCTCGATCAGCTCGGCGTCCGTGCGCAGCTGTCGGTGCCCCTCACCGACGCCTTCCTCGGCCTCGCCGCCGCCGCGCGCGCCGCGGGCAAGGAGTCCGAGGCGCGCGAGCTCGAGGTCGTGAACGCGAGGGCGCAGGTCGCCTACGAGGCGCGCGTCGCGTTCCTGCAGTACTGGAGCATGACGCTCGCGCTCGAGAACGCGGAGGAGCTCGTCCGCGCGGCGGAGTCGAACGCGGTCGATCAGCGCAACCGCGAGGCCGCGGGGACGGTCGCGCACAACGACGTGCTCGAGTTCGAGGTCGCGCTCGACGCCGCCGTGATGACCCGCCACGCAGCAGAGGCGGACCTCGTCGCCGCCGAGGCGGCGCTGCGGGCCTTCCTGCCGAGCCTCGCCGGCCAGCGGCTGAAGGTCGCGGCCGAGCTCGATCAAGGTGAGCGGGCCCCGCGCCCGCCGGCGCCGGCCGCGTCGCCGCCGCGCCTGGCGAGCATCGAGGCGCAGGGCAGGGCCGCCGAGGCGCGCTCCGACGCCGCCTCGCTGGCCCGCCTGCCGACGCTCGCGGCCTACGCCGCGGGCGACGTCAGCGCTCCGAGCCCGCGCGTGTTCGTAATGAACCGCCTCGTCGCCATCCCGACCTGGGAGGTGGGCGTGCGGCTCGAGTGGTCGCTCTCGCAGCTCATGGTGGGCAACGCACGGGCGACGCAGGCGCGGTCTGAGCAGGCGATCCTCGCCGCGCGGCTCGCCGACGCGAAGCGGAGGCTCGACGCGGAGCGGGCCGGCGCGGTCGGCACGCTGAACCTGACGCACGCGCGCGTCCAGCGAGCGCGCGAGCGCGTCGAGCGCGCGACCGCCCTCGCGAAGGCGCGACGCGGCGAGCTCGACGCCGGGACGGTGCTGCCGCTCAACGTCGTCGTCGCGGAGACCGACCTCGCGCGCGCCAAGAACGAGCACGTCGTGGCGGCGGTGGCGCAGGCGCTGTCGATGGCGAAGGTCGACTTCGTCGACGGCCGCACGACGCCGTCGGACCGGGGGACGCGATGAGGGCGCTCGCCGCGCTGTGCATCCGGCGCCCCGTGTTCACGTGGGTGCTCGTGGCGGCCATGGTCGTGCTCGGGCTAAGCGCGCTCGGCAAGATGCCCGTCGAGCGCTTCCCGAACGTCGACTTCCCGTTCGTCTCGGTGACCGTCCCGGCGCCGGGCATGTCGGCGGAGCAGGTGGAGAGCGAGATCTCGACGCGCATCGAGAACGCCCTCGGCACGGTGAGCGGCCTCGATCGCCTCGACTCGTTCTCCCAAGAGGGCGTGGCGATGGTCTGGGCGCAGTTCACGCTCGACCGCAACTCCGTCGACGCCGCGAACGACGTGCGCGACCGCGTCTCGCGCCTCGCCGACGAGCTGCCCCGCGCGGCGCGCCCGCCGCGCGTCGAGACCTTCAACGCGAACGCCTCGCCGATCGTGCTGGTGACTGTCCACGCCCCGAAGGGCGCCCGCACCCCGCTCGAGCTCACCGAGATCGCCGACACGACGATCCGGCGTGAGCTGCAGAGCATCCGCGGCGTCGGCGACGTGAAGCTCGTCGGAGGCGAGACGCGCGCGCTCTCGATCGTGCTCGATCCGCTCAAGCTGCGCGCGCTCGACCTGACCGCGGAGGAGGTGCAGCGGGCCGTCGAGCGGGAGAACCTCGAGGCCCCCGGCGGAAGCCTGGCCGACGGCGACGCGTCGCTCGGCGTGCGGCTGTCGGCGAAGGCCAAGACCGCGGAGGAGCTCGCCCAGGTCGTCGTCGCCAAGCGCGGCGCGCTCGCCGTGCGGATCTCCGACGTCGGCCGCGTCGTCGACGGGGCGACCGTATCCGAGTCGCAGGCCGCGCTCTCCGGGACGCCGGCGGTCGTCGTCTCCGTGACCAAGCAGCCGGGCGCCAACACCGTCGGCGTCGCCGACGAGGTGCGCGAGCGCCTCGAGGCCGCCAAGGTCTTCTTGCCCGACGGCGTCGAGGCGCGCGTCGTCCAGGACAACAGCGACGACGTGCGCGCCTCCGTCCGCGCGGTGACGGAGCACCTCGTCCTCGGCGCGATCCTCGCCGCGATCGTCGTCCGGCTGTTCCTCAAGAGCTGGCGCGCCACGCTCATCGCGGGGCTCGCCATCCCGTCGTCGATCGTCGCGACGTTCGCCGCGGCGAACGCGCTCGGGATGACGCTCAACCTGCTGTCGCTCCTCGGGCTGACGCTCGCGGTCGGCATCGTCATCGACGACGCGATCGTCGTGCTCGAGAACATCCTCCGCGTGATGGCCGTGAAGAAGCTCTCGGCGCGCGAGGCGGCCGTGGAGGCGACGCACGAGATCGGGCTCGCGGTCCTCGCCACGACGCTCTCGCTCGTCGCGGTCTTCCTGCCCGTCGCGACGATGGAGGGCATCGTCGGGCACTACCTCGCGCCGTTCGGGCTGACGATGTCGGCGTCGATCCTGCTCTCGATGGGCGTGGCGTTCACGTTGACGCCGATGCTCTGCGCGCGCTGGCTGAAGAAGCCCGGCGGAAAGGCGGCGGGCGGCCACGCGGGCGGCGGTCACGGGCACGAGGCGCACGACGGCCTCTTCGAGCGGCTCTACGGCCGCGCGCTCCGCTGGGCGCTCCGCCGGCGCTGGGTCGTCGGCGTCGGCGTCGCCATCACGATCGCCTCGACGGTGCCGATCGCGGGCTCGCTCCCGGCGAACTTCCTCCCGGTGGAGGACATGAGCCGCTTCGCGGTGTACGTCCGCTTGCCAGAGAAGGCGAGCGTCGAGCGCACCAGCCAGGTCGCGGCGGAGCTCGCCGCCCGCATCCGCGCGGAGCCCGACGTGCGCGACACCGTCCTCATGACGCTGAGCGCGCGTGAGGCGACGGTCACGGTCTTCCTCGACAAGCGAGGCGTGCAGGAGGCGAAGATCCAGCGCGTCCGGGCGATCGCCGCCGAGTCGATCCCGGAGGGCGTCCTCACGATGGTCGGGCCCACCGACGACCTGGCCCCGCCCGGACCCGACGGCGCGCCGGTGCAGTACGTGATCCGAGGGTCGGACCTCGACGAGCTCCAGGGCGTCGCGTCGCGGCTCCTCGACGAGGCGAAGAAGATCCCGGGGACCGTGGACCACGGGATCACGAGCAGCGGCGGCAAGCCCGAGCTCTACGTGCGCGTCGACCGCGCGCACGCGAGCAAGCTCGGTGTGTCGCACGCGGAGCTCGGGAGCGCGCTGGCGCTGGTCGATCGCAAGGGCGTCGAGCTCGGGTCGGTGCGGGATCCTCGCAGCCGCAGCGAGCTGTCGCTCAAGGTGCACCTCCGCCTCGAGTCCGACGCGCTCGCGCACGAAGACCTCGTCCGCGCGATCACCGTGCGCTCGGCGAGCGGCGCGCTCGTCCCGCTCGCCGAGATCGCGACGTTCGAGCGCGCCGAGGGCCCGGGGATGATCCGGCGCGTCGGACGCCAGCGGCAGATCACGCTGTTCATGAACACGCTGCCCGGCACGTCGGACGCCACGGTCGTCGCCGCCCTCGAGGCGAAGCTGAAGGAGATCGAGCCCACCGGGCGCTACCGCGGCGAGGTCATCGGCAACGCCAAGGAGATGGAGAAGGCCGCCACGGCGTTCCTCGTCGCCGTCGTCCTGTCGTTCGTCTTCATGTACCTGGTCCTGGCGGCGCAGTTCGAGAGCTGGATCCACCCGGTGACCATCTTGCTCTCGCTCCCGCTCACGATCCCGTTCGGGCTCCTCTCGCTCCTGCTCGGGGGGCAGAGCCTCAACATCTTCTCGGCGCTCGGCTTCCTCGTGCTCTTCGGCGTCGTGAAGAAGAACGCGATCCTGCAGGTCGATCGGATCATCCAGCTGCGCGCGGCCGGCCGCTCGCGGGTCGACGCCGTCGTCGCCGCGTGCCTCGACCGGCTCCGGCCGATCCTCATGACCACGCTCGCGTTCGTCGCCGGCATGCTCCCGCTCGTCGTCTCGTCGGGGGCCGGCGCGGCGACGAACCGCGCCATCGCGATCGGCATCATGGGAGGCCAGAGCCTCTCGCTCATCTTGACCTTGCTGGCGACCCCGGTGGCGTACACTTGGTTCGACGACGTCCAAGGTTGGGTCCGACGCAGGCGGGACCGCCGCCGGACGAAGGGAGCGCCGGACGGCGAGGAGGCGATGGCGTGAACAGTGACGAGCGAAGCCCGAGCCCGGCACTCTCGCGTGGGTCGCTCGTGCAGGCGTTCGCGATCGGCTACGTCGTCTGGTTCGTCCCGGTGTTCGTCCGCTGGGCGTTCGCGAGCCTCAGCACCCGCATGGTGGCTTACCAGGGGCTCTGGATCGCGCTCCTCTACGTGCTCGCGCTCGGCACCATCTGGATCGTGTACCGGGCGGCGCGGGCGCGCGGGCTCTCGCTCAAGGTCGCGAGCGCGCTGTCGCTCGCGGCGACCGTGCCCGCGATGATGATCTCGTACCTGGTGGATCTCCAGGTCGGGCGCTGGGACGCGTCGCTCTCGCTCCTGCGTCCGGAGGAGCCCCGCACGCTGACCTACGCGCTCGCCACGGCGCTCTTCGATTCGGTCGCGATCGCGACCTTCCTCGCTGCGATCGTCTTCTTGCCCGTCTTCGCGCGCGCTCACGAGGAGCGGAACCACGAGCTCGAGCGCGTCTCGCGTGAGGCGGAGCTGCTCCGCTTCCGGGCCCACCTCGAGCCGCACTTCGTCTTGAACTCGCTGAACGCCGTGGCGGGCCTCGTCGAGGACGATCCGCCGCAGGCGCGCGAGCTCCTGGCGGCGCTCGGCGATCTCTTCCGCGAGGCGTCGGCGTTCCACGTCCTGCACCGGGTCGAGGACGAGATCGAGTGGCTCAAGCGCTACGTCACGATCCACGAGCTGCGCCATCCGGACGTGCTCCGCGCGTCGTGGGAGGTGGACCCCGACACGCTCGCGCTGACCTGCCCGGCGCTCATCCTGCAGCCGCTGGTGGAGAACGCGGTGAAGCACGGCGCGCTCCGCGGCGGCGGTCACCTGCTCGTTCGCGCGGCGCTCGACGGGGGCACGCTGACCCTGACGGTCGAGGACGACGGCCCCGAGCTCGGAGCCCCACGCGCCGGAGGTCGAGGGCTCACGATCGTGAAGCGGCGCCTACAGCTCGAGAGCGAGAGGGAGAGCGGCTTCGAGCTGGTGCGGGAGGGCGCGCGGACGGTCGCGCGCGTGCGCCTGCCCGCCAGCTTGCGGTGCGCCCATGCCTGAGTCGCTCGGCGTGCTCGTGCTGGAGGACGAGTGGCCGGCGCGCAACTACCTCGTGCAGCTCGTAGAGCGATCGAAGCTGGCGCACGTCGTCGCGGCGGTCTCGAGCACTGCGCTTGCCAGCGAGGCGCTCGCGGCGTCTCCCACCGCCGTCGACGTCGCGTTCGTCGATATCCACCTCGCGGGCGAGCGCCAACCGGCCCGGGCCGGTTTGACCTGGATCACGTCCCTGCAGGAGCGCTCGCTCGCGGCGGGGCGTGACGCGGCGCCTCCGCGCGTCGTCCTCACGACCGCCTCGAGCGAGCACGCGATGCGCGCCTTCGAGCTCGGCGTGGTCGACTACCTCCTCAAGCCGTTCACGGAGCGCCGTGTCCGCGCGAGCCTCGAGCGGATCGTGGCGAGCACCCGCGCGCCGGCGAGGTCGCGCGACGTCCGCGAGGTGCGCATCGCCGCGCGCCACGGCCGCGCGATCGTGTTCCCTCGCGGTCGCGACGCGTTCGCGTTCGAGGCGGAGGCCGCCTCTGCTCGTGCACGTCCAGAGGCGGCTCGACGTCGATCTGTCGCTCAACTCGCTCGGGCGATGCTCCCGGACCGTCGTACCTGCGCGTCCACACCGCAACGCAACCGTCTCTGACCGCCAGCGTGCGCTCGATGGAGCGCGTCGACGGAGGCCGTGGTCCTCGTCGGGCCGGTGCCGACCGCCGCTCCGCGTGCATCGCGCCAGAGCCGCGCGACAGCGTCCGCGGCCTCTGACGAACGCCATCGGCCTCCACCGCCAGGATGGCTGAGGCGGGCAGCTCGCGCGCCCTCGCGGTCAGCGGCGCGTTCGGACGATCCGCGCGAAAGGCCTCGCCCGCGGCGCTCGCGAGCTCCTCGAGGGCGTGTGCCCGTCATCGTGTCCGCTCGTCGGCGAGGATGACGTGCCGCGGTCTTTCCGCTCACCGGATCGGGACCGCGGCGACATCGCCGGCTACAGGGTTCTTCAGGACACGGGAAGGGCGGCGCGTGGACCTCGTCGTAGCGGACGGGGCCGAGGTAGATGTCACGCGCACGGCGCAGTCAGAGATGCTGTGTACCTCGGCAGGATGAGCCCTGGACTGCGGGATCGCCCCGCGGTCGGCGAGCTCCGGCGTGCCGACCCAGCCGGGTAGCCGCCCTTCTTCACCACGAAGGCGCGACCTTCAGCGCCACCATGCGCGCGCCGGTGAGGACAACTCGAGGACTCGTCGCGCGAGCCGGCGTTGCGGAGCGCCGCGAGGATGCCGCGCATCTCGGGGAACGCCAGCAGCTGCGGGGCGTAGGCCGTGGCCGCGCTCGCGCCCGCAGGAGCGGCAGGGCCGGGATGAACGAGCCGGCGGGAGCCCGGCCGCCAGCAGCGGACATGGGCGTCCACACCGTTAGCAGCGCGACGCCGAAGCTGGCGGCGACGGGGCGCTCGACGACGGAGCCCGGTCGTGTGAAGCGTAGCCCTCGCCGAGCCCTGCAGTGGACGGGTCGACGAACGCGGGCGGCCGCGTGCCGCTCATCCTCCGGGGGTGGAAGGTCTTGCGCGTCAGCAGGATCCGGGATCTTGACCGTAAGCCGCTCCGCGAGCTCCGTCCCCGGGCACACGTCGGTCAGGCCGATCATGTGGCCCAGGCGTGCCCGGCGGCGCGTGCGCACGCGGCGGGGGCGGGGCGGGCGCCAGGGCCGGCCTCGAGGACGAGCGCCGCGTCGCTGCGGGAAGGTCTCGCTCCGACGGCATCGCGCCCGACAGCTCCGGCGCCGCGGAACGCAGCGTGGGGCGCTGAGGGAGGCGTGCTCGTGGGGGCGCCGGGCGATCCTCGCGGACGCGAAGTCGTACAGCTCGTCGTCGGCAGCGCGCGGCGGCGCGCGCGCCGCTCGTCGCGGCTATCGGCCGCGGAGGAGCGCCCGCGCGGCGCCATCGCAGCGCCGGAACTCATTCGATCGCGGAGACCGGGGCGCAGACGACGCGCACCGGCGCCGGGAATGGGCACGATCTGCGCGAGGGGTGGGGATCGGACGGGTCGGCGACGACCACGTCGACCGTGCCGGTGATCGCGTCGCGCCGCACCGGCACGGCAGGCACAAGGCTTCCAGTCCGCAGGGCTGGTCGACGAGCTCGGGGACCGGCACGCGGCGTGCCGGAAGACGGCGACTCGGTCCGCGCGAAGTGGCGCGCGAGCTGGGATGTCAGGCTGGTCGCGCCGGCGTCGACGAGCGTGGGTGCAGCAACGCGCCGCCGTTCACCGAAGCGGGCAGCGCCTCGGCGATCGCGCACGCGGCGCCGGCGGCCTCCTCGAGGAGGAGCGCCTTCGTCAGCTCGTCGGCGGCCGTGGCTCAAGCTATCAAATTAGGCCGCACGGCTGCGCTCGCTGAGGCCGTCCGACCGGCTATTTCTTCTCGAACTGGAAGACCACTTCGCTCTTGCGGACGAGGCCGAGCTGTTCCCGCGCGATCCGCTCGACCGCCGCCGGGTTCTCGCGGAGATCCTTCACCTCGGTGCGCAGTCGAGCGACGTCCCGACGCAGCTCCTGGTTCTCGGCCTCGACGCCGCGCAGCTCGGTCTCGAGCGCGCGCATGCGCGGCATGCCCTGCGGCTCGAGGACCAGCACCGGGACCGCGATGAGCGAGACGGTGAGGACGGCGAGCGGCAAGCCGCGGAGCCAGGCGTCGGAGGGGGGCTGAGACACGATGGAGCGCTCAAGGTAGTCCGTCGGGCGCCGGATGGAAAACTAACCGGAGAATGCCCCGGCGCTTGCTAGGCTACGCAGCGTCATGAGCGGATCGTGGGAGGCCGTGATCGGGTTGGAGGTGCACGCGCAGCTCCTCACGCGTACCAAGCTCTTCTGCGCGTGCGCGACGTCCTTCGGGGCGCCGCCGAACACCCACGTGTGCCCGACGTGCCTCGGGCTGCCGGGGGCGCTGCCGGCGCTGAACGGCGAGGCCGTCCGGATGGCGGTGCGCACCGCGCTCTCGCTCGGCTGCACGATCAAGGAGGAGAGCCGCTTCGCGCGGAAGAACTACTTCTACCCGGACCTGCCGAAGGGCTACCAGATCAGCCAGTTCGACGAGCCGTTCTCCGAGGGCGGCTTCGTCGAGTACGAGGTCGAGGAGAGCGGCGAGCGGGCCAAGGACGCGCCGCCGGTCGTCAAGCGGGCGCGCCTCACGCGCATCCACATGGAGGAGGACGCCGGCAAGAACCTCCACGACCTCGGGGGAGGCTCGGTGGTCGACCTGAACCGCGCCGGGACGCCGCTCGTCGAGATCGTCGGCGAGCCCGACCTGCGCACGCCGGCGGAGGCTGCCGGCTACCTCCGCGCGCTCCGCGACGTGCTCGTGTTCCTCGGGGTCAACGACGGCAACCTCGAGGAGGGCTCGTTCCGTTGCGACGCGAACGTGTCGATCCGCCCGGCGGGATCGTCGGCGCTGGGCACGCGCGTCGAGCTGAAGAACATCAACTCGTTCCGCTTCGTGGAGAAGGCACTCGCGGGCGAGATCGCGCGGCAAAAGGACGTGGTCGAGTCCGGCGGGCGCGTCGTCCAGGAGACGCGCGGCTGGGACGAGAAGACGAGCTCGACGTTCTCGCTCCGCAGCAAGGAGACGGCGCAGGACTACCGCTACTTCCCCGAGCCGGACCTGCCGCCGCTCCACCTCGACGACGCCTTCGTCGCGACGTTGCGGGCGTCGCTCGCGGAGACGCCGCGCGTGAAGCGGGAGCGCTTCGTCGCCGAGCTCGGGCTCTCCCCGTACGCCGCCCGGGTGCTCACGCAGCACCCGCGCGTCGCGTCGTTCTTCGAGGAGGCGGCGACGCTCGGCCGCGACGCCGTCGCGGTCGCGAACTTCATCCAGAGCGAGGTGCTGCGCGACGTCACCACGCGCGGCGTCGACGCGAGCTTCCCGGTCACGCCCGGTCAGCTGGTCGAGATCCTGAAGCTCGTCTCGCAGGGGAAGATCAGCGGCAAGCAGGCGAAGGAGCTCTACGCGAAGGCGAAGGGCACGACGGCGTCGCCGGCCGCGCTCGTGGCCGATCTCGGGATGTCCCAGGTCTCGGATCCCGCCGCGATCGAGGCCGCGTGCGCGAAGGTCGTCGCCGACAACGCCAAGCAGGCCGAGCAGTACCGCGCGGGGAAGACGGGCTTGTTCGGGTTCTTCGTCGGTCAGGTGATGAAGGCCACGAAGGGCAGCGCCAACCCGCAGCTCGTCAACGAGACCCTGAAGCGGCTCCTCGGGGGGTGACGCCGCGGTCGCGCGCGCCGCCCACGGGGCCCGCGCGATCACATTTTCCGGGCCTTTGCCCGCTGTCGGCCCTACGACCCGCTCGGAACCCATGCCCATCTCCTCGCCCCCGATCCCGCCCGCCCGCAGCGCGACCTCTCGCCGGCGGGTGCTCATCGTCGACGACAACACCGAGCTCGGCGACACGCTGCGCGCGGTGGTCGCCTCGGGGATCCCGGGCATCGCCATCGAGACGGCGGAGAGCGGCGCCGCCGCTCTGGTGAAGGCGAAGAAGGGCTTCGACGTCGCGATCGTCGACGTGAAGCTGCCCGACGTGAGCGGCATCGACCTCATCACGCCGCTCCGCGCCGTCTCGCCGTTCTCGGAGGTGCTGCTCCTGACGGGCTTCGCCAGCGTCGACGCCGCCATCGGCGCGCTCCGCTCGGGCGCGTTCGCGTTCGTGCTGAAGTCCTTCCGTCCGGAGGAGCTCATCTCGATCGTCGAGCAGGCGCTCACGAAGGTCGAGCTGAAGCACGAGCGCGACGAGCTCGAGCGACGCTACCGCGACCTGGTCGAGGTGACGGACGTGCTCGTGGTCGCGCTCAGCGGCGCCGACGAGGTCGCGCTGATGAACCGCAAGGCCGCGAGCCTCGCCGGCACGACCAGCGATCAGGCCCTCGGGCGCTCGATCTTCGACTCGTGGATCCCCGCCGAGGACCACGCGGCGCTGCGCGCGGCGCTCGCCACCACGCGCGCGCAGGGCCGGACGACGGAGGCCGAGACGGGCTTCGTCGAGGCTCGGGGCACGCGGATCGGCGCGCCGGCGGGGGAGGGCGCGCCGGGGGACGCCGGCGCGGCGCAGCCGTCGCCGCGCGCCCGGAGGATCCGGTGGCACCTCTCGCCGTCGCGCGAGTCGGGTGACCTCGTCTACGGCATCGGCATCGACGTCACCGAGCGTCGCGCGCTGGAGAAGCGCGCCGCCGACGCCGAGGCGCTCTCGGCGATGGGGGAGCTCGCGATGAACCTCGCGCACGAGATCCGAAACCCGCTGAACGCCGCGGTGTTGCAGCTCCACCTCCTGACGCGGAACCTCGATCGAATCGAGGCCGACGAGCTGACCCGCGGCGCGCTCAAGGACCGCACGCGCATCGTCGGCGACGAGATCGGCCGCCTGAACCGCCTCCTCACCGAGTTCCTCGAGCTCGCGCGGCCGCGCGGCATCGCGCGTGAGCCCGTGCACCTGCCGCGCCTCGCCGACGAGGTGCTCGATCTCGAGGAGGAGAGCGCGAAGGGCCGCGGCGTCACGATCGTGCGTGAGCTGCCGGAGGACGGCTGCGTCGCGATCGGCGACCGCGAGAAGCTGAAGCAGGTCACGATCAACCTGGTCGTCAACGCCCTCGAGGCGATGAAGCAGGGCGGGACGCTCACCGTGCGGGTGCGGCCCGACCACGAGCGCGTGCTCATGACGGTCGAGGACACGGGGCCGGGGATCGCCTCGGAGCTGATCCCGAACGTCTTCGACCCGTTCTTCACGACGAAGGAGGCCGGGACCGGGCTCGGCCTGTCGATCGTCCGGAAGATCGTCGATCAGCACGGCGGCGACGTCGAGATCGAGAGCGAGCGCGGGCGCGGCGCGAAGGTCCTGGTATCCATCCCGATCGGCCGCTGAGCCCCGCGCGCGGTCGGGCGCGCGGCCGGCGTTTTCTTGGCCAGCGCCGCGGGTGGATGCATCGTGTGCTCATGAGCGTCAAACCAGCGCTGGGGTGGCTCGGGCTCCTGCTTTTCGCGACCACGGCAGAGGCGGGCGGAGCGCGCGATCTGCTCGGCATCGGCGCGAAGGCGCCCGCGGCGGTGGTGGCGAAGGGCGCCCCGACGGAGCTCGCGGTCGCGGCGAAGACGCCTCCGGCGTCGCGGCCCGCACCTGCTCCGAAGGCGCCGGTCCGCTCGAAGGCCTCGGCCGCGTCGAAGGCGACGCTCGGCGCGAAGGGGAGCGCGCGGGACTCCGCCGATCTCCCCGTCACTCCGAAGACGAAGGAGGCCCCGGTGGTCGCGGTCGCCGCGTCGCGCGCCGACGCGCTGTCGGTCGTCGAGACCGTCCTTTCGCCGCGCGCCGACTACGAGGCCGAGGTCTACGCGGGCGTCGCGCTCGACGAGCCGATGGCCAAGGCGCGCGGCCTGGACCGCGGGCTCGTCACGATGGCGTTCGAGAAGGATCGCCGCCCGGCGTTCCGCGTGGGCAAGGACCGGATCCGCCGCGTCGTCCGCCTCGCCGCGGGCGAGCGGGGGCCGGTCGCCCTCGTCCGCGCCGCGAGCGCGACGGCGGTGCCGCGCGATCACGTCGACGTGCTCGACACCGAGGACGGCGTCGTCCTCGTCGACACGGTCGTCGAGAGCTCGGGGCTCTTCGTCACGAGCGACGTCTACGTTTTCGGCCCGCGCGCGACGCTCGACCAGCGGATCCGCGCGCTCGAGGCGGCGAACCCGCCGGCGCGTGAGCGTTTGCGCCAAGCGCTCGTCGCCGCCGAGTGGACGCCGACCCACGCGCCGTCGCGGTGAGCTGGGCGCCCAGGCTCAGGGACACTCGAGCGCGGCGTCGAGGTCCGGGCAGCGTTGCGTCGGGGGCACCTGGCCCTTCTGCGTGTAGTCCGAGTCGAGCCGAGCGCGGTGAGGGCCGATGCGCGCCTCTTGGATCGCGTTGGCCTCGAAGCGCGCGCCGAACGAGAGCGCGTCGCAGGGGAGCTCCTGGTGGTCGTCGCAGTGCGACGAGCGGATGTCTCGGGAGTCGCAGAGGTACCTCGACGTCTGTCCGGTGACCTGCGCGCACAGAAAGACGTCGCTCTGGTCGTCGTAGACGAGGCTCGCCTGCGTCAGGAACGAGGACGCGTGGATGCGCCCGCCGAGCGCTCCGTCGCGGAGCGTCGCGATGCCGCCATCGACCGCGTCGACGACGGTGGCCGTCAGCCACGCGTCGGCGATCTCGAGGTCGAAGGGGCGGAGATCGTCCACCGAGGAGCGCACCGGGAGGGTCAGCTGGTCGAAGCGAGCCACGAGCTTGCCGTCGTTGATCCAGCCCGCCGCCGAGGCCAGCTTCGAGCCGGCGGATCCAGCGCGGAAGCGCTCGTCGGGCATCAACGTGTCGCCGGCGTCGAAGTCGAGCGCGCGCGCCTCGCGGTTCCAGAACGGCGCGCCGCCGTCGCTCGGCTTCTCCCAGTAGCCGATGGTCGGGATGACCTGCACGAGCACGTCGTCGTCGTTGGGCGTGCCGTTCCAGCGCGCGAGGCTGAGCACGACGCCGTAGTACCCCACGCCGAGCCGCAGGTCGATCCGCTCCGGATCGAAGGCGCGGACGAAGTACCTGAGGAGCTGGAGCAGCTCGTACGTCGCGTTGTCGACGCCGCCGTCCGTGTCGCCCGCCCGGCGTAGCGTCTCGGCCGGATCGCCGCCCGTGAAGAGCGTGCAGCTGTTGTCGGCGGCGTCGAGGGTCGTGTGGCGGTCGAGGTCGAAGCCGGGGCGCCCGTCGGCGGGCCTCACGCCGAGGTCGAGCGTGGAGAGCACGAAGAACGAGATCGAGCCGTCCTCGACGTCCGCCGAGCCCGGCGGGCGTTCGGGGAGCGCGATGCGGTCGGCGCCGCAGGGCGGCGGCTCCGCGAGAGGCCCGTCCGGAGGATCCGGCGCCTTGGCGTCGTCCGCGGAGCCGTCGTCGGCGGCCACGCGCTCGGTGAGCGGATCCATCCCGAAGACGAGGACGCAGGCGCCGGACGCGAGCGAGAGCACGGCGGAGGCGGCGAGGAGTCGTGCGCGCATCACCATTGGCCGAAGGCTCCGATCGACGTGGGGCCGACGTGGAGGCTCGCGCGCACCCCGGGGGCGCGCTCCTTTCGTGGCGGCGGCGCGAACACGATCAGCGCCCCGCCGACCGCGGTCACCGCGGCGCCGACGGCGATGACGGCCGTGGCGGCGTTCGCGAGCGACCGCGCGTCGTCGGCGGTGCGCACGTTGGCCGCCGAGCACTCGTCGCCGCTGCAGGCTGCGCTCGCGCCGTCGTAGCTCGACTTCGAGACGAACCCGAGCACCACGCCGGTCACGATCGACGCGGCGCCGGCGCCCGCGAGCGCCACGCCGGTCGTGCGCAGCGGCGTCCACCACGACGGTGGGGGCGGGGGCGGGGGTGGCGTGGGTGCGAGCGTGAGGACCGGGACCTCCACCGAGCGGTCCGCGTCCTTGACGGTGATCGTCGTCGTCCACGCCACGCGTCCGGGCGCCGCCGCGCTCAGCGCGTAGTCGCCGGGATCGACCGGGATGCCGACGCCCCACTCGGCGGCGGCGAGCGCGCCGCCGTCGCGCGCGATCACGAGGCCTGCTGCCCGCGACGCCACGGGGACGACGATCGTGAGGCGGACGAGCTTCGGCGCGAGGGCCTCGGCGCTCTTTCGCGCGGTGGTCTCGAGGTCCTCGCGGCCGATCTTGCGCGCGACGCCCTCGGCCTCGCGGAACGCGGCCCACGCGCTCGCCGTGCGGCCGAGGCTCTCGTAGCAGCTGCCCAGGTTGAGTAACGTGCTCGTCTTCGGATCGGCCTCGTTGCTCGCGGCGAACTTCGGGCACGCGACGTCGAAGCGACCGGCCTCCACGTCCGCGAGCGCGCTCTCGAACAGCTCTTGCGCGCGTGCGCGGCGGAACGCGGGGGAGTCGTCGGCGCGGGCGGGCGACGTCGCCGCGAGGATCGCCACGGCGCAGAGGACCGTCGTCGCGCGCGACGCGCGCGGGAGGCGTGCGGCGGCCGGGGAGATCACTCGCGCACCTTGAGGAAGCGGCCGGCGTCGCCGACGGCGTTGGGCGGCGGCGCCTGTGGCGCGCTCGGGCTCACGCTCGCGGTGGCCACGGGGGTCGGCTCCGTCGCGGACGTCGGCGACGGTCGCGGGGCGACGCGCGGGCGCGCGCCGGGGACGTCCGCGGCGGACGCCGGCGGATTGGAGGCGCCGGTCGGTCCGGCCGCCGCGCCCGTCGGTCCGTTCGCGCCTTCGCGGGTCGTCGCGCTCGGCTCGGTCGCGGCACCGCTCGTCGGTCCGGCCGCCGTGCCCGTCGGTCCGGTCGCGCCTTCGCCGATCGGTCCGGTCGCGCCCGCCGACTGGGCCGGCGTAAGCACGTTGGAGACCGCAGGCGGCGCTGCCGCGGACATCGACGCCGCGGCCGTGGGCCCGTCCTCCGGCGCCGGAAGTGTGGTGAGTTGCCGCAAGGCGAGGATCGCCGCACCGGCGACGCCGAGCGCGATCATCGCAGCGAGCGCCACGGGGCGCCGAGCTCGACGCGCCTCACGCTTCGTGTCCGAGGTGATCGCGAGCTCGGTGTTCGTGAGGGCGAGGTTCAGCCGATCGGAGCTCGCCGCCGCGGGAGGAGCGATCGACGCCGCCTGGAGCCCTGCGTCGCTCGCGCGCTGCGCGCCGGCCGAGGCGATGTCGCGGATGCGCTCGGCGATGGCCCGGTCGCGCGCGTGCGCGAGGGGCGCGAGCGCCGTCGCGAGCTCACCGATGGTCGCGAAGCGGTCGCGCGGCTCCTTCTCGAGGCACCGCAGGATCACCCGCTCGAGCGCCTCCGGTAGATCGGGGCGGTGGTTCCGCGGGGAAGGCGTGGGATCCTGGCTCGCCTTCAGGCCGATCTCGAGCGCGGTCGGGGCCTCGAACGGGAGGCGCCGCGTGACGAGCTCGTACAGCACGACGCCGACCGACCAGATGTCCGTGCGCTCGTCGACGGCCTTGGAGGAGCGCATCTGCTCCGGCGACATGTACGCCGGCGAGCCGAAGACGGTCTCGGTGCTCGTGAGCGCCGCGGGCGTCGAGTCCGCGGTCGCGACCTTCGAGATGCCGAAGTCGAGCACCTTCACGAGCGAACGCCCGTCGTGGCCGCGCGCCAGAAAGAGGTTCGCCGGCTTGAGGTCGCGATGCACGATGCCCGCGGCGTGGGCCTCCGCGATGGCGTCGCACGCCTGGAGCACGTAGCTCGCGGCGTCCTCGACCGGCAGCGGGCCGCGGGCCTCGAGCTCGGCGTCGAGATCGCGCCCCTCGAGGAATTCCATCACGATGAACGGCGAACCGTTGTCGAGCCGCCCGGTGTCCACGGTGCGCGCCACGTGCGGGCTCTTCAGCCGGACGGACGCGCGCGCCTCGCGCGAGAAGCGCTCGACGATCCCGGGCTGCGCGAGCGCCGCCGGGAGCAGGAACTTCAAAGCGACCCTCTGCTCGAGGTCGACGTGCGTGGCCGCGACGACGACGCCCATCCCGCCCATTCCGAGCACCCGCTCGACCCGGTACTTCGACGCCAGAAGCTCGCCGACTTCCACGGGGGCGGCCTGTCCAAGCCCGTGCACGACGTTCAATCCCAACCGTGAGGATACGCGTCGCCGTTCACCGCGGCAAGCCATGCCCGGTCGCGGAGGTGCGCGCGATGACGCGTAGCGTCACGCGCGCTGGCGAGCCGCGACCGCGGGCCTCAGCGGCCCGGCGGCTTGAGCGGCAGCACCGACGACGAGAGCGGCGGCGGCGGGATCTTCCCGCTCGGCCGCGCGTCCGGCGTGACGCCGTCGCCTGCTTCGATCGACATGAGCGCCATGAAGATGCGATCCATGCCGAGCTCGAGGGCCGCGTCCTTCTGGAAGAGGCTCGCGATGCGCACGAGGCGGAGCGCCGTCGTCTTGCCGAGCTCGGCGGTCTCGCGCTCCAGGAACGCCTCGAACGTGCCGAAGCCCTTCGCCTCGAAGAGGCGACGCGCCTGGATGTCCTTGAGGACGATGCCGACGTCGTAGAAGCCCTTCGTGAGGTTCTTACGGAAGGCCTTGATCTGCTGGAGCGCGTTGTGAAGGTCCGCGATCTTCGCCTTGATGGCCTCCGCCGTCGCCGGCGTGCGGATGGTCGCGCGCGCGCTGCCCGGAAGGGGTGGCTCGGCCGCGCGGGCACGCGCCTCCGCGGCGTGCTTTGCGGCGTGGCGAGCGGCCCAGGGAGCCGCGCCCCGGAGGCCGAGCTTGCGCTTCGGCGTCTCGGCCGCACCGGCCTTCTGCGCCGACGCCTTCGCCCCGTTCTTACCAGCGCCCTTGGACTCGGGCTTCCCCTTAGCGAGCTTCTTTGTGGCCATCTTCGTCGTCGCGCTCTTAAGTGTCCGCAAGAGAGCGCCACCTACCATTTGTCTGAACGTTTCGTCCACGAATACTTGTAATGGTTCGGGTTAGGATGCGTCCCCGGGCACCCGAGCACGACCCGGAAACGGGCCCTTGCGGACCCGGTCCGACATCGCACAAGGTGACCTCGAACGCTCACGAGGGCGATTTCGCATGGCAATCCTGACCGTCCCCACCGACGCCGAGCTCGCGTCCTTCGTCGCCTCGTATCCGCTCGCACCTTTGCGAAAAGCCAAGGGAATCGAGGCGGGTACGGTGAACACGAGCTACGCGCTCGAGCTCGCCGACGGGCAGCGCTGGTTCCTCCGGATCTACGAGGAGCAGGACGCCGCCGGGGCCGGGCGTGAGGCGGTCGTCCTCGCTCACCTGGCGGCGCACGGGGTGCCGACGCCCGCTCCGCTCGCCGCCGAGGACGGCGCGTCGATGAGCAGCCTCGCGGGCAAGCCCGCCGCGATCTTCCCGTGGGTCGACGGCGACATGCTCTGCCAGCGCGCCGTGACCGAGGAGGCCGCCGCGGAGGTCGGCGGGGCGCTCGCGCGCATCCACCTCGCCGGGCACGCTCCCGGGGCCGCGCTCGACGCCGGTCGCTTCGATCCCGCGCACCTCGTGGAGCGCTGCGAGCGCGTGGCCTCCTCGAGCGACGCGGACGCCCGCGCCATCGCCGGCGAGCTCCGCGACGCGGCGGCTCGGATCGCGGCCTCGCGCCGGCACGACGTCCCCCGCGGCCTCGTCCACGGCGATCTCTTCCGCGACAACGTCCTCTGGCAAGCGGAGCCCGCCGCGTCGTCGTCCGGCGGCTGTAGTAGTATCGCCGCGCTCCTCGACTTCGAGAGCGCGCACGATGGCCCGTTCGCCTACGACCTTGCCGTGACCCTCCTCTCCTGGTCGTACGGATCGCAGCTCGAGACGAACCTCGGCCGCGCGCTCGTTCGCGGCTACCGCGCCGTTCGCGAGCTCGAGCCCGGCGATCGCGAGGTCCTCTACGACGAGGCGATCTTCGCGGCGCTCCGGTTCACGATCACGCGCATCACCGACGACGCGATCCGCGTCGGCAAGCGGTGGCAGCGCTTCGTGGAGCGGCGCGAGGCGATCGAGCGGCTCGGGCGCGCGGGCTTCCTGGAGGCGCTCGGCCTGTGAGTCGTCGGCGCGTCCTCACCGGTGTCGTCTCGGTCGCCGCGGGCCTCCTCGCGGGCGGTGAGGCCCGCGCCGAGACCGTGACCTCCGTCCCCGATCCGGACGTCCGGCACGCGCCGCTCCCCGACACGAGGCTCGGCTTCCAGCCCGCGGCGCCGCGCCCGACGCTCGCGTGGGCGGCGTTCCAGCTCGTCCCGAGCCCCGAGATCGCGGTCGGACGCCAGCGCCACGTCGGGCCGGCCGGCGAGGTCGAGGCGGGGCCGCGAGCCGCCTTCGGCCTGCGCTGGCAGCTCACGCCGGTCCTGTGGTCGTTCGGCGTGCACCCGAGCCAGTCGCGCTGGCGCACCTTCGTCGTCGATCCCATCGCGAGGCAGTCGGGCTCGATCGAGCTGTCGACCTCGTTCGAGTACATCGGCGGTCACGTCGACCGTTTGCTCGCGCGCCCGGGGCTCCGCGTCTACCTGCCGGTCGCGCACAAGGGCGAGTACCTCTCGGTCTCGCTGGGCACGTCGGTCTATGCGTACGAGGGGCTCCGCGTCGCGTACGACGTCGGCGCGTACATCCTCGCGGGCACCGTCGGCTTCCAGATGACCGTGGCGCCCGCGCACGCGCCGCTCGCGGGGATCGCCACGCTCCGGCTGCGGTATTTCTGATGCGCGCCGCCACCTCGCTCGCGATCGCTTCTTCGCTCGCCGCCGCGCTGTCGCTCGGGGCGTGCGACGACACGGGCGCCTCGCTGAAGATCACCGGCGCGCGCGTGCATCGCGCGGAGGACGCGCGCGTCGTCGTCGAGATCGATCTCGTCGCGTCCGAGAGCCTCGGCGGGAACATCGGGTGGTACTGCGCGCGCGCGACGTTCGCGGGCCAGGCGGAGCCGGTCGAGCAGTGCGCCGCCGACCTCGAGGACGGCGACACCAAGACCGTGCGCCTCGTGTCGACCAGCGACCGCATCTTCGACGGCGCGGCCATCTCGGTTCGCGTGCGCCTCGGCAACGTCGACGTCGGGAGGAGCCTTGCGGCGCCTCGCTGAGCTCGCGCTCGTGGTCGCGCTGACGGCGGCGGCGTCCGGCTGCTTCGTCGCGCGCGCAGGCGGGCGCGCCGTCGGCGCGCTCTTCTCGAGCCCGCAGAAGGTCGTCAAATCCACGCGCCCGGTGAGCCCGGACGCGCGGCTGGCGGTCGTGTGGGTCGGGCACGCGACGGCGCTCGTGCAGATCGACGACAAGGTGATCCTGACCGATCCGGTCTTCACGAGCACCGTCGGCCAGGTCTCGAAGCGCGTCGTCGAGCCCGGGATCGATCCGGCGGATCTGCCGCCCGTCGACGTCGCGCTCGTCTCGCACCTGCACTTCGATCACCTCTCGCTCGGCAGCCTCGCGATGATCGAGCCGAAGGTGAAGACGCTGCTGCTCCCGCGCGGCGGCGCGGCGTACCTGACGGGTGGCTTCTCGTTCCCGGCCTACGAGGTGGGGACGTGGCAGGCGTGGGAGAAGGACGGCCTCCGGGTGACGGCGGTGCCGGTCGACCACGTCGGCTGGCGCTACGGCGTCGACGAGGCCTGGATGCGCGACTCGTTCACCGGTTACGTGATCGAGTACCACGGGCTCAAGGTCTACTTCGGCGGTGACAGCGCGTACGATCAGCGCCTGTTCGTCGAGACCGCGCAGCGTTTCCCGAAGATCGATCTGGCGCTCTTGCCGATCGCGCCGATCGAGCCGCGCGGGATCATGCGCCGCTTCCACATGGATCCGGCGCAGGCGGTGCAAGCGTTCGTCGATCTCGACGCCGCGCGCATGGTGCCGATCCACTACGACACGTTCATCGCCTCGACCGACGAGCCCGGCGCCGCGCTCCGCGAGCTCGCGAAGGCCCAGAAGAAGCTCGATCTCGGGCCGCGCGTCGTCGCCCCGCTGGCGATCGGCGAGCGGCGCGTCTTCGTGAAGGCGGGCGAGGGACCAGAGCTCCCGCCGGAGCGGACCTTCGCGCCCGCGGCCCCGCCACCATCGCCCCCGCCGGCGGCCCCCGCGCCGTCCGAGGCCGCGCCGTCACCGGCGATCCCCGACGACGACAGCTTCGAGTAGGCGACCTACGCTCCGCGAGCAGGCGCCGGCGCTCCGTGAGCAGGCTGCGAGCAGGCGCCGGCGCTCTGCGAGCAGGCGCTCCGGCGAGCAGCCGGCTCTCCGGCGAGCAGGCGCCGGCGCTCCGCGAGCCGTTGGCCTCGCGGCTCAGTCGGTCGCGGCGAGCTCGGTCTGGCTGTCGGCCACGCGGACCTTGTCCTTGGGCGACCAGATCTCGGCGCGGAGGTCCGCGACGCGCTTGTTCGCGCGCTCGAGGCGCTCGCCCTGGGCGTCGACCTCGGCCTTCGCCTTGGCCTCGTCGTGATCGGCCTTGGCGCGGGCGTCGCGCGAGGCGTTGAGGACCTCGAGCACCTCGCGGTAGAGCTCCTCGCCGGCGGTGACGACCCAGGTGTCGAGCTTCTTCGCGAACTCCTCGATCATCTCGTCGATCTTCGGCCCGACCTGCTTCGCGGCCTGGCGGAGGACCTCGGGTGCCTGCTCGACCGCGCGCTTCTTGTACTCGGCGTCGATGCGGTCACGCAGGACGAGCGCCATGATCGGCGCGGCGATCGTCAAGAGGCCGCCGACCATGACGTTGACGAACATCATGCCGAGGCCGAGGACGAGGACCGCGGCGATGCTGGCGTCGTAGCGGAAGGTGTCGATCTGGATGTCGAGCTTCTTGACGTCGCCGCCGAGCGCCTCGCCGACGCGCTTGGTGGCGTCGTGCGCGTCCTCCTTGATGAGGGCGATCGTCTTCTCGGCGAGCTGCTCGAGCTTCGCGGCGATCTCGGTGGACTCGGCCTCTGCCCACTGGCGGAAGGTGTCCTCGAGGAACGCGGGGAGAAACTTCCGGAGATCGTCCTGCTTGGCGGACTCGATGACGTTCGGGAGCTGGCGGATCGTGTCCTCGACGAAGCGCTCGAGGTCCTTCTGCGCGCCCACCTTGATGCCGCTGATCTCTTCGCGGATCTTCATCCGGCGCTGCTCGATCGTGCCGGCGGTCCCCTTGAGGTCCTCCTCGAGCGTCTTGATGCGCCGCTCGAGCTCCTCGGTCTTCATGCTGAGCGAGCGACGACGCGCGTCGACGCCCTTCGACAGGAGGTTTCCGACGTTCTGTCCCTCGCCGAGCGCGTTGTCGAGCAGGATGCGCCCTCGCTCCTCCGCCAGGAACGTCGTCAGGTGGGCGAGCAGCTCCGGCATCCCGGACGCGTCGCGGTTGCCCTGGAGCGCCGTCTCCGAGCTGATGGGGAAGACGACGGGATCCTTCACGAGGTTCGCGAGCTGCGTCCGCGCGTACGCCAGCGCCTCGCTCTTCTCGGTCTCGTCGAGGATGTCCCACTTCGTGATGACGAAGACGATCTTGTCGCGCGACGCCTTGAGGAGCTTGTCGTTGAGGAACTGCCGCTCGCTCTCCTTCAGGATCTGTCCGGCGTCGAGGAGGAAGAGCACCGCGTCGGCGCGCGGGATGTAGCTGTAGGTGATGTCCGCGCGCTGGAGCGACAGATCGTTCACGCCTGGCGTGTCGACGAGGAGGATGCGCTCCTTGAGGAGCGCGGCCGGGTAGCCGACCTCGAGGTAGTCGACCTCGTCGCGCGGCGCCCCGTCGCCCGCCGAGCCGTCGAGGCTCGCGCCGCCGCCGACGGCGAACCTCCGCGTGTCCTCGAACGGGATCGCGTCGCGCTTGCCGGACTGGAAGACCACCGTGGCCTCCGGTTTGTCGGCGTACTTGAGGTGGTGGATCGCGGCGGTCGTCGGCGTCACGCCGACGGGGAGCACCGTCTCGCCGAGGAGCGCGTTCACGAACGTCGACTTGCCGTGGTTGAACTCGCCGACGACGACCAGGTGGAAGCGGTCCTCTTCGAGCTTCTTCACGAGCTCTCGATCGAGGCGCTCCTTCAGGCTCTTGGCGCCGAGCCCGGAGGCGATCTCGCCCAGCTCCTGGAGCGCCACGGTCACGTCGAGCTTTCGTTCACGGAATCCTTCGAGCATGGTCTTTCCTTCGGCTTCCTACGGGCGTGCTCCGGGTGCGATCCCCCGGGGCGAGACGCTTCTGTCGAATTCGACGCGGCCGCGCGTCAGGCTTCGCCCTTGAGGAGCGCCTTGACGCGGTCGTCGACCTCGGACATCGAGAGGCCGCCCGCCGGGACGACGTTGGCCGTCTTCTTGTAGAGCTCGCTCTCGGCGAACACGCGCATCGCGAGCACACGCTTCGGCAGGTACGGGTGCGTCGCGAGCGCCTCCATGTACCGGCCGATGGAGTCCTTGCCCTCTTCGTACTGCTCGAGGAACGCGTCGAGGTTGAACTCGTCGTAGAGCTTGCGGGACCCGAGCACGAGCTTCGTCAGCGCGCGCGCCGCGACCTGCTCGTTCTTCGAGCAGAGCATCCCGGCGCGATCGCAGGTGATCTCCGCGCGGCGCGACAGCTCGTTCAGCGGGATCATCGCGGGGTAGACGATCCACGGAATGAAGGCCGCGGCGATCGTCTTCAGGTAGTGGAGGGTCGTCAGGTAGACGACGTGCGCGTTGTGGATGTGCCCGCACTCGTGGCCGATGACGGTGCGGAGCTCCTCGTCGGAGTAGTGATCGACCAGCGCGGAGTGGACGAGGATGAACGACTCCTCGTCGGTGCCGAAGGTGCCGGCGTTCAGGTGCGGGCTGTTGACGATGTAGACTTGAGGCACGCTGATGCCGAGCTGCTCGGCGCACTCGCGCGTGAGGCCGTGGATGCGCGGGAACTGCCGGTCCGAGACCTTGACCGCGCTGCCGAGCAGCTGCCCGCGCCAGACCTGCTTCCACAGGCGGACGGTGCTCGCGACCGCCAGCTGGATCGGCCGCGCCGACTCGACGGCCGCGCGCGACTGGCGGTCGAGCACGAACGAGTAATCGTGCTCTCCTGTGGACGCGCCTCCCGCGCGCTCCGCTCTCTTCCGTGTGACGTACGCGTTGAAGTCGAGCGCGGGGGCGTCAGCCATCGAATACCTCTTTCCGGGAGACAGCCTAAGCGCGGCGGGGTGCCTGCGCAACGTCGGACGAGCCGAAGAACGACGTGGATCGAAAGTCGGATCGCCCTGAATTCCAGGGACAAAATAGGGAAGGCCCCCCGCCGCGGATGCGTCGGGGAGCCGCCACAGTTGCAGCTTTCACATGGTCGTTGGGGAGGGGGGATCGTGCGTGAGGACCTCCTGAGGGTGAGGGAGCGGGGAAGGGGCCTTGGGAGTTGGCGAAGGCGAGCTCGGCCTCGTCGGTGTCGCAGGGACCGGGGGGGCTGGAGGCGGCCCCTGCGTCGTCTCCGGCGTCGCCGCCTTCGTGTTTAGCTACACGCCAGCCCGGATTTCTCTTCCCGTGAACGCGCGTACTTCCGACGCAGCGGATCTGCGCGGCGGGACGGGAGGTCCGGCGGCGAGCCGCGGCCGAGCGCCGCGACGCAGAGCAGAGCTCGGTGGCCTCGCCGGTCGCGGTCGCTCGACCGCGCGGCGGTGGCGCGCTCCGGCCGGCGCGGCCTACTCCTGGCGGGCGCCGCCGACGACGAACCGCGGCTCGACCGGGCGCGCCTCGAACACGCCCGAAGCGACGAGCGCCACCGACGTCGCCGTGGCCGCGCCGATCCCGACGATCGCCCACGTCGCCCACGCGGGCCAGCCGGAGCGTTTGTCGTGCGCCTGCGGCGGGCCGTAGGTCGGCATGCGCTCGACGCGCCATTCCAGCAGGGGACCGCACGTGTCACGTTCGCAGCGCGCGACGCGCACGCTCCCGCGCCGCTCGCCGGGCACCGCCGCGAGCCACCGAGGGCACGTCACGCCCAGCGCCGCGATCCGTCCGTCCTGCACCTCGGCGCGTCCGAGCTGCTCGCGGCTACACGCTCCGCGGGTCGCGACGGAGACGTGCAGCGGCGCGGGCTCCGCGCCGGCGATCGCGACCCACGACGCGAAGACGGTCCCGCCTCCCGACGTCGCGAGGAGGTGATGCTCCGCGGGCGCCACGTCCATCGCGTAGGTCGCGGCGCGCGCCGTGCGCGAGGTCGGCTGGAGCGGCGCGCCGTCGAGCCAGAGCGTCACGTCGTCGTCTCCTGCGAGGACGAGGGTGGCCTTCACGGCTTCGCGCGGCGGAAAGGCCGTCTCGCCGATGCCCGGCGCGCGCCCCCCGTCGAGCGCGGCGGCGTTCTCCCATGCGGCGCGCGCGCGGGCCTCGTCGCGCGGCTCGACGCGCAGCCAGCGCGCCGCCCAGGCGCGTTCGACCTCGGCGCGGAGCCACGCGGCCTGGGGCAGCTCCGGGTGCTCGCGGAGGAGGCTCTCGCTGCGGGCGAGCGCGCGCTCCGCCGCGTCCGCGTCCGCCGCGCCGATGGCGAGCCGCGCGCGGTCGAGCTCCTTCTCGGCGCGCTCCGCGAGCGCCGGATCGAAGGGGATCGCCGGCGGGCTCGGCTCGAGCGCCTCGAGGCGGATCCCGCGCGCGCGCGCCCACTCGCCGAGGGCTCGTACCGCGTCGTCGCGGGCCTCGCCGTCCTCGAGCCAGACAACGGGCGCCGCGTCGCTCACTACCGGGAAGAGCCCTTCTTGGGCGCGCGCCTCTTGGCGGCGGGGGCTTTGGCCGTCTTGCCGGCGGCGAGCGTCTTCTTGGTCTTGGCGGCCGGCGCCTTCGTGGCTTTGCCGGCGGCGGGCGACCTCTTGGCCTTGGCGGCCGGCGCCTTGGCCTTGCCGGGCGGGGCGGCGCCGGTGAGCGCGGCGAGCACTGCGTCGGCGTGGCCGTCGACCTTCACGCTGGGGAAGACGCGCACGATCTTGCCGTCGCGCACGAGGAACGTGGTGCGGAGCACGCCCTCGACCTTCTTTCCGTACATCGTCTTCTCGCCCCACGCGCCGTACGCCTTGTGGACGGCGAGGTCCGGATCGGAGAGGAGCGTGATCCCGAGGCCGCACTTGTCGCGGAAGGAGGCGTGGCTCTTCAGAGAGTCGCGCGAGACGCCGACCACCGCGCCGCCGGCGCGCTCGATCGCGGCCTTCGACGCCGTGAACGCCTGCGCCTGCCGGGTGCAGCCCGGGGTGTTGTCCCGAGGATAGAAGTAGAGGACGAGCGTCTTGCCGCCGAAGTCTCTCAGCGAGACCTTTCCGTCGGCGTCGCTGTCCAGGTTGAACGAGGGAGCCTTGTCGCCTTCCTTGAGCACGCGACCATGATACGATCGTTTGCGCCTTGCAGCTGAATTTCGCCGCACGAGAAGTCGCCATCAAGCTCGTTTATTACGGGCCTGCGCTGAGCGGGAAGACCACCAACCTCAAGGCGCTCCACGAGCTGACGCGGGCCGACAGCCGCGGAAGGCTCATGACGCTCGAGACGAAGGACGACCGCACGCTCTTCTTCGACATGCTGCCGCTCGTCTTCAAGGCGGAGACGGAGGGCGGCGCGATGAACCTCCGTGTGAAGGTCTTCACCGTCCCCGGCCAGGTCGTCCACGCCTCGACGCGCCGCCTCGTGCTGCAGGGCGCCGACGCCGTCGCGTTCATCGCCGACTCGCAGGTCGCCGAGACGGAGAACAACGCGGCGTCGTTCCTCGATCTCCGGACGAACCTGAAGGAGCTCGGGCGCTCGATGCGCGACGTCCCCCTCGTCATCCAGTTCAACAAGCGCGACCTCCCGAACGTGCGGAGCGACGCGGAGATCGACGACCTCGCGCGGCGCGGCAAGGAGCCCGTGTTCAAGGCGTCGGCGGTCCACGGCCAGGGGGTGATGGAGTCGTTCTTCGGGCTGCTCGAGCGCGCGTGGCGCAAGCTCGACGGCGAGCACGACCTCACGCGCAAGCTCGGCATCCAGCCGGACGAGTTCCTGGCGAAGGCCGCGGCGAGCCTCGGCTACGAGGGCAAGGCGCGGATGCTTTGCGACGCGCACGTCGGCGGCGTCCGCGCCGGGAAGGGGGGCGCATGAGCGAGGTCCCCCCCAGCCAGGACGTCGTCGGCGATCAGCCGATCGTCCTCGAGGACGTCGTCGATCGCGAGGCGCTCGACGATCTCTGCAAGAGCATCCACGCGCTCTTCGGCATCGGCGTGCGAGTCTACGCCTCGCAGGGCGCGCTCCTCGCGAACGTGGCGAACGACCTCGAGCTGTGCCGCTACGTCAACGAGGTGCCAGGCTCGCGCGTCGCGTGCGGCGCGACCGTGAGCGCGGCCAAGAGCGTCGCGCCGGGCGACGACGGCGAGGTCACGCACCCGTGCTTCACCGGGCTCGCGTACCACATCGTCTCGCTGGTCCACGAAGGCCGGCGCGTCGGGCGCATCGTCCTCGGCCCGTACGCGCCGGCGGGCCTGCGCGAGCCGCCGCCGTCGCTCGCGCAGGCCGACAAGCGCCTCGACGTCGTCCAGGCGAGCGAGCTCGCGGCCAAGGTCCCGCGCGTCAAGCAGGAGGCGCTCCACCGCATCGCCGGTCACCTGAAGGAGACCCTCGAGCTCATCATCTTCTCGAGCCACAAAGCCTGGGTGACGAGCAAGCTGCACCTCTACAGCGTGCGCGAGAGCTACCGCGAGCTGCAGGACAAGACGACGCGTCTCGAGCAGACGCTCACGCGACTCAAGGAGGTCGACCGGCTCAAGTCGAACTTCCTCGCGACGATGAGCCACGAGCTGCGGACGCCGCTGACGTCGATCATCGGCTACAGCGAGATGCTCGCCGAGGGCATCGCCGGGGAGCTCTCGTCCGAGCAGCAGGAGTACGTCCGCACGATCCACGCGAAGGGCGAGCAGCTCCTCCGCCTCATCATGGGGCTGCTCGATCTGTCCAAGCTCGAGAGCGGGACGATGAGCCTCCGCCAGGCGCCGGCGCAGATCGGTCCGATCCTGAAGGAGGTCATCACCACGCTCGCGCCGGTCGCTCGGAAGAAGGAGGTCGAGCTCGCGCTCGACTCCGACGACGTGCCGTGCGAGCTCGCCGCCGACGCCGAGCGCCTCCGTCAGGTGTTCATCAACCTCGTCGACAACGCGGTGAAGTTCACGCCCAAGGGCGGCAAGGTCACGGTGCGCGCGCGCGTCACCGCGGGCGCGGCGGCGTCGGACGGCGGCGACGAAGACGACGACGAGTCCGCGGGCGCGGCGCTGCTCGCGCCGCTGCTCAAGCAGGTCGAGGTCCGCGTCTCCGATACGGGCATCGGCATCCCGGCCGCCGAGCGCGCCAAGGTGTTCGAGGCGTTCTACCAGGTCGACTCGTCCTCGACGCGCGAGTACGGGGGCACCGGGCTCGGCCTCTCGATCGTCAAGCGGATCGTCGACGCGCACGGCGGTCAGGTCTCGGTCGAGGGCAACGAGCCGAACGGGACGGTGTTCGTCGTCAACCTCCCGTCCGCGCAGACGCGCCGCGCGGCGCTGCCGTCGCGCGTCCCGCCGGCGCTCGCGTGAGCCGGGAGCGCGACGGCCGGCGCGCCGGGACCGAGGCGGCGCGCGTCGCGCTGCTCGCGCGCCGGCTCGGCGTCCCGGGGGCGTCGGGGATCGGCGTCGGGATCGGCGATGACGCCGCCGTCCTCGATCCCGTCGACGCGTCTTTGGTCTGGACGATCGACGCGCAGGTCGACGGCACGCACTTCCGGCTCGACTGGCTCGGCTGGGAGGACGTCGGCTGGCGGAGCTTCATGGCCGCCGCGAGCGATCTCGCCGCCATGGGGGCCACGCCGGTCGCGGCGCTCTCGGCGCTGGCGCTGTCCGACGCGGTCGACGACGACGCGCTCGACGCGCTCGCCCGCGGGCAGGCGGACGCGGCGCGCGAGGTCGCCGCGCCGGTCGTGGGCGGCAACCTGGCGCGCGGACGCGAGACGTCGATCACGACGACGCTCCTCGGTCGCGCCGAGCGTCCAGTCCTCCGGCGCGGCGCGCGCGCGGGCGACGGCGTCTACCTCGCGGGCGCCGTCGGGATGGCGGGCCTCGGGCTCCTCGCGCTCCAGCGCGGCGAGCACCTCGACGATCCCAACGTCGCTGCGTGCGTCGAGGCCTGGCGCCGGCCGCGCGCGCTCGTCGATCTCGGCCTCGCGATGGGCGCGCTCGTGAGCGCCGCGGTCGACGTCTCCGACGGTCTCGCGCGCGACGCCGCTCACCTGGCCGAGGCGAGCGCGGTCACGCTCGTCTTCGACGAGGCTCTCCTCACCGAGCGGGCTTCGGGAGCTCTGCTCCTGCCCGCGGCGGCGCTGCTCGGCCGCGATCTCCTCGACGTCGTCGTCTACGGCGGAGGCGAGGACTACGCGCTGCTCGCGACGAGCGCGTCACCGCTCGCGGGGTTCGATCGCGTCGGTGTGGTCGAGCCCGGCCCCGCGGGCGTCGCGCTGCTCCGGGCCGACGGCGCCCGGAGCGCCGTCGATCCGCGCGGCTTCGACCACTTCGGGTGAGCCGCGCGTCGCGGCGCCCGGGCGGTGCGCCTCGGTCAGAAGCCGGCGCAGACGGCCGGGATGGTCCGTCCGGCGAGCACGCCGCGCAGCACGCCGAGCTCGGGCGCGGTGCCCTTAGGGCCCGCCTGCGCGGCCATGGTGCTGCACTGCGCGGCGGCGGCGGAGAACATGCCCGCCTCGGGCGACGAGCCCATGCGCTTCGCCTCGGCGGCGAGCTGGTTGCAGCACTGCCGGAGGCGAGCCACGTTGGCGTTGACCGCCGGGCCCGTGTACTTCGCCGGCGCGTCGACGCCGGTGTCGAGCTCCTCGCCGGCGTCCTCCTCCATCAACACGAGCGGCGCCGACACGTCCTCCTCGGGAGGGGGCGGAGGAAGTCCGGCGTCGAAGGCGGGCGTCTCCTTCTTGGGGCAGCCGGCGAGCAGCAGCGGGATGGCGCCGCTGACGGCGAGCGCGAAGAGGGTGCGACGCGCTGCCCGACCTCGGGTGCGCTCTTCGATCACCGGTGAGCCTTCTCCACGCCTCGATTTACGCGAAAGCGACATCCTCGATCTCCTTGACCGGTCGACTCCTGGGGAGGCCGTGCAGAGCTCTCACGGCGCGCTCGTCGGGCCTCGTTGCGGCGCGTCGAGCCACGCTAACCTACAAGGATCCGGCCGCCGATGGTAGAAGCCAGCAAAGGCGGTTTCGACCGATGCCCCTCGACGAGGCCACACGCCAGCTCGCCGTTCTCCTCCAGCTCGAGCTGCGCCGGCTGGTCGAGCGTGAGCGCGCGCGCACGGAGCGAGGCGAGGAGGTTCGGTACGACTCGGTCTCGCGGATCGCGACGTGGGAGACGCGGCGCGGCGACGTCATCGGACGCTGGTACGGCGACGTGCTCGCGCGCTACGTCGTGCGGGATCGCATCCTCCGCTGGGACTGGGCGGGTCGCTCGTCGATCGCGACGACGACGCACGCCGAGGTCATCTCGCGCGAGGGGCAGGCGCGCGGCGTTCCGCAGCTCTCGATGAGCGTCGTCGGGGAGCTGGACGAACCGGACGCGTACGCGCTGGTGCGGCTCGGCGTGCTCGTCGCCCACGGCGAGGGGGTCGAGCTCCGGCGGACGGAGGAGGAGCTCACGTTCATCGGCCTCTTCGACTCTCCGCGTCCACGCGACGGTGAGTCGGTCGATCCTTCGCGGTACTCGGTGCCGCCGCCTCCGGTCGCCCGCTCGTCGCCGCCGGCGGATCGCTCGTCGCCGGTGGCGAGCTGGCCCCCGGCCGCGGGTTGGCCGGCGCCGGCGCGTCGCTCGTCGCCGGCCGCGGGCACGCGCTCGACGCCGCCGGCGGCGCGGAGCTCGACGCCGCCTGCCGCGCGCCGCTCTTCGCAGCCGCCGGCGCATCGCTCGCTTCCGCCGATCCGCGAGATCTATGGCCCGCGGACGGCTGGGCGGAGCCCGTCGACGCGGGCGCCCGAGCCCGAGCGGAGGGTCCGGGAGCCGTCGCGCAGCATCTTCCTGCCGGTCGCCAGCGCGGTGCTCGCGGTCTTCGCGAAGGCCGTGCCCGGCTTTCAGCAGGCGCTCTTCGTGCTCCGGATCGAGCCCGAGACCAGGGCGGACGAGGGGCGACGGCTCGTCGTCCTCCTCGCGGCCAACGACGCGTCGGGGGACCTCCGCGCGATCGATCCGTCGCCCGAGCTGCTCGCCGCGGCGGCTCGCCTCGTCGAGGCCGACCAGAACGACGGCAACGGTCCCTGGTCGAAGCTCTCCGCCCGGATCACGCCGAAGCCCGACGGTGGCGCGACGCTGAACGTCGACGTGATATAAGGCGCGCCATGCGAAAGACCCTGGTCACCGCCGCCACGCTCGTCACCGCCGCCGTCGTCGTCGCGGCGTGCTCGTCGAAGAAGCCGAACCCGCCGGTGACGCCGACCGCGACGCCCGACGCCGGGGCCGAGGTCGAGGCCGGCGCGCCCGAAGAGGCCGGCGTCGCGGAGGTCGAGGACGCCGGTCCGACGTTCTTCACCGGCGGCGACGCGGGCGGGGCCGTGGCGCTCGGCGAAGCGGCGCTCGACTCGGCGATCGATCTCGCCGTCACGACCGCCGCGCCGAAGCTCGCGCCGAAGATGGAGAAGGAAGGCGCCGCCGGTCGCGCGACCCTCAAGGAGGGGGAGCACTTCGGGATGATGATCACGCTCGCGCCGAACCGCTGCTACACGATCATCGCCAACTCCCCGCCGGGCAACGTCGACAAGCTCGACGTGAAGCTCTATGGGCCGCCGCTCTTCAACGTCGAAGCCGGGAAGTCGGGCGCGAACGACAAGAACATGCCGGTCATCGGCAAGGGCACGGCGGCGCTCTGCCCGATCGTCCCGATCGCGGTGCCCTACAAGCTCGACGTCGCGGCGACGAAGGGCGCGGGCCGCGTCGGCGTGCACGTCTACGCGCGCAACAAGTGACCGGGCGGCAGCGGCGTGTCGACGTCGCGGCGACGAAGGGCGCGGGCCGCGTCGGCGTGCACGTCTACGCGCGCAACAAGTGACCGGGCGGTAGCGGCGTGGAGGCCGTCGTTCGCGACGGCCAATCGTCGCCGCCGCGTGGCGTGAGGTCCCGTCCGGATCGCGCAGTGGCGGCGGCCTCGCGCGGGGGCGGTCACGCGCGACGTCGGCGGCCTCGCGCGGGGCGGTCACGCGCGACGTCGGCGGCCTCGCGCGACGTCGGCGCCTCGCGCGGCGTTGCCTCCGTCAGTAGACCTTGCTGACGTACGCCAGCGGCACCCACACGCGGCGTCCGTCCGGGAAGGCGACCTCGAGCTGGCCGGGCTGCGCCGCGGCGACGGTCCCGGGATAGCGGTTGCCGTCGGACCACTGGACCATCACGCGCGAGCCGACGCCGAAGCCGCCGACGGCGTTGTCGACGAAGGAGCCGACCGCGTTGCTGAACGAGCTGAACGCGCTCTCGAACTGCGCGCCGGCGCTCTGCGCGTGGGGGTTATAGTGCCCGTGCTGGCCGTACGGGTTCGGCTGAGCGTACGGGTTGTGCGCTGGCGCGCCCTGCTGAGCGTACGGGTTGTGCGCCGGCGCGCCCTGCTGGGCGTACGGGTTGTGCGCCGGTGCGCCGTGCTGGGCGTACGGGTTCTGCGCGGCGCCGCCGGGCATCGCCGGAGCGCCGGGCATCGCCGGAGCGCCGGGCATCGCCGGAGCCTGCGGAGCGGGCGCGCCGAGCGTCACCGGCTTCGGCTGCCCGCCCGCGCGGATGCGGGCGGCCTCCTGCTGCACGAGCAGGCCATACTGCGCGTACTGCGGGCTCGTCGGGATGACCGAGTTCCAGTGGCCCGCGATCGTCGTCCACTGCGCGGAGGTGACCTTGTAGTGCTGCAGCATCCCCTCGTAGCCGATCACCGGGACGCAGCCGCTCATCGCGACGTAGTCTTCGAAGCTGATCTGCGGGGTGCCGCCGGACTTCTTCGCGAGCGCCGCCTGATAGAGCGGCATGAAGCGCGTCGCGACCTGACCCATGAGCGACATGTCTTGCATGCGCGCCGTCCAGCCGGACTTCGCGGCCTCCCAGTCGGGCCGCGCGACCCCGAGCTTTCCGACGATCTCGGCCTGCTTCTCGCCGTCCTGCGTGTCCGCGACCTCCGCGGAGAGCTCCGCGTAGCGTTCGAGTGAGATGCCGTTGATCGGCGCCCAGGGATCCATGGCGCGCATGGTCCCCGCGCCCGCGCGGGAGTGAAAGCGAAATGTGTCGACCTCACGCTTTTCGCGCGCTCGCGATGTCGTGGCCCGGAGCCGCATCGCCGCGGATGAGCCTCGGTTCGGCGCCCGTCCCGGCGGCGCGCTCCGCGCGAACGTCGACCGCTCGACGCGCGCGTCAGCGTGACGGCGTGCTCCGCGCGCACGTCGGCCGCTCGACGCGCCTCAGCGCGACGGCGGCGCGCCGTACTCCGCGCGGACGTCGGCCATGGCCTCGTCGAACCAGCGGTCGATCGCGCCCGGGAACGGCCACATCCACCCGTACTCCGGGCCGACGAAGCGCTGCTTGATGTGCGCGCGGAGCGCCTCGGCCGCGTCCACGCCGTAGACCTCGGCGGTCGCGCGGAGGGTCTCGACGTACGCCTCCCACTCGATGCGGGCGCGCCCGTACGCGAGGAAGAGCGGGAAGAACGGGAAGAGGTAGACGAAGCTCATCACGGCGTCGCCCATGCGCGCGCGCTGCCGGAGGTGGACGCGCTCGTGCCGGAGCAAGATGTACTTGTCGTCGTCGGTCATCGCGTCCCAGGCGTCGGGGACCCAGAGCGTGCCGAAGAGGACCGTATGATAGCGTGTAAGATACACGCGCTGGCCGCCGAGCGTGATGACCGCCAGCGCGACGTGGATCGCCTTCTGTAGCGCGCTCGCGCGCTTCTTCAGGATCCGGAAGCGAGGGAACTCCTTCGCGAGCTCGGCGTCGAGGCGGGCGAGGCGGGCTGCCGGGGTCTCGCTCACGGCCGGGCTCCGCCCGCGGATCGCGCGGGGCGCGCCGGCTGGCACGTCGGGCACGCGTAGGTCGAGCGCCCGGGCGGCGCGCCCTGGAGGAAGCGGACGATCGGCGTCCCGCAGCGCAGGCACGCGCGCCCGCCGCGTCCGTAGACCCAGAGCCGCGAGCCGCCGAGCGAGCGCCGCGTCACGCGCGGTCCGTCCCCGACGTTCGCGCGGAGCAGGGCGCTCGCGCGCCGGAGGAGCGCCTGGAGCTCGGCGTCGTCGAGCTCCGAGAGCCGGGTGCGGGGATCGACGCGCTCGAGGAAGCACACCTCCGACTTGTAGACGTTGCCGATGCCCGCGACGGCGCGCTGCACGAGCAGCGCCTCGGCGATCGCGCGATCCGGGAGCGCCCGGAGGCGCGCGATCGCCTCGGGCTCGTCCCAGCCCGAGGCGGTGAGGTCGGGCCCGAGGCCGGCGAGATCGGGAGCGCGCCGCTCCTCCGAAGCCGTCAGCAGGCGGAGCACCGGGAGGCGCTGCCCGACGACCGCCGCGCCGTCGACGGCGAGCCGCATATCCGGCTCGCCGCGCGGCGGCGCCCAGAACGCCGAGCGCGGACGCTCGACGAAGACGCGACCGTGCATCGCGAGGTGGACGTGGAGCACGCGCCCGTCATCGACGCGGACGAGCAGGTTCTTGCCCTTCGCCGTCACGGAGACGACGCGACGCCCGACGAGCGATCGCGCGGCGGCGTCGGAGAGGCGACGCGCGCGGAACGCGAGCACCTCGCGGCCCTCGAGCACGGGGCCGAGCTTCGCCGCGAGGCGGTGGAGCGAGTCGCCCTCAGGCATCGGGGCGCACCTCGTCGTCGTCCAGCTCGACGTCGCTCCCGGGCGCCGGGAAGTCGAAGGCGATCCCGACGTCCTCCTCGCGCTCGCGCGCCCAGCCCGCGGCGCGGGTCCGGTCGCGGCGGGCGGCGCCGTCGCTCGGGAGGTAGACCATCGCGCCCTGCCGGGCGACGAACCCGCGCGCGGCGAGCGCGGCGGCGAGCGGGCTCTCCGGCGCTGGGTCGCCGTCGATCGTCGCGATCATCGTCGTCCGAGGCCCGAGCGCGTGCGGCGAGCCGGACAGCTCGACCAGCGCGCTCGCGAGGTGATCGGCGTCTTCGCTCCCCGCGGGCTCTTCCTCGGCGAGGAACGTCGCGACGTGGTGCGCGCCGCGCGCGAGCCACGCGAGGAGCCGCCCTTCGACGAGCACGACGCGCGCGCCGGGCGCGCGCTGCGCGGCGCGCCCGGTCGCGGTAGGCCATGGCAGCAGCGAGCCCCAAGGGTTCGCCGGATCGGTCGCGGCGAGGATGGTCGCGCGCGGAGGCTCGTCGTCGGAGGCGCGCGCCGGCGCGCGGAGACGCTCCTCGGCGCCGGGCAGCGCGAACTGCGTCGCCCCGCGTCCGGCCACGAAGTAGCCGCGGCGGAGGCGACCTTGCTCCTCCATCGCGCGGTAGACGTCATAGAGGTAGCCGAAGCCGCCGGGGAGGCCCTCGGCGGCCGCCGCCTCGCGAAGGACCACGCCGTAGCGCTCGAGCAGCGCGCGTCCCGTCGCGGTCGCCCGTTCGGTCGGCGTCGGCTCGCGCTCCCAGCGCGATCGACGGAGCGACCAGCGGCCCTCCGAGCCCGCGGGCCCGCCGCGCGGCCTCCCCGCCCGCGCGCGGCGCCCCTCGCGTGCGCGGTTCGACTCGCGGGTGAGGCTGCGGAGCGGCTCGAGCGAGTCGTTCGTGACCTCTCCGCTCCAGACGAGGTCCCACAGCGCCTCGAGGACGTCGCCGGGATACCCCCCGACCGTCCGCGCGATCTCGGCGAAGAAGACGGCGCCGCGCCGCTCGAAGAGCTCGCGGATCTTCGCGTGGAGCGGCCCGCTCGGCGGCGCGTCGAGGCGCGGCGCGGCGAGCAGCGCCTCGCGCTCGGTCCGGTAGAGCGCGACGCGCCCGTCCGTCGCTCCGATGGGCGACACCCCCGCCCAGACGATCTCGCCCGTGGCGAAGAGCTGATCGAGGTGGTGCGGGCGGAAGCCCGGGACGCGCGCGGGCAGCACCTCGCTCTCGAGGACGGACACCGGGATCGGGCAACCCTCGAGCCGGGCGACGACGTCGAGAAGGAGATCGAGCGGGCGCGCGCGCGACGGCGCCCGCGGATCGACGATCCCGTGCCAGCCGGCGAGGAACCGGGCGAACGCGTCGCCGGACACGGGCTCGATCGCCTTGCGCAGCCGCGCGAGCGTCTTCTGCTTGAGGGCGCGCAGCACCTCGAGGTCGACGTACTCGACGCGCTCGGCGTCGCGCGCCCCGCGCGTCAGCGGCAGGAACGCGCCTCGCGCGAGCTTGCCCTTCGCGAGGAGCGCCTCGAGCGCCGCGGTGACGGCGGCCTCGCCCATGCCCCAGCGCGCGGCGACCGCTCCCGCGGTGAACGGCCCGTGGGTCCGCGCGTAGCGGCCGACGAGGCTCACCAAGGCAGAGGGCGTCTTCTCGAGGAACACCTCGGGCAGCCCGGGCTCGAGGACCACGCCGAGCGCGTCGCGGTAGCGCGCGGCGTCCTCGACCGCGAAGACGCGCGCCTCGCCCGCGACGCGCGCGCGGACGACGCGCTTGTCCCGCACGAGATCGCGGAGCCACGCCTCCTCGGGCCGCGCCGCCGAGCCGTCCTGGCGCGCGCGCCGGGCGATCTCGTCGACGGACAGATCGCCGACCCACAGCAGGAGATCGTGGAGGCCGTCCGCGTGCTTGAGCGGGCGGTCCTCCCGCTGGAGCTTCTGCTCGTGCTCGAGGACGACCTCGGGATCGAGGAGCTTTCGCAGCTCGGCCTCGCCGAGCAGCTCGCGGAGCTGCGCGTGGTCGATCGTCAGCGCCTGGGCGCGCCGCTCCGCGGCCGGGGCGTCCTCGTCGTAGATGAAGTTGCCGACGAACGCGAAGAGCAGCGACGCGGCGAAGGGGGAGGGGACGTCGGCGTCGACGGTCGTGACGCGGATCTTGCGCGACTCGACGGCGCCGAGGAGCTCGACGAGCCCCGGGAGATCGAACGCGTCGCGCAGGACCTCGCGGTAGGTCTCGAGGACGATCGGGAACGCCGGGAACTGCGACGCGACCGCGAGGAGGTCGGCCGAGCGCTTCCGCTGCGCCCAGAGCGGCGTCCGCTTGCCGATCGCCCGGCGCGGCAGGAGCAGGGCGCGCGCCGCCGACTCGCGGAAGCGCGCCGCGAAGAGCGACGACGCCGCGAGCTCGCGCGTGACGATGTCCTCGATCTCGTCCGGCGACGGGAAGAGGAGCGAGGTGGGCGGCGGCGTCTCGCCTCCCGGCACGCGGAACACCATGCCGTCGTCGGACCAGACCGCCTCGATGTCGCCGGCGCGCGCCTCGCGGAGGCGCCGGAGCGCGGCCATCGCCCAGGGCGCGTGCACGCGGCTCCCGAAGGGCGTGAGCACGCAGACGCGGAGGTCTCCGAGCTCGTCGGGGACGCGCTCGACGACGATCGTACGGTCGCTCGGGACGGTGCCCGCCGCCTTGGTCTCGTCGCCCACGTACGCGACGAGATCGGCGGCGGCGCGCGCGTCGAGGTGGTGCTCCTTCGCCAGGAGCGCCAGCGCGTCGGCCGGCGTCGACTCCGCGATCCGTCGCGCGAGCTTGCCGATGCGTGTCCCGAAGGCGACGCTCCGGCCCGCGCGGTCCCCGTGCCAGAAGGGCATCTTGCCCGGGACGCCGGCCGCCGGCGTGACGAGCACCCGATCGCGGGTGATCTGGTCGGCGCGCCACGACGAGGCGCCGAGGAGGAAGACCTCGCCCTCGCGGAGCTCGAAGACCATCTCCTCGTCGAGCTCGCCGACGCGGCGCGACGGCTTGCCCTTGGTGTTCCCCTTCGCGACGTCACCGTCCGTGGCCGCGTCGTCCGCGAGGAAGACGCCGTAGAGGCCGCGGTCCGGGATCGTCCCGCCGTTGAGGATCGCGAGCCGCTGCGCGCCCGCGCGCGGGGCGATCGTGCCGCCGGACCGGTCCCAGGTGATCCGCGGGCGGAGGTCCGCGAGCTCGTCGCTCGGGTAGCGGCCCGAGAGCATATCGAGGACGCCGTCGAAGCTCGCCCGCGGCAGCTCCGCGAACGGCGCCGCGCGGCGGACGAGCGCCCAGAGCTCCTCCACGTCGGTCTCGACCGGGCGATCTTCCGCGAGCTGCTTCGCGCGCCGCTTCCCCGTTCGCGCCGGCGCCTGCCCGAGGCCCACCGCGGCGATCGCCACGATCTGCTGCGCGAGCACGTCGAGCGGGTTCTTCGCGTAGTACGTCGCCTCGACGTCGCCGTCCTCGATGCCGGCGGCCGCCGCGGCGCAGGCGAGCAGATCGTGCTTGTGCTTGGGCACGAGCACCCCCGACGGCACGCCGCCGACGTGGTGGCTCGCGCGCCCGATGCGCTGGATGCCCGACGCCACCGACGGCGGCGCCTCGACCTGGATCACCTGATCGACGGCGCCCATGTCGATGCCGAGCTCGAGCGAGGACGTCGCGACGATCGCCGGGAGATCGCCGGCCTTGAGCCGCTCCTCGGTGGCGCGCCGCGTGTCCTTCGCCACCGAGCCGTGATGGGCGAGCGCGATCTCTTCGCCGGCGGTCTCGTTGAGCGCCGTCGCGAGGCGCTCGGCGAGGCGCCGGCTGTTGACGAAGATCATCGTCGAGCGCGCCGCCCGCACGCGCTCGACCAGGCGCACGTGGACCTGGGGCCAGATGCTCTTCGTGTCGTCCGGGCCGTCGTCGCCCTCGTCGAGGTCGAGCGCGCCGGCGGGGGAGGGCGGCGTGGCGAGCGGCGGCGGCACCTCGACCGTGATCGAGAGCGTCTTCTTCGCCGAGGCGTCGACGATCTCCACGGGGCGCGGGACGACGCGCTTGCCCTTCGCCTCGCCGCCGCCGAGCAGCCGGGCGATCTCCTCGAGCGGGCGCTGCGTCGCCGACAGCCCCACGCGCTGGACCCCGCGAACGGTCGCTCCCGCGGCGCGGCGCAGCGCCTCGAGCCGCTCGAGCGACAAGAACAGGTGCGCGCCCCGCTTGCTCGCGGCCATCTGGTGGATCTCGTCGACGATGACGGTCTCGACCGACGTGAGGATCTCGCGCTGGCTCGACGTGAGCAGCAGGTAGAGCGACTCGGGCGTCGTGATGAGGACGTCCGGCGGCGTCCGGAGCATCTTCGTGCGCTCGGGCGCCGGCGTGTCGCCGGTGCGGACCGCGACCTCGAGCCGGCGGAGCTCCGCGCCGAGCCGGCCGCCGGCGGCGGCGATCCCCGCGAGCGGCGCGCGGAGGTTGCGCTCGACGTCGACCGCGAGCGCCTTGAGCGGCGACACGTAGAGGACGCGGAGGCGGCGCTTCGGGTCGGGCTCGGGTGAGCGCGACAGCCGATCGATCGCCGAGAGGAACGCGGCGAGCGTCTTGCCCGAGCCGGTCGGCGCCAAGAGGAGCGTGGTCTTGCCTGCCGCGATGTGCGGCCACGCCAGCGCTTGCGCGCGCGTGGGCTCGCCGAGCGCCGCGCGGAACCACTCCGACACGGCCGGATGAAAGGCGGCGAGCGCGTCGACGTTCGCCGACGCTCGCGCCTTCGTGCTCTTCGCCGCGGTCTTCATCCGAAGCCCACAAATGTTGCTCGGCCGGCGCGAAATGAAAAGCCCTGGCGGCGGCCGCGCCGGGGCCGCCACCGCGCGCAGCTGTCAGCGTGCTGTCAGGTTTGTCGTGCCGCTTCGATCCCGGAGCGCCCGGGCTCCGTCGGGTCGACGAATCAGCCCGCCGCCGGCGCGCCGAGGACGTCGCCCTCGGCCACGCCACGACCGGCGAACCAGTCCTGGGCGCCGATCGCTCTCTTACCCTCGAGCTGGATCCGGAGGAGCTCGACCGCGCGGTCGCCGCAGGCGACGACCACCCGCGACTTGTCGGCGAGGACCACCCGGCCGGGCGTCGCGCCGCCGGCGCCCTCCGGAAGATCGATCACGCGCGTGGCGTGGACCTTGAGGCCCTTGCCGCGCGAGGTCGTGAACGCGCCGGGCCACGGGCTCATCCGCGCACGTGATCGTGGACGGCGCGCGCGGGCTTTACGCGAAGTCGACGCGCCCGTCTTCCTTCTTGAGGATCGGCGCGGCGGTCGCGTGAGCGTCCTGCGCGATCGGCGTGTAGCCGCCGGCGACGTACTTCGGCAGGCCCTTGCGCACCGCAGGCGCCGAGCGCGGGGAAGTCGCTCCGACTGAATCGCCGGCGGTCTCGTCGGCGACGATCTCGGTCGGGAGCTGCTCGAGCATCGCGCCCGTGTCCATGCCCTCGTCCATCTGCATCAGCGTGATGCCGGTCTCAGGCTCGCCGCGCACGATCGCCCAGGTGATCGGCGCAGCGCCGCAGTACTTCAGGGAGCAGCGACGCGTGGACGTTCACGCAGCCGAGGCGCGGCGCCTCGAGGACGTCCTTCGGCAGGATGCGCCCGTACGCGACGACGAGCGCGACGTCACTGCTCGCGGAGCCAGGCGGCGAACTCGCCCGTCCGGAGCTTCGTGGGCTGGACGGCGAAGCCCAGCTCGGGCGCGCTGCTTCGCGGCGAGCCGCGAGCTCGAGCCCGCGGCCTTGCGGCTTGTCCGGCTGGCAGACGACGCCGGCGACGTCTGGCGGTGATCTCGACGAGCGCGTCGGGCAGGGGACGGCGAACTGCGGCGTCCCCGAAGGCACACCGCGCGGAAAGGCCTTCCGTCGAGAGATGGCCGCCGGAGCGTCCGGCAGGATCGTCGCCCGCGGGCGGGAGCCCCGTCAGCTCCGCCATCGACAGGGGCCTCAGGCGTTCACTGGCCGACCTCGAGCTCGAGCGACGCGCTCACCTCGTGATCGCCGCCCTCGTGGGCGCCGATGAGCGGCGTGACCTTCACGGTGCCTTGCCCTTCGGGGAGGTTGCCCCGCCGGGCACGCGCGGGTAGCCGCGCTCGACAGCCGTGCCGCGGACCTTCTCAGGCGCCCACTTCATCTTCACGGCCTCCACGGGACGCGGACGCGCGCGCGCTCCCGTTGGGCGCCACGGTCACCCGCGCGACCTTCGGCTCGGCGGGCGGCGGCAGGTTGTGGCCCTTCGGCGGGGCGGCAGGCTGCTCGACGGCACGTCGGCGCGCTTCTTCTTCGCGTCGTAGGCCTCGGTCTCGAAGCGCGCGAGCGGATCGATCGGAAGCTCAGCGCGAGCGGCCTCGGTCGTCTTGTTCGCGAACGTGACGGGGAGGTCGACCTTGCCGCCGGGGATGACCCGCGTCAGGCTCGCCGTCAGCGTGACCTCGAGCTTGCCCTTCATGTCGGGGTTGTCGACGGTCTCGGAAGCGGCGTTCCGGGACCTCGCAGTCGCTCTTGGCGAGCAGGTCCTCTCGAGGTTGCCGATGTCGAAGCCGTTGCAGGCGTCCGCTTCGGCGCGTTCTCCGCGCCGCCGTCACCGCTCCTCCGGCGTTCTCGTCGTGCTGCCACTCGTCAGGGCTGCTCTTCGCGCGCTCGGATCGTCCGGGTTCTTCTTGCCTCCGCAGGCGGGCGCCGCGGCGGCCGCGGCGAGGGATCGAGAGGCAGAGACCGGTCTTCATCCAGTCGATGCATGCTTGCCACGTCTCCGGGGTGAGGCGCTTCATCGCGCAGCGGTATTCGCGCTTCAGATCTCGGACTCGCACTGGTTCTCGACGGCGGCGCGTATCGAGGCTCGGCCTTGCGCAGCGCTCAACTTCATCTCGCGCCGCGCGCGGCTCTTTCCGGCGAGAGATCGGCGAGCGTCAGGTCGCCGGATCGTCATGTCGACGTAGCGATCGAGCATCTCCGGCACGCCACTGCGCGCGCGTCGCCTTGCCGTTGCACGCGACGAGCGTGAGCGCGAGCGTGGCGCGGGCGCGGCGAGGGCGAGCGGCTCACGCGGCGCAGCCTGCAAGAAAACGCGGGCGTCCATCGCGGAACGCGTCGCCCCTCGAGCGCGAAAGGCGGCGGTGGTAGACTGCCGGCCCCATGAGCCGAGCGATGAACTTCAACGCTGGTCCCGCCGCGCTTCCCACCGCCGTGCTCCGAGCGCGCGCGCGGGCTCCCTCGACTTCGAGGGCTCGGGATGAGCGTATCATGGAGCATAACCACCGCGGGAGCTCTACGAGAAGGTCCACGACGAGGCGACGTAGCTCGTGCGGGAGCTGCCTTTCGTACGCCGCCGGCAGGACGTCCTGTTCGTCCAGGGCGGAGCGTCGACGGCGTTCGCGCAGATCCCGATGAATTTCCTCGGGCCGAGGCATAAGGATAGTTTCGTCGTCCTGCCGGCACGTGGGGCGGCCGTCGCCGAGGCGCGCACGATGAAGGCGATCGGCGGGGCGAAGCCACACGTCGCGGCGACCACCCGGCAGGAGGACAGAGCTACGTCCGCGTGCCGAGCGGGACGAGCTCACCGCCTCGCGGGCAAGACGCGGCGTACGTCCACGTGACGAGCAACGGACGATCCACGGCGTCGAAATTGCGCGCTCTCTCCGGAGACGCCGTTCCCGAAAGGCGGAGGGCGCCGATCGTCGTCGACATGTCGAGCGACATCCTCGGCCGGCAGGTTGACGCCTCGCAGTTCGACGTGATCTACGCCGGCGCGCAGAAGAACATCGGACCGAGCGGCGTCACGATCGTCGCGCTTCAAGAGATGACGGCGCGCGGGCGGAAGGACATCCCGACGATCTTCCAGTACCGGACGGTCGCGGAGAACCGCTCGCTCTACAACACGCCTCCGACCTTCGCGATCTACCTCGTGCGCACCACGCTCGGCTGGATGAAGGCCGAGGGGGCGTCGCGGGCGCGGAACCCGGAAGAAGGCCAAGGCCCTCTACGACGCGATCGACGGCTCGGGCGGGTTCTACCGCTGCCCGGTCGAGCCCGCGTGCCGGTCGATCATGAACGTGGTGTGGCGCTGCCGACACCCAGGGAGCTCGAGGGCTTCCTTCGTGAAGGAGGCGACCGCCGAGAGATGATCGGCCTCAAGGGACACCGCTGCCGTCGGCGGCATCCGCGCGTCGATCACAACGCGGCGGAGCTGTCCTGGTGCAGGCGCTCGCCTCGTTCATGCACGACTTCGCGAAGCGCCGCGGCTGAGCACGGCGCCCGACGGATCCGCCGCCTGCATCCCAGCTCGCAGGCGGGCGGGATCAGCCCTTCTTCTTCGCGAGGTGCGCCGTGACCTGCTTCTCTGGGCGCCTCGGCGACGGCCAGGGCGACTCCGTCGCCGCGCGACCACTGCGACACGCCTTCACGAGGGACGTCTGCGCGGCCTCCGCGAGGTGCGCGCGGCGGTGACGCGAGAGCTTCGCGAACGCGGTCTGGGTCTCGGAGGGAACGCGTTCTTGAGGGCGGGCTGAAGGAATCCGCATGGCGAAGGCGCTTCATAGCAGGTCACCTGCCGAGAAAGGATCGACACGCCGCACGTTTCTTCGCCATCAGGTCAGAGGTCGCCTCTGGACCGGCCGTGTCGTAGGTCTGACCCCGGCCGCGTTGACCGCCCCGGTCACCCGGAGGGCCCGGTGGTCTGCCCGAGCGCCCCGGGCCAGTGGCGGCCAGCGGGCCATGTTCTTCGCCTCCCGGCGCGGGCGAGCCCATCTCGCACGGCATCGGGATCGTCTGAACATCGCGTCGGCACGCGGAAGCCGCGGGCGTGCGGCGTGACGGTCCCGGTCACGCCGGCCGTGAACGGCCCGACGACGACAGCTCGTCTTCGTGAGGTCGAATGGCTTTGTGCCGTCGGCGCTGGCCGCGGCGCCGCACTCGACGCGCACTTCGAGCGCGCTCGCGAAGACCCTTTCGGGCGAAGGCCCCAGACGGTCGCCTCGAACGTCCAGCTCGGAGCGGGCGGCCTCCGAGCGTCCGCGGAGCAGGCTGGACGTCGGTCCCGTCCTCGGCCGGCAGGCCGAGAAGCTCGGACAGCGAAGCCGAGGTCCTGGAGCGACGGCGCGGGACGGTCTCCTCACCTCCGTCGGAGCCGGCGGGAGGGCGGACGACGGGCGCTCGGCCCGTCCGGCACCGGCGGATCGAACGCCACGCGGAGACGCGAGGCGCGCCGGCGCTCCGCTCAGGCGCAGAGCTCGCCCACGGCCCGAGCGTCGCCTTAGGCGGCGAGCTCGAACCGCCCGACGCTCGCGCGGAGGTCCTCGACGCCGGCGCCGTGCAGATGAGCTCGAGCTGATGTGTCGCTGGCCGCGAGCCGCTCGCGCGTGCGCCCCCGTTCCAGGTCAGGCGCGCGCCGACGATCGAGACATGCCGTGGCGCCGCTGGCGTGCCCGCGAGTCGCTGGCGATTTGTCGGCGACGAGCAGGCGATGCCGATCTCGAGATCGGTCCGCGGGCCCTCGAGGCGCGCATCGAGGCCGTGCGCGCGCGCCTCCTTCGCGGACGAGCCCAGAGCCAGGAATGGACCTTCCTGGATGCGCGCGGAGACCCCCGGCGTGCGCGTCGCCTTGGCGGTGATCCCTCGGAGGTGATGCCTCCGGAAGCCGACGCCGACGCGCTCGACCGGCGAACCCCTCGAAGCCTGCCTCGCGCGCGCCGGCGATCGGTCGCGAACGCGATGGCGGGCAGGAGCAGGTCACATGCCGAAGATCGACACGCCGCACGTTTCCTTCGCCATCCAGCTCAAAGTCGCCGCCTCCGGGGCGGCGGTGTCGTAGGCCACGACGCCGGAGGCGTTGACGGCGCCGGTCACGCGGAGCGCGCCCGTGCTCTCGCCGATCGCCTGGAGCGTCGCCGCCAGGGGCCCCATGTTCTTGGCCTCGGACCGGGCCAGCTGCTCGCACGGCATCGGGAGCGTCTTGAACATCGCGTCGAGCTGGAATCCGCCGGCGTGCGGCGTGACGGTCCCGGTCACGCCGGCGACGAACGGTCCGACGGTGATGTTCGTCTTCGCCAGCTCGAGCGGCTTGCCGCCCTCGCTCGCGGCGGTGCCCTCGAGGTGGACGTCGATCGCCCGCGCGAGGCCCGCCGGCCGCAGCCCCCACAGCGTCGCGTCGAACGTCAGCTCCGATCGCGCGTCGTCGGAGAGCGCGCCGCGGAGAGAGACCTGGACGTCGGGCGCGCCCCCGGCCGGCAGACCGAGCGCCGCCGGCTCGACGCCGAGGTCGCGGAACGACGAGCGCGGGATCGTGACGGAGAGCTCGGTCGCCCCGGATCGCGGCCAGATCAGGAGCGCGCCCGGACCGTCCGGGACCGCTGGAACGAACGCGAGGCGCACGCGCGAGGCGCCGCCGCGCCGCTCGAAGGTGCTCGCCCACGGGCCGACCTCGGCCTTCGGGGTCGCGAGCTCCAGCCGGCCGACGCTCCCGTGGACCTCCTCGACGCCGGCGCCATGCGACGCGATCTCGACCGCGACGTCGGCGGCCGCGAGGCGCTCGCCCGCGGGCCCTTCCCACGTGACGCGCGCGCCTTGTACCGACAGCTGTCGCGGCTTCGCCGGCGTCCCGGCGAACCGCCGGCGATGATCGGAGAGGATGGCTGCGAGCCCGACCTCGAGATCGTCGCGCGGGCCCTCGAGCCGCGCCGTGAGGCCGGTGACGCGCGCCTTCGTCGCGGAGAGGCCCGCGACGTGGACCTCGCTCGCGCGCGCGGAGATCCCGGGCGTGCGGGTCGCCTTGGCGGTGACGTCGTGGAGGGTGACGCCGTCGAGGCCGACGCCGACGCGGTCGATGGTGACGTCGAAGCCCGCCTCGCGGGCCTCGGCGATCGCGCGGCTCCGCACGATGGCGGGCAAGAGAAAGAGGGCGGCGACCGCGCCGACGACGGGCACGAGCGCGGAGGCGATGACGACGCCGGAGCGTCCTCGCTTGTGTCCAGGCGCGCCCACGCCGTCAGTATAGTGATACCTTGGCCCGAGATGCGCTCCGTGGTCGTAACCTCGACGATCACCCTCGCGTCCGCGCCGCCGGACGTGTGGCCCCTCATCACCGACACCGATCGAGCCAACAGGCTCATCGTCGGCAGCAGCAACGTCTACACGCCCATCGAGCCCGGCTCGAAGAGCAGCGCGCGCTTCGTCGTGGAGACGCGCGCGGCCGGCTTCTCGATGAGCTACGAGGAGGCGCCCTTCGAGTGGACGCTCAACAAGTCGTTCAGCGTCTACCGCCGGATGCGATCCGGACCGTTGCTCGCGTACACCTACGGCGTGACGCTCGAGCCCAGCCGTGACGGCGGGACGCTCGCCACGCTCCGGCTCGAGCTCGAGCCGCGCCACTGGGCGCTCCGGCCGATCGCCCAGCTCCAGGGCAAGCGCATCGTGGCGGCGATGGCGCGCCTGGCGGAGTCGATCGACGCGCACCTGCGCGACCGCGCGCCGAGCCCGTACCTGAAGCCGTCGTCGCCGGCGAACGAGGAGCGCCTCGACTTCGCCTCCCGCGAGCTCGGCAAGCGCGGCCTCGACGCTCGCGTCATCGACGCGATCGTGGAGCTCATCCGGACCGGGCCGGACGCCGATCTCGTCCGCATCCGGCCGTTCGAGCTCGCCCACGATCGCGGCGTCGACGCTCGCGAGACGCTCCGCGCGCTCCTCCACGCGGTCACGCTCGGGATCGTGGAGCTCCGGTGGGCGCTCGTCTGCCCGAGCTGCCGGACCGCGAACGATCAGGTGACCTCGCTCGCCGACGTCGGGGGCGAGGGCCACTGCCAGCTCTGTGATCTGTCGTACGGCATCGAGCTAGACCGCGCCGTCGAGGCGACGTTCGTCCCGCACCCGAGCGTCCGCGAGGTGACGAACCAGATGTTCTGCATCGGGGGACCATGGCGAACGCCGCACGTCGTCGTCCAGGCCGTGGTCGACGAGGGAAAGGAGCGGGCGCTGGAGGCTCCGTCCGAGCCCGGACGCTACCGCCTCTTCGCGCGGGGCGGCGCCGTCGCCTCGGTCGACGTCGCGGCGGACGCGCCGTCGCGCGTCGAGGCGCGGCTCGAGGGGGACGCGCTGTCGCCTGCCGAGCTCGGCGTGGCGCCGGGCGGGCAGGTGATCGTGACCAACGCGACGGGGGCGCCGCTCCACGTGAAGCTCGAGCGCCTCGGCTACGCCACGCTGGCGGCCACGGCGCACGTCGTCACGACGATGAGCGAGTTCCGGCGCTTCTTCTCGAAGGACCTGCTCAAGCCGAGCACTCCGCTGAAGGTCGCCAGCTCGACGATCCTCTTCAGCGATCTCACCGGCTCGACCGCGCTGTACACGGCCGCCGGAGACGCGGCGGCGTTCCGGCTCGTCGACGACCACTTCGACGTGCTCCGGAAGGTGATCGACGCGCACGGGGGCGCCGTCGTGAAGACGATGGGCGACGCCGTCATGGCCTCCTTCGTCGAGCCGCTCGGCGGGGTGCGCGCGGCGATCGCGTGCCTGCACGCCTTCGAGAAGTTTCGCGTGGACGCCGACAACGGCGAGCTCACCGGCATCAAGCTCGGGCTCTTCGCCGGGCCCTGCTACGTCGTCACCGCGAACGACGCGATCGACTACTTCGGCCAGACCGTCAACTGCGCCGCGCGCGTCCAGCACTGCGCCGAGACCGGGGAGATCGTCTTCGAGGAGGACGTGTACGCGCGCCTCCCGGACGAGGACAAGGCGAAGCTCCGGCTGATCGAGCGCGTCGAGACGCGGGTGAAGGGCGTCGAGCACGCGCTCCGTCTGGTGCGAACGCGGCTCGCGGTCGACGTCGTCAGCGAGCGGGCGACCCGCGCGGGGTGAGCGGACGGCCGCGGGCGCTCACCAGCGGTACGCGCTGGCGCGCCGTCCCTCTTCGGGGCGGCCGAGCAAGAACCCCTGGAGGTACTCGCACCCGAGATCGAGCATGCACGCGAGCTCGTCGGTGGTCTCGATGCCCTCCGCGACGACGCGCATCTGGAGGTCGCGGCAGAGGCCGGCGATGCGCCCGACGATGATGCGCTTGACGCTCGACGACTCGATCCCGCGCACGAGCGACATGTCGAGCTTCACGATCTCGGGCTCGAAGGTCGCGAAGCTCGTGAGGCCGGCGTAGCCCGCGCCGAGGTCGTCGATCGCGATCTTGTACCCGCGCCGCCGGAGCTCGGCGGTGCGATGCCTCGCGTCGCTGATGTCGCTGATCGCCGCCCGCTCGGTGATCTCGAGGACCACGCGGTTCGCCAGCTTCGTCAGCGGGGCGTCCGCGTCGAAGAGATCGTCGTCGAGCAGGTCCGCGGCGTGGAGGTTGACGAAGACGAGCGCGCCGTCGTCGCCGCTCTCGAACGCCGCGGCGGTGCGCTCGCGGACGCACCTGCCGACGTCGTGGATCCGAGAGAGCCGCTCGGCGGCGTCGAGGACGGCGCCGGGGGTCGGCATCGTCGGCTCGCTCGAGCGCATGAGCGCCTCGTAGCCGATGGTCGTGCGAGAGCGGCCGTCGACGATCGGCTGGAAGGCGATCTTCATCGACGCGAGCGCGCGGTCGAAGCTCGTCGTGAGCGCGGCGTGCTCGTTCGACGCGTGCGATCCGCCGAGCCCGGCGTCGATGGCCTCGCGCTTGGCCCGCGCGAGCGCCGCGAGCTTCGCCGCGCGGGCGAGCGCGGAGTCGAGCACGCCGACGTCGAACGGCTTCTTGATGTAGGTCAGCGCGCCGAGATCCATCGCCTCGATCGCGCTGTCCACGTCGGGGAGCCCGGTCATCAGGATGACCGGGACGTCGAGGTCGGCGGAGCGCACGAGCCGGAGCAGGTCGATCCCGTTCATCCCGTGGAGGTGGATGTCGCTCAGGACCACGTCGAACCGCTCGGCCCGCAGGCGCTCCGCCGCGCTCGCACCGTCCGCGAGCGCCGTCACCTCGAAGCGACGCTCGAGCATCCGAACGAGCGCCTCGCGGAGCGACGTATCGTCCTCGACGAGGAGGAGGTGAGGGGGCGCGACGGGCCTGGGGACGCTTCTCGGTGGGCGCGGCGAAACGGACATCAAGGTTCGGCCCCCAGTAAAGCGCAGCTGCCGTGGTTGTCGTTGGTCAATCGGGATGATCGACGATTCTCCCGAAAAATATCTGAACGCGGCTGGTCGAGATACGTCCCGCACTTACTGGGATAATCGGGGAAATTATCTCCGAATCCTTGGCCCACGTGTGTGCCGGGAGGTAGGGCTACGACCATGGCGCATCGAGCTCGCGTGAGCGCGGACGAGACTCCGGAGTCGGGCGTGAGCCGTGTCGGTGCAGACTCGCGTCCACACGTGTCGATGTCGGAGAGGCTCTGGGGGATCGACTGGACGAGCGTGCTCCCCTGGCAGTTCGACGACGTCCGCGTCGAGTACGGGCGCCTCGCGGACGTCCTGCCGTTCATGGCTGAGCTATTTCCGAAGACGTTCAACGTCGGCAAGCAGTGGCTCCAGGAGGAGATGACCGAAGCGAAGCGTCGCTTCGGCGAGGAGATGGACGTCTTCGTCTTCCGCGACGGCGAGAAGATCGTCGGCGTCGTCACCGGCAACCCGTCGGACTGGTCGACCTACTACTGGCGGACGGTCGCCTTTCTCCCGGAGTACCGGCAGAGAAACCTCCTCACGCTCTTCACGGAGCGCTGCTGCGCGCCGTTCCGCGCCGCGGGCGTGAGCCGGATGGAGGTCGACACGTCGCCCGCGAACCGCGCGACCGTGCGCGCCTTCAGCGGGCAGGGGCTCATCGTGACGGCGACGATCAGCACGGAGCGCTGGGGGCAGCTCCTTCGCTTCACCAAGTTCCTCGACGAGGACGCGGAGCGCACGTTCTCGACTCAGTTCTTCGACATCGACACCACGACGAACGCAGAAAGGAGGCAGCGATGAAGAAGTTTGCACGCGCGACCTTCTGACCGCCGCGGGCGTGACCTCGAGCGCTCGAGGTCACGCCTCGTCCCACCGTCCTGCTTCGTTCACCGAGAGACTGATTCATGATCGCTGATGCGCTCCGCGCCGACATCGAGACGTTCGCCAAGACCAAATCCCGTCAGAACCTGCTTTTCCAGATGGCGGAGCAGGGCAACGTCGACGCGGTCTGCATCCGGGCGTACCTGACGAACCTGCACTACCTCCTCTGCCACACGCCGATCTGCCTCGTGCGTGCGCGCAAGCTCGCGACCGCGCGCGGCGACCATCGGCTCGCCGATCACTTCAAGCACAAGCTCGTCGAGGAAGCGGGGCACTTCCGCTGGGCGGAGGACGACCTCGCCTCGCTGCCCGCGACCGTCGAGACGAGCCCCGGCGTGCTCGCGTCGATGCAGCGTCACGTCGCGTTCATCATCCGGACGATCGACGAGGATCCGTCGCTCTTCCTCGCGTACATCCTCTTCGGCGAGTACTTCACCGTCGTCCTCGGACCGGAGTGGCTTCGCCTCCTCGAGGAGCGCTGCGGGATCCCGCGGACTTCGATGACGGTGGTGGACAAGCACATCGAGATCGATCAGGGCCACGTCGAAGAGGCGCTCGACTCGATCGACGATCTCGTCGGCGAGCCCCACATGCTGCCGCGGATGCGCGAGGTGCTCCGCGAATCGATGGATCACTTCTACGCGTTCTGCACCGAGCTCGCCGAGATCCACGGCCGCGTGAGCGAGCCCGTCCGTCGCGATCGCGTCGCCCATGCTCCGGCTGCCTGAGGGCTGGTCGGCCCCCGAGCGCTGCGAGGACGTCATCGTCGCGGACGGCCTCGCCGTGCGCCGCGCGGGGGTCGCGAGCGTCGCGCCCGACGGCGAGGAGATCACGGGCTCGGCCGCGTCGCTCGAGCACGACGGCCCGCCCGGCGAGGCGACGCCCGCGTCGAGGAGCTGGTTCGAGCTCCTGGAGCGCGCGAGCGTCGTCGAGGCGCTGCGCGCTCCGAAGACCGAGCACGAGCTCCGGACCGCGGCGGGCGTCGTGGTTCGCACGTGCGCCCACGGAGAGCTCTTCCCGGAGAGCGACGACCCGACGCGATGGCGTCCGGCTCGCTCGAACGGCGTCGCCATCCACGCCGACTGGTCCCGGGCGTGCCAGCGCGCGCTCTGGGAGCTCGCCGAGCGGGATCGTGTGCTCGCGTCTTGGTACGGCTACACGCGTCCGGAGCGCATCGACGGCGAGGTCGCCGAGGTCGCGGGCGCGACCGCGAGCTACGAGTGGTCGGCGTGGGCCTTCCCCGAGGAGTCGCGCGCGGGATCGTTCTCGCGTGGTCTCGAGGTCGTCGGGGTCTTCGGCTTCCCGACGCGGCCGGCGGCGCCCCTCGCGCTGGGGTTCGCGGCGCGGCCTGATCGACGGGCCGCGGTGGACGCCGCGACGCGTGAGGCGATCCAGCTCCTCGCCTTCCTCTGGGGAGAGCCGATCGCCGAGCCCGCGCCGCGCGTGGAGCCGACCGCGATGGGACACCTCGACTTTCACCAGGCGCGCTCGCGGCACCCGCAGCTCCGCGCTTGGCTCGCGGGCGAGCACGTGCGCTACGTGGACGAGCGTCCACATGGCGCGCCGCGTCGTCACGGCGCGAGCGCCGAGGCCTCCGATGCCGGCGAGGTGCTCTTCGCGGACCTCACGCCGGCGTGGCTCTCCGGCGGCCCGCGCGTGGCGAAGGCCGTGTGCACGGCGGCCCACCGCCTGGTCTTCGGCGAGTCGCCGTTCGGCGCGCATCTGCCCGCGGAGCGACGTATCCACCCGATCTCGTGATCGTCGCGAAGGGGCCGTTTGCGCGTTCCTAGGAGGCGCCTCCCGGGGTAGCCTGGCCCGGCAGTGATGGCGCCAAGCAGCCCGCGGCTCCCGGGCATCCACATCCTCGACGAGCTCGGACGGGGCGCGCACTCGGTCGTTTACCGGGCGGTCCAGGACGGGACCGCGTGCGCCGTGAAGCTGCCCAGCGTGAAGGCGCGCTGGACGCGCTGGATCTACCGCGAGGCCGTGGCGCTCGCGCGGGTCAAGCACCGCGCGCTCCCGGCGGTCCTCGAGGTGGGCGACATCGACGGTCTGCCGTACCTCGTCATGGAGCTCGTCCGTGGCGAGACGCTCGCGGCCCGGATGCAGACCGAGCGCCTCGAGGAAGGCGTGTGCGTCGCGCTCCTGAGCGAGCTGCTCGACGCGCTCTCCGCGGTCCACGACGCGGGGCTCGTGCATCGTGACGTCAAGCCGCGCAACATCATCATCGAGAGCGGGACCAACGCCCTGAAGCTCGTCGACTTCGGCTTCGCGACGCCGATCGAGCGTCTCGGGCGCGAAGACGCCGCGGGCACGGCGGCCTACGCGGCGCCGGAGCAGCTGGTGATGCCCGGGCGGGTGGACGGCCGCACGGACCTCTTCGCCGTGGGGAGGGTGCTGCTCGAGTGTCTGACGGGCAAGCCGCTGTCGACGCGCACGGGCTTCGGGCCGTTCGGCGCGGACGCTCGCCTGGAGCTCATCGCCTCCGCGGTGTCGGTCGGCCTCGCCGAGATCGTCGCGGGGCTGCTCGAGCACGATCCCGAGGACCGCTACAGCGAGGCGCGCGCGGTGAAGGCCGACCTCGAGCGGATGGCGCGCGGCGAGCCGCTCCTCGGGCCGGCTGGCTACGAGATCGACCGCCGCGCCATCCCCCTCGTCGCGCGCGACGTCGAGCTCGAGCAGGTGGTCGACTTCCTCGGCGGCGCCGCCGACCGGCGCGCGCGGCGAGGCGAGGCGGAGTCGCTGCCTCGGGACCGAGGCGTCGTCGTCGTGAGCGGCAAGCGCGGCTCCGGCAAGACGCGGCTCCTCTCGTTCGTCGCGGGTCGGGTGCGCGAGCTCGGCGAGGTCATCGAGGTCAGGTGCACGCGGAACGACGCGCCGCTCGCTTCGCTGCGCCGGATCCTGGAGGCGCACGTCGGCGTGACGAAGCGGCGGAGCCGCGGGCTCGGCGCCGACGACGACTTCCTCGCGGGGCTCGGCAAGCTCGCGCCGGTGGCGACGTTGATCGCCCCGAGCCTCGGCGCCGCGAAGAGCGGCGAGCTCTCTTCTCGGAGCGTGCCGCCGAGCAACGCGGCCGGCGAGACGCTCTCGGAAGGCGCGGCGGAGATCCTCCTCGGCCTGGCGGCGAGCCGGCCACTGTACTTGTTCATCGACGACGTCCAGTGGATGGACCCGGCGAGCGCCGACGCGCTGATGCGCGTCGCGCACCGCATCGGCGAAGCGCCGGTCGTGCTCCTGCTCGGCGCGCGATCGGACGGCGTCGAGGAGCTGTCGGCGCGCTTCGCCGCTGCGCAGCCGAAGCGAAGCCTCGCCGTCGACCTCGGCCCGCTCACCGAGACGCAGGTCGGGGCGCTCGTGGCCTCGCACCTCGGAGAGCCGGCGGTGAGCGAGGCGCTCGTTCGTCGCGTCAACGCGATGGCCGACGGGACGGTGCTCGGCGTGCTCGAGGTGCTCGGCGCGTTCCTCGACGCGGGCGCCGTCCGGCCGCACTCGCGGGCGTGGCTGTTCGACGTGGCCCGGGCCGATCGCGTCGTCTTGCCGAGCGGTTCGCTCGCGCTGCTCGGGCGGCGGCTCGGCGAGCTCCCCGCGGCGACGCAGCGCGTGCTCGAGGCCGCGGCGGTGATCGGGACGGCGTTCGAAGATCAGCTGCTCGGCGACGTGGTGGAGCTCTCCGTCGACGACCTCGGGTTCGGCATGGCGGCGGCGCGGCGCGCGGGCCTCGTCGAGCCGGAAGGCGACGGGGGGCATCGCTTCGTCCACGACAGCCTCCGCGAGATGCTGCTCGACGGGATCGACGCCGCGACCCTCAAGAAGCTCCACCAGCGCGTCGCGGAGTCGCTCGCGTCGGAGGGCGCGGCGAACGTCGACGCCCTGTGCGCGATCGCGCTTCACTTCGTCGCCGGCGAGATCGAGCGCGACCCTTCGCGCGCGCTCGACGCCTGCCGCGCGGCGGCGAGGGCGGCGCTCGAGCGCTTCAGCAACGAGACGGCGCTCGAGTACCTCGAGCACGCGAGGAGCGCGGCGGCGCGCGCGCAGACGAGGCTCGACGCGGGCCACCACCGCGCGGTCGGAGAGGCGCAGCTGCGGCTCGGGAGGCTCGACGAGAGCCTCGCGGCGTTCGAGGCGGCGCTCGAGTGCTCGGCGGACCCGAAGGAGCGCGCGACGCTGCTCGGCCGGCTCGCGTGGGTGTACCAGACGCGCGCCGAGCCCGCGCGCGCGTCCGAGATGCTCGAGCGAGCGTTCCTCGCGCTCGGCGTGCGCATGCCGGTCGGCACCGTCGGCTCCGCGGCGCGGACCGCCATCGCGGTCGCCGGCGCCAAGGCGCGGCGGTTCGTCGAGCGCTCCGCGCGAAAGCTCGCCCGCGACGAGATCGAGCTGCTCTCAGGGCTGCACTACCAGAACGCGCGCCTCGGCCTCGAGTACGGCGAGCCCCTTCGCCTCGTGCAGAGCAGCGCCGAGGCCGTCGAGCTCAGCAAGCAAGGCGCGTCGGCCCGCGCCACGGCGCGCGCGCGGGCGATCCACGGCTTCGTCCTGAAGGCGCTCCGCCTCCGTGACGCGAGCGCCCGCGAGTTCGCGAGCGCCGAGGCGATCGCCACCGAGCAGTACGATCCCGTCACCACGGTCTTCTGCCTCCAGCTGCGCTCCTCGGCGGCGCTCTTCGCCGGCGAGCTCGATCTCGGGATGACGCTGGCCCGCGAGTGCGTCGACATCTTCGGGCCCTGGCTCGAGCTGAACGAGTTTTGCTACCACATCGCGAACGTCGAGACGATCCAGTCCGGGCGCGGTCGGGCGCTCGAGGCGTGGTCCTGGCTCGAGCGTGGCCTCGACCGCCTTCGTCGCAGCAAGACGCGCCCCGCGGTGGCCGAGTACCTCCTGCACCGCGCGCGCGCGGTGCTCGCCGCGCTCGGTCGAGAGCCGAACAGCGAGTGGCTCGCGGCGCAGCTGCAGGCGGTGTCTCCGACGACCTCGGGGCAGGGGTTCCACCGCCTCATGTCCTGGGGACCCCGGGCGCGCTGGTACGTCGAGCGCGGCGATCTCGGCGGCGACTTCGAGGATCTCGTGCGCGCCTTCGAGAGCGAAGGGCACGACGCGCGCTCGGTGCACCCCGTCGTCTGCGAGTACTACGTCGCGCTCGTTCACGCCCGGATGTTCCAGGCCCTCCGCGCGAGCGCCCTCGAGCGCGACCGGTTCACCGCCTCCCTCCGTCGCGCGATGAGCGACCTGCGCGCGATGGCGAGGATCCCCGTGCTCCGCGCGCACCTGCTGCTCGCGGAGGGCTGCCTCGCGTGGCTCGAGGGCAGCGACCGCAAGGCGGACAAGGCGCTCGCCGAGGCGGAGACGCTCGCCGATCACCAGAGCTGCCCGTGGGTGCTCTACGGCGTCGCGCGGACGCGCGCCCACAGGCTCCGCGCGGCCGGCCGCGGAGACGCCGCGCGCGACCAGGCGCGCATCGCCGAGACGCTCGCGTTGGAGCACGGCGCGGTGCACCGCGCGCTCTGGGTACGCGAGGAGTTCGCGTTGCCGCAGCCGGTGCCGGAGGTCACGGCCCTCGAGCGCTCGACGAGCAGTCGCCGGTCGAGCCGGACGAACCGCCAGCTCGCGGCGCTCCTGCACGTCGCGCAGGCGCCGCGGCGGGACCTCAAGGCCGAGCAGCAAGCCGGGCGGATCCTCGACGAGCTGATGAGCTCGATCAACGCCGCCCGCGCGGCGATCTGGTTCCAGCCGGAGCCGAACACGACCGGCACGGCCGTCTTCCGGCACCGCGGGAGCGATCTGTCGGTCTCCGTCGGCGCGGACTCGCCGCGCGGCGCGCTGCTCCGCGCCGTCCACCAGTCGGGGGAGCCCTGGCCGCCGATCGACGGCGCTTCGCCCGCGTCCGGCGACCACCCGTTCGACCCCACGCGCGTCATCGCCGTCCCGCTGAACCTCTACGACAAGCCGGTCGGCGCCCTCTGCATCGAGCGCACGGACGAGGCCCCGCCGTTCGTCCTGGACGATCGCTCGCTCCTCGTCCTCCTGTCGCACCAGGTGCCGATCACGCTCGAGATCGCGCGGCTCCTGTTCGAGCGCGAGCAGCTCACGACGTCGCTCCAGCAGGCGAAGAAGATGGAGGCGATGGGCCAGCTCGCGGGCGGGCTGGCGCACGACTTCAACAACATGCTCGCCGCCATGAAGGTGGCGCTGTCGGCGGCCCGCGAGCGCGCGTCGCTCGACGCCGAGCTCACCATCGAGCTCGACATCATCTCGCAGGCGACCACGCGCGCCGCGCAGTTGACGAGCCAGCTCCTCAGCTTCTCCCGCCACCAGCCGGTCCCCGTCGCCGTGCACGACGTCAACCAGCTCATCTCCACGCTCGAGCCGATGCTCCGGCGCGTCGTCGGATCCAAGGTCATCGTGTCGACCGACCTCTCGCCCGCGGTCGACGCCGTCGAGGTCGATCAGGGCAGCTTCGATCAGGCGCTCGTCAACCTCCTCATCAACGCCCGCGACGCGATGCCGAGCGGCGGCGCGCTCAAGATCATGACGCGGAACGTCGTCCTCGGCGAAGCCGAGGCGCAGCGGAACAGCCTCGCGCCCGGCGCCTACGTCGAGGTCGAGGTCGCCGACACGGGCGAGGGCATGAGCGCCGAGACCTTGTCGCGCATCTTCGAGCCCTTCTTCACCACGAAGCCCTCGGGCAGCGGCAGCGGGCTCGGCCTCGCGATGGTGTACGCCTTCGCGCGGAACTGCGGCGGCAGCATCGACGTCTCGAGCGAGGTCGGGCAGGGGACGAGGTTCCGCCTCTACCTGAAGCGCGTCGAGCGCCGGCGACCGTCGCGCCCGGTGCGTCCGTCGCCGAGCGTCGCTGCCCCGCCGATCGTGACGCACGAAGGCCCGGACACGATCCTCGTCGTCGACGACGACGATCTCGTGCGTCGATCCATCGCCAAGATCCTCGAGCGGCACGGGTACCGCGTCGTCGCTGCCAGCGGCTCGAACGAGGCGCTCGACGTCGCGCGCGAGCAGGGCGCGCGCATCGGGCTCGTCATCCTCGACGTCCTGATGCCGGGCGTCACCGGCCCCGAGCTCGGCCGGCGCCTCTACGACCTCAACCTGTCGGCGAAGCTCCTCTTCGTCTCGGGCTTCTCGCCGGAGAGCATCCCGTTCGAGGAGGCGCACGTGGCCTCCGAGATGCTCCTCCAGAAGCCGTTTTCTCAGACCGCGCTGCTCGAGCGCGTCCGCCAGCTGATGCACCACTGAGCCTCGAGGCCGCGCGACCTCCGGCGCTCGTCGACGCGCGCCGCGCGCCCGCGTTCGCCGCGTCGAGCCGGGGTTGACGTCGGAGCGCCGCGGGACGCGCACCGATCTGCAAAAGTCTGCGACCCCGGCAGCCGAGCTGGCTCATCATGGCGACGCATGTACCGCCTCGCGACCCGCCTCGGCTCCGGGATCATCTCGCACTCCATCGAGGGCGACGCCCTCGTCGTCACGCACGAGAAGAACGGGCGCCGGGTGGTCGTGCCCTTCGGTGACGTCACCACCTTGAACCTGCGCGAGGAGCTGCCCGGCGCCTGGACGCTGCACATCCGACGGCGTGGCGGCGGGACGATCGTCGTCCCAGCCCGCCACTTCGTCGGGTTTGGGCAGTTCGAGCTCCGCGCTCGTGAGTACCGCGCCTTCGTCGACCAGCTGGGCCGCGCCTGCCGCGCCGCGAACCCCGGCGTCCGCTACACGAGAGGCTCGTCGGGACTGTTCGTGCTCGGCGTCGTGCTCCTCGTGATGCTGGGCGCCTTGGGCGTCATGCTCGTGTACGGCCTGGCGACCGGGCATGGTCCGCCGCGGCGCTCCGTCTTCGTCGCCGTCCCCGCGGGGCTGCTCGTCGCCGTCGCCTTCCTGAAGCAGGGGCGCGCGAAGCCGTTCGATCCGGCCGCGATCCCGGAAGAGCTCCTGCCGCCGTTCTGACAGGTCGAGCTGCGCGCTGCCGCTGAGAGGAAATCGAGGGAGGTGCGTGATCGAACATCGCCGCGCCGCGTCGCCTGCCGGAGCGATTGCGACTAGTCTTCGCGCCCACCCACGGCTCGAACCCCCTACGGACGGACACCATGAGCGATCAGCCCGAGTACACCCCGCCGCGCGTCTGGACCTGGGACAAGCCGAGCGGCGGCGCCTTCGCCAGCATCAACCGTCCCGTAGCGGGGCCGACGCACGACAAGGAGCTGCCGGTCGGGCGCCACCCGCTCCAGCTCTACTCGCTGGCGACCCCGAACGGGGTCAAGGTGACGGTGATGCTCGAGGAGCTGCTCGCCGCCGGTCACACCGGCGCCGAGTACGACGCGTGGCTCATCAAGATCAACGACGGCGAGCAGTTCGGCAGCGGCTTCGTCGGCGTGAACCCGAACTCGAAGATCCCCGCGCTCGTGGACCGGAGCGGTCCCGCGCCCCAGCGCGTGTTCGAGTCGGGGGCGATCCTCCTCTACCTCGCCGAGAAGTTCGGCGCGTTCCTGCCCGAGGACCACGCGACGCGCACCGAGTGTCTCTCGTGGCTCTTCTGGCAGATGGGCAGCGCGCCGTACCTCGGCGGCGGCTTCGGTCATTTCTACGCGTACGCGCCGATCAAGATCGAGTACGCGATCGACCGCTTCGCGATGGAGGTCAAGCGGCAGCTCGACGTCCTCGACCGTCGCCTCGGCGAGAGCGCGTATCTCGCGGGGAGCGAGTACACCATCGCCGACATGGCCGTGTGGCCCTGGTACGGCGCCCTCGCGAAGGGGCTCGTCTACGGCGCCGCCGAGTTCCTCGCGGTCCACGAATACGAGAACGTCCGGCGGTGGACCGACGCCATCGCCCGGCGGCCGGCCGTGAGGCGAGGCCGGATGGTCAACCGCACCTTCGGCGAGCCGTCGGAGCAGCTCCACGAGCGACACGACGCGAGCGACTTCGACACGAAGACCGAGGACAAGGCGAAGCCGGCGGGCTGAGACCCCAGGCGCGGACGCCCAGCGCTGTCTCCGCGGTTCGAGGCTCGCCCGCGAAAGGGGCCGGGCGCCGCGCTTTGGCCGGCGGTCGTCGGTCGCCGTCTGACGTCGCCGGCTCCGCGGCGCGCTCGCTCGAGCGTCACTGCTCGTCGCGTCGCGTTCGCGCCGTCGGCGCCCGCGTGCCTTGACAACGGACAAACGTCCGCTTAAACGGATCCTCTCATGAAGCTCGTCTTCGCTCGTGGCCGCTGTCGTTGTCGTTGTTAGCGCGAACGCGTTCGCTCCGACCCCGCCCACGATCTCTCGTGCCCGCCGCGTGCGCGGCGGCGCGAGGCCTGCGAATCGAGCTCATGCATGTCCGGTCCAGATAGCTCCGCCGTCCGCTCGTCGTCGCCCATGCTGCGCGTGCAGGGGCTCCACTGCGCGTACGAGTCGAACCGCGGTCGTGTCGCCGCGCTCCGCGACGTAAGCTTCGAGCTCCCGCGCGCCGCGCGCCTCGCGGTCGTCGGAGGGAGCGGCGCAGGGAAGTCGACGCTGCTCCGCTGCTTGAACCTGCTCGTCGAGCCGGCGAGCGGCTCGGTCCACGTGGGCGACCGGCAGCTCACGTCGCTCGACCCGCGAGATCTCGCGATCGCGCGCCGTCAGATCGGTATGGTCTTCCAGCACTTCGCGCTCCTGCACCGGCGCACGGCGCGAGAGAACGTGGCGCTGCCGCTCGAGCTCGCCGGGCTTCCACGCGCGGCGATAGCTCGGCGCGTCGAGGAGCTCCTCGACCGCGTGCGGCTCCGCGACGAGGCCGACGCGTACCCGGCGGAGCTCTCCGGCGGTCAACGGCAGCGCGTCGGCATCGCGCGGGCGCTCGCGCACGCGCCGCGCCTGCTCTTGTGCGACGAGCCGACGTCGGCGCTGGACGCCGACAACGCGCAGCACATCGTGGCGCTCCTCGACGGCCTCTCGAGGGACCTCGAGCTGACCATCGTCTTCGTCACGCATCAGCTCGAGGTGGTGCGTTCGCTCGCCGACGTCGTCGCGGTCCTCGACGGCGGCGCGCTGCGCGAGCTCACGCCCGTCGCGGAGTTCTTCTCCCGGCCTCGCTCTCCAGCCGGCGCCCGCTTGTTGATCCCGGAGTCCCGAATGAAGTTGCCTCACGACCTCGTGAGCGAGGCTCGCCGCCGACCAGGCGTTGGGCGGTCGACGCTGCTCACGTTCTTCATCTCGTCCAACGACGCTACGAGCGTCATCTTTCAGGCGCTCTCTCGGCAGCCGTCCTTACGCCTGGACATCGTCGGAGCGAACGTCGAGTCGCGGCGTGGTCAGTCGGTCGGCTCGCTCTCCGTCTTGATCCACGGCGAGATACCCGTCATACGCGCGGCGCTCGCGGCGCTCGAGGAGCGCGCAGTCACCATGGAGGTCGTGGGCCATGTCGTCGCAGCAGCTTGACGCACTCTGGTCAGCCTCCGTCGAGACGCTCGTGATGGTCGGCGCGTCGTCGGCGATCGCCGCGATCTTCGGGCTGCCGCTGGGGCTCCTCCTGCTGGTGACCGGACCGCGGCACCTCGCGCCGCACGCGGTCGTGCATCGGATCGTAGGCCTGATCGTCAACGCCGCGCGCTCGACGCCCTTCATCATTCTCCTGGTCTCGGTGATCCCGCTGACGCGCTGGCTCGTGGGCACGAGCATCGGCACCGCCGCCGCCGTCGTTCCGCTCGCCCTCGCCGCGGCGCCCTTCGTCGCGCGCCTCTACGAGCAAGCGCTCCGCCAGGTCGATCCGGCGACGCTCGAGGCCGCGCGCTCGCTCGGCGCGAGCCGCAGGCAGATCGTCGTGCGCGTTCTCCTGCCCGAGGCCGTGCCGGGCCTCGTGACGGCGACCACGGTGATGGTCGTCAGCCTCGTGGGATCGTCGGCGATGGCAGGCGCGGTGGGCGGCGGAGGTCTGGGTGACCTCGGCATCCGCTATGGCTATCAACGCTTTCAACCCGGCGTGATGGCCGCGGTCGTCCTCTTGCTCGTGGTCTTGGTGAACGCCGTGCAGTGGGCCGGCGACCGGCTCGTCAGGGGCCTCTCGAGAGGGGGGGCGAGCGCATGATGAAGCAGCTCACGTTCGTGGTCCTGGCGGCGGCCGTGCTCGCGCTGACCGTGGCGCTCTCGCCTTCCGGCTGCGCCAAGCACGGCGCGAAGTCGCTGCGCGTCGGAGTCACGTCGGGCCCGCACGCGCAGATCATGGAGGTCGTCGCCGTCGAGGCGCGCAAGCGCGGCGTGGAAGTGAAGGTCGTCGAGTTCTCCGACTACGTCCAGCCGAACGCGGCGCTCGCCGACGGCAGTCTCGACGCCAACAGCTTTCAGCACCTGCCGTACCTGGAGCGTCAGCGGAGGGACCGCGGCTACCGGTTCGACGTGGTGGGCACCACGGTGACGTTCCCCATCGCGGCGTACAGCGCCCGCCACGCGAGCCTCGACGCGCTGCCGAGGGGCGCCGTCATCGCGATCCCGAACGATCCCACCAACGGCGCTCGCGCGCTCCGGCTCCTGGAGGTCGTCGGGCTCCTCCGCCTGCCCGGCACGGCCGGGAGCGACGTGTCCCCCCGGGACCTCGCGTGGGTCCGCGCCGAATACCAGATCAAGGAGCTCGACGCGGCGCAGCTCGCGCGCGTCCTCGGCGACGTCGACCTCGTCGTCATCAACACGAACTACGCGCTGGAGGCCGGCCTCGACCCGTTCAAGGGGCTGGCGCGGGAGGCGGCGCAGTCTCCGTACGCCAACGTCATCGCAGTGCGCGCGGGCGAGGGCGACCGGCCGGAGCTGAAGACGCTCGTCGAGGCATACCGCTCGGCCGAGGTGCGCGCGTTCATCGAGAGCACCTTCAAGGGCGCGGTCGTTCCGGCCTGGTGAGCGACGACCGTGGTGCTCGGCCCTTCACTGCTCGCCAGGATCCTCGAGCTCACGCGAGGGCAGCTCGTGCTCGTCATCGTGGCGCTCGCTCTCGTCGCGTGGGTCGCCGACGTGGCGCTGCGAGGCCGCTGGAGCGTGTCGCGACGGCGGCTGCTCGCGTCGCAGCTCCGGGCGCTCGGGAGCTCGGTGGCGCTCGGAGGCGCGCTCTGGCTCGTCGGTCGGGCGCTCGTGTGGAGCGGCGCCGCCGAGTGGCTGGCGATCGGCGTGGGCCTCGTCGTGATCGTGGCCTGGCTGAACGCCGGGCTGCGCGTCGCGCGCGTCTTCGTCTTCGAGTGGCTGTTCGCGAACAGCGAGCGCGAGGGCGTCCCGCTCCTGCTCGTGGACATATTCACGATCGCGGCGTCGGTCGTGCTCTTCGGCGCGTTGCTCCACGCGGTCTTCCTCATCGAGGTCACCTCGCTCCTCGCGACGTCGGCGGTCGCCTCCGTGGTCCTCGGTCTCGCGTTGCAGGACACGCTGGGGCAGCTCTTCGCGGGCGTGTCGTTGCAGCTGGATCGCCCGTTCCGGCTCGGCGACTGGGTCGAGGTGCACTCGGGCGGACAGCGCGTCAGCGGCCAGGTGCTCGAGATCTCGTGGCGCGCGACGCTCCTCCTCGCCATCGGCGAGGAGCTGATCGCCGTCCCCAACAGGTCGATGGCGCAGGGCCTGGTGCTGAACTTCTCGGGCCGCGAGCGTCCGTTCGTGCGGGGCCACGTCTTCCGCGTGCCTCTCGACGCCGACATCGGGCTCGTGAAGCGTCTCCTCGTGCAGGCCGCGCAGGAGACGGAGGGGGTAGCCGCCGAGCCCCGGCCGCTGCCGCTCCTCATCGAAACGACGGAGTCGTGGATCGCGTTCAAGATGGTCAACTTCGTCACCGACTACGGCGCCCAGTACACCATCGGCGACGCGTTCCAGACGCGAGCGCTCGAGCTGCTCGCGGCGAACGGCGTTCGGCTCGCGGCGCCGCGGCTCCAGCTCCTCCGACCGTAGCCCCTCCCGGTCGGGGAGGCCTGCGGCTCCGGGCAGGTGCGACGACGTCGATCCGGCGGTCCGGACGACGCTCGCGCCCACGTCGGTGAGGGCGCGGCCCGTCGCGGCTACTCCGACGACGCGAAGGTGGCCTCGATGGCTGCCTTGCCCGTCTTCGCCAACCAGGCATCGAACGTCAGGATACCGGGGTGGATCCGACGAATCGCCGGGATGTCTGCGTCGCCCGACGCGGCGCCTTCGTCGACGAGCTCGACCAGTCGGCGCAAGAGGGCGTTCTCCGCGAGGACCGCGGGCGAAAATCGCGCGTAGGAGACGGGCCGGCCCACCGCGCGAGTGAGCTTGGCGGCGAGCTCGTTGCCGGTGAGGCTCTCCGCGGCGATGTCGACCGTCTTCCCGACGTACGTCGAAGGCTCGGCGAAGACGAGCGCGACGAGCGCGCCGATGTCCTCCACCGCGATGAACTGCATCGGCTGGTCGGGCGAGAGGAAGAACACGAGGCTGTCGCGCCCCAGTCCGAAGTGCGGCAGGAGCAGGATCTCCATGAACGCCGCCGGGCGCACGATCGTCGCCGGGACGCGGCTCCCGCGAACGTGCTCTTCGATCTTCCACTTGCTCTCGAAGTGACCGACGCCCGTGTTCGGGCGAAGGCCACCGACGGACGTGTACACGAGGTGCGTCACGCCGGCGGCCTGCGCGCCGTCGACGACGTCCGTGCCGAACCGCAGCTCGTCCTCGTCGGTGAGGCCGTATTCGGGCTGACCCGAGCTAGGCTGGATGCTGAACACGCCGTAGGCGCCCGCGAGCGCGGCGTCGAGCGAGGATCGGTCGCGGTAGTCCCCGCGGACGAGCTCGACGCCGATCGCCGCGAGCGCCTTCGCCTTCGCGCTCGCAGGATCACGGACGAGGGCGCGGACCCGCCATCCGTCGCGACGGAGCGCTCTCGCGGTGGCGCCGCCTTGCTGTCCCGTCGCCCCCAAGACCAGCACGAGCCCTTGCTTCTGCATCTCGATCACCTCCGCGCAGCGGCCTCCAGGCGTTCTAACCGGAGGCTTGCTCCGGTTAAATACGGAGGTAGCCTCCGGTTTGCAAGGCGTGTCGAAGGCCCCTCAACAGCGCGCCGAAGAAGGGCCCGATCGGCCCCTCCGAGCCGACGCCAAGCGGAATCGCGACCGGCTCCTCGCCGCGGCGTCGCGCGCGTTCTCGGAGCGCGGCGCCGACGCGTCCCTCGAGGACATCGCTCGTCGCGCCAAGGTCGGCATCGGGACGCTCTACCGTCACTTTCCGACGCGTGAGTCTCTCCTCGTCGCCGCCTGCGACGATCGGCTCCTAACGCTCGCCGAGGAGAGCCGCTCCACGGTCATGCCGCCGACCGAGATGCTCCGCCGGTACCTCGAACAGATCGTCCGTCACGCCAGCATGTACCGCGGGCTCGCCGCCTCCTTCGGCATGGTGCTCCAGAGCGGCTCCCCGGGCTGTCACGCGACCACGGAGGAGGGGCGCCGGCTGCTCGAGCAGGCGCAGCGCGCCGGGGCGATCCGCCGTGATGTCGATCTCGACGACCTCCTCTGCGTGGCGACGGCGATCTCGATCGCTGCGTCCGAAGGTCCGATCGACGGACGACGCGTGACGCGCCTGGTCGGCATGTTCTTCGACGGTCTGCGCACGAACGCGCCGACGCGCGGCTGATCCCCGCACCGAGCGACGTACGACGGCCTGCGTCGAGGTCTCCGCTCACGGTTCGTGACGGAGATCCATCTTCGACTGGAGCGCGCGGCGGTGGTCTACCTCCTCGAAGAGGAGGCTCTCTACGATGCTCTTGAAGAACAAATCTTGTCGCATGCGTGCTCCCGCTCTGCCACCGCGAGCCCGTTCACGCGCTCGACAGCGACGTCTTTGACCTGGAGCGGCCGGGGAGTGCCGAGCGTGCTTCGCATCGCGGCGGCGGCGTCATCGAAGTGCTTTTGGGCAATGGTCAAGCTCGGCTCGGGCTGCGGCTCTTCTCGAATGACGACGACGCCCGCGTCACACCGCGCACCATCTTCGCCGGCGAGGAACAGACCGAACGCCAGCGACTGAGCTCCAGCCCCGACCGGTCCGACAGGCACGTTGTCCGGCTCGAACGAAGCACACACGCCGGGCTCTCGTAAGGATGCCGGCTGGACGATACAGACATCGGGTCCGAGGTCGACCGAGAACGAGCCGCTTCGGATCGGCTCCGCGCCGTGGCTCGATGGTCGTGACCTCCAACCGCGACACCGCCGAGTGGCTCGCGATGTTCGACGATGTTCTGCTCGCGCAGAGCGCCGTCGATCGCTTCCGCAACTCCGCCGACGACTTCGTCGTCGAGGGCGAGTCCTATCGACCGCGGCTCAAGCCCGACGATCGAGGACGCCGACCCGCCGCCCGAGCCCCGCGATGAAGCCGCCCGCGCTCAAGCGACGAACGAAGCGTCGACGCTGATCGCACTCGCCGTCCGATTTGAACCGCCGTCCGGTTCGTCCGGGCGGCCCCATGACCCTGCGAAAATCTCGCCGGATGCCCCGCTCAAACACGCGATCACGACCTGTGGACGCGAGAGCCGATCCGAGGCAATCTCAACGCCGGTCGTTCGCTCCGTTTCCCTGGCCCCATGACCCTGCGAAAGGGTGGCCCCATAACCTGCGAACCGGCAGAGCTCCGAACGTGTCGTCGTGGCGCGTGTCGCGACGCCGGCCGGCGCGACGCTCGCGCGCTCCGCCCGCGAAACGGCTAGGGCGATCGGTCAGGGCAGGCATCTCGGACACCACCATCGTCTGCCCTTCGGCCGACGCCAGCCCAGGCTCTGCTGCAGCCGAGCGGCGGCCCGCTCCTTCGTGCCGCCGAAGAGGAGCGGCGAGCTCGCGTGACAACATGAGCAGCGAACTTGGTGGCAGCCCTCCTCCATGATCGTCGCAGCGCGGCCGTTCGGGCGCGGTCGTTCCCCCATCCCTCGAATGAAACAACACGATCGCGTATATCGTCAATGCTATGGAATGTGTCAACGCCGCGCCGGAGGTCCGAGACGAAGGCGTCAAGGGCGCCTCAACCGTTCGTAGGCAACAGCGACGATCTCCGCGATCGCCAGGGCCTCCGTTCTGCCGAGCTCCGGAGCCCTTTGGAGCTCCGAGGCGACCCGCGCGATCGCGCTCGGACCGGCGGTCTCGTGTGAGGCGGGTCGAGTCGGTCGTACGAACGCGTCGAGCGAGGTGCCGGACCAGGCCGCCAGCGCGGCGAGCGCTCCGATCTCGGGGCTACGCCCTTGCGCCATGCGCGTCAGCGTCGACGCGCTGACACCGGTGCGCGCCGCGACCGCGCTCCAGGATAGGTCGAGGGCGCGTCGCGCCGCGTCGATCGCGGTGACGAAGCCGTCGAGATCGAACTCGCCAGCGCGCCCCGGCCGCCTTTCGCCGCGTGAAGGTCGCATCTTGTTGCACTATAGGAACATCATTGCTAGAATGCAATGGACCGGATGGGGGACTTGCCGCACGTTCTTCGACAGCTGCTGGCCATGACGCTCGACGGCGAACGAGCGCTGCTCGTCAATGTCGCCCTCGATGAACGATCCGTCAGAGAGGCGCTGCGGCTCGCGGCCGAGGAGCGTGCGCCGGTGTTCGTGGGCGTCCGCGTGCCGAGGGCTGCCGAGGCGCTCCTCTGGCTATCTTTCGCGGATCGCTCGGAGGAGGCCGTCTCGCGCTGGCTCCACGAGCGCAAACGCCGACAGCGTCGGCGTCAGCGCCGCCGCCGCGCCGTAGCGCGCAGCAAGCGCAATACGGCGTCCTGAACATCGGGGGGAGACGCTTCGAAGAGCCGCGCTGCTTCGGTGGCCTCGGGGCCGAGGTCGCGCACGCCGCCAAGGAGCTCGCCCGGCGCGACGCGGAAGGCGCGGGCGAGAGCGATGACCGTCGACACCGACGGATCGCGGCTCGGGTTTCGTTCGAGGGTGCCCACATAGTTTGGCGTCAAGCGAGCGCGCTCGGCGAGCTCTTCGAGCGTCCACCCGAGGGCGAGACGTCGTTGACGGATTAAGTTCCCCAGCGCCACTCCGTCAGCCTGGGTGATACAGGAGGGCGCGTGAACCAATCATCGAATGTGATTTGGATGCGATAGATGGCCCTTTCGGGCGCACCGGCCGGTTGCCGGCTCGGCGCGCGAGCGGAGACCTGCCGAACGGGATCGACGCTCCTGCGTTGGCGCGGGCGCTCAGCCGGCCCAGGTGGAGCCGACGCGCCGCCTGAGCGCGGTCGCCTCCGGCGTGAGCGCGAAGCGGACGACGTCGCCGGCGAACGGGTGGTCGAGCACGGCCGCCACCGAGCTCCGGCCCGGGCTCTCGGTCGCCTGGAGGAACGCGCCGTCGAGCCCGCGGAGCTCGTCGATGGTGGCGAGCACGTCGCCCGTGAGCACGTAGGCGATGCGCAGCTCGGCGCGCGCGAGGGCGCCGATGAGGACGTCGATGGCGATGAGGCGCCCGCCCGGCCCCGCGGCGCCGCCGAAGCCCGGCCCCGCCGCGCTCATCAGCGGGACGAGCTTCTCGAGCGCCTGCTTCTGCTTGCGCGAGAGCTCCTTCGTGATGTTCGGCTCGTACTGCATCACGAGCTTCAGCGAGAGCACGTCGACGTCGTCCTTGCCGTACGCGGGGTAGACCGCGCGCGCCGCCGCGACGAGCATGGCCTCGATGTGCGGCGGCGGGAGCTCCTCGAGCCACGGGACGTTGAGCGCCACGCGGGCGAGCGCGCGGCCGAGCGACGCGAGCTGCGTCGGCTCGGGGAGCTCCGTCAGCGCCTTCGGGACGACGATCCAGAGGCCGTCCTGCGCCAGCACGCGCGTGCGCGAGACGTTGGGCGTCACGACGAGCTCGACGTCGCCGATCCCGAGCGCCTTCGTGAGCCGGTCGAGGAGCGCCCGCGTCGGGTTGCCGCTCCGCTTGCCGATGCGGTCGCGCGAGGTGATGCCGATCTCGCTGATGTCGGCGCGGAGGAGCTTGGTCTCGAGGCCCGAGACCGCCGCCGCGATGTCGAGCAACAGGTGACGCCCCTCCGGCGGGACGACGTGGCTCACGAGCGTGCCGCGGTCGAGGACGGCGTGGTGCTGCTCGAACGCGGGCAGGCGCCGCGCGCGGAGCCAGGCGTGGCGGCCCTCGTCGAGCTCGCCGGCGATCGCCCGGAGCTCGCTGACGACGATCGCCTCCTCCTGCCGGCGCTCCGCGTTGAACGCGCGCTCGAGCAGCTCGAGCGCCGCCGCCGGATCGGAGACCGAGACTAGCGGCGTCGCGCTCGGCGAGATCATCGAGAGCACGGTCTTCGACGCGTCGTCGTGGGCCCCGAGCCGCGAGAACGCGCTCGCGAGCTCGAAGCGGCACTCGTGCAGGCTCGGATCCATCTGGACGGCGCGCTGCAGGTGACCGACGCCGTCGCGCAGGCGGTTCAGCTGGTCGACCTCGATGTGGCCGAGCGAGGCGTACCAGCGCGGATCCGAGGTGCCGAGCTGCTGGCCGCGCCCGATGACCGCGCCGAGCGCGCGCGCGTAGGACACGGCGTCGAGGCCGCCGGGGCCGGGGTTCTGCGGCGAGCGGAAGAACCGCGAGAGGCGCGCGAAGGCGCGGGCATGATCGGGCGCCGTCGCGACGGCCTCGACGAGCGCCTTCTCGGCTTGCGGCATGTCCTTGAGCGCGACGCGGATGTCGGCGAGCTCGAGGAGGATGTCGCACTTGACGAGGCGGTCCTTCTCCACGTGCGCGAGCCGGTCGAGCAGGCTCGCGATCTCGAGCTTCGCCGCGGTCTTGTTCTGCGGCTGACCCTCGGCGTCGGGCTCGTTCTGCTTGGCGGCGAGGCGGTGGATGAGCGCGCGGATCGCCCGCGGGTTCTCCGGCTCGATCGAGAGCGCCGTGCGGAGCGCGCGCTCGGCCTCGATCGGCTCGCCGAGGACCTTCTCGTAGACGCTCGCGAGCGCGAAGAGGGCCGTGATGCGCGGCGCGGGCTCCTTTCCGCGCGCGACGATGTCCTCGAGCGTCTCGACGGCCTCGGGCCAGGCGCGCTGCGCGATGAAGAGCTCCGACAGCGTGAGCAGCGAAGGCACGTGATCGGGCGCGGCCGCGCGGACGGCGCGCATCGCCTCGATGGCGACGCCGACCTCGCCGAGCTCGTCGCGGGCGACGCGTGCGATCTCCGTGCCGACGTAGACGATCGTGTCCTTCGCGGTCGCGCGCGAGAGCGCCCCGCGGAAGACGTCGATCAGGCGCTCGCTCTGGTGCTGCGCGCCGCGCACCTGCGAGAGGCGGGTCGCGGCGACCGTCGAGTTCGGATCCGAGTCGAGCGCCTTCTCGAGCAGCTGGGCGGCGCGCTCGGTGCGCTCGTCCATCGGTCCCAGCGCCTCCTCCGTCGAGTCGCTGAGCAGGAGGTTCGCCGCGTCGACCAGGTACTTGGCGCGGACCTTCGGCTGGACGGAGAGCTCCGCGAGCGAGATCGCCGCCGCCGCCGCGCCGCTCGCGTCGCCGAGCCGGTTGGCGACGCGGGCGAGCGACGTCGCCGCGGCGACGCTCAAGGGGTCGAGCGAGAGGGCTTCGCGGAGGCGCTCGAGCGACTCGCGCGACGCCGCCGTGATCGCGTCGCGCTCGGTCGCAGGATCCATCGCGTGCGTCTCGAGCATGAGCCCGAGGCGCAGATCCGTCGCGATGCGCGTCGCCTCGTCGTGCGCGAGCGCCGACAGCGAGCGGAGCGCCGCGATCGCCGCGCGCCGCGCCGGGACCTCGCCGCGGCGGGACGGGCCGAGGGCGAGGCGCACCGCGGCTTCGAGCGCCGACGGATCGGTCGGATCGAGCTCGAGGACGCGCGTGTACGTCGCGACCGACTCGCCCGTGGAGAGGCGCCACGCCTCGAGGCTCGCGAGCTCCCAGAGCGATCCGAGCCGCGCGCGCACGTCGGTGAAGCGCTCGCCCTGCTGCTTGAGCACGTGCGCGACCTGCTGCGCGCTCGGCCCGCGCCGCGCGATCGCCTCGAGCAGGCGGAGCGCGCCCACGTGCTTCGGGTCGGCGTCGACGAGCGCGTCGAGCAGCGCGCGGGCGCGGGGCAGCTCGCGGTTCGACGCGACGAGGAGCGAGGCGAGCTGGAACGAGTAGGCCTGCGCCTGCGCCGGGGTCGTGGCCTTGTCGGCGCGCGAGGCGAGCTGCGTGAGGAGCTCCTGGAAGGCGGGCGTGTCGAAGCCGCCCGGACCGGGCGATCCGGCGGTCGTGACGACGCGCCGCGCGAGGACGCGGACGAGGCGGTCGGCGACGAGCTCGTCCTCCGGCGTCTCCGCGAGCGCCCGCGTGTAGAGGGTGGCGGCGCTGAGGTCGTCCATCAGCCGGAGCTCGTCGATCTCGGCGGCGTGGGTCAGGTGACGCGCGCGCTCCTGCGGGGTGATCGCGTCCTCGGCGAGCTGCTGGATCGAGGCGCGGAGCGCCTTCGCGTCGCCGGCGGCCTCGAGCACGCGCGCGATCTCCTCCGGCGGCACGGGGTGGATCGGGTCGGCCTTGCGGGCCTCCTGCAGCGCGTCGACCGCGGACTTCGGGTCGCGCATGCGCGCGTCATAGATCTGCGCGAGCTGGAGCCAGAGCGCGACCTTCTCCTTCGTCGTCACGACGATCTCGAGGCGCGCCTTGATCGACTGCGTCGCGAGCTCCCAGCGCCCCGCCTCTTCGTGGAGCCGCGTCTCGAGCGCGCGCGCCGCGACGTGCTGCGGGTCCTGCTCGAGGACCTCCTGCACCAGGCTCGCGGCGCGCGCCGGATCGACGCGCGCGAGCACCTGCGCCGAGCGCACGCGGAGCCCGAGGACGTCGACGCCGTCCTCGGCGAGCTTGGCCTCGTCGGAGAGCGCCCGCGAGAGCGCGCGATCGTCGCCGATTCGCCCGGCGGTCCGCTCGAGGCCGAGGACCGCGCCGCGGCGGCCGGGCTCGAGCCGGAGGATCTCCTCGAACGTCCGCGTCGCGCGGAGCTGATCGCCGACGAGCTCCTCCCAGAGCATCGCGACCTTCTCGAGGTAGGCCACGCGCCGGCCCGTGTCGCGCGTCGCCTGCGCGGCCTGCGAGTAGAGCTCGATGAGCCCGCGCACCTCGCGGTCGAACGTCTCGGTCGGCGCCGGCGACATCAGGCGCGAGAGCTGGTCGAGGATCTCGGAGTCGCCGGGCGCGGCGACCCACGCGGCGCGGAGGTGGCGGAGCGCCTCGTCGTGTCGGCCGATGAGCTCGGCGAGCTGCGCGGCCTTCGCGAGCGCGCGGGCCCGCTTCGGCCCCTCCTCGCTGCGCTGCGCTTCGCCGTGCCAGAGCGCGATGCGGACGTCGTCCTTGCCGGCCAGCGAGAGCAAGCGGTCGAGCTCCTCGACCAGCGTCGCGTCGTCGGGATCGATCTCGAGGGCGCGCTCGACGTCGCCGATCGCGCCGTCGAGGTCGCCGAGCGGCTCTTCGATCGCCGAGAGGCGGCGCAGCTCGTAGACTTGCGTCGCGGCGTCGGTGAAGAAGCGGAGGCGGCTCCGCCTGGTCCGCGCGGCCTCCGGCCACTGCCCCGACGTCTCGTACAGGCGTACGAGGTCGTCGAGCACGCGGCGGTCGACCGACGGCGTCGTCGGCGCGCGCGCGGCGGCGTGCTCGAGCAGCGCGATCGCCTTGGCCTCGTCGCCGAGCAGCGTGTGCGCGAGGGTCGCCGCGTCGAGCTCGAGGCGCGCGCAGCGGGAAGACGACGGCTCGAGCCGCGCCTCCTCGGCGAGCAGCGCGGCCAGGCGAGCCGTGTCGTGGTGCGCGGCGCAGTGGAGCGTGAACGCGTCACGCACGGGCCCGACGCCGCCGTCCAGCCGGAGCGCGCGCTCGAAGGCGCCGCGCGCCGCGTCGACGCGCCCGAGGCGGAGCTCGAGGATGCGCGCGCGCTCGACGTGGATCCACGCGGCCAGGTTGGCCTGCGCGGAGTACGCGTCGGCCATGCGCCCGAGGTGGGCGACGAGGTCCTCCCAGCTGTCCTCGTCGGTCGTGGGGACGAGCTCGCCCTTGTCGCCGTGGATCTTCGTCGGCGTCGCGCTGTCGACGAAGGTGCGGCGGACGAGGTCCGTCTCCAGTCCCTTCAGGGTCGCGGCGTGGTGCGGGGCGCGGCCGAGGACGAGCTCCCATGCCTCGCGCGCGTCGTCCGCGCGATCGCCGGCGGCGAGCAGGCGCGCGCGCTCGACGAGGAGCTCGACGGTGGCGGCCTCGCCGGACGCGACCGCGACCTCGCGATCGAGGTGGCGGAGCATCGGTACGAGCTGCGTGCGGTGGTGGAGCCGCCGGCGCAGGATCCCGTGCGCGGGCGCGAGGTCCGGATCGACCTTCAGCGCCGCCTCGATCTCGGCGTTGACCTTCGTGTCGTCGGCGAGCGTCTCGTGGACGATCGCGAGCTCGAGGTGCGCGCGCGCGAGGCCGACGCGATCCTCGGCGTCGGCGAGGCGCTCGATGCGCGTCGAGAGGAGATCGACGAGCGCGTTGCCCTCGGGCGACGTCCTCGGCGGCTCGCGCTCCGGCGGCGCGACCGGATGGAGCTTCGACGCGCCCGTCGCGTCGGACTTCGGCAGCGGGGGAGGCGGCGGCCGCCGCGACGCCGGGCCGCCCGGCATCGGCTTGATCGAAGCGCCGCTGCCGGGCCGGTTCGGCGGCAGCGGAGGAGGCGGAACGCTCCGCGACGCGGGCCCCGCGCCTCCCGGGAGCGGCGGAGGCATCGTGCGCTGGGGCGGCCGCGTCAGCGAGGGGCGCGACGGCTCTTCCTCCACGAGGATCGCGCCGGGCGTCGAATCCATGCTCGCCCCGCCGAAATCATACGGGGTCGGGATGTGGAGCGACGGCTTCACGGCCGGCGGAGGCGGGGACTCCTTGCCGTCCTTCTTCTCCTTGTCGCCGCCCTTCGAAGCGGGATCCTTCGCGGCTTCCTTCAGGGTCTCGCGCTGGGCGTCGATCGACCAGTTTTCCCCGGTCATCGCGAGGATCTTGTCGACGTTGTCTTCCTCGATCTCGATGTCGATGCCGCTGAGCTCTTCGATGCTCGCAGGCGCCTCCTCGAGCTCTTCGAGATCGACCGACTCGTACTCCGGCCGGCCCGCGCCCTGCATGGTCGCGTCGTCCACCGGGGCGAGCGGGGGAGTCCTTTGGCCGGGGCCTTCCGCCATCGACGCCCATGGTCGCATATGTCGGCCCAAATCCAGCGAAAATCCGTCGCGGATCCGGGCCTCACGCGCCGCGCTACGGCGCCGCTCGAGCGCCCAGTTTGGGCGGCTCTTCCGCGGGCCGGGCGCCCAGTTTGGGCGGCTCTTCCGCGGGCCGGGCGCCCGGTTCGGGCGGGGCTTCCGCGGGCGGCGCGTCTGGTCAGACGGCGGGCCTCTCCTCAGAACGGGCGCTTGCCGGCGCTCGTGCCCTCGGCGAGCGGCAGCAGATCGGCGCACTCGGTCAGATCGAGGCGGCGCGTTTCGCCGGGATCGCTCCCGACGTCGTAGCAGTTCCAGGCGCTGTCGCCCTGGTGCGCGATGAGCTTCTTCGTGCCCTTGATGGCGCCCCAGTTCTTGAACGCGCAGGCCCAGAGCTCCGAGCAGTTCGTCATGGCGATCGCGCGGTCGACCGGGGAGCCGCCGCGAAGGAGGCTCTCTCCGGCCACGCGAGAGCGGAGCGCGCCGAGCTCGGGCGCGTCCCAGAGGCCGAGGAGGTCCATGATCGTCGGGAAGACGTCGAGGTGTGTCACGGGCGTCTCCTCGAGCGCGTGGAGGCTCGCGCGCTCGGCCTCCGTCAGCGACGGCGGCGGCGCGTCGATCCAGAACGGGATGCGGATCTCCGGATCGAACAGCGTCCCGGTGTGGCCGACCGCGCCGTGCTCGCGCATCTGCTCGCCGTGATCCGAGACGTAGACGATGACCGTCCGCTCGCTCTCCGGGCGGCCGCGCAGCGCGCGGACGAGGCGCGCGAGCGCCTTGTCCTGCATGTGGATCGCGTCGTGGTAGCGGTTCAGGATCTCGCTCTCGTAGCCGGGCCCGGTCGCCTCTTCTTGCGGCGTGAAGGGCATGTCGCTCGGATCGACCTTGTACGGGAAGTGCGTGTTCGACAGGTGCACGACCGCGAGCCACGGCTCCGCGAGCGCGCCGAGCTCGCCGATGACGTGGTCGACGAGCTTGCCGTCGTCCGCCCCGACCTCGTACGTCGCCTCCTGCTCGATCTGCGTCGCGCTCACGTGGCGCGTCCACGGCTGGCCCTCGAGCCAGAGCCCGGAGTTGCCGAACAGGAGGTTCTGCGACGTGTAGTACGCCGTCTCGAGCCCCGCCGCGTGCGCGTACTCCCAGAGGAGCGGCGCGGTGTGCTGGGCCTTCCGGTCGCTCGTCGGCAAGAGGCCGTTCCACATGACCGCGAGGGAGATCGCCGTCGTCGAGTCGAGCGCGCGCATCTGCGTGAGCGGGATGCGGTCCTTCGCGGCCGCGTTGGAGAACGGCGTGACCTTGCAGTCCGGCGTGTACTCCACGCACACGCTCTGAGCGCGGACGGACTCCGTGATGACCATCACGACGTTGCGGCGTCGCGACGGCTGCGCGACGAACGCCGGCACGGGCTCGGGCGATCGCGGGCCGGGGTGGACGCGCTCGACGGTCTCGTTGTGGTCCCAGCGCGCGCGCATCAGCTGGCCCATCGCCGAGACGTACATCACGTCGGGCGGCTGCCCTTGCTCCGCGCCGCGGCTCGGGGAGACGAACATCGCCGTGAGCGCCGCGACGAGGGCCACGTCCAGGCAGAGCCACGCGCGCGCGCGGCGGCGCATCGGCGCGAGGCGCGCAGCCAGCGCCGGGACGGCGATCGCCACCGCGAGCGACGGCAAGAGCGAGCGGAGGAACGTCCAGCGGTCGAACCAGAGCTGCTGGCCGACGCTCGGGAGGAACGACGTCCCGACCAGCACGGCGCGGTGGTTCATGTACGCGCCGTAGCGCGCGAACGTGTAGAGCTGGCTGCCGACGCACAGGAGCGCGCAGATCGCGACGAGGACGCGGAGCGGCCAGCGACCGGCGCCGCGCGCGCGTGACGCGGCCGAGAGGAGGCAGGTCCAGAGGACGACGCCGACCGCGGCGCTCGCGAGGTAGAAGGCGAGATCGACCGGCTCGAAGTCGGTGATGCGGGCGCGGCGTCGAGCGAAGTCGTCGAGCACGATCGCGAGCGGCGCCGCCAGCACCAGCGCGCGCGCGGCCCACCGCCTCGCGCGCGCCTTCGGTCGCGCGGCGCGGTCGCGGATCGGGGCGCGCCGCGGCTCTCCGCGCGCGACGCGGGCCTCGCCTTGCGGCGGCGTCACGCCCGCTTCGGCGGAGGCGGAGCGGGCGGACGGCGAGTGCAGCGGCTGGCTCATCGCGGAGCGCGGGAGAATACCCGGCGCGCTCGGGCAGCGCGAGGCTCCCGCGCGGTCTGCTATCGTCCGCGACGTGAGCCAGCTCATCGTGCCCCGGCGCCTGACGCCGGAAGCCTACGCTCCGTACGGTCGCGTCCTCATGGCTTCGCCGCGCGGCGAGCCGGGGGAGAGCGCCAACCTCGGCACGGCGCTCCGCTTCGACGACGTCTGCGACGTGCGAAACACCCGCGCCGGGACGGCGAGCCTGAAGGTGAAGGTGTTCCGCTCGCGGCCGGTCCCGCGGGAGCGCCGTCCGCTCGCGCTGCTCGAGAAGCACCCGTGCTCGACCCAGCTGTTCATCCCGATGAACGCGTCCCGCTTCATCGCCTTGGTCGCGCTGGGCGGCGACGTGCCGGACCTCACGACGCTGGCTGCGTTCATCGCCGAGGGCCCGCAGGGCATCAGCTACGCGCCCGGCGTGTGGCACCACCCGATGCTCACGCTCGACGTCGAGACCGACTTCGTCGTCTTCGTCCACGAGGACGGCACGCCCGAGGACTGCGTGGTCGTCGACCGCGCCGGGGCCGACTGGCCCGAGCTCGATCTCGCGAGCGTGGGCGATCGGGCGCGCTGACCGGCTGGGCGCAGCGACGTCGGGGAGCAAGGCGTAGCGGCGTCGGGGGACAGGCGCGGCCGGCGCCGGGGGCAGGCGCGGCGGCGTCGGGGAGCAGGCGTAGCGGCGTCGGGGCAGGCGCGGCAGCGGCGCGTTCCCGCCGCGCCGTGGACCATGTGGCTTATGAGCTGTAACTATTGACGATTATCCGTGGCGACCGACGTCCTGTGACCCTACTTGCGTTCATTCGTATGACGGAATATAGATCCCGGCGTGATGGACGCCGCGGTCGGATCGACGACGCGCTGGGAGCTCTACCGGGTGCTCGCGGAGCCCGTGCGCCTGCGGCTCCTCGCGCTCGCCGCGGAGGAAGAGCTCGCGATCGGCGAGCTGGCGGTCCTGCTCTCCGAGAGCCAGCCGAACATCTCGCGTCACGTGGCGCCGCTGAAGGCCGCCGGGCTCGTCCTCGCCCGCAAGCAGGGCACGCGGGCGCTCGTGCGGATCGCCGAGGCGGCGTCGGCCGATCCGGTCGTCGCCGACGCGCTCGCGAGCGGGCGCGCGCTCTGCGAGGGGGACGGGAGCCTCTCGCGCATCACCGACGTCCTCCGCGAGCGCGACCGCGTCGCCCGCGAGTTCTTCGCGCAGGCGCCGGCGAAGGACGCTGCCGCGTTCGAGCCGGCCGACGCCACGGCGGCGTACGTCGCCGCGCTCGCGCGCTTGCTCCCGCGCCGCGCGCTCGCCGTCGACGCCGGCACCGGCGACGGGGCGCTGCTCGACGTCCTCGCGCCGGCGTTCGAGCGCGTGGTCGCGGTCGATCGCTCGGAGGCCCAGCTCGATCGCGCGCGGGCCCGTGTGTCCGCGCGCGGCTACGCGAACGTGAAGCTCCTCAAGTCGGAGCTCGGCGCGGCGGAGCTCCGCGGGCACGTCGGCGAGGGCGCGGACGTCGTCTTCGCGTCGCGGCTGTTGCACCACGCGCCGCGTCCGGTCGATCTCGTGCGACAGCTCGCGCGGCTCGCGCGCCCCGGCGCCGCGATCGTCGTCATCGACTACGAGCGCCACGACGACGAGTCGATGCGCGACGAGGCCGATCTCTGGCTCGGCTTCGAGCCGGCGGAGCTCGGGCGCTTCGCCGTGGAGGCGGGGCTCGACGCCGGCGAGGTCGTCCGCCTCCCGGCGGCGTGGTGCGGGCGCGGGAAGGACGCGCACTTGCCGTGGCAGGTGCTGATCGCGCGCGCCCCCGCGGGCTCCGCGGCGTGCGCGGAGGAGCCCTCGGCGTCGGCGTCGGGCGGGCGCGGTCCGTCGGCGCCGGTCGCGGTTCACGAAGGTCACAGAGGGCCCGGCGAGCGCCGGCCCGTTGCGAGAAAAGAAGGAAAGGGAACGTAAGCCATGAGCACGAACTACAAGGTCGCGGACATCAAGCTCGCCGACTGGGGCCGCAAGGAGATCACCATCGCCGAGAGCGAGATGCCCGGCCTCATGGCGATCCGCAAGGAGTACGGCCCGTCGAAGCCGCTCAAGGGCGCGCGCATCGCCGGCTGCCTCCACATGACGATCCAGACGGCCGTCCTCATCGAGACCCTCACGGAGCTCGGCGCCGAGGTCACCTGGACGAGCTGCAACATCTTCTCGACGCAGGATCACGCGGCGGCGGCGATCGCGGCCACCGGCGTCCCCGTCTTCGCCTGGAAGGGCGAGACCGAGGAGGAATACAACGAGTGCATCGAGATGCAGCTCAAGGCGTTCCCGGGCGGCAAGGGCCCGAACATGATCCTCGACGACGGCGGCGATCTCACGATCATCGCGCACGAGAAGCACCCGGAGCTCTTCGAGGGCCCGGACGGCATCAAGGGCATCTCCGAGGAGACGACCACGGGCGTCCACCGCCTCTACGACATGGCGAAGAAGGGCACGCTCAAGGTCCCCGCCATCAACGTCAACGACTCGGTCACCAAGTCGAAGTTCGACAACCTCTACGGCTGCCGTGAGTCGCTCGGCGACGGCATCAAGCGCGCCACCGGCGTCATGTTCGCCGGCAAGGTCGCGGTCGTCGCGGGCTACGGCGACGTCGGCAAGGGCTGCGCGCAGGCGCTCCGCGGCCTCGGCGCCCGCGTCCTCGTGACGGAGATCGACCCCATCTGCGCGCTCCAGGCCGCGATGGAGGGCTACCAGGTCACGACGATGGAGGAGGCCGCGCCGCAGGCCGACATCGTCGTCACGGCGACCGGCTGCTCGGGCATCGTCCGCCCCGAGCACATGAAGGCGATGAAGGATCAGGTCATCGTCTGCAACATCGGTCACTTCGACTGCGAGATCGACGTCGCCTGGCTCGAGAAGAACCCCGAGATCAAGGAGGTCAACATCAAGCCGCAGGTCGACCAGTTCGTCTTCCCGGACGGCAAGCGCCTCACGCTCCTCGCGCGCGGCCGCCTCGTGAACCTCGGCTGCGCGAACGGCCACCCGTCGTTCGTGATGAGCTCGTCGTTCTGAACCAGACGCTCGCGCAGATCGAGATCTGGCAGAACCCCGGCAAGTACGACAAGAAAGGTCTACACGCTGCCGAAGCACCTGACGAGAAGGTCAGTGGCGTTCCACCTCGGCAAGCTCATGTGAAGCTCACGAAGCTCACGAAGGATCAGGCGGAGTACCCGGCGTCCTGACCGAGGCCCGTTCAAGCCCGGAGCACTACCGTTACTGAGCCGACCCGCGTGGGTCGCGCGCCCCCGCCTTCGAGCGGGTGGGCCTCGGACGGCGCTGCTCGCGAGAGGGCGGCGCCTGCGTCCCCATCTGGTACGGTCCGCGTCGCCGGAAGCGACGGCATGGCTGGCCTTGACCCGCCCGGTCGGCACCGCCACGCTACGAGGATACCCGCCGACGAACCGGAGCAGGGCTTTCCGACGGCTCCTCGGAGGAGGAGTGGATCAGCTGGAGCCCCGAGGAGCGCGCTGCTGGGGTCGCCGCGCTCCCCGGCGAGGTGACCGATGCCGAGATGTCTCCTCCCGAAGGGGATCGCCATTTCGTTAAGCGAAGACGCGTGCCTGGCGCGCCTGGGCAGCTACTCACCACCAAGCAGCGTCGCCGCATCTACCCGCGGCCGGTAAGCTTCCCGTCTACTACCCGGCCGAGCCCGCTTCGCGCCCGACCTGATGGCCGTCCTCACCGGAGGACCGCGATCGCGACTCCTGATCGTGAGCGCCGAGGGAAAGGGCCTCGACTGGGTGCTCGAGGTGCATGTCGGTGGCGACCGAAAGAAGGACGTGAGTTTACCGAAGGGCAGCTACTGCGCGGCTCGGGATCGCTGAGTACTCACGTAATGACCGCGCGAGGAAACTGGCTCCACGCGCGTCCGCCTCGCACCGGAGAGTCGCACGTACTCGGCGTCGTTCTCGAACCAGACGCTCGCGCAGATCGAGATCTGGCAGAACCCGGGCAAGTACGAGAAGAAGGTCTACACGCTGCCGAAGCACCTCGACGAGAAGGTCGCGGCGTTCCACCTCGGCAAGCTCGGCGTGAAGCTCACGAAGCTCACGAAGGACCAGGCGGACTACCTCGGCGTCTCGACCGAGGGCCCGTTCAAGCCGGAGCACTATCGCTACTGAGCCGCTCCTGAGCGGCGGCGCCTCGTCTTCGGGCGGGGCGCCTTCGAACGGCGCCGTCCTCGCGAGAGGGCGGCGCCGTTTCGCTATGCCGTGCACGGCGCATTCCTGCGCACCACCTCGCCGCTCGGGCTCGTGCGCCGATCAGCTCGGGGGACCTTTGACGTCGAGGAGGAGCTCCTCGATGACGGTGGCGCCGCCGTCGAGCGACACGTTCTCGAGGCGCGCCTGGAAGCCGCCGTCGCTCGCGTTGATGAAGCGCGCGAGGAAGTGGCAGTCGGTCATCGTGCCGCCCGGCTCGCCCGCGCGATCGAGCTCGAGGTGGACCGCACCTCTGGCGATCGTGAGCTTCGGGAGGGTGTCGCACGCGCCCTTCGTCGGATAGAGCAGCTCGTATTCGGTCGTCTCGGCCACGTCGATCGACGAGGCCTTCACGGCGGAGGCGTCGGAGGAGAGCGGCGGCGAGTCGCCGCGGAGCGTCAGCACCATGTACTGGGTCACGCGCTTGTAGTTGACGCTGACCTTGGAGAAGGTGCCCGAGAGCACCACGCGCGGGATCGTCTCGGTCGTCGCGCCCGGCTCCTCGGAGGCCTTTCGGTCCGCGTCCTCGTCTTCGGCGGGCGCGTTCGCGTCCGTATCGCCGGCCACCTCGCCGGCGGGCGCCGCGGGCGCGCTCGGCGAGGGCTCGACGGTCTCGACCGAGCAGGCGGTCGAGGCGAAGACGGAGAGCGCGGCGAGGATCAAGACAGGGATGCGAGGCGACATGGGACCGCTAGACGGAGCGGCCGTCCGCGGCATTCAAAGGGGGCGCGGCGGCGCTGGCCCGGCCCGGCGCATCCCCGGCGTGGGCCGCCGGCGTCGGAGCCGGGCGCGTGCCCGGCGTCGGAGCCGGGCGTGCGGCTACCGGCCCCGGAGCTCGTCGCGGAACGCGCGGAGCGCGGACGGCTGATCCTTGTCGATCGCGTAGTGGGCGATGCGCGCGAGATCGACCTCGGGGAAGGTCTCGCTCGCGGCGGCGGTCTCGTACCCGTCGCCGCGGAGGACGAGGACGCGGAACGCGCCCGCCTCGTAGACCCAGACCTCGCGCACCCCGAGGCCCCGGTAGACGTCGAGCTTGTCGATCGTCCCGTGGGTCACGACGACCTCGAGGGCGACGTCCGTGACCGTGCGCTCCGCGCCGCGGCAGTAGCACTCGTCCGGCTCGAGCCCGCGCTGCTTCTCTTCCTTCCGGAACGTCATCGAGCCGAAGCCGTACAGCGGGATGTCGCGCTCGAGGCAGAAGAGCTCGAAGAGCCGCGCGATTTGCTTCTTGCTCACCTCGTGATCTCGCGAAGGACTCATGATCTCGAGCCGCCCCTCCAGGTAAGTCATCCGCACGCCCGCGCTCTCGATCGCGTCGCGCAGCACGACGTAGGCGGCCCACGGCACGCTCGAGAGGAGGATCCGCGGCTCCTCCGAGGTGGAGGGCGCCTGGACCGGGAAGAGCGATGCGGCGGCGGCCATGACGCCAGCGTAGCACCCACTCGCTCGGCGTTCGTCCGCCGGCGGCGTGTGCGATCGGACGGCCGGCCGCGAGGCTCCGCGGCCGGCGCTCGCGATCAGCCGCGCGAGTCCTTCTGGGCCGCCGCGGCGAGGTCCTTGGCCCACTTGCGGAGGCGGTCCTCGTTCGGGCCCTCGAGCATGATGCGGAGCTTCGGCTCGGTGCCGCTCCAGCGGATGAGGACGCGGCCCTCCTCGCCGAGCGTGTCCTTCACCTTCGCGGTGGCGGTGGCGAGCTGCTTCATCTTCTCGAGCGGCTGGCGCTTCGGCAGGGTGACGTTCTCGAGCACCTGCGGGACGCGCTCCATCGCCTCCTGCGCGAGCTCCGACAGCGGGCGGCCCGTGCGCATCATGATGGCGAGCACCTGCAGCGCCGCGACGATGCCGTCGCCCGTCGACGCGTGGTCGAGGAAGATGAGGTGACCGGACTGCTCGCCGCCGAGGTTGTAGCCGTGCTTGCGCATCGCCTCGACGACGTAGCGATCGCCGACCTGGGTGCGCACCAGCGTGCCGCCGCGGCTGTTCATCGCGCGCTCGAGCCCGAGGTTGCTCATCACGGTGGCGACGAGCGTGCGCTTCGCGAGCTGTCCGTCGTCCAGCATGCGCGTGGCGCACATGGCCATGACGACGTCGCCGTCGACGATCTGGCCCTTCTCGTCGATGACGATGAGCCGGTCGGCGTCGCCGTCGAGCGCGATGCCGATCTGCGCGCCTTGCTTGACGACCTCGGCGCGGACCTTGTCCGGGTGCAGCGCCCCCGCGTCCTTGTTGATGTTGACGCCGTTCGGCTTCACGCCGATCGACGTGACGCTGGCGCCGAGCTCGGAGAAGACGAGCGGCGCGACCTTGTAGGCGGCGCCGTGCGCGCCGTCGACGACGACGCGCACGCCGTCGAGCGTGAGCCCGCGCGGGAAGGTCGCCTTGGCGAAGACCACGTAGCGCCCGCCGGCGTCGTCGAGCCGCGAGGCCTTGCCGATGCCGGGGCCCGTAGGGCGCAAACCGAGCAGCGCGTCGTTCGACATGAGCTGCTCGATCTCGGCCTCCATCGCGTCGGCGAGCTTGAAGCCGTCGGCGCCGAAGATCTTGATCCCGTTGTCCTGGTAGGGGTTGTGGCTCGCGCTGATGACGATCCCCGCGTCCGCGCGCATGCTCACGGTGAGCTGGGCCACCGCGGGCGTCGGGATGGGGCCGCAGAGGATGACGCGCGCGCCCATCGAGCAGATCCCCGCGGCGATCGCCTGCTCGATCATGTAGCCCGAGAGCCGCGTGTCCTTGCCGATGAGGATGCGCGGGACGTGCGCCTTCGGCGTGTTCCGCGCGGCGACGTGCGCGACCGCCTTGCCGAGGCCGAGCGCGAGCTCCGGCGTGATCGGCCACTCGTTGGCGGTCCCGCGGATGCCGTCGGTGCCGAAGAGGTGACGGACGGGTGCGGGTGCAGGCTTCGCGGCGGCGGTGGGCTTCGCGGCGGGTGCAGGTTTCGCGGCGGGCGCGGCCTTCGCGGCGGCGCCGTTGGTATTCTCGGTGGCGGCGGCCTTCGCGGCGGGTGCAGGCTTCGCGGCGGTGGCGGCCTTCGCGGCAGCGCCGTTGGCCTTCGCCGGAGCGCCATTCGCCGGAGCCGTCTTCGCCGTCGCGCTTCCGGCTCTCGCCGTCGCGCCGCTGGTCTTCGCCGGAGCGCCGTTGGTCTTCGCCGTCGCCGTGGTCTTCGCCGTCGCCGTCCGCTTCGCCGAAGCGTCGCCGTCGGTCTTCTTCGTGCGCGCGCCTCGGGTCGTTGCCGCGTCTGCCATGAATCCTCTTCCTGCTCGCTTCTCGATGGCTTCTGGTCGTGATGTCAGTCGCGAAAGTTCACGAAGGACAGCTCGATGTCGAGATCCATGCCGCGCACGAGCGCGATCGCCTTCTGGAGATCGTCCCTGTTCTTGCCCGTGACGCGCACCTGCGCGTCCTGGATCGAGGACTGGACCTTGATCTTGCTCTCCTTGATCCCGCCGACGATCTTCCGCGCCGGCTCGCCCTCGATGCCTTCCTTGACCTTGGCGAGGATGCGAGCGCCGCCCTTGCCGGTGGGCTTCGGATCTTCGACGTCGAGGAACTTGAGGCTCACCTTGCGCTTGATGAGCTTCTCCTGGAGCACCTGGAGCGCGGCCTTCGCGCGGTCCTCGCTCGACGAGCGGATCACGAGACCCTCGGTCGTCTTCTCGAGCTCGGTGTGGGTGTCCTTGAAATCGAAGCGCTGAGTGAGCTCTTTCTGCGCCTGGCCGAGGGCGTTGTCGACCTCGTGCCACGGGACCTTGGAGACGATGTCGAAGCTCGGCATGATCTCTTCCTTCGGGTGCTCGACGTGCTGTCGGGTGCGAGGCCGCCGGGACCGGCGCCGTCGCCGGGTGAACGGACGCCGCGGGAGGATACACGAAGCGCTCGCCGCGCGCCGGCGCGAGCGCTCGCCCGCGAACGCCTCCGCCGAGGGCCGGTGCGGCGGCAGCACGCGGCTCCGGGAGCGCTCCGGGCCGGCCCGCCGCGTCGCGTCGTGCGCGGCGCCGCACCAAACCCCCGCGCCGCCGCCATGCCGCCGTGCTAAGGCCCGTGCCGATGAGCAGCGAGTGGCCCGACAAGAAGCCCGGCGGCCTCGACGCGAGCGAGAAGACCAGCTTCGGCAAGGGCGTCTTCCGCAAGTGTGACGGCTGCGGCGAGACCATGCCCGCCGAGACCCTCGAGCAGAACTTCGAGGTGTGTCCGCACTGCGGCCAGCACCACAAGCTCTTCGCGGAGCGCTGGCGCGAGCTCCTCCTCGACGAAGGCAAGCTCGACGACTGGGACAGCCAGCTCGAGCCCGCCGATCCGCTCTCGTTCACCGACGGCAAGTCGTACCCGGACCGGGTCGCCGCTTCCCAGAAGTCCACGCGCGCCAGGGAGGCCATCGAGATCGGCCGCGGCCGCATCGACGGCGTGCCCATCGCCTACGGCGCGTTCGTCTTCCGCTTCATGGGCGGGTCGATGGGCTCGGTCGTCGGGGAGAAGATCGCCCGCCTCTTCGAGCGCGGCGCGTCGCTCCGCCTCCCGGTCGTCCTCCTCCAGGCCTCGGGCGGCGCGCGCATGCAGGAGGGCATCCTGAGCCTCATGCAGATGGCGAAGACGGTGGCTGCGCGCGAGCGCCTGCGCGACGCGGGTGTCCCGTTCATCAGCGTGCTCCTGAACCCGACGACCGGCGGCGTCGCCGCGAGCTTCTCGTTCCTCGGCGACGTGAACATCGCCGAGCCGAAGGCGCTCATCGGCTTCGCCGGCCCGCGCGTCATCGAGACCACGATCCGCCAGACGCTCCCCGAGGGCTTCCAGCGGAGCGAGTTCCTCCTGCAGCACGGGATGATCGACCGCATTACGAGCCGCCTCGAGATGCGCCGCGAGATCAGCCTGCTCGTGAGCCACCTGCAGCGCGACGCGCGCGAGCCCCGCGTCGCCTCGGCTTGAGCGCCGGCGCGGCGGGCGAGGCGTCGCCGCGCGAGGAGCGGGCCGGCGGCCCGCGCGAGAGGCTCGCGGAGGCGCTGGCGGCGCTCCACGAGCGCGTGCCGCTCGGGATGCGCCTCGGCCTCGATCCGATGCGCGCGGCGTGTGCGCGCGCCGGGCATCCGGAGCGCGCGTTCGAGATCGTCCACGTCGCGGGGACGAACGGGAAGGGCTCGACGTGCGCGATGGTCGACGCGATGGCGCGCGCGGCCGGGCGGCGGACCGGGCTCTACACTTCGCCGCACCTCGTGCGCTTCGCCGAGCGCATCCGGGTGGACGGTGAGCCGATCGGTGACTCGGCGCTCGCCGCAGCGCTCGAGGAGGCGCTCGAGGTCGGGAGCGATCTGTCCTTCTTCGAGGTGGCGACGTTCGCGGCGCTGCTCGCGTTCCGCGAGGCGGCGGTCGAGCTCGCTGTCCTCGAGGTCGGCCTCGGCGGTCGGCTCGACGCGACGAACGTCGTGACGCCCCGCGTGACGGCGATCACGGGCATCGCGCTCGATCATCAAGACATGCTCGGCGTCACGCTGGACGCGATCGCCCGCGAGAAGGCGGCGATCGCGAAGCCCGGCGTCTCGATGGTGCTCGGCGCGCTGCCGGAGGAGGCGCGCGCTGCGGCGGTGGCGGTGGCGATCGCGAACGGAGCGCGGCTCGTCGACGCGCTGCCGCTGCCCGCGGACGCGCGCGTCGGGCTGCTCGGCCCGCACCAGCGCGACAACGCGCGCGTCGCGTGGACCGTCGGCGCCGAGCTCGGTCTCGCCGACGACGCGCGCGCGCGCGGACTCATGGACGCGCGCTGGCCGGGCCGGCTCGAGCGCGTGGAGGTCAGGGGAGGGGACCTCGCGGGGCCGTGGCTCCTCGACGGCGCGCACAACCCGGAGGGCGCGCGCGCCCTCGTGCGGGCGGTCGAGGGCGAGGACGTCGGCGCCGTGGTCTTCGGCGCGCTCGAGGACAAAGCGTGGCGCGAGATGCTCGGCGTGGTCGCGGCTGGGATCGACGCGCCGCGCGTGTATGTGGCGCCGGCGGGCCGCGCGGCCGCGGACCTCGCGGAGCTTCGGGGGATCGCGGACGGGAGCGTGGCGAGCGCCGTGGCGGAGGCGCTGCGCGCTGCGCGCCGGACGGCCGGGGCGCGGAGCGTGGTGGTGTGCGGATCGCTGTATCTCGTGGGTGAGGCGAGGGCCGGGCTCCTGGGGCTCATGCGCGACCCCACCGTGGCGCTCTGACGTCGCGGCGGCTCGGCGAGGGAGCGCCGCGTCGCGCCGTACGCGGCTGGAGCTCCAGACGAGCCCTACGATGCTCTTGGTCCGAGACGGCGAGCGCCTCGCACCGGTGAGCACCTTGCGCCTCGACGAAGACGGGCTCCGCGCGCTCGAGCTCGGATCCGAGGCGACGCCGAAGCGCGCGGCGAGCACCTCGACGTATGGGGCGCGGCTCGTTCGCGAGCGGCGGGGCGCGATCCCGCTGTAGTCGGCCCGCGACGTGATGCTGCGTGGTCGCTACACCTCTCCGTCGGAATCGTGAGCCTTCTCGCGGTCATCCTCGTGGCCCGACGCGTGCTCGGCTCTTCGGTGACCGACATGCCCAAGAACGCTTTCCTCACGCTTGGAATCGGCTTCGCAGTCTTCGCCCTCTCGACCTTCGCCCGCTCGACGAGCGCGCTCGCAGACGAAGGCCCACAACCGACGCCGTCGTCACCGCGCATCGGCGGACACCTGGGCATCGCGGTGCCCGTGCTGACGATGGGGGATCGGTTCACGGCGATCGGCGCCGACTTCGTCTCGATCGGCATCACCCCCGGCGTCACCGTGAAGCTCGATGAACGCTGGTCGATCGACTTCGAGTTCATCGCGATGAACGAGCTCAAGCGGACGCCCGCCGCGACGACGTTCATCGTCGATCCGGGGGTCGTCTACAACGCAGGAGCCGTCTCCGCCGGGCTCCGCGTCGCTACGCAGGTCGGCGCGCCGACGAACGTGGGCCTCGTCCCGATCGTCGTCCTGCCGTTCCGGCTTCGCGACGGGCTCGCGGCGTTCATCGAGGGAGACGTCCCGATGTTCCTTCGCGACGGCGGCGACGGCATGCAGCCGAGCATCGGTTTCCAGTTCCAGTCGGGGATCGCCTCTTGAGCGCAGGCTCGATGGCGCTCTCGTGGTTCGCGCCATGGCTCCCGCCCGTCGACGAGCGAAGGATGTCGAAGCGCATGCCCGTACCTCCACCGGCCGTGAGCCTTCCGTCGGCGTGGCCGAAGCGATGCCCGAGCTGCACGGCCGCGCTGAGCCAGACCGTCTGGGAGTCGCTCGCGCTCGTCGGCACCCAGGAGGACGGCGCCGGCGGTCTCCTCGAGCTGCGAAACCACCGCTGCGGGTCGACCATCGCCATCGTGATCGAGCGCGCGCCGGCGCCGAAGCTCCCCGCCGCGTTGCTGGACGATCTCGCCGCGGTCTTCCGCTGCGAGGCGAACGAGCTCGAGCGGCAAGCGCGGACCCCGTCGGGCCCCGAGGCGTCCGAAGCGGCCCGGCTGCACGGGATCTCGGACGCGCTCGTCGCGGAGTCCGACGCGGCGTTCGTCGCGGAGTCCGACGCGGCGCTCGTCGCGGAGCTGGAGTCCGATGCCGTCCGTGGCGCTGGGAGGCGCCGCCGGTAGACGGCGCGCGGGTGAGGGGACGACGGCGACGGAGCTCACGCTCGCGCGAGCCGCGCGAGCGCTTCGCCTTCCATCCGCACGGTGAGCCACTCGCGCTGCACCGAAGCGCCGAGCTTCTCGTAGAACGCGATCGCCGGCTCGTTCCAGTCGAGGACCTGCCAGACGAAGCGCGCGCACCCGCGGTCGATCGCGACGCGCGCGAGCTCGCGCATGAGCGCCACGCCCGCGCCCGAGCCGCGATGCGCCGGCTGGACGAAGAGGTCCTCGAGGTAGAGGCACCGCCTCCCGCGCCACGTCGAGTACGTGAAGAAATAGAACGCGAAGCCGATCGTCGTGCCGTCGCGCTCGGCGAGCAGCACCTCGAACGCCGGCGAGGGGCCGAAGCCGTCGCGCAGCAGATCGGCCTCGGTCGCGACGACGGCGTCCGGCTCGCGCTCGTAGGTCGCGA
>JAHBWA010000089.1 GCA_019637195.1 Labilithrix sp. | reverse complement strand
CGAGTGCGGCGGCGTCGGCCAGACGTACTGCCTCGTCGATCCGAACAACTTCGCGTCGAACGCGAGCCGCAAGTGCGACGCGGGCACGCGGTGGGACGCGACGACCGCCAAGTGCGTCGAGTGCGGCGGCGTCGGCCAGACGTACTGCCTCGCCGATCCGAACAACTTCGCGTCGAACGCGAGCCGCACGTGCAACCCCGGTCTACGCTTCGATTCGAGCTCGCAGCGCTGCGTCCAGTGACGCCTGCGCGTGCACCGCTCAGCCCATCTGCAAGACGGCGCTGAGCCGGGCCTTCATCAGCCCCTCCGAGCGCGAGAGGCGACCCTTGAGCGCGCGGACCCCCTCGGCGCGATCGAGCGCGAGGAGCGCCCTGCCCATCGCCTCCATCACCACGACGCTCTCGTCGTTGTTGTCGCTACCCCGCAGCATGGCGACCAAGCCGCGCTTCCCTTCGACGGCCTTCGACAGGAGCTGGACGACCCGCGTACGAAGCGGCGCGGAGACATCGGCGAGCGCGGCGGCGGCAGAAGCCCGGAGCTCCTCCCCGGCGCTCCCGCGCATCGTAAGGAAGCGCTCGAGCACCGAGAGGACATACTCGTCGATCGCGCGGAGCCTTCGCAGCTCCCCGAGCGCGAGGATGCGCGTCGGCTCGTCGGCGTACTCGAGCGCCTCGACGAGCGGCTTCTTCGCCCGCTCGCCCCAGAGCGGGACGATCGCCGCGAGCGCGGTCGGCCGGAGGAGCGGATGGGCCAGGAACTTCGCGACGGCTTCGCCGAGCCCCGGATCGGGGCGATCCGGCACGGCGCGGAGGAGGTCCTCGACCAGCGCGAGCTCGGCGTCGTCGCGCACCTCCATGTGCGGCAGCAGATGCGAGAGCAGCGCCCAGCCCGCGGGCCCCGTGTCGCGCAGGACCTGGACGAAGATCGGGCGGGCCGCCGGATCGAGCGTGGCCTCGCGCGCGGTGTAGAGCGCCGAGGCGCCGACGGACCCGGCGATGACGATGAGCTGGCGCGCGGCCTCGCGCTGGTGCGCCGGTCCGACGAGGAGGGTCGTCGCGATCGGCAAGAGGCGCTGCTTGTCGATCATCGACTTCATCGTGCGCAGCGCGGCGGTCTCGCGTGGTCCGGCCTTGCCCGCGCCCTTCGCGTGCCGCGCGAGGGTGCTCATGACCGCGAGCAGGCCCGCGGCCTCCGCGCGCCTGGCGAGCGTCGCCATCGCCGCCTCGAGCGTCGCGAGCTCGCTCTCGTAGGTCCCTGGATCTCCGATGAGGTCGAGGGTGATCAGGAACTGCGACGGCTCGCGGACGAGCGCGTCCGCCAACGTCTGCGCGCGGATCGACTCCTTGAGATCGCGCGGCATCTCGTTCTCGTCGACGATCTTGCGCCGATAGAGCTCCGCGACGGCGGCGTCGGACCGCGGCGAGCGCTCCGTGACGAGCCGCTGCGCGAACAAATGGAGGAACGCGGTGGTCCGCTCGTCGTCGTCGCCGCCGGCGTCGTGGTCGGCGAGGAGGATCGTCGCCGCCTCGGCGCACGACTCGTGAAGCACTCGATCGATGATCAGCGGCGCGACCTGGAACGACGAGAAGCCGCGCAGGTTCGCGACGGCTTCGTCGACGAGGTCGGCGTTGAAGATGAACTGCTTCACCTCGTCGCCGCGCGTCAGCAGCCGGGCGACGCCGCCGACCAGCTCGTCGCGCGTCTCGCGCATCTTCTTCAGGCTGATGCCGCGGACGTTGCAGAGCGCGAGTAGATCGCGGACGAGGCGCGAGGCGCCCAACCCGACCTTCCACGACAGCTTGCGGTCCCGTCCGACCACGTCGGTCACGAAGAGCACGGAGACGTAGCGCAGCGGCTTCGAGAGCAGCTCGCGCCGGAGGTCCTCGCCGGCGAACGGCCCGAGGAGCATCTCGACGATGTAGTGCAGCTCGACGTCGGGGATCCCCTCGCGGAGGGTGAGCGCCGCGATGCCCTTGTTGACGACCGCCGCGATGAACGGCTCGCCGAAGCTGCCGTAGAGCTGCGAGCCGAGGAGCCGCCGGAGATCGACGATCTCCGCGGTCCCGGTCATGACGACGAAGCTGATCGTCTTCTGGACGTCGCGCCGCGCGAAGGTGAGCTCGCTGCGCCCGCGGAGGGCGATGCGAAGCGTCCGCGACAGCTCCTTCATCGCCTGCGCCGCCTCGTGGTGGCCGCGCTCGAAGCGGCCGAAGCGGAGGATCGCGCTCGAGAAGGCGATGAAGAACCCCGGGAAGCCGGACGCCGGATCGTCGAGGACGCACAGGTTCTCGACGATCGAGAGCTCGTCCTGGTCGTCGTTGGCGTAGCCGTCGCCGGGGTCGATGAGCTCCTTCAGCTCGACGCGCATCTCGCGCGCGGACTGGTGGCGCATCGCCGGGTCCTTCTGGACCGCCCGCAGGATGACCTCCTCGACGATCGGATCGAGGCCCTTGATGATGTGGGACGGCGGCTTCGGCACCTCCTCGAGCTGCTTGATGAGGATCTCGGCGGGGTTGTCGCCGAGGAAGGGGGGGCGCCCCGTCACCAGCTCGTAGAGGCAGATGCCGCAGGCGTAGACGTCCGAGCGCGCGTCGACGTCGGTGCCGCGCGCCTGCTCCGGCGACATGTACTCGGGCGTTCCGGCGATGACGTGCTCCGTCGCGGCGAGATCGGCGTCTTCGGCGCGCGGGTTCTGGAGCGCGGCGATGCCGAAGTCGCACACCTTGACGAGCTCGAACGTCGCGCCCTCGTCGTCGCGGCTCGGCACCAGCATGATGTTGTCGGGCTTGATGTCGCGATGGATGATCCCGTGGTCGTGGGCGACGCTCAGCGCGGCGCACACCTGGATCATGATCTCGACCGCGCGCTCGGTGGGCAGCCGTCGCTCCTCGTCGAGCAGGCTCTGGAGCGTGCGCCCCGAGAGGTACTCCATCACGATGTAGATGAGCCCGTCGGGCTCCTGGTCGAAGTCGAGGACGCGCATCACGTTCGGATGATCGAGCTGGCTGGCCGCGAGCGCCTCGCCGCGGAAGCTCGTCATGAACTGCGGATCCTGCTGGTAGTGCGGGTGGAGAAGCTTGATGGCGACGGTGCGGCGCAGCTCGCGGTGCGTCGCGCGGTACACGGCGCCGGCCGCGCCGCTCCCGATCAACGACTCGATCACGTACTTGCCGTCGGCGATCCGCCGGCCGACGGCCGGATCGTCGTCGCCGCGCGCGCGGCCGCTCGCGGGGGCGTCGTTCGGCGCTGCGGCGTCGGTCGCCGGCTCGCGGCGCGCGGCGATGACGTCGTGGGTGTCGGTGATCGTGGCGGCGGTCTTGTCCTTCGCGCGCCGCCTCGTGCTCTTCTTCTTGCGGCCCCCGCCGCTCGGACCGTCCTCGTCGCCGGAGCGCGCCGGGTCGAGGCGCGTCTGAGCGGGCGTGAGGTCGTCGCTCGCGGTCGCCGCGGCGACGACGGGCGCGGCCTGGGACGTCGGGAGCCGGACGAGCGTCGCGTCGTCGTCGTCGTCCTCCGGAGGCGGCGGGACGGATACGAGCCCCTCGTCGTCGACGCGGTGCGCGGGCCCCGCATCGACGAGCTCGACCTCGTCCACCGCGACGTCGACGAACGAGTCTGCCGGCGGACGGACGCTGGCGCCCGCGTCGTCTGCCGCCTCGTCACCCAGGGTGGCGGTCGGGAAGTTCGCGAGCGCGTCATCGAAGAAGCCGCCGTCGTCCGGCGCTCCGTCGGCGCTCGCGGCCGGGGTCGACGCGCTCTCCGGAGGGGCGGCGTCGGCGAGGGTCGCGGGGACGTCGCTCGCAGGAGCCTCCGCCTGCGTCGGGGGCGCGAGCTCGGCGATCGTCGGTGACGGGACCACGTCGCTGTCCGGACCGCTCGAGGCGCCGAGGGGGGAAGGCACGCCGGCGAGGAGCCCAGCGGGCAGCGCGTCCGGCTCGAACACCACGCTCACGCTGAGGCTCGGCTCGTCGACGTCGGCTGGCGCGTCCATCCCGTCGCGCGCGGGCGTGACGCCGTCGCGCGCCGCGTCGGCCGGGGCCGCGTCCGCCTCGGCCTGCGCCAGCGCGCCGTCATGGCCTTCACGGCGGCGGGCATGTCGTCAGCTCGAACACGACGCTCACGCTGAGCGAGGATCGCCGGCATCCAGCGCCGTCGTCCTCGACGATCACGGACGGCAACCGATCGGGTCCGGGGGTGGAACACCCGCGGCGGGGCGTGACGCGGTGGTGCGGCTGCGGAGCAGGGCCCGCGGCGGGCGCGACGCGACGTGAGGCGCGCCCCACGTCGCGCTCGGCGCGGTGCGTCGGGGATCGCCCGCGGCGGGCATCGAGCCGGAGGGCGCGGCGCGTCGGGGATCGCCCGCGGCGGGCATCGAGCCGGAGGGCGCGGTGCGTCGGGGATCGCCCGCGGCGGGCATCGAGCCGGAGGGCGCGGCGCGTCGGGGATCGCCCGCGGCGGGCATCGAACCGGAGGGCGCGGCGCGTCGGAGATCGCCCGCGGCGGGCATCGAGCCGGAGGGTGCGGCGCGTCGGAGATCGCCCGCGGCGGGCATCGAACCGGAGGGCGCGGTGCGTCGGAGATCGCCTGCGGCGGGGATCGCCGCGACAGCGCTCGGCGCCGTTCTCCGCGGGTCGTGCCCTGGGGCCACGTCGGTCCGGCGTCGAATCTGCGGGCCCGCGGGCGCCGCCGGGGCGCGCGGGACGGTCGCGTGGGGCGCCGGCGTCACGGCGACCGGCGGCGCGGACCCCGACATCGCGCGTGTGAGCGGCGAGGCGTCGGCGGTCACCGGCGGCGCGTTGCGCGCCGCGATCTCGCGTGCCTCAGCGACGAGGCTCGGCTCGATCGCGAGCGTGTGCTTGAAGTCGAGCGTGTCGGGCGCAGGCGTCGGCGGCTTGCTCGTGTGCAGCGGCGAGGTATCCGGCGGCCCGTCGACCGAGACGTTGTGCGCTTCGAGCAGCGCGTAGAGCTGAGCCGCCTGGGCGCGGTACAGCGGTCTCAGGCGGAGCGGGAACTGCCCGTCGTGCGCCGGTCCCGCGGGCTCCGCGAGGAGCGCGAGCGGTGGTTGGCCGACGACATGGAGGTCGAGCGTGTGCGCCTCCGGCCGCTGTGGCGCTTGCGCAAGCGCGACGTTCGCCACCTCGTGGCGCAAGGCGGCGCGCACGAGACGCGTGAGCGCTCGCAAGTCGGGCAGCCGCGACACGAGCACCGGCAAGCTCGAATCCACCGCCGCCCAGTGTACAAGAGCGCGCGCCCCTCCTGAAACAACAGTGAGCCCGCGGCGTTCAGGCCTCACCGGATCATGGACGATCCGCGCTCGCGTTCGCGCCGGCTCGCGGGGGCTCCGTGTCGTCTCGGCCAGACGGGATCAGAGCGTCTTGCGGTAGACGGGGTAGGGCGCGACGTCGACGATCGGCTCGAACCCGGCGTCGATATAGACGCGCTCGGGCCCTTGCCAGGCCTCCTCCGCGTGGAGCGGCTCGCTCGATCGCCGAGGGTAAGCCTCCAGCGCTCGGGCTCCCCACTCGCGCGCGAGCCGCGGCGCCGCCTCGAGGAGCGCCCTCGCCACGCCCTTGCCGCGGGCGTCGGGACGGACGAGAAAGCAGCCGACGCTGAACGTCGTCGCGCCGTCGCCGAGCGCCAGGCTTCGATAAACGGGCAGGGCGCGGAGCTTGGGGACCGCGTCGCGGGGGGCGAGCTTCATCCAGCCGACGATCGCGCCGTCGTCGTCGACGGCCACGAGCCCGCGCGCCTCGGCGCTGCCGGAGCGGACGGCGGCGTCGAGCTCGGCGGCGTTCTCCTCGGGGCGGTTCGCGCAGCGGTCGAGCCAGTCGTTCTTCGTGCCGGCGAAGTGCCAGTAGCGGCAGAAGCACGAGCTCGACGAGGCGTCGAACAGGGCCCGGAGCCGCGGGAGGTGCGCCTCGGTGAGGGGCTCGACCCGCGTCAACGCTGGCCCGGTCGCGCGTGCGATGCCTCGACGGCCGCCGCGAGCGTGAGCGCCGTCGTCTCCGCGAGCGGTCGCGTGACGATCTGCAGGCCCACCGGCAGACCGGCGGGGGTGGGGGCGCAGGGCACGCTCAGCGCCGGGAGGCCCGCGAGGCTCGCGGGCAGCGTGTACACGTCCGAGAGGTACATCGAGAGGGGATCGCTCGTCTTCTCGCCGAGCTTGAACGGCGGCGTCGGGGCGGTGGGGCAGACGACGGCGTCGACGTCGGCGAAGGCGGCCTCGAAGTCCCGGCGGATCAGCGTGCGGACCTTCTGCGCCTTCAGGTAGTAGGCGTCGTAGTATCCGGCGGAGAGGACGAACGTGCCGAGGAGGATCCGGCGCTTGACCTCGGGGCCGAAGCCGGCGTCGCGCGTCGCGCCGTACATCGCGCGGAGCGCCGAGCCCTGGCTCCTGCCGCTCACCGTCTTCGGCTCGACGCGCAGGCCGTAGCGGACGCCGTCGAAGCGCGCGAGGTTGCTCGACGCCTCGGCGGTCGCGATGACGTAGTAGGTGGCGACCGCGTGGCGCGTGTGGGGGAGCTTCACGGGGCGCACGGTGCAGCCGTCGGCCTCGAGCGCCTTGATCGCCCCGCGAATGCTCGCCTCGACGTCGGGATCGAGCCCCTCCGCGAAGTACTCCTCCGGGACGCCGAGCCGGAGGCCGCGCACGCTGGCTCCGCACGCGGCCTCGTAATCGTGGACCTCGGCGGTGAGCGAGGTCATGTCCTTGGGATCGTGGCCGGCGATGACCGACAGGACGCGCGCGGCGCCGCGGACGTCGGTGGCGAACGGGCCGATCTGATCGAGGCTCGACGCGAAGGCGACGAGGCCGAACCGCGACACGCGCCCGTAGGTGGGCTTCAAGCCGACGACGCCGGTGAACGCGGCGGGCTGGCGGATCGAGCCGCCGGTGTCGCTGCCGAGCGACGCGGGTGACATCCCGGCGGCGACCGCGACGGCGCTGCCGCCGGACGAGCCGCCGGGCGTGCGCGCGGGATCGATCGGGTTCTTGGTCGGCCCGTACGCGGAGCTCTCCGTCGACGAGCCCATGGCGAACTCGTCGAGGTTCGTCTTTCCCGGGATGAGCGCGTCGGCGGCGCGGAGCTTCGCGACCACGGTGGCGTCGTACGGCGGCCGCCAGCCCTCGAGGATCTTCGATCCCGACGTGGTCGGCACGCCGCGCATGCAGAGCGCGTCCTTGAGCGCGATCGGCACGCCGGCGAGCGGGCCGAGGGCCTCGCCGCGGGCGCGCTTTTCGTCGACGGCGCGGGCCTGCGCGAGGAGCTCGTCCTTGGCGATCGCGAGGAAGGCGTGGAGATCGCGGTCGCGCTGCTCGATCCGCGCGAGCGCGGTCTCCGCGACCTCGACGGCGCGCTTGTCTCCGTTGCGGACGCTCTCGGCGACGGCGATGACGGAATCCATCGGCGTTTACTCCACGAAGGTGGGGACGGAGAAGCCGCCGTGCGCGGCGCGCGGCGCGCCGGCGAGCGCGTCGTCGTGGGCGAGCCCGGGCTCGGGCTCGTCCGCGCGGAGAGGGCTCGCGTGCGCCTCGAGGCTCGAGCCCGCGCTCGCGGTGACGTGCGCGGTCGGCGGCACGTCGGTCGTGTCGATCGCGTCGAGCTCGCTCATGTAGGCGACGACGCGACCGACCTCGGCCGCGAGGCGCTCCTCTTCGTCCTCGGTGAGCTCGAGCTCGGCGAGCAAGGCGACATGGCGGATCTGCGCGCGGTCCATCGAGGGAACACGCTACCACTACCGGTCGACGGACGCGCGGCGGCGGGGGATCGCCGGAAGCCGAGGCGCGCGATCGCCCGAAGCCGGCGCGCGGCGTGTCAGGCGCGCGCGGCGCCTCAGGAGGTCGGTGCGCAGTCGCCCAGGCCGGCGCGCCGCGTCTCCGCCGTGCGCGGCGCCTCCGGGACGTCGGGGGCGCCGGCGTCGCCGCCGGGGGCGACGCGTCCGGCTGCGGTGCGCTCGGCTCGGAGGGCGGCTCGTCGGGCTGCGGCAGCTCCGCGGCAGGCACTTGATCGGCGGCTTTGCTCGCCGGCGATCGAGCCACGACGGCGGCGGCGGGTCCTCGTACTCCGGCGGCGGGCCGCTGGGAAACTTGTGGCGCCGGGGCGCGAGCAGCGACGCGCCGAGAAAAAGAGCGCCGCTGCGGCAGGAAACCCCGCCTCACGAGGAGCTTGCGCATGCCGGCGTGCTTCGGTCTTCCACCGTGCCCTGCGAGTCGCTGAGCACGACGGCGTAGACCGCGGTGACTCCGACCGGCGCCGTCAGGGAGCGCTGCGCCGCGAACTGCTTGCCCGGGTACAGGTACCCGAGGACCTGGCGGTTCGCCGCGGGCGTCCCGGCCGGGTCCTCGAACACGTTCGGGTTCTTGGTCAAGATGACCTCGAGATCGGCGTCGCTGGTCGCGCTTAGCTGCAGCTTGGCGTCGGCCTCGACGTTGAACCGGTAGGCGTCCACCTCGGTCTCGGAGCCCAGGTTCGCGCTCAGGACCTGCCCGGCGGCGCTCGTCACGGCGCCGACGAGCTGCGGGGCGTCGGCGCCGTGCGCCGCGCTCGACTCGTTCGCGACCATCGCCGCCGCGCGCGTCGCCGTGACCTTCGCCGTCGCTCCAGCCTTGCCGCCGAGGTCCGCGACGACGACGAAGTGATCCGTGGCGCTCGCGGAGACCGCGACGGGCAGCGCGACGTGGAGGTCGTACGGCGGCGGGTTGAATTGGCCGCTGAACTGGTTGCGCCCGGGCAGGACTTGCCCGACGCGGTCGTCCTTGCCGCCGCCGGTCCCGAAGACGAACGCGACGGGGACCGCGGTGCCGCCCTCGGCCACCTGGACCTGGTAGTCGACGATCGCCGCCGCGTTCGCGGGCGAGGTGAGCTTGAAGAGCTTGGTGTCGGTCGCGCTCGCGAAGGTCTCGTCGGTCCCCCCCGCGAGGTCGAACGGCGTCGGGGCGCGCGGCTTGACCTGCAGCGCGTCGCTCGCGCTGAGGAACGAGACGCGCGGGTTGCCGCTGGCGTCGAGGTTGACGACGGAGACCTGGCTGCCGCCGGCCTTCGCGAGCGGCGCAGCGAGCGCGAACGCGGTGGCGGCTTGCGGTCCGCTCGCGCGCGAGCCCAGGTCGAGCAGATCGCCCGCCTCGAGCTGGAACGCGTTCGGGTCGAACGCGCGGGTGTCGTTGTTCTCGATCGCGAGCTGGACGAGCCCGCCCTGCTCGACCTCGGCCTTGCCGCCGGCGCCGACGACGTTGATCGCCGGGATGACGTTGAACGCCTTCTCCGCCTTGAGGTCCCCGACGGTGACCGCGCGCGGCCCGACCGCCGCGTCCTTGCCGATCCTGATCTTCGCGTTGATGAGCGACGGCGTCGACGTCGTGACCTCGAGCACCTCGATGCCCGGACCGAACGACGGCTTCGCGCCCTCGGAGAACCGGGTCCCGTTGCCGCCGATGCTCACCTCGACCTCGCGATCGAGGATGCCCTTGCTCGGCGTCACCAGACCGAGCGACGACTCGCCGTCCTGGGGCGGCGCCTCGCCGGGCTTGCCGACCGGGCCGTCCTTGCCGTCGGTGCCGGGGACGCCGTCCGTGCCGCCGCATGCCTGCGCCGCGAGCGCGGCTGCCACGAGGAGAGAGAGCTTGACGAGCTTCATGACGAATCCTTTTCGCGTGTCGAGATGAGTCGTTGAAAATTCGGGGCGCCGGCGCGGATCAGGGCGGGGTGACGACGGGCGCGACGCGCTTGATGCCGAGGGTGTACTTGCCGAGGGGCTTCTTCGAGTCGGGCATCGGGGCGACCTCGATGTAGCGGTTCTGCCCGACGAAGCCCGCGGTCACGCCCACGCCGGCCTGGCCGCCGCGGACGATCTCGACGAGGTGATCGCTGTCGAAGGTCGGGACGGTGTCGACGCGGATCACGACGTCGGTGTCGCCGATGACGCTCACGAGCATGTCGGTCGCGTTCACCGCCGAGAGGCCGGTGAAGCGGTAGACGTCGATCTCGTCGGCGGCGGTCAGCTCGCCGGTGATGACGCGCCCGGGGATGGCGACCGCGGTGCCCGGCAGCGAGCCGAGGCCCTGCGCCGTGGCGCCCGTCGCGTGGGCGCTCGCCGTCTCCTTGACGATCTGCGCGCGCGTGACGCTGTGGGTGATCGACGTCTTCGTCGAGGGCCCGTGGCCGAGGCTGGAGTCCATGACGATGAAGTACGCCTTGGACGCGGCGGTCACCGGCCACGCGACGCGCGCCTCGGTGGCGGGGATGCCGAGAATCGGGAAGCCCGGATCGTCGCGGCCCTGATCGAGCAGCTCCGCCACGGTGCCGCTCTCCGGGTACGCGAGGAGGAGCGGCGACATCGACGAGTCCGGCGGGACGGCGGCGAGCGTGTCGACGAGCAGCGCCTCGTTGGCCGCCGGGGCGAAGGCGACGGAGTAGAAGCCCGTCTCGAGCTCGTCCTCGAGGACCGCCTCGGTGGTCGAGTTGGCGGCGAGCTCGACCGGCTTGCGGGCCGCGACGGTCACCGCGTCCATCGCCGTCAGGTAGCTCGCGCTGTTCTGGTCGCTCGGATCGTTGAAGCCGAGGAAGCCGAGCGGGCCGGTCTTGGCGAGGGGATCGCCGAGGAAGATGACCGAGCCGTCGGTCTCCGTGAAGCCCTGGTACGAGAAGCCGACGAGCGAGGGATCTTTCTGCCCGACGAGCGGGAAGAGCGTGAAGTTCTCGGCGTCGAACCAGATCTCGTCGCGGTTCGAGATGTCGAGGCGGACGAGGCCGCCCTGCTCGGCCTTGCCGGCGCCGACCTTGGCGTCGAGGTGCACGGCGACGACGAACCCGTGCTTCGCGGTGAGGGTCTGACCGTCGACGTCGACGACGACGTCGTGCTTTCCGAGCCTCGCGTTCGGCGCGATCTCGATGGTGGCGACGAGCGCCGGGCCTTGGGCGGCGACCTTCACGACCTCGATGCCGTCGCCGAAGTCGACCTCGGCCTTCGAGAGGTCGAGCTTGCCGTCGACGCCGATCGTCACCTCGAGCTGGCGCGCGAGGAGCCCGACGTGGGGCTCGACGAGGTTGATCGCGGCTTCCGCCTGCTCCGGGACCTCGGCCGGCTTGCCCGGCTCACCGGGGGCGCCCTCTTTGCCGACCACGCCCGCGCTGCCCGCGCTGCCGCACGCGGTCGCGACGAGCGCGAGGACCACGGGAACTGCAAAAGACGAGGAAAACCGTACGAGCTTCAAGGGACCTCTCCTCGAAGCGGTTCAGAGCACGCTCATCCGGACCGCTTACTTGGGGGTGTAGGTAGGAGCGCGGAGCTATGACCTGAAACCTGAAGCGGCGCAAGGGCGAGCCGCGCCGGAATGCGCGCGGCGACCGCATGAGGGCGTGGCGGCCCGGCGGATCGCCGGATTTCCTTCCCTTGACGGCCAAGGAGCCCTGGGTAGGATGCGCGGCCCCGCCCAATTCCGGACGGGGATTTCCCACGAATCCACACGCTCCCCACGCGCAAAGCCGCTGGCCCGGTGCGACTCCTCTCCCGAGAGGTCGCTGGCCACGGAGGGGAGCGGAGGCCCAACCGAAAGGCAAGCGCACCATGGCTCAGACCGAAGTCCCGCAGCTCAAGAACGATTTCCCGTTGCCCCTCCGCTCGCTCCTCGACGCGGGCGTCCATTTCGGACACCAGACCAAGCGCTGGAACCCGAAGATGAGGCCGTTCATCTACGGCGCGCGCAACGGCATCCACATCATCGACCTCGACCAGACGGCCCGTCTGTTCGCGCGTGCGTTTCACTTCGTGCAGGAGACCGTCGCCCGCGGCGGCAACATCCTCATGGTCGGAACGAAGCGCCAGGCGCAGGAGATCTGCCAGGAAGAGGCCGTTCGCTCGGGCGCCTACTACGTCATCAACCGCTGGCTCGGCGGGACGCTCACGAACTTCCGCACGATCAAGCAGGGCCTCGACCGCATGCGCCAGCTCGAGCGCATGAAGGAGGACGGCACCTACCTCCAGCTCCCGAAGAAGGAGGTCTCGCGCCTCGAGAAGGAGCGCGAGCGCTTCGAGAAGTACGTCGGCGGCCTCAAGAACATGAACGCCCTCCCGGCGGCGGTCTTCATCATCGACCCCGCGATGGAGACGATCGCGGTGAGCGAGGCGAAGAAGCTCGGCATCCCGATCATCGCGATCACGGACACGAACTGCGATCCGGACCTCGTCGACTACGTCATCCCCGGCAACGACGACGCGATCCGCTCGATCAAGCTCATCACGCAGCGCATCGGCGACGCGGTCATCGAAGGCATGCAGCGCCGCAAGGATCACGGCGCGCGTGACGAGGGTGGCGGCGGTGGTGGCCGTGGCCCGCAGGCCGAGGTCTCGTACGGCCGGCGCCGTCCGCAGGCCGACGCCGAGGCGCCCGCCGCCGAGGCCCCCAAGGCCGAGCAGGCCAACTGAGCCGCGCAACGCCGCGGCATCTAAAGACTCGAAAGGAGCTGTCATGGCTGCTGTTACCCCCGCATTGATCAAGGAGCTCCGCGACCGAACGTCCGCGGGCATGAGCGACTGCAAGAACGCGCTCGTCGAGGCCGAGGGCGATCTCGACAAGGCCGTCGACGTCATCCTCAAGAAGGGCATCGTCAAGGCCGCCTCCCGCGCCGGCAAGGTCGCCGCCGAGGGCGAGGTCGCCACCTGGACGAGCCCCGACGGCAAGAAGGGCGTCATCGTCGAGGTCAACTGCCAGACCGACTTCGTCGCGCGCGGCGATGACTTCCGCAAGTTCGTCGCGGACGTCGTCTCGGTCGCGAAGGACCTCGCCAAGGGCAAGGACCTCGCCGCCGAGAAGTACCCGGGCTCGGACAAGTCGATCGACGAGGTCCGCAAGGAGCTCGTCGGCCGCATCGGCGAGAACATCGTCGTGCGCCGCTGGGACGCCCTCGAGGCGACGGGCGACGCCGGCGTCGTCCAGGCCTACGTCCACATGGGCGGCAAGCTCGCCGTCCTGCTCGCCGCGCAGGCGCCCTCCGCGGACAAGAAGACCGACGGCGACTTCAAGGCGTTCGTCGAGAACGCCGCGATGCAGATCGCGGCGATGAGCCCGGTCGTCGTCGACAAGAGCCAGGTCCAGGCGTCGGACATCGCGAAGCAGAAGGAGATCTACCTCGCGCAGCTCAAGGAAGAGCTCGACAACGCCACGGCGCGCATCGCCGAGCTCAAGGCCGGCGGTCACGACCTCAACGAGAAGGACCTCGCGGCCGAGCTCAAGGCGGCCGAGCAGAAGAAGGGTCCGCCCGAGGCCATGTGGCCGAAGGTCGTCGAGGGCAAGATCACCAAGTGGTACACCGAGGTCACCCTCCTCGGTCAGGAGAACGTCTGGGAGCCGGGCGCCGGGTCGGTCGACAAGGTGCGCGGCGAGCTCGGCAAGAAGCTCGGCGGCGAGGTGAAGCTCGACGCGTTCCTCCGCTTCGGCCTCGGCGAGGGCATCGAGAAGAAGACCGAAGACCTCGCTGCCGAGGTCGCGAAGACGATCAGCGGCTGATTCGCCCATCGTCACGACGAGACGGGCCGGCGCGCTTTCGGGTGCGCCGGCCTTTTCTTTTCTTCGCGTTGCGTCCAGCGGGGGGCGCTGTCTTGGCGGGGGGCGAGGCCGAAGGAGGCCGCTCGCGCCCGCAGGTGGTGCCAGGCGACGTTGGCGAGTCGTTCGACCCGCCACGCTCCTCGCTAACGATCGGGTGAAGCGAGCGCGCGGATCCACATGACGGCCTGCGGTAAGCCGCCGACCTTGGTGAACGAGCGCTCGTACGGTCTGCCGTTCTCCGTCGCCGCGGGCTCGACCGACATGAGGAGCCGCCGGCAGCGCGGCTGCAGCAGGCTGGCCTGGACGAGGAGCACGCGCCCGCCCCCGTCGGGCAGGCGCTCGTCCGTGAGGACGGCGTCGAACGGCGAAGAACGGACCTTCGCGAGCGCCTCGTCGAGGCGCGAGGCTTCCTCGACGTCGACGTGGCGTCTCAGGGTTCGCACGAAGTAGTGGCGGATGATGATGTCGTCATCGACGACCAGTAGGCGCATCGGGCGGGCCACTCGAGCTAATCACGAGCTATTGAACCATCGTATACGATGGTGGTCAACACGGTCGGGGCGGGCGACGTACCGACCTCGTGGCCGCGCCCTCGAACCTCGCGTACCGCGTCGCGCGACGAATCGCGGCGCGTCGCGTCGAGCGCGGCCTCTCCCAAGAAGCGTTCGCGGTGCTCCTCGACATCGCGGTCAAGAACGTCCAGCGCATCGAGTCTGGGCGGCAAAACCTCTCGCTCGCGACCATCGAGCGGATCGCCTCCGTGCTCGAGGTCTCACCCGAGGCCCTCGTCGCTGGAGAGGAGTCGACGTCGGTCTCGAGCGCGGCGTCGCAGAGCCCGCTGCGGCGCCTCGAAGAGGCCGGCTTCGACGTGCGCTGGCCGACGGTCCGTGGACGTCGATCGCCGTCGGCGATCCCTGTCACGACGCTTCGCGCCGCCGCGGGGCGTCTGACGGGCGCGGCGAGCGCCATCGAGGTGCTCGGTTGGGTGGCGCTCCCGCGCCGAGGCGTGCCTCCCGAGGGGCAGTTCGTCGCGGAGGTGCTCGGCGCGTCGATGGAGCCGGCGATCCCGTCCGGCGCGCTCTGCCTGTTCGGCCCAGCGGGGCCGCCGCCGCTCGTGGGGCGCACGTTGCTCGTCGCGCACGAGGCGCTGGCCGACGCCGAGCTCGGCGGGCCCTACGCGTTGAAGCGTGTGCGATCGGTCCGAAGGCGGCGCGGCGGAGGTGTCCACGTCGTCCTCGAGTCGATGAACCCGGCGTTCGAGCCGATCGCGATCGACGCCGCCGAAGGTGAGCTGCGCGTCGTCGCGGAGCTCATGAGGGTGCTCGGGTGATCCCGCGGGACGCCGAATCGACGAGCGTGTCGTTCGGCCCCGGGTCCCTCCTCTACGCGGCCCACGGTGGCCTCCGGACCCCGATGCCGGGCGAGGCGGAGATCCCTCGCGCGCTCCATGCGCCGCCTCTCACGTTCCCGGCGGGGATCGTCGGTGCGCTTCGAGGCCCCCGGTCCTCTTCGCGTTCGCGGGGGAGATCTTTCGCGCGCGCCGCCCGTACGAGCGCGACGTGACCTCGCGCGGAAGGCGCGCGGGGAGCTTCGCCGTGGGGCGCGTTCGCGCGGCTCCGCGGTCGGGAGGACGCGATGCGAACGTACCTGCTGGGCGCCGCGGCGCTGGCGCTCGTCGGCTGCGGCCAGACGACCACGAGCTACGTGAAGAGCGAGACCACGCTCGGGCGCGTGGTCGTCTACCGGAACGGCGTCGCCTATTTCGAGCGCTACGCCGAGGTGCAGGGCGACAGCCTGAAGCTCGACGTGCCGCACGACAAGGTCGACGACTTCCTCAAGTCGCTCACCGTCGTCGACGCGACGACCGGCGAGCCCGCGCCGATCTCGTATCCGTCGGCGCCGGCGGCGGGCGGCACGATCGACATGAAGGTCGGCGTCACCCGCGGTGCGGCCGCGAAGGGTAGCGGGGGTGCGCGGCCGCACAAGCTGCGCCTGTCGTACGTCACCGAGGCGCCGTCGTGGAAGCCGAGCTACCGCGTGGTGGTCGGCAAGTCGGGCAAGGTCGATCTCCAGGGGTGGGCGATCGTCGACAACACGTCGGGCGAGGACTGGAAGGACGTCCGGCTCGGCGTCGGCGCGAGCTCGGCGATGTCGTTCCGCTTCGATCTGAAGGGCCTCCGGCTCGTCGAGCGCGAGACGCTCCAGGACACCGATCTGTTCGCGCAGGCGCCGCCGATGGGGGGCGCCTCGTACGGGCAGGCGAACGGTCCGGCGCGCGCGCGTCGCGTCGTCGGCGACGTCAGCGACGAGGCGCTCGCGCTGGCGGAGAGCGGCGACGCGAAGAAGCGATCGCTCCACGCCGACGCGATGGGAAACGTCGGCGGAGGGGGTGGGGGACGCGCTGCGGGTGCGGCGGCCGTCGCGAACGCCGAGGAGCACGCGGCGGCCGCCACGCTGACGCGGATGGCGAGCGCGCTGCGCGCCAACACGCAGAACCAGATCGTGATCGAGGGGTACGCGACCGCGGGCGACAAGGACAAGATGGGCGCGTCGCTCCAGCGCGCCAACCGGCTCCGCGACCAGCTCGTCCGCAACGGCGTCGACGCGGGTCGGATCGTGGCGCTCGGGAAGGGGCAGCAGGCGGGCCGGAGCGGCGGCGCGCGCGTCGTCGAGGCCGCGCTCGACGACGCGCCTGCGAAGACCGACGATGCCGGCGAGCGCAGCGGGGCCGCGCCCGCGGCGACCGCGGACGTCAAGCGCCCCGCCGGCGAGCCGATCGGCACGTCGCACTTCGAGTCGACGGCGCCGATGACGGTCCCGAAGGGCACGTCCGCGATGGTCTCGATCCTGCGCTCCGAGACCGAAGGCGAGGTCGTCTACCTCTTCGATCCCGAGAGCCCGCGCGGCAACGCGCAGTATCCGTTCCGGACGCTGCGCTTCCGCAACCCGACGGACAGCGCGCTCGAGAGCGGACCGGTCAGCGTCTTCGGCGACGGGCGGTTCGTCGGCGAAGGCCTCGCCGAGCCGATCCCCGCGCGCTCGGTGGCGTTCGTCCCGTTCGCGCTCGATCGCCAGATCGTCGTCGAGCGCAAGGACGGCGAGCGCGACGACATCGCGCGCATCCTCACGGTCAACCGCGGCGTCTTCTCGACGGAGCTCCGCCACACGAAGAAGGCGAGCTTCACGCTCTTCAACCGCATGGGGGAGCGGGCGACGGTCTACATCAAGCACACCGTCACGCCGGGCTTCAAGCTGAGCAAGTACCCGGACACGCGGAGCCCGGTGCCGGGGGCGGGCGACTCGAGCGACCACCTGGCCGGCGCGAACCTCTTCCGGGTGGACCTCGAGCCGAACGGGCGGGCGGACGTGGAGATCGAGGAGGCGACGCCGGTGTTCCGGACGACGGACATCCGGACGCCGGCGGGGCTCGACCTCGTGCGGGCGTACCTCTCGCGCGCGGCGCTCGACGGTCCGCTGAAGGCGCAGGTCGAGAAGCTCCTCGAGCTCTACGGCGAGATGGGCAAGATCGAGCAGCGGATCGGCACGGCGCGTGAGCAGATGGGCGAGTACCGGACGCGGATGGACGAGCTCCACGCGCAACTCGTCACGCTGAAGGCGGTGAAGACCGCGGGCCCGCTCATGAGCCACCTGGAGAAGAAGCTCCAGGAGGTGAGCGAGAAGATGTCGAAGGGCACCGTGGATCTCGTCACGCTGCAGGAGTCGCTGATGGTCGCGCGCGTCGCGTTCCAGGCCGGCGTGGCGGACCTCACGCTGGATCGCCCGGACGCCAAGGACGCCCACGCGACGAAATAGAGGCCGCGGTCGACGGGGCGCTGCGCCTCGGCGCCCGCGGCCTCGCGGGCCCGCTGATGAGCCACCTGGAGCTGATGAGCCACCTGGAGAAGACGCTTCAGGAGGTTGGTTGTGGAGGGCCGCCAACGAAGAGGCGGTGCCTCGCCCGCGCCTAGTTCGCGCCGTCGTCGTCGCTCGAGCTCGCTCTGGCCGTCGCCTTGACCGTCCCGCGCGAGCGGTGTTAGCGAACACAAGAGGTGAGGTGCTTCGCTCTGGGGAGCCTCGGCAGGCGTCGACTGGCGCTCGGACGAGCCGTCGGGGCGAGCCTCTTCATGCTCGTCGGCGCCGCCCGAGCGGATGCGATACAGCCCGTCGAGCTGGTATGGAGCGCGCCGCCCGAGTGCCCTGTCAGGGAAGAAGTGCTCGGCCGTGTCGCAGAGCTCCTCGACAGCGGCTTCGTTCCCGCGGCGCACGTCGTCGCGGAGGCCACCGTTTCTCGGACCGCCGAGGGGGCCTTTCATCTGGAGCTCCAGACGCGCGCGGGCGAGCTGGTCGACGTCCGGACCCTCGACGCGGTGACCTGCGGTTCGCTCGCGAAGGCGGCCGCCGTCGTCATCGCGGTCGCGCTCTCTTCTGCCAAGCCCGAGCAGACCGAGGACGTTTCCGTCGGCGCGCCTCCGGTGAGGAACGCGCCTCGATCGGGAGCGCAGCCACGAGATCCTCGGCTGTCGAGGGCGGAGCTTCCGGCGACGAAGCCTCCAACCGTGTCGTGGAGGGCAGGAGCCGCCGGAGCGACCAACGCGGGCACGCTGCCGAACGCGATCGCCGGCGTGGCGCTGACGACTTCGCTCGACATCGAGTGGCTGCGCTTGGGTGCCCTGGGAGCGCTCTACGTGCCTCGGCACGTGACGTTCTCCGTGCCGGTGGAATCCACGCTACGCTTCGACGTGCGGACGCTGAGCGCGTACGCGTGCGCGCTCTTCCGATGGCGCCGCGCCCAGGTGGGCCCTTGCGCCGAAGCTGGAGGGATGTTCGTCCACGTGGAAGGTGTGGGGCTCTCGAACGCGAGAGCGGCAGACATCACGATGCCTACCGCGGCCGGTGGCGCCGTCCTGAACGTCGAGCTGAGCTCACGCGTGCGCGCCTTCTTCTACCCCAACGTGACGAGCCCGCTCGTCGCGCAGCCGGTCGGCGTCCGCACGAGCCGAGGCGACGTGACGCTGAACGACCTTTCGAGCCCGTCGTTCCGAGGGCTCCTCGGCGTCGACGTGCGCCTCTGGTGAGGGCAGGGCGTGCGCCACGGTAGAGCTCGTCGAGCGGTCGCTCACTTTTCTACACGAATCCTGCCGGCTCGCGGAACTAGCTGGTGTGCACGCATCGTCCGTAGCTCGCGCCGCTTTCGGAGAGGGCGCGGATGACGCAAACGCCATGACCCTGGAGAGGCTAGGGGAGCTCTACCGCGACCACTTCGACTACGTGTTCAGCAGCGCGCGGCGGCTCGGGGTGAGGCGCGAAGAGGTCGACGACATCGTGCAGGAGACGTTCCTTCGCGTCTTTCGCATCGCCGAGGGCGAGGAGCCCAGGAACATGCGGGCATGGCTGTTCTCCGTCCTCCTGCGAATCGTGCGGCACTACCACCGCGCCCGGCAACGCCGGAACAGCGAAGACGCCGACAGCCTCGAGTCGCTCCGGGCGCCGGCCGCCGATCCCGAGGGCCGCGTTCAGCTGGACGAGAGCGTGCGCGTGCTGGAAGCCATCCTCGACAACCTCGATCCGGGAAAGCGCGCGGTGCTCGTCCTGGCCGACATCGAGGAGATGACCGTCGCCGAGATCGCTCGAACGCTCGGCATGAACGTGAACACGGCAGCGTCGCGGCTCCGAACGGCCCGCCAGGAGCTGGCCGAGGGGATCGCTCGTCATGAGGCGAAAGATCATTGGAGGTTGCGGTGAGGCTCGGCGAAGAACGGCCCGTGCGAAGGCTGCGCGATCGGTATCAGCCGACCCCGGAGGATCGTGCGCGCATCTGGACGAAGCTCCACGCGGCGGCGTCTTCGGGCGCCGCCCCCGAGGTGGCGCCTCGGGCGTCGAGAGGGGCGTGGATGGCGTCGACGTGTGTGGTCCTCGCGCTCGCGGGCGTGGGGCTGCTCTACGGACGGAGCGGGGACGGGCGAACGACCGACGCCATGAGCGCGGCGCCGTCCGATCACACGGAGAGCTCGTTGCTCGCGGTCGCGGACGCCCACGGCGCCGCCCCGGCGAGCTCGAAGCTCGACGACGCGATCCCTTCGAGCGAGCCCCCGTCGGTGCCCGCCTCGCCCGCAGTCCCCGTGAGCTCGCTGCCGTCGGTATCGACGGGCAATCGCGTCGCGACGACCGCCCCGAGCCCGCCGGCCCGCCGGGCTGCCGCCGTCCCCGACAGAGCGGCGCCTGCTCGGATCGCCGAGCCCACCGACACGGCGGCGCCCGTCGACACGCTCGAGGAAGAGACGCGTCTGCTCCGAGGCGCCATGCGCGCCGCCGACAAGACGCGCGCGCTCGATCTGCTCGAGGAGCACGCGGCGCGGTTCCCGCGAGGTGCGCTCGCAGGTGAGCGCGACGTCCAGCGGATCCTCGCGCTCTGCGCTCTCGGCCGCGTCGACGACGCGAAGGCACGCGCGCGTAGCTTCCTCGCCGGCCGCGCCCCCGACGCGCTCACGCGCCGCATCGACGATTCCTGCGTGGGCCGCTGAGGCCGGCCGCCGCATTCTTGCCAGCCGTCAGCTCGGAGTTCGACCGCACATGACTTTGAAAAATCGATACCTGCGCGTGGCCCTGGTGCTCACCCCCGCGCTCGCCCTCGTCGTTGCGTGCTCCGCGAACGGCAACACGATGATCATCGTCGGCGACGCGTGTGACGACGGTTCATGCACGCCGCCGCCACCCAACTTCACCGCCCCCACCGAGGACGCGAGCGCCGACGGAGCGAGCGCCCTCCCGTCGCCCGATGTCCAGATGTGCGCCGCGACGGAATGCCCGTTCCCCTTCGACACGTGTCCCAAGGCCGGCGGGGGAACCTCGTACCTGTGCGAGACCAACCTCCTCACGGACGACGCCAACTGCGGCGGGTGCGGGCAGGCGTGCCCTACGTACCCGGGGCTCGGCCTGCTCGAGCGATGCATCGACGGCAAGTGCGAGCTGACGTGTCCCGCCGGCTCCCAGGACTGCAACGGAATCGGCGATGACGGGTGCGAGAGCGACTCGAACAGGGATCTCGACAACTGCGGGGGCTGCGGAATCGTATGCCCCACGCTCGCCAACGGCACGCGCGCGTGCACGTCCGGAGTGTGCGCCTCGGAGTGCTTGCCGCCGAAGGTCTGGTGCGGAACGGAGTGCGTCGATCTGAACAGTACCTTGAGGCACTGCGGCGCGTGCTCGAACGCCTGCCCGCCCAGGCAGGCGCCGCGCAACATGGTGCAGGTCTGCAAGAACGCCGAGTGCGGGCACTTCGAATGCACCGCGCCGACGGCGGACTGCAACGATGACCTCTCCGACGGTTGTGAGATCGTCATCACCACCGACGTGAACAACTGCGGTGCGTGCGGGAACCGATGCGCTCCCGGGCAGCGCTGCATGATCCGCGCGGACAAGGGAAACGTCCCGGTGTGCGCGTGCGATCCGCACGAGACCTTCTGTGGCGGGAGCACCTGCGCCAATCTCCTCACGGACACCAACCATTGCGGGGCCTGCGGAAACCGCTGCGCAGGCGGCGCCAACACCGCGACCGGCTGCGAGAACGGATTCTGCGTCACGGAGTGTGCCCCCGGCTGGGGGGACTGCGACGGCGACATGACGAACGGGTGCGAGACGAACCTGTCGCTCAACCCGCGTCACTGCGGGGCGTGCGGGAATCGATGCGCTCCAGGCCAGCCTTGCATCGACGGCGCGTGCGCGACGGTCGAGTGCGAGAGCGACGCCGGAGTAGTGACGAAGTGAAGCGCGTCCGCGAACAGGGGGCGCATCGCGCCGCCTCCAGCATGGCGCTCGTCGGGCTGCTCGGGCTCGGAGCGTTCATCGCGAACTGCGCAGAAGCGGACTCGAGCGACGACGAGGCTTCGCCGTCCGTCGACGCGAGCGCCGGCGAAGAGGCTGGCCATGACGCCGGCACGGTCGGAGATGGTAGCGCCGCAGCCGTCGATGCCGAGGTGGATCCTTGCGAGGCGTCCGAAGACGGCTGCGCCGATCCCGTGTGGATCCCCGTGGCGACGGGCCAGCCGTCCGGGCTCGGGCTCTCGAGCGTCTGGGGCAGCGGCCCGAACGACGTCTGGGCCGTCGGTGCGACCGGGAGCGTGATCCACTGGGACGGAACGACCTGGACGTCGACGTCGATCGAGACGAACTACTCGCTCCAGTCGGTCTACGGGACGGGGCCGAACGACATCTGGGTGGTCTCCACGGCGAGCCTCATCTACCGCTCGACGGGGTTCTCGAACGGCACGGCCACGTTCGTTCGCGAGACTCCGGTCTTCGAAAACGCCCTGGGTCCAGCCACGGTCGGTCCGCTCTTCGCGGTGTGGGCGGCGGGGCCCGGCGACGTGTGGATCAGCGGGCGACACCGGATGAGCAAAGCCGGGCAGCTCGAGACGAGCTGGCGGACGCGCCCGGGAGACGGCGGCGTGGCGTGGGCGCCTCTCAACGGTTTCGGCGACAACAACGCCGTCTACGGCATCTGGGGCGCCGGCGCGAACGACGTCTGGATGGTCGGCTCCAAGGGGACGACCACCTCGTTCGCGAGCCACACGAGCGGCGCGCCCGCGGATGGTGGCATGCCGACGTGGACCGAGGTGGATACGGCGACCTTCGCCGTCCTCAACTCCATCTGCGGCACCGGCCCGAACGACGTGTGGGCCGTCGGCAACAGTGGAACGATCCGGCACTACACCGGCGGCGCGACCTGGGAGATCGTCGATTCTCCGACGAGCCAGAACCTCCGTGGTGTCTGGGCCGCGGCGATCGACGACGTGTGGGCCGTCGGCGAGAACGGAACGATCCTCCACTACGACGGCGCGGAGTGGAAGCCGTCGAAGGCGGCGATGCCGAAGTCCGACCAGCGCCACCTGTACGCCGTCTGGGGCAGCGGCCCCGCGGACGTGTGGGCTGTCGGCGACGGCGTCGTCCTACGCTACTCCGGGCCGCAGCCCGGGACGCAGGGAGATGGTAAATGAGCGCCAGGTGGCATCTGCGACTCGCCGCGGTGGCGGCATCGATCGGGATCGGCGCTGTCGCCTGCAGTGACCGCAGCGTGATCGGCGTGATCGATTCGGAGGACGAAGACGCCGCTGCGCCGGCGCCCACCCCCGGGGAGGACGCCTCCTCATCCGAGCTCGCGGACGCTGGCTCGGTCGACAGTGGGATCGGCGATGACCTCGACGCAGACGTCGAGGACTCCGGCACCGGTAAGAGGTGCACGGACGAAGGTTGGTGTCACGTCGTCGTGCCGGACGATCAGACGCTCCGTGCTCTGTGGGGAGACGGGCAGGGCACCGTCTGGACGGTCAGCGACGAAGGCAACATCCTCCGCTCGAACGGCACGGCGTGGGTGCAGAGCCACTCCGCGGGAGTCCCGCTCCACACGATCTGGGGGAGTGGACCGACGGATCTCTGGGCGGGCGGAGGAGCGACGCCGAGCGGGAACACCATCGAACCGGGCGTCCTCTTGCACGGAACGGGTCCGAACCCGAGCTCGATCACCTGGACGAAGGTGACGACCGACGTGACCATCCGCTCGATCTGGGGCACCAGCGCGACCGACGTCTACGCGGTCGCGTCGGTGCCTCACCGTGTCGAGAACACCGACCCGAGCTACCTCCTGCACTACGCCGGCCCCGCGACGGGCGGCGGCTCCGGCTTCACCGTCGATCCGCTCTCGCTCGAGCTCCCTGCCCACTTCGACCGTGTCTGGGGGACGAGCGAGGACGACATCTGGGTCTCGGGCCGTGTTCGCGTCTCCCCCACGACGATCCAAGGAAAGGTCGCTCATCGTGTGCCGACCGGCGACGGCGGCACGATCTGGAGAGCGGATCAGCCGGCGCACACGCCTTTCTCGGAGACGAAGAACGACACGTTCGGCTTCTCCGTATCGCCGGCGCAAGCCTACCTCGTCGGCTTCACGAGCGACGTCAACGTCACCAGTTACCTCCACGTCGGCGTCAGCGATGACGCGGGTGCGCCGTTCACGTGGACCCGGATGTCGTTCGCGACGGGACCGATCACGCCGAACGGGCTCACCGCGGCGTGGGCCGCCTCTCCGAGCGAGATCTGGCTCGCTGGACAGTTCGGCCGCCTCCGTCGCTGGAATGGTCAGACCTGGCGCCTCGCCGCGGTCTCTCTCGACGGCCGCCCGGTCCAGAAGGCGATCCATGCCATCTGGGGCTCGGGGCCCGACGACATCTGGGCTGTAGGTGCAGGCATCGCGCTGCACAAGGTCACGCAGTAGGCACGAGGAAGATCGGCAATGAATCGCAATCGCGTGCTCGTTCTCGGTGTAGCCGCGACGTCCGTCGCCGTGGCGTGTCTCGTCGCGTGCGGAGACGCAGAGCCCCGCGCGACGCTCGGCGAAGGAGACGACGACGCCGCGGGGCGACGGCCGGAGGCCTCACCGCCCGAGGAGAGCGGTGCCGTGCTCGTCGACGCGGGGCCGGACGCCGAGCCGCCGATGCCCGACGTCGATCTCTCCGACATGCCGGTCGTGTGCGCGACGACCCCGTGCGCGACGCAGCTCGCAGGCTCCGCGAACTCCTTCTGCGCGCGGATGTCCGACGGGACGATCCAGTGCTGGGGCCGCAACTACCTGGGCACCCTCGGCCGCGGCGCCGGCGCCGGCGCCGCGTCGGCGCGTCCAGCCCCGGTCGTTGGGATCGACGATGCCACGGAGATCGCGTCGACCGCCGGCACGGGCAACTCCGGCTCGTCGGCCGTCTGCGCGCGGCTCGCCGACGAACGCGTGCAGTGCTGGGGCGACAACTCCAACGCGCAGCTCGGCCTGACCGCTCCCGCGGTGACGCGTGACTCCTTCGAGCATCCCACGCCCACGGACATCGCGGTCTCCGTCCCTGTCGCGCACGTCGCCCTGGGCCCGACCAACGGCTGCGCCGTCGCGTCGGATGGTGGAGACCTCTACTGCTGGGGCTCGAACACCAACCGATTGCTCGCGCGCCCCGACGCCGCGACGACCGGCGTGAACGTGTGGCAAGGCCCAGCCCTCGCCGAGCGGGAAGGCTTCGAGCTCACGCGCATCTCGCTCGGCCACAAGACCGCCTTCGGACTCACGAAGGACGGGCAACTCGTCAGCTGGGGCGCGACGGCCGGCCGTCCGACCTCGCTGAGCTTCACGCTGCCGACCGCGCACCCGACCCCGACGGACACAACGAGCGTGAGCTCGCACGGTCGCCAGGCGTCGGACGCCGTCACGTGTGTCGTCGCGCGGGGGCGCCTCTCTTGCTGGGGCAAGAACGACGTGGGCCAGCTGGGAACCGGCCTCCCGGACGACGAGCGCTATCCCGCCGAGACCATCGTCGAGGCCGGCGAGGACGTCTTCGCTCAGCAGGTCGCAGTGTCCGCGGCGCACACGTGCGTCCGACTGACGGACGGAACGGTCGCATGCTCCGGCGCCAACAACGCCGGCCAGATCGGAGCTCCGGCCAACGTGGCGAGCAGCGCCACGTTCCGTCGCGTCGCGCTCCAAGGGTACGCCGTTCAGGTCGCGGCCAGCACCAGCGCGACCTGCGCGCTCCTCGTGACTGGAGAGGTCTACTGCTGGGGGGGCAACATCTACGGTGAACGCGGACAGGGCACGTTCGACTCGACGGTGACACCTCACCCCGATCCGGTGGGGGTCGTCTTCGAATGAGGCCGAACGTGCACGCCCTCGGTCGCGTCGTCGTCGGCGGCGTGCTGCTCTCCGCGGCGGTCTTCGCCAGCGGGGCCTGCGGCAGCCGCCGCGCGGACTTCGACGAGCCACCGAAGCCGCCCGAGCTCGGCACGAACGTCGATGCCGGGACGCCGGAGTGCCAGCCGAAGCTGCTGTGCTCGGGCGATCTGAAGCGCGTGCTCCGCGTCGAGTGCGACGGCACCGAAGCCGTCGAGAAGGTATGCGGTCCCGACTACGGCTGCGGCGACGGCGCATGCGTCGAGGCATGCAAGAGCGCCGAGCTCTCGAAGGGCTCGATCGGGTGCGCGTTCGCGACCCTGCCGCCCGACGCGACCAACGAGAACGTCCAGGGGTCATGCTTCGCGGCGACGATCGCCAACGTGTGGGATCGCCCCGTGACGCTCGGCGCGACGTTCGGGGGGGAGCCGATCGACGTCGGCAGCGCGACCTACTATGCCGAGCTCAAGGGCTCGGAGGTCGAGTACGAGCGGGTCGTCGGCCCCATCGCCCCCGGTCGCGTCGGGATCGTCTTCCTCGCGAACACCGGCAACAGAAGCGTCGTCCCGTGCCCGTCGGCGGTCACGCCGGCGCTCGCCGAAGATCCGATCGCCCACGGGACGGGACGGACCCGCGCGTTCCTGCTCACGACCGACGCGCCGGTGAGCGCGTACTCGATCTGGCCCTACGGCGGCGCCAAGGGGGTCTTCCCCGCGGCGACGCTCCTTCTCCCCACGTCGGCATGGGACACGCGCTACATCGCGGTCAACCCCTGGACGACCGGACACAATGTGCCCACGGTGAACAACCTCGGCTGGCTCTTCCTCCAGATCGTCGCGAAGGAAGACGGCACCGAGGTCACGATGCGGCCCAACGTCAACCTCGTCAGCGGGCGCGACGTGGAGGCTGTCCCTCGAGACACCGCGGTCACGTGGAGGCTTCGCGCCGGTGAGGTCCTCCAGATAAAGCAGAAGGACGACCCCTCGGGCAGCCCGATCGAGTCGAACAAGCCGGTCGGCCTCTTCGGCGGATCGGAGTGCACGAACATTCCTTCAAGCGTGATCGCGTGCGACGTGACCGGTCAGCAGACCCCCGCGGTCTCGCAGTGGGGCAGCGAATACGCGCTCGTGCCGTACCGTCCCCGAAACGACTTCGGCGTGGGGACGACGACGGCGCGCGAGGCCGTGCCGTGGCGCCTCGTCGGCGCCGCCAACGGGACGAAGCTGACCTACGACCCCGTCCGCCCAGGATCGGCTCCCGAGACGCTCGAGGCCGGCCAGGTCGCGACGTTCACGACGAACCAGCTCATGTCGGTCCGATCGCAAGACGCCGAGCACCCGTTCCATGCCGCGATGCACATGACGGGGCTGGCGGCCGTCCCCGTCGCCGCGCTCGGCGATCCGGAGTTCGTCAACGTCGTCCCGTCGGCGCAGTTCCTCAATCGCTACATCTTCTTTGCGGATTACACCTACCCGGACACGACGCTCACCGTGGTCCGAAAGCGAACGGCGACCGGCTTCAAGCCCGTCACGCTCGATTGCGCCGGCGAGCTCACGGACTGGGCGCCGCTCGACAAGAGTGGAACGCACGAGTTCGCGTGGGTCTACCTGGCCAAGCGAAACGCGCCGGTCGTGCACCCCGGAGGCACGTGCAGCAACGGCCGGCATGAGGCGTACAGCGAAGGCCCGTTCTCGCTCCACGTCTGGGGAATGGCGGCGTACGCGAGCTACGGCTACGCGGCCGGGCAGGGGAGTCGTTCGCTGCACGACGTGAAGGGACCTCCCGTGAAGTAGCACCGAGCGGCCGGAGCTCGTGCGGCGGTACCGCACGGAGCGATGCCGCGCGTCGCGGCCTCTCGGAACTCGTGTTCCTCGCTAGCGTTCCTCGGGCTCCGTCCCCCGGCCCCACGACTCGCTCGCGCGAGTCGTCCTGGTACGGCGCAGCTGCCTCCCGCGCACGCGGCGGAATCGCGGACGGGCGACGGGCCGCGGCGCCGCCTCGCCCGCGGCGTGCCTCTGCGGCGAGTGTCGTGCTAGGACGGGCGTAAGGCGTGCTAGGGTCTCCGGCCCACCGCGCCCCCAAGACCGCCATGACGACCCCGACAGCCGCCCTCCCCACGCTCGAGCTCGTTCTCCGGAACTTCAAGAATTTCAATGCCCGCGCGACGCGCGACGCCCTGCTCGCGTACGTGCGCCACGTCGAGTCGGGCGGCCGGATGTTCTGGGCCGTCGCGGGCGCGATGTCCTCCGCGCAGCTCGGGATCACGCTCGCGCCGGCCATCCGCGCGGGCCTCATCTCGGGGCTCTCGGTGACCGGGGCGAACCTGGAGGAGTCGCTGTTCCGCCTCGTGGCGCACCACAGCTACAAGGACTTCCCGGAGTACCGCTACTTCACGAAGCAGGACGACACGCGCATCCTCGGCGAGCGGATGCGCCGCGTGACCGACACGAGCATCCCGGAGGACGAGGCGTTCCGCGCGGTCGAGAAGTTCGTCGTGCCGATGTGGAAGCGCGCGACCGAGAACGGCGAGCGGCGCTTCTGGCACGAGTACTTCTACGATCTCGTGCAGGCCGTCCCGGCCGAGGCGCACGAGGGCAACCCCGACGACTGCTGGCTCCTCGCCGCGGCGAAGGCGAAGCTCCCGATCGTCGTGCCGGGGTACGAGGACTCGACGTTCGGCAACATCTTCGCCTCCCACGTGAAGCTCGGCGAGGCGAGCGCGAGCATCGTGAAGTCCGGCATCGAGTACATGGCGGCCTTCTACGACCAGTACCGCGAGCTCTCCGCCGGCGCGGGCATCGGCTTCTTCCAGATCGGCGGCGGCATCGCCGGCGATTTCCCGATCTGCGTCGTGCCGTCGATCAAGTACGACCTCGAAGAGCCCGTCAAGCCGTGGGCCTACTTCTGCCAGATCTCCGACTCGACGACGTCGTACGGCTCGTACTCGGGCGCGACGCCGAACGAGAAGATCACGTGGGACAAGCTCACGGAGGACACGCCGATGTTCGTCATCGAGTCCGACGCGACGATCGTGGCCCCGCTCATCCTCTCCGCGCTGCTCGAATACAAGCGACACCCGGAAGAGGCCAAGGCGCTCATCGCGCGGCACACGGCGTGAGCACGGGCGCCGTGGCTGTCTCCGAGCGCAGCGCGGACGCGTCGACCTCGAGCGCGGCGTCGCCCCCGGCGACGCTGAGCGCGTGGGGGCGTCTCCCGGCCGAGGGGCGCGAGCTCCTCACGGAGGACCTCGAGAGGAGCACCGTCGGCGCCGTCCTCTGCCGCGGCCTCGGGCGCTCGTACGGCGACTCCTCGCTGCCCGCGAACGCCGGCGACAAGGTCGTCGCGACCCGCCTCGCCAACCGGATCCTCCACGTCGACGAGGAGACCGGCGATCTCGTCGCCGAGGCCGGCGTCAGCCTCGCCGAGCTGAACCGCCTCTTCCTCCCGCGCGGCTGGTTCACGCCGGTCACGCCCGGCACCAAGTTCGTGACGCTCGGCGGGATGGTCGCGAGCGACGTCCACGGCAAGAACCACCACCGCGCCGGCTGCTTCGGCGCGCACGTGCGCCGCCTCCGGATGCGCCTCGCCGACGAGAGCATCGTGACGTGCTCCCCCGACGAGAACGAGGATCTCTTCTACGGGACCATCGGCGGCATGGGCCTGCTCGGCCACATGTTGCAGGTCGAGTTCCGGATGGAGCGAACCCCGAGCCAGTGGATCCACGCCGAGACCGAGCGCGTCCGCGACATCGACGAGTTCCTCGAGGGCCTCGGCCGAACCGCGCCGTCGTGGCCGATGACCATGGGCTGGATCGACTGCCTGAGCAGCGGCAGCTCGCTCGGCCGCGGGATCCTCACCGCCGGTCGCTGGGCGACGCCCGACGAGGCCCCCGGCGCTCCGCCGCCCCCCCCGAAGGAGCTGACCTTCCCGGTCGACCTGCCGAACTGGGCGCTGAACCCCGTCACCGCGCGCCTCTTCAACACGGCCTACTACTGGCGTCACATGGCGCACCGCTGGTCCGGGCTGATGACGCCCGACGCCTTCTTCTACCCGCTCGACGCCATCCTCCACTGGAACCGCGCCTACGGTCCGCGCGGCTTCACGCAGTACCAGTGCGTGCTGCCTCGCGCCGCCGGGAGCGCCGCCGTGCGCGAGTTCATGTTCCTCCTGACGAAGCTCGGCGGCGCCTCGCCCCTCTGCGTCATCAAGGACTGCGGGCCCGAAGGGAAGGGCGTCCTGTCGTTCCCGCTCGAGGGCACGTCGATCGCCGTCGACATGGCGGTCTCGCCGGAGCTTCAGCGCATCGTCGACCACCTCAACGCGTTCGTGATCGAGGTCGGCGGGCGCATCTACCTCACGAAGGATCGGTTCACCCGAGCGGAGCACTATCGCGCGATGGAGCCACGTCTGCCTCGATTCCTCGCGCTCCGGGACAAGTGGGACCCGAAGCGCCGCCTCCGGAGCGCCCAGTCCGTGCGCATCTTCGGAGACGCGGCATGAAGGCCGTCGTCTTCGGCGGCACCACCGGGATGGGCCGCGCGATCGCGCGCAGGCTCGCCGAGCGGGGCGACTCCGTCTTCCTCCTCGGCCTCGACGACGCCGATCTCGAGCGGAGCGCCGCCGACCTGAAGGAGCGCCGCCAGGGCAACGCCACGGTCGGCTACGCCGTCTGCGACCTCGAGAAGCCCGAGGGCTTCGCCGCCGCCCTCGACGCCGCCGACGCGGCGCTCGGCGAGCTCGACACCGTCGTCGTGACCGCGGCGATGTTCGCCTCGCAGGAGGCGCTCGAGGCCGACGTCGAGCTGACGCGGCGCCTCGTGACGGTGAACTACGCCAACACGGTGGTCTTCTGCGAGCACGTTCGCAAGCGCCTGCTGGCGCGCGGCGGCGGCCGACTCGTCGTGTTCTCGTCGGTGGCCGGCGATCGCGGGCGCAAGCCGGTGGCGATCTACGGCTCGAGCAAGGCGGGCCTGTCGGTCTACCTCGAGGCGCTCGATCACAAGTACCACGCCGCGGGGCTCTCGGTGACGTGCGTGAAGCCCGGCTTCGTCAAGACGGGCATGACCGCGGGCTTGAAGCCGCCGCCGTTCGCGGGCGAGCCCGATCAGGTCGCCGACGACGTCGTGCGGGCCATGGATCAGCGTAAGCCGCTGGTCTACACGCCGGGGATCTGGGCGCTCGTCATGCTCGTGATCCGATCGCTCCCGCGCTTCGTGATGCGGAAGATCGGCTTCTGAGCCGCGCGCGACGCGCACCCGAGCGGCGCGCGTCGCACGATCGAAGCGGGCGATGACGGCGCGCGCGAACGCACTATAGTGGCGGCGCGATGCAATCCGTCCTGATCTTCGGAGCCACGTCCGCCGTCGCCGCCGAGGCGGCGGAGATCTTCGCCCGCCGCGGCGACCGCCTCCACCTCGTCGGTCGCAACCCCGACAAGCTCGCGGAGGTCGCGCGCCGCTGCCAGGGCGCCGAGGTCACGACCACCCACGCGGACTTCACGGACCTCGACGCGAACGAGCGGATCGTCGACGAGTGCATCGCGGCGCTCGGCCGCGTCGACGTCGCGCTGATCGCGCACGGCGATCTCGGCGATCAGCTCGCCAGCGAGCGGGCCTTCACGGACGCCGAGCCGATCTTGCGCGTCAACTTCACGAGCGTCGTGTCGCTCCTCGTGCCGCTCGCGAACCACATGGAGGCGGCGCGCGCCGGGCGCATCGCGGTCATCACGTCCGTGGCCGGCGAGCGAGGCCGCCCGCGGAACTACACGTACGGCGCCGCCAAGGGCGCGCTCAACGTCTACCTGCAGGGCCTGCGCACGCGCCTCTACGCGTCCGGCGTCAGCGTGACGACGCTGAAGCTCGGTCCGGTCGACAGCCCGATGACGCGCGACCACGCCAAGCACGTGCTCTTCGGCAAGCCGGAGGGCGTGGCCCGGTCGATCGTCCGCGCGATCGACGCGCGCGTGCCGGAGGCCTACGTGCCGTCGTTCTGGCGCGTGATCATGCCGATCGTGCGCTCGACGCCGGAGCGATTGTTCCAGCGCCTCTCGTTCCTCTCGGGGAGGTGACGCCCGCCCGCGTGCGCTCAGCCGTGGCGCGCGCTGCGACACACGCGGTCATGCGTCATGCGCGGGCTCACGCCTGCGCAACGATGCTAGGTTGTCGCGCGTGGTGAAGCTCCGCGCCCTCCTCGCGTTCCTCGTCACGCTGCTCGTCGCGTCCGTCATCGTCTCGTCCGCCGCCGCCGCCGCGGACATCGACATCGACCGCTCGACGCCGCGGAGGACGACGACCGCGTTCCTCGTCGCCGCCCAAGCTCGCGACTACACGACCGCCGCCACGTTGATGGACGTGAGCTCGCTGCCGTACGACATGCGGCGTCGCGCGCCGGAGCTCGCCGAGCAGCTGCACCACGTCCTCGAGCGGAACGTGTGGATCGAGCTCGACCTCATCTCCGACGAGCCCGAGGGCGACCCCGCCGACGGCGCGGGCGTCGATCGCATCGCCACCGTACGGAGCGGCGGCGCCGACGTGCCGATCACGCTGCGGCGGATCTCCAAGGATCGGGGCTGGGCGATCTCGTCGTCCACCGTCGCGCGGATCCCGCGGCTGTACGACGATCACGCGCCGGGCTTCCTGGAGTCCCGCGTCCCGGAGGTGCTCCGCGTGCGGGCTTGGGGGCTCGCCGCCTGGCAGTGGCTCGGCGTGCTCGTCTCGTTCGCGATCGCGGTGATCGTCGGACGGGTCCTCACGTTCGTAGGGGTGAAGATCGGCGGCAAGATCGCGAGCGGGACCGAGGCGCAGTGGGACGATGAGCTCGTCGTCGCGCTGCGCCGGCCGTCGCGTTTCCTCTTCGGCGTGATCGCGTTCCACGAGCTCCTCGGGACGCTCGCGCTGTCTGCCGCTGCCGCGCACGTCTTCTCGCGCCTGCTCGGGATGATCACGATCGCCGCGCTGGCTTGGGCGGCGGTCGGCGTGGTCGGTGTCGTCTCCCGCGTCGTCGAGCGGCGGGTCGCCGCGCTGGCGGACAGCGGGAGCGACGACGGCGCGCTCCGCGCTCGCGGCGTGAGGACGCAGGTACGCGTGCTCCGGCGCGTCCTGAACGTCGCCGTCGCGATCTTCGCGGTCGCGCTGATGCTGACCCAGTTCGAGGTGCTCCGGAACGTCGGGATGTCGCTCCTCGCGTCGGCCGGCGTCGCCGGCGTCGTCCTCGGCTTCGCCGCGCAGCGGACGATCGGCAGCCTCATCGCCGGGATCCAGCTGTCCTTCACCCAGCCGATCCGCATCGGCGACGTCGTCATCGTCGAGAAGGAGTGGGGCACGATCGAAGAGATCACGCTCACGTTCGTCGTCGTCCGCATCTGGGACGAGCGCCGCCTCGTCGTGCCGATGACGCGCTTCCTCGAGCAGCCGTTCGAGAACTGGACCAAGGTCTCGCCGTCGCTCCACGGGACGGTATTCTTCCAGGTCGACTGGCGGCTGCCGATCGACGACGTCCGGCGTGAGCTCGACCGCATCCTCGACGGCCACGCCTTGTGGGACGGGCGGACCAAGACGGTCTGCGTGACCAACACGACCGATCGCACGATCGAGGTCCGCGTGCTCGTCTCGGCCGCGAACTCGAGCGAGCTGTGGGGGCTGCGGATCCACGTGCGCGAGCAGATCATCGCCTGGCTCCGCGATCACGAGGGAGGGAAGTACCTCCCGCGCGTCCGCGTGGGCGAAGAGGACCGCGGTGCGTCTGGCGATCGAGCGCGCGCTGCGGCGGCGGACGCGGGCTGAGGCGCCGCCGCTCCGACGCTGGACCGACCCGTGCTACGGTCGCGCCGTGCGCCTCGCGGCCGTCAGCGTGGATCTGGACGAGATCCATCACTACTTCGAGATCCACGGCCTGAGCGCTCCGGGGGACTCCGGCACGCTCGTCTACGACGCGGCGATCGATCGCCTGCGCGGCCTCGCCGACGCGGGGCGTTTTCCGCTCACCCTCTTCGCGATCGGGCGCGATCTCGACCGCCACGCCTCGCGCGAGCAGCTGCGGGCGGCGGCGGCGGAGGGGCACGAGATCGCGAACCACTCGCTCGACCACCGCTACGACCTCGTGCGGCTCGGGCGCGAGGCGATCGAGCGGCAGATCGACGAGGGCGCCTCCGTCATCGCGGCGGCGTGCGGAGCGCGGCCCGTCGGATTTCGCGCGCCGGGCTATACGATCACGGACGAGGTCTTCGAGGTCCTCGCTGACGTCGGCGTCGCCTACGACGCGTCGGTGTTCCCGTGTCCCGCCTACTGGATGGCCAAGGCGGCCGCGATCGGCCTCATCTCGCTCCGCGGGCGCAAGAGCCGCTCGATCGTCGATAGCCCGAGCGTCCTCCGCGCTCCGACGCAGCCGTACCTTGCGGGACGGCCGTACTGGAAGTCGGGGCACGGCGTGCTCGAGATCCCGGTGCAGGTGACGCGCGGGCTCCGCCTGCCGTTCATCGGGACGTCGGTCACGCTCGCCGGACCGTCGCGCGCGCGCTGGCTCGCGCGGATGTGCGTCGGCGACCCGCTCGTGAACCTGGAGCTCCACGGCATCGACGTGCTCGACGTCACCGACGGGCTCGACGCTCTCCGCCCGCACCAGCCGGACGTGCGCGTGCCGCACGGGCGCAAGACGGCGTCGATCCTCGCTGCGGTCGAGGAGCTCCGCCGCGCAGGGTACACGTTCGTCACGATGCGGGAGGCGGCGGCGGCGTTCGGGGCGCCCTCGTGACCGAAGGCGCGGGGCGCGCGCCGCCCGCGTCTTCGTCGTCCGCGTCTTCGTCGTCCGCGTCTTCGCCGCCATCGGCGCCCGCGCCATCGCCGGCGGCGAAGCTCCGGGCGGGCCGCGCCGTCCTGACCCTGGTGCTGGCGGCGGGCATCCTCTCGCCGCTGGCGCGGGAGCGCGGCTGGGACAGCTTCCCGATCTCGAGCTACCCCATGTTCTCGCGCGGGACGATCGGCGCGGTGAACGAGCTGGCGCACGCGGTCCTCGTGCTCGACGGCGGCGGACGTGCCCCGGCGTCGCCCGCGCTCCTCGGCACGCCGGAGCCGATGGTCGCGACGGCGATCGTCCGCGCGCACCTCGCGCGCGGCAGCTCGGAGGACCTGTGCGCAGCGGTCGCGGCGCGCGCACGGTCCGCGCGTCCGGAGGCGGTGGCGGTCGAGATCGTCAGGAGCCGATTCGACGCGCGGCGGTACTTCTCCGCGGAGCCCGACGCCCGCGAGCCGCTCGAGCGCACCGTCTACGCGCGCTGCGAGGTCGCGCGATGAGGCGCGCCGCCGGCGCCGTCGTGGGCTGGCTGGCTCCGGAGGCGCCGCCGGCGCGGGCGGCCGTCGCGCGGATGCTCGTCGGGGCGTTCGCGATCGTCTATCTGATCGCGCGCCTCCGCTACTTCGCGGACGGCTCCCGGCACACCGCCGCGGACTTCGCGCCCGTCGGCGTGTGCGCGATCCTCGACGCGCCGCTCCCGGCGGCGGCGACCTGGGCGATCGCGCTCGCGACGATCGCGCTCGGGATCTCGTTCACCGCCGGGCGTCGCCTCGGCCTCGTCGGCCCGGCGTTCTTCGTCGCGCTCCTGTGGACGATCACCTACGCCAGCTCGTGGGGGAAGATCCTCCACTCGGAGAACCTGCTCGTGCTGCACGTCGGCGTCTTCGCGCTCGCGGGGGCGTCGTCGGACGAGCGCGCCGCGGGCTGGGCCCTCCGCGCCGCGGCGATCGCGACGGCGCTCACCTACGTCGTCGCCGGCGCGACGAAGCTCCGGGCGGGCGGCGCGGCGTGGCTCTCGGGAGACGCGCTCGGCGGGTGGCTCGCCTGGGACGCGCTCCGGAAGATCGAGCTCGGGAGCTTCCACTCGCCGCTCGCGGCGCGTGTCGCCGGGAGCCCGGCGTTGCTCCAGGGGCTCGCGCTGTACACGCTGGTGGTCGAGCTCGGCGCGCCCCTGGCGCTCGCGTCGCGTCGGGCCGCGTACGCGTGGGCGGCGCTCGCGTGGCTGTTCCACGCCGGGATCCTCGCGACGATGGCGATCGGCTTCTTCTACCCGCTCTCCGGCGTCGCGTTCGCGCCGCTCCTCCCGGTCGAGCGGATCGGAGCGCTTCGCCGCCTCGCCGAGCGCCTCGCTCGCGGAGGGTGACGGCGTCGCGCGGGTCGGATCGCTCTCGGCGCGTGATCGCGTCGCGCGCCTGGTCGCGTCGTACGACCGCGCCGGGCTGCGCGCTCAGCGGGCGCCGCGACG
>JAHBWA010000088.1 GCA_019637195.1 Labilithrix sp. | reverse complement strand
GGGCTCGAGCCGGGCGCCGAGGCGACCCGCTTCGCCGCCCTGGCCAAGCTCCGCTTCGGCAAGGGCGCGCCGAAGAGCGTCGAGCTCCGCCGCGCGATCGACCGCGCGCTCTGGGAGCCGGCGTTTCGCCAGGAAGAGACCTCGCGCCGGCGCGCCTGGGGCCTGCGCGCGCTCGAGGAGCTCGCCGCGATCGCCACGACCGAGCGGAGCGCGCGGATCGAGGCCGGCGCGCTCTTCCTCGGCCACGCGGCGATCCGACACCTCGTCACGCGAGACGATCACCGGGTCCGCCGCGCCGCCAACTCGGCGTTCGCGGCGTGGGGCCTGCCGGCTACGCGGGTCCGGCCGTACTTCGCGTTCGCGCTCCCGGAGCTCGAGCGCTCGGGCGGGCTCGAGGCGCTCGTCGAGGCCGTGCGCGATCCGCTCGGTATCTTCCGCCACAACGTCGCGACGCGGCTCGCCGAGATCGGCGACGAGCGCGTGGTGCGTCCGCTCGCGGAGGCCACGGCGCGCCTGTTCGCGGAGCCGCCCACGTCGACGTACGAGTACGACGACGCGCCGCCACACCTCGTCGCGTTCGTGCGGGCGCTCGCGAAGCTGAACCGCCCGGAGAGCAACGACGTGCTCATCGCCGGGCTCCGATCGGACAACCACCAGCTCCGCGCCGTCATCGCCGAGAACGCGCCCGACGACGAGCGCTTCGTCCCCGAGCTGATGGCGATGCTCGGAGACCCGCGCAGCTTCTTGCGCTCACGCGCCGAGAAGACGCTGATGTCGCTCGGCGCGCTGCCCCCGCCGATCGAGCCACAGACCACCGAGGTCGCCGCGATCGTCGCGCGACGGATCGAGGGCTGACGCAGGACCGAGCGCTCACGCGCCGCGCACGCCGCCGAAGCAAGGAGCCAGCCGAGGAGCCGCATGAGCCAACCGTCGACCAATGGTGCCTCCGCACGCAGCCGGCAGCCGACCACGCTCGAACGTCGCGCGGACGGCTTCCTCCATCACGTCGTCGACGTCGGCCAGGTCCGCCTCCACGTCGCCGAGGCGCGACCCGAGGGCATGGAGGCGGGCGTCCCCGACTCGACGCCGCTCGTCGTCTTCCTGCACGGGTTCCCCGAGCTCTGGTGGTCCTGGCGCCACCAGCTCGACGCGATGGCCAAGGCCGGGATCTGGGCGGTCGCGCCGGACATGCGCGGCTACAACGAGTCCGACAAGCCGCGAGGCACGTCCGCCTACGAGGTGGAGAACCTGGCAGGCGACGTCGCCGGCCTCATCCGCGCGCTCGGCCGCACGAAGGCGATCGTCGTCGGCCACGACTGGGGCGCCATGGTCGCGTGGGCCTTCGCCAACGAGTACCCCGAGATGCTCGAGCGCCTCGCGATCCTCAACGTGCCGCACCCGCTCGCGATGATGCGCGGCCTCCGCCGCCCCGCCCAGCTCAAGAAGAGCTGGTACATCTTCTTCTTCCAGCTGCCCGTCGTCCCCGAGCGCCTCATGGCGCGGGACGACTTCGCCATCATCCGGAAGATGTTCCGCGCGGACGGCTTCCCCGACGACGACATCGATCGCTACGTCGAGGCCTTGCGCGTCCCTGGAGTCGTGCCGGCGGCGCTCGCGTACTACCGCGCGAGCATGCGCCGCGTGCTCACCGGGCGCGTCCCGAAGATGCGCACGATCGACCAGGATGTCCTCGTCATCTGGGGCGACCAGGACCTCGCGCTCGGCCGCGAGCTCGCCGAGCCTCCGAAGCGCTTCGTCCCCCACGCGCGCGTCGTCCACATCCCCGACGCGACCCACTGGGTCCAGAACGCCGCGCCGGAGCGCGTCAACGAGCTGCTCCTCGACTTCGTCGCCCAGCGCTCGTGAGACGCGACGGCGCCGCGGCACACCCGCGCCCCGCGCGAGCGCGGCGGCTCCGGGGCACCTCCCCGAACAGGAGCGCGCGCGACGGGGGACGCTCGGTCGTGGGAGCTGCACGCGCCGTCATCGAGGCGCTAACATCACCTCCGAATGGCAGGCCTGGCGACCGTCGAGCTGACCGCGGACTGCGACGCGTGCGGCCTCGAGGCTGGAGTGGTCGAGGTCTACGACGCGCAGATCCCGGCGTGCCGCTTCGGCCTCCCCGCCGCGACGCGCTGCAAGCTGTGCGCGGCGGCGAGCCGAGGCACGCTCGACCGCGCGCCTGCGAAGCCGCTCCTGGAGGTGCCGGCGAACCGATGCCCGGCGTGCCTGGACGAGCTCTCCCAGGCCGCGATCGACGAGCGTCGCTGTACGCGCTGCGGGGCGCGAGCCAGGCTCGAGGACGCGAGCGCCCCGACGCGCTTCGGCGCGCTCACGGACCTCGAAGGGGCGCTCGACGCCTGGGCCGAGCGCGAGGGCTTCCCATCCCGCGAGGCCCTCGTCGCTGCCACGTTCGTCGAGCGCGACGTCGCGGAGCTGTTCGTGGGGATCCAGCGGCGTGAGCGGCTCGAGGTCCTCGCCGATCCGTTCGCCAACATGGGCGTGCGCACGACCGGCGGGAGCGCGCGCCGGGAGCGCGAGCCACGAGGACCGTCGACAACGCCCCCCGCGACCGCGGCGATCGTGCCCCCCGAGGACGCGGCGACGACGACCGCGCAGGCGGTCCCCACGTCTCCGAGCGCAGCGCGCGCGGGGACGACGACCGGCGACGCGTCCCCCGTGACGAAGCGAGGCCTCGGTCCGCGCGAGCCCGCCGCGCCGAGGGTCGCGCTCGCGCCTCGACGCGCCGGCAGCGAGGGGCACCCGCTCGCGCAGACGCTGCCGGATCCCGCGTACGCCGCGACCGATCCGCTCGCGCCGCCGCTCGTCCCCCCCGCACGTCCCGCGACCCCTGCCCCGCGCTCCGCGGAGGGCGCGCGCGACGTCGCCCTCCCCCCACCGCCGCCGTCAGCGCCCCCGCGCGCGATCGTCTACCCGCTCGTCAGCGTGATCGCCGCCGACGGCGAGGTCCACCCCGAGGAGCGCGCGCTCGTCGACCGGTTCCTCGAGGGCGAGGGGCTGCCGCCGCTCGCAGACCACGAGTTCTGCGTCCACCATCCGTCGGAGGTCGCCCACCTCGTGCCGAAGGAGCGCCGCGAGGACGTCGTCAAGCTTATGTGCGAGACCGCGTCGATCGACGGCATGCCCGACGAGAGCGAGCGCCGCGTCATCCGCGCCTACGCCACCGCGTGGCACGTCGACGACGAGAAGCTCGAGTTCTGGCTCTGGGGCTACGAGAGCATGAACACGTCGCTCGCCCGTCAGCTCTTCTTGAAGCTCCGGCGCTTCGTCCTCTCGGCTCGATGGAGCGACGAGGAGACGAAGGAGCGCTGACCGGCTTCGTCCGCTCGATCGCCGCCCCTGCTCGCCAGCTTCTCCGTGAAGCGCCCCGGCCGATCGGATAGCGTGGGAGACCGATGAACGTCCCGCAGCCGTCCGGCTCCTCGCCTGGTTTGTCCGCGCACGAGGCGGTCGACCCGCAGATCCCCGAGCAGTTCCAGAAGGTCGCCGCGAACATCCGCAAGGTGATCCTCGGCAAGGACGAGGTGATCGCGCGTCTGCTCTGGGCCGTGGCCGCGCAGGGTCACGTGCTCCTCCGCGACGTGCCCGGCGTCGGCAAGACGATGCTCGCGAAGGCGTTCGCCGCGAGCGTCGACTGCACGTTCAAGCGCATCCAGTTCACGCCGGACCTGCTGCCGATGGACGTCTCGGGCTCGAACGTCTTCGACATGCGGAACAAGACGTTCCAGTTCCAGGCCGGCCCGGTCTTCACGAACGTCCTGCTCGCCGACGAGATCAACCGCGCGCCGCCGAAGACGCAGTCCGCGCTGCTCGAGGTCATGGAGGAGCGTCAGGTCACGGTCGAGGGCACGACGCACAAGCTCGAGCTGCCGTTCATCGCGATCGCCACGATGAACCCGCTCGACGACGAGGGCACGTACCCGCTCCCCGCCGCGCAGCTCGACCGCTTCATGATGATGCTCTCCGTCGGCTACCCTCCGGAGGAGGCCGAGGCGAAGATGCTCGAGGTGCACCTCGGGCAAACGCCGGCGATCTCGAACATCGGCCACGTGATCACGAAGGCCGACGTCGTCCACTGGCAGAAGTCGGTCCCGAAGATCTACGTCTCGCCCGAGATGCGGCGTTATTTCGTCGCCGTGCTCAAGTCGATCCGCACCGACGACCGAAACTTGCGCTCGGTCTCGCCGCGCTCGACCCTGCTCTTGGCGCGCGCGTGTCAGGCGCGCGCGATGTTCTCCGGGCGCAGCTTCGTCTCGGTCGAGGACGTCAAGGCGCTCGCGCCCGACGTGCTCGGCCACCGCGTGATGACGAGCGACTCCGGCGTCGGCCGCGAGCTCGTCGCCCACTGCCTCGAGCGCGTCCCGGCCCCCGCCTGACCGGGCGCCCGCCGCCCGGCCTGACGCCCGCCCCGCTGGCCGAACTCCGCCGCCCTGTTCGGCTCAGGCCGTGAGGTGATGACGCACGGCCGCGCCGAGCCAGCGCCAAGGACCGTACGGTCCGTCCGAGATCGGCTGCCCCTTCATGATCGCGACGAGCTCCCAGTACCGCTCGGCGCGCGCATCGTAGAGCGCGCGCATGCGCTCCGTGACCGCCGCTTCATCCTCGCCCCCGGCCGCCGCCGCCATCGCGGCGATGAAGCCGCGAACGATCGCGGTGGCCTCCGGCGAGGTCGGATCGACGCCGCGCGCGCGCGCATCCCCGGCGACGCGGGACGCCTCGGCCTGCGCCTCGCGCATCGCCGGTAGATCCAGCGCGTTCGACCAGAAGTCCGACGCCTGCGCGCGCATGCTCGCGATGAAGGACGGATCCTCGAGGAGCGTGACGAGCTCGGTCCACGCGTCGAGCTGCGCCGGCGTGGCGTCGTCCGGGAGATCCGGCGCGCTCGCCTCGACCATCCCGCTGAGCCACTGCTTCGACTGCGGCCAGTCGCTCACCACCTTCTCGAAGAACCCCTCGACCACCTTCCTGCGCTCTTCGTTCGATAGACGTGTCACCATGGAGATCCTCCTCAGGTCTTCTTCCGTCGCTCCCGAGCGGATCGCGGCGCGGAGGGCCGACGCCACCCGCTGGAGCGAGGCGACGTGCGCCTCGATCGCGCCGAGACGGAGGCGGAGCGCCTCCTCGAGCGTGATGTCGCGACGGAGCACCTGGCCGATCCCCTCGAGGCCGATCCCCGCCTCGCGGAGGGTACGGATGAGATCGATGCGGACGACGTGCTCTTCCGCGTAGAGGCGGTAATTGTTCTGCGACCGCTCGGCCGGGGGCAAGAGCCCCTCGTCCGAGTAGAACCGCAGCGTCTTCACCGGGACTCCCGTGCGTCGCGAGAGCTCGCCGATCGTGAGCCTCTTCGCCATGGCGAGGAAGAGTGATGTCTCCACCTGCTGGAGAGTCAAGGGACGGCGTACCGTTCGCGCCGACGGACGGATCCCGACGCCGGGCGAGCTCCTCGGATCCGACGGCGCGCCGAGCGCGGATCCACACCGGGCCCCCGCCTGCCGCCGCCCAGGGGCCTCCGCGACTCTCCTCCCCCTCGCCCCCCGCGCCGCGATACGTTTGAAGCGTCGAGGATGCGGACGCTCTACAGGCTCCTCCGAGCGGGCTTTCACACGGGGCTCCTCTTCGTGCTCCCCTGGCTCACGGGCGCGCTCACGGGGATGGCCTTCGACGTCGGCGAGGTCACCGAGACGGGAGGGCAGTTCGCGAGCGTCTTCGCGATGGTCATCGTCCCGCTGCTCGTCCTGCAGCTCGCCGCGATCTCCGTCAAGGTGAGCCGCGAGATCCGCCTCCAGCGCTCCTCCGGGCGCCGCGGCTTCGGCGTCTTCGTCGACGCCGTCGACCGACACGTGCGCATCCTCACCGGCCGCGGGCTGGGGATGGCCGCGATCTCGCTCGTGATGGTCGCGATCGCGCTCAGCGCCAAGTGGGGCCAGTTCGGCGTGCTCGCGGTCGCCGGCCTCGCGATCATGTACATCGCGTCGACCGCGGCCACGCTCGTCTCCGCGTTCGCGGTTCGCTCCTTCGACGATCGCGTCCGCCGCGGTCGCGGGGCGATCGACCGCGAGATGTCCCCCACCGTCGTCGACGCCGGCGATCCGGTCGAAGAGCGCTTCTTCCTCGCGCGCGTCCCGGTCCCGCCGGGGTTCCGGATGCACATCGAGGAGCAGCTCCCGCACCGACTCGGCGGCGACACCCGCTTCGCGCTCGACCGCAGCGTGTCGCGCGCCGAGGTCACGGTCTCGGCGCCGCTCCCGCGCACGCCGCGCGGCGTCTACCGCCTCGGCCCCGCCGACGTCTGGTACGAGGACGTCCTCGGGCTCACGCGCGTCTTCGTCGCGGCGCGCGCGTCGGCGTCGCTGCGTTCGTTGCCGCGGCTCCGTCCCGTCGTGTTCGATCGCAAGCCGCGTTCGAGCTCGAAGGCCGAAGGTCCGCTCAGCGTCCTCGCGCGGATCGCCACCGAGGAGCACTTCCGCACGCGCCCCTACGTGCAGGGCGACGACCTCCGGCGCGTGCACTGGAAGCAGTCGATCAACACGGGCAACCTCATGGTCCGCGTCGCCGAGGCGATCCCCTACGCGCCGACGCGCGTGCGCCTCGTCCTCGACACGTTCCTCCCTCCGGGCTGGCGGATGGCGGCGACCACGGGCGGGCGCAAGCTCAAGGCGGGCGAGCGGGCGGTGGCGCGCGCGCCCGACGCGATGGACGACGTGCTGGACCTCCTCGTCGAGGGCTGGATCGGGATCGCCCACATGCTCTCGAAGCGCGGGGAGAAGGTGACGCTCGTGGCGCCGGTGCGCGAGGGCGACGAGGTCGTCGTCCGCGAGATCGAGTGCAAGCGCGGTGAGGAGCGCAAGTGGCGGGCGATCGGCTCGGACGCGGCCTGGCAGCACGCGGTCGATCCCGACGCGCTGATGAGCCGCGCCGATCCGACGAACGCGAAGGCGAGCAGCATCGTCGTGTCGGCCGGCCTCTTCGCCGGCAGCACGCGCCCTCTACCCGGCACGTCGTTCGTGATCGCGGACGGCGCGTCCGTCGTCCTCGATCCCCCGACGGACGACCTCGGCTTCCTCCGCCGCCTCCTGATCTCCGACTACCCTGTCGGCGCGGACGACAATCGGACGGACCTGCTCGCGCTGCTGTCACCTCGCCCGCCGAAGCCCGAGAAAGTGCGCGCCGAGCTCGCGCGCGCGACGTCGTTCGCGGTCGAGCACGCGCGCGCCGCGAACGCGCCGGTCACGATCGTCCGGCGCCGCGGCCTCGCCATCTCGCTGGAGGCCCCGTGACGGCGGGCGCCCGATGACGAGCCGCACGCGCGTCCCGCGCTGGACGCCGCCGCTCCGGGAGGCGCTGCGCCTCGCGTGGCGCCCGGCGCTCGCCTACTTCGTCTTCACCGCGCTCGGCTCGCTCACGCTCGTCCTCACGTCCGCCTGGTACTCGCGCGGGAGCGGGCGCGACGTCCTCATGTTCGCGCTGGGGACCGCCGCCGGCCTGGTCGGCGTCCTCGCCGGTCAGGGCATCGCGATCCTGCGGCTGCGGGCGCTCCCCGTCTTCATCGCGTCCGGCTGCTTCATCGCGATGGCCGTGTGGATGCTGCAGCTCAGCGACCCGCCCGGGGGTGAGTACATCGCGGTGCCGCTCGTCTTCTTCTGCTTCGCGTTCCCGTGCGGGCTCCTGTCGCTCATGCACCGCTGGGAGCTCTTCGCGTCGTTCTGGCCGGCGGTCGGCTGGATCGGCGGCGTATTCTTGATACTGAACGAGGAGGGCCGCGTCCGGGAGTGGGAAGAGAACAAGGTCTCGGCCTGGCTGCCGGTCCCGCTCGTCTATCTCGGGTGCTTCCTCGTCCTCTGGCTCTTCTACCTCGCCGCGAAGCAGGCGGCGCGCGTCGAGATGTGGCAGGCGCTCTCGGGCGCCGCGGCCCGACGCATCTCGAAGGCAGAGGCGAAGAAGACGCGCGCCTCGGCGATCCCGCGGCGCAACGTGGTGCCGCTCCTCGTCGTCGCGGCGCTGCTCTTCGGCGGCACCGCGCTGCTCGCGCCCTACCTCTGGCGCACCGGCAAGGGGGATCGCCAGACTCAGCAGGAGTCCAGCGAGCAAGACCGCGAGCGCAACACGCCGGACTTCGACGGCGAGGCGATGCTCCGCGAGCTCCGGAGGATGGCGGCGGCCGCGAAGGAGACGCTGCCGAAGCTCTGGCCGCTGCTCTTCTTGCTCCTCCTCTACCGGCCGGCGAAGCGCGCGCTCCTCCTCTCGCACCTCAAGACGCCGGTGGTGCCGACGCCGCCGTCCGAGCGCATCGACAACCTCTGGGAGTACGTCCGCATCGCCGCCGAGGACGCCGGCGTCGTGCCGACGTCAGCCGACTCCGTCGAGCAGCTCATGACGCGGATCCGCGCGGTCGAGCGCTCGACGCCCGCGCTCGAGAGAGCCGCGGAGATCTACATCCGCACCCGCTACGGCTTCACCGTGCAGCGCGGCGACGCGATCGCGATGCGCGGCCACGCCACCGTCGCCGCGAAGTCGCTCCGCGAGCGGCTCGGCGTGTGGGCCACGGTGAAGAGCTGGTGGCGGCCGCTCGAGTGAGCCGACGCGCGAGGCCCGAGCGCGCCGGCGTCGGCGCCGTCCGACGCGCCGCGCCACGCGTCTCCATGCCGCCACGAGGGCGAGGGCCGCTCGCGCGGCTCGGCCAGGACGTCTAACATCCGGATCCATGAAGTGCCGTGGTCTCTTGCTCGCCGCCCTCGGCGTCGCCATCTTCGCTTGCTCCTCCGATCCCGCCCGCTCCGCGGTGACGGTTCCTTGCAACGGCCTCGCGGACTTCCGCTTCGAGAGCGGCGGCGACGGTCACGCCGATCCCTTCGGCGCCAAGGCGGCCGGCCAGGCGCGCGCCGGCAAGATCGTGGACGCCGCGCAGATCGTCCGGAGCCCCGTCGCGCGCCATCATGTCCGCGTGGGCGACTTCGCGCTCGCGAACGATCGCATCGCCGTCTACATCGAGGCCGAGGGCCGCGCCGACGGCTACTCGCCGTTCGGCGGTGACATCGTCGCGATCGAGCCGGTCGGCGCCGACGGCAAGCCCACCGGTGTCTCGCAGTACGGCGAGACGCTCGTGGCGCTGTCGCGCCAGACCGTGAGGCCCGACAAGGTGAGCGTCATCGCCGATGGCAGCGACGGCAAGGCGGCGATCGTGCGCGTCTCGGGCGTCCTCGAGAACATCCCGTTCCTCGACACGTTCAAGGCGCTGTCCCAGGCCGAGTACGGCTTCCCCGCGGCGATCGACTACGTCCTCGAGCCGGGCGCCGAGAAGATCACCTACCGCCTCTCGATCGCGAACGCGAGCGACGAGCTCGTCGACTTCGCGAACCTCCAGCGCGTCGGCTTCTTCCACGCCTCGCGGAGCAAGATCTTCACGGAGGCCAATGGGTTCGGCGCGCCGAAGGGCGAGGTGCCGTGGGTGGCGTTCGACAGCGGCGAGTCGGCGTTCCTCGTCCGCGCCGCCGAGGGCCGGCCGATCCGCTCCGAGCTCGAGGTGAGCGGCTTCCAGCTCTTCAGCGTCCAGGGCCTCTCGGCCGAGGCCTGCGAGACGAAGACCGTCGACTACCTCGAGCTCGCGACCGGCAGCCCCGGCATCGACGGGCTGCTCGAGGCGAAGCGCCGCGCGTACGGCGAGCCGGCGTGGCGCGAGGTCCGCGGCACGCTGAAGGAAGAGGGCGGCGAGGGCCTCGGCGGCGCGCTCGTGCACGCGACCGCGCCCGACGGCCGGTACCTGACGCGCGCGCTCACCGACGCCGAAGGCGGGTACGTCCTGCACGTGCCCCCGGGCGCCGTCTCGCTCACGCCGACGCTGAAGGGCTGGGCGATCCCGCCCGCCACCGCGGTCGCCGACGGCGCGGCCACCGCCGATCTCACCCTGCCGAGGCGCGCCACGATCGAGGTGAAGGCCACGGACGGCGCCACGGGCGACGCGATCCCCGTGCGCGTCCAGGTCATCCCGGCGAAGCCGCCGACTCCAGCGCCCGACACGTTCGGCCTGCGCGAAGAGCTGAACGGACGGCTCTGGCAGGACTTCGCCGTCACCGGCAACACCGTGCTCCCAGTGCCGCCGGGCGACTACCGCGTGATCGTCTCACGCGGCTACGAGTACGACATCCTCGACACGCCGGTGAGCGCCTCCGCGGCGGTGCCCGCCGTGATCGACGCGGCCCTGCCGCGCGCGGTCGACACCACGGGCGTCATGTGCGCCGACTTCCACATCCACTCGTTCTACTCGGCCGACTCCTCGGACCCCGCCGACGAGAAGGTCAAGGGCGCGATCGCCGACGGACTCGACATCCCCGTCTCGAGCGAGCACGAGTGGGTCATCGACTTTCAGCCGATCATCCAGCGCCTCGGCCTGACCAAGTGGGCGTTCGGCATGCCCTCCGAGGAGCTGACGACCTTCACGTGGGGCCACTTCGGCGTCATCCCGCTCTACCCGCGCGAGGGCGCGCCGAACAACGGCGCCATCGACTGGGTCGGCAAGCAGCCGCCCGGCTTCTTCAAGCAGGTGAACGAGCTGCCGGAGAAGCCGGTCCTCATCATCAACCACCCGAGCAGCGCAGGCTTCGGCGGCTACTTCAGCGCGGCGAGCCTCGATCGCGCCACCGGCAAGGGCGATCCGGAGCTGTGGAGCAACGAGTTCGGCGCCATCGAGGTCTTCAACGACAGCGATCTCGAGGAGAACCGGGACAAGTCGGTCGCCGACTGGTTCGCGCTCCTCAACGCCGGCCACACCTACTGGGCGACGGGCGCGTCCGACAGCCACGATCAGCGGAGCTCGCCGGTCGGCTACCCGCGGACGTGCCTGCGCTTCGGCCACGACGATCCGACGAGGCTCACGCCCGAGCTCGTGCGCGACGCCCTGCGCGCCGGCGCCGGGACGATCAGCGGCGGGCTCTACATCACCGCCCAGGCTCCGGACGGCGTCGGCCCCGGCGGGACCTCGACGGCCGGCGCCTACGACGTCGTGGTGCAGGCTCCGAGCTGGCTCGCGGCCACGTCGCTCGAGGTGATCGTCGACGGCGTCACGACGGAGACGATCCCCCTCACGGCGCTGCCCGGCGCCGATCCCGGCAACCGCTACGAGGTCACGGTGAACGTCGCGGCCTCGCAGAGCAGCGCGCGCCACTGGGTCGTGTTCCACGCGAAGGGCGGAGGGGACCTGTCGCCGGTGCACCCGAATCGCACGCCGTTCGCCGTCACGAACCCGATCTTCTTCTGACGGGGGCGTTCGCCGCGGCGCTCAGCGGCAGGACCGCTGGTAGTAGGTCACGCCGCCCGCCTGGACGGCGATGTGCTCGCCAGCGGAGTCCTTCGCGATGGACGCCGCGGTGACCGTCACGCCAGCCGGCACCGGGAGCGCCGACAGCACCCACGTCTTCGCGCTCGCGCCGCGCGAAGCGCGGAACGCCCCCGCGTCGGAGCCGTAGACGATCGCGAACTCCTCTGCGTCGGCCGCGAGGTCTGCGACCCGCACCTCGGTCGCGCCGAAGCGCTCCGCGGCCAGCTGGCCCGCGAAGTCGCCCTGCTTCACTCCGGTCGCGAACTTCGCCTCGCCGCCGCCGGTGGCGAGCACTCCGAGCGTCGCGCCCGAGAACGCGGCGGCGCACCACGTCGCGCTCGCGCCGTCGAGGGAGACCGAGCCCCAGGAGTTGGCGCTCCCGCTCCTCATCCAGCTCTTGACGACGATCGGCGCCGCGCCGGCTCCTTGACTCGCGACGAAGCAGTACGGCGCCCCTTCCTGGGCCCCCGTCAGCGCGTGGACGCCGCCGGGGTAGGAGATCGACGACTCCATGATGTTCGCGTCTCGAAAGTCGGATCCGGCGCGCGCGACGCCGTCCAACGAGGCGAACTTCCCCTGGAACAGCATGGCCCCCGCGGTCGGCTCGTCGTGGAGGGCGAGCGGCGCGTCCGCGTCGATCTCCAGCGCGAGGCCTGTGTCCACGCGCGCGAAGTCGGGGCCACAAGCGTAGTGCACGGCGGCGGAGGGCTGGCTCACCCCCCACGCGGCGCAGACCTTCCCGTCCGATCGCCCCGAGAGCGCCGCCGCCGTGACGTTCGCCGCCTCGAGCACCTTGCTCTCGCCGCTCGGCCGGACGACGGTGAGCGATCGCTCGCTCTGGCCGCGAACGAGGAGCCACGCGCCCTCGGCGTCGACCGCCAGGTCGACGAGCCGGGCGTCCTTCGGCACCGCGGTGACGGGCGCCAGCGACGCCGGCGTACACGCGCCGCCGGCGTCCTGCCCGCCGGCCGGGTCGGGGTCTCCGCTCCCAGCGTCGCCGTTCGCCGCACCGCCGCCCGCCGCGGCGTCGTCGCTCGACGAGCATCCCATGAACGAGACGAGCGCAAGCCCGCCAAGAACCAAGACTCTTCCAAGCATCGTGACTCCCAGTCCAAGTGGCGCCGATCGCGACGCGGTCCCTTCGACGTCGTGAGGCGCGATTCGATTCACCGTCGCCCGCCGATCTCTCGGCCCCTCATCCCCCCGATCCGCTCCCGGGCGAGCGGCGTCGCGACCTCGCGCCGCGGAGGAACCCCGCGCGCTCACGGCGTGGGCGGCCGCCACGCCACGCAGCCCGCCAAAAATCGACGGTGAGCACCGATTCACCGGATCCAGCGATTCACTCTCATTTCGATGAGATGCCGACTATCGCCCGCCTCCGCGCTCACGCCACCCCGGATGATCCATCGACGCGGCCGGCTCACTCCGATAGCTTCCGAAACGTGGCCGCTCTCGTCCGCGCGAGTATCAACGACGAACGCTGTCAGGCCTCCGCGAAGCTGGTCGAAGGCGACATCCGCGTCGTCTTCTACGGCGAGGCGGAGACGCCCGTTCGCGAGAAGATCCGCCAGCTGCTCGCGCAGGTCGACGCGGACGCCGTGCGCCTGAACGTCCCGCGCGTCGTGGTCGACTTCTGCAACCTCGAGTTCATGACGTCGACGTGCTTCAAGGCCTTCGTCACGTGGATCGACCACGTGAAAGATCACGAGCGGTACAAGGTCCGCTTCGCGTCGCAGGACGGTCAGACCTGGCACCGGCGCAGCCTCTCGGCGCTGCAGGCCCTCGCTCCGAACCTGGTGACGGTCGAGGTCCGTGAAGGACGCGGGGCCAGCGCCGCGGACGTCGACGAGGACCTCATCGTCCCGACGAGCGATCAGGTCTTCGTCTTCCTCGACCGCACCGCCCGCGTCTCGCGCGTCACCGTCGGAGGCGCCGCGCTGCCTGCGCTGGACTTCACGCGCTGGGAGGGCCAGCCGATCGGAGACTGCTTCGCGGACGCGCCGTCGAAGCTCGTCCCCGCGCTCGATCAGGCGCGGGCGTCGACGAGCCCGCTGCGGCTCGACCTGACCATCCCCGACGACGAGCCGACCGGGCGAACGCGGTCGTTCGAGGCCACGGTCGCCGCGATCCCGACCGGGTGCGCGGTGGCGCTGCGCGACGTGACGGAGAGCACGGAGGCGACGAAGCTCGCGGCCCGCCTCGAGCACGACGAGATGCTCGACGCGCTCGGCATCCTGACCGGGAGCCTCGCGCACGACTTCAACAACCTCCTCGTCACGATCTCGAGCTTCGCAGAGCGCGCGAACGCCGCGTCGTCGCCCGCGCAGGTCAACGACTACCTCGACGCGATCCTCGGCGCCGTGCAGCGGGGGCGTGACCTCACCGGCAACCTCGCGAGCTTCGCGAGGGGCGGCGATCTGAGCCTGCGGGTCGTCGAGCTCGGCCCGTTGCTCGACGAGATCGCGACCACGCTCCGGGCGTTCCGGCCGGAGTGGGACATCGCCGTGACGGCGCCGCCGGGCGGCGCGCGCGTGCGCGGGGACGCGAGCCAGCTCCATCGCGCCCTCTTGAACGTGGGAAAGAACGCGATCGAGGCGATGGGCACCTGCGCGACGGCGCGCGTCGAGCTCTCGCTCGAGATCCGCCAGCTGACCGCGGAGGACGCGTCGTTCCCCGTCCCGCCCGGCGCGTACGCGCTCCTCCGGTTCCACGACGAGGGCCGCGGGATCGACGAGGCCACCAAGGCGCGCCTGTTCGACCCGTTCTTCTCCGGCAAGCCGCTCGGCAACGGCAGCGGGCTCGGCCTCTTCGCGGTGCAAGGGATCGCGCGGGCGCACGGGGGCGCGGTGCACGTCACCTCCACGCCGGGCCGCGGGACGACGTTCGTGATCGCCTTGCCGGTGCTCGAGGAGTCACGCCGCGCGTCCGGGCCGCCGCCGATCCGTTCCTCGACGAGCGGCCCGCCGCCGCCCGACCGCGCGCGCATGCTCGTCGTCGACGACGATCCCAACGTCGGCAAGTCCCTCCAGCTGCTCCTCGAGGCGCTCGGTCACGACGTCGTCTTCGAGCGCGACCCACACGCCGCGCTCGAGCACTGCAAGCGCTCAGACCGCTCCTTCGACCTCGTGCTCACCGACATGACCATGCCCACGCTGGACGGCATCGCGTTCGCGCAGGAGCTCACGCGCCTCGGGCACGCCTCCCCCATCGTCCTCGTGAGCGGGCGCGACGTCGGCCTGCCGCCCGAGGCGCTCACCAGCGCGAAGATCGCCGCCGTGCTGCCGAAGCCCTTCACGCTGAACGAGCTCGAGGGGACGGTCTCCCGCCTGCTTCCCCACTCCGACGTCCGGACGCACGGCGCGCGGCAGCCGTCTTGAGCGCCGCCGCGATGCGCGCTGCGCCCCGTCAGTCCGTGAGCTCGAGATCGAACGCGCGGACCCGGTAGCCCTCGAAGCCGCCTCCCTTGAACGTCTCCTTCGCCGGCCCCGTCCCCTCGAACGGCGAACCGCCCGCGGCGAGGCGCACGTGCACCGCGACGTTGCAGGAGCTCGTGCCCGGCCGCAGGATCAACTTCGAGCTGTCGAGCGAGAGCGGATACGCCTGCGTGCACTTCCCCGCCTCGCTGCCTCTCGCACACAAATCGACGAGCTGCGATCCGGTCTCGATGCACTCGCCGATCAGCTCCGCCTTGCCGACGAGGCCCGGCCCGAAGAACCCAGGCCATTTGGAGAGGTCCGGGCGCGGATCGACGTCGATCTCGGCGCTCGCGCCCTTCTTGAGGCTCGTGGGCGGCGCCTTCAGATCGAACGCCGAGTAGATCCGGATCTTGCCGACGACGCGCTCGACGCCGCGCACGAAGGTGACCGTGACCTCGGTCTCCCCCCGCGGCGCCGGCACGTCGGCGATGTAGTGGACCCGATCGTCGAGCAGGCGCTCGGTGTTCGGCGTGCGCTGACCGTCGACGTCGATCTCGATGGTGTCGCCGCCGCGCAGACGAACGAACCCCTTCCGACCGAGGAGCGCAGCGAAGATCCTGAGCCGGCCGTCGTCGGCGAACGCGCCGTAAGACGCGTTCAGCTCGCTCACCTGATGGCTCTCGGAGAACTTGTCGTCGTCCTCGGAGTCGTTCGAGCAGGCCGGAGCGGAGACCAGCAGCGGGAGAAGACCAAGCAGACACCACCTTGCATGATGCATACGTCGAGGCTAGCGACTTCCGTGCCGCGCCGCCGCTGCCGCTGCCGTACGCAGCGAAAACGCTGGGCTTCCTGTCTCCCGACGACGGCACGATGCGACGCGTTGGTCATGACGCGCCGGCGCGCGAGGCTGTCGGACGGTGCCGACATGCAACACCCGGCTCGGATCTGTGGTGCGAAGGCGACAGCGAAATGGTCGCTCGTCTGCGCTCGATCCCCTCCCGTCGCCTCGGGTTTGGCATTCGAGACCGGCGCGCGTGCTCGTGTTGCTCTATACCTGCCTCCGTGCGTCGCTTTACCGTCCTTCCCTGGTTCTTCGCCGCGCTCGCGGCGTGTGGTTCCGACACCGCTGCCGAGGCCCCGCCTCCGCCCCCCGCCGAGCCGTGCCCCGAGATCGCGCCCGAAGAGCCGCTCCCCGCGCCCGCCCTCCACACGCCGCGCTGGGCGTTCGAGCCGTGGATCAGCAAGGACATCTCCGACCGCGCGGACACGTACGCGTTCGTCGACGGCTTCCGCGAGCGCGGGATCCCGGTCGGCGCGGTCGTCCTCGATAGCCCGTGGGAGACGCACTACAACACGTTCATCCCGAACCCCACGCGCTACGGTGACTTCCCCGGTCTCGTGCGCGACATGCACGATCGCGGGGTCAAGGTCGTCCTCTGGATCACGTCCGCGGTGAACCAGATCAGCTACGACTTCGAGCCCGGCGGGGACGCCTACGAGGGCCCGTCACCGAACCTCGAGGAAGGCCTCACGTGCAAGCTCTTCCTCGACGACGGCGAGCTCTACGGCTGGTGGAAGGGGCGCGGCGCGTTCGTCGACTTCTCCAACCCGCGCGCGCGCACGTGGTGGCACCGCCAGCAGGACGACGTCCTCGCGTTGATCGACGGATGGAAGCTCGACTTCGGCGAGAGCTACATCACCGAGCCCACCGTGCGCCTCGCCGAGGGCGAGGTCCCGCTGCAGCGCTACTCGGAGCTCTATTACGAGGACTTCCTCGCCTACGGGCGGTCCAAGCGCGGACGCGACTTCGTCACGATGGTCCGCGCGTGGGACGAGTCGTACGAGTTCGCCGGGCGCTTCTTCGCGAAGCGAGAGCACGCCCCGGTCGCGTGGATGGGGGACAACCGCCGCGACTGGGTCGGCCTCGCCGACGCGCTCGACCACCAGGCCGTCTCGGCGCGCGCGGGCTACCCGATGGTCGGCTCGGACGTCGGCGGCTACCTCGACGCCGACGACAAGAACCTGCTCGGCCCGAAGATCCCGTTCGACACGCTGAACTTCGCGCGCTGGACCGCGGTGGGCGCCCTCTCTCCCTTCTTCCAGCTCCACGGCCGGGCGAACCTCACGCCGTGGACGGTCCCCGATCACGTCGAGGAGACCGTCGCGCTCTACAAGTACTGGTCACTCCTGCACCACGCGCTCGTGCCCTTCCTCTACTCGCGCTCCGAGGAGGCCTGGGCCAAGCCGGGGACGAGCATCGTCGCGCCGATCGGCGAGGCGGCGTCGTGGCCCGGCGACTACCGCTACGAGCTCGGTGAAGCGTTCCTCGTCGCGCCGATCCTCGACGAGACGGGCATCCGCTCGGTCCCGCTGCCGGCGGGCGCGCGCTGGTACGACTGGTGGACCGGCGAGGCCGCGGAGGGCGGCACGACCGCGCAAGCCGACTTCTCGGCCGACCGCCTCAAGATCCCGCTCTTCGCGAAGGAGGGCGCGATCGTCCCGATGAACGTCGACGATCCCGATGATCTCCTCGGGCTCGGCGGCGCCGGCGCCAAGGGCGCGCACACGATCCTCGTCTGGCCCTCGGCGACCGGCAGCACGTTCGCGCTCCGCGAGGACGACGACGCGACGACGACGATCGCCGTCAAGGACGGCGCCCAGGTCGAGGTCGACGTCTCGACCGCGGTGAAGCCGCTCGCGCTCCGCGTGCGCTTCGACGACCCGCCGACCTCGGTCACGCTCGACGGCGCGACGCTCACGGCGCAGGCGAGCGAGGAGGCCCTCGTGGCGAGCGGCGCCGCGGGCTTCTTCCACGACGCCGCGAACAAGACGCTGATCGTCCGCGTGCCCGCGCGCGCGGGCGCGGTCTCCGTGGTCGCGACGAAGCCCTGACGAATCGCGACGAAGCCCCGACCGGCGCGGCGCGCGACCGGATCGGGGCTTCGGGTGGGCGCCGCGCGGCGGGTGGAGCCGGCGGACTACGAAGGAAGGAAGCGTTCGTCGATCAGGGATCGATCCGGTAGACGCGGCTCGCCTTGCGGTCGACGAAGTAGATCTTGCCGTCGGGGCCGAAGTTCAGGCCTGCGAGCGAGCCGGTCGGGAGCCCCGTGTCGAGCGAACGGACACGCGCGCCGGTCTCGACGTCGAACGCGTGGATCTGGCTGGTCTTCGCGTCGGTGACGAACGCGAGCCCGCCGGACGCCTCGATGCCGCTCGGCTCCTCGAGCACGCCGTCCTCCGTGAGGACCTCGAGCGGCGTCTCGAAGTAGCGACGCTCGGCGATGATCTCGGTGCCCGGGAACGGCGCGACCGGCTGCCCCTGCGAAGGATCGAGCACGAGGATGCGTTTGTTGCCGGTGTCCGCGACGTAGAGCTTCTGGTTGTCGGGGTTCCAGCCGACGCTGCTCATCACGCCGTCGACGCCCTTCACCTGGTTGTTCCAGAAGCGGCGGACGATGCCGTCGGAGTGATCGGTGTTGCCGGGGCCGTGGTCCTGCACGAAGTCGTAGAAGTCGATGGCCTTGTTGTGCGCGTTGAAGGCGAAGTACTGGTTGCCCTCACCCGCCCACGCGATACCGCGGCAGAACGAGGTCGAGTGGAGCATGTCGAGGTGCGAGCCGAGGCCCGTCTGCGGGTTCTGGCCGCCGAAGATGTCGAGCTCCGCGGAGTAGAGCGTCGGCCCCATGTGGTAGTTGCCGAAGCTGTTGTTGTCGCCGCAAGTGGCCCAGAGCTGCCCCCACTCCGGGTGCTCCCCCGCCATCGCGATCCCCGCGGGCTTGTACATGTAGTGCGAGTAGGCCGGATCCCGGCGCTCGATCGCCTGCGCCTGCGACGTGCCCGCGTTGCGGACGATCGTCATGTGGCTCGTCGCGTAGTTCATGATCCACAGCTCGCGCGGGCGACGCGGATTGAACTCGAGGTCGATCGGATCCCAGCCCGGCTGCCCCTCGTGGATGAGCCTGAGCCGCGGAGCGCGAGCGCCGTTGCCGAGCTCGTAGGCGGCCGGCTTGTTCTCGTAGTTCTTCCGTCCGTACGCCTGACAGCTCACGCCCTCGTCGTTGCAGCGGTCTTCGTCGAAGAGGCCCTCCTCGGACGTGGTGGAGCAAGCGACCACGGAGAAGGAGGCGGAGACAAGGAGCGCGACAGGGATGAGGCTGCGGATCGTCATAGGTAGGTCTTCCTCGCTTACAGAGCGAGCACATACCACATGTCGGATACCGCGCAACGGCTCAGGTCAAAAGACCGCTACCCCTGGATTTTTCACTCCGCGGCGGGGCAAGCGGCGCGGCTTTCCGTCGCCGCTCCGCCCAAACCGGAGGGCCTCGCGCCGCCCGCGTCCGTGTCGATCCAGCGCGTGAACGACGCGAAGGTGGCGAGCGCCCCCGCGACGACCGCCGCGCGCCGACCGCCGACGACGACGACGTGTTCGAGCGCGTCGCGGTACACGCGCCACATCGGCCCCGTCCGGCCGCCGTACCCGGCCAGGAACGAGGCGCCACGTCCGACGTCGAGATCCAGCTGGCGAGCGTGCTCGAGGAGAAACCGACTGCCCAGGGTCTTGCCCTCGAGCACGTAGCCGACCCCCATCGCTGCCGCGGGGGAGGAGATGCGCGGGACACGGGGTCGTCCGAGCGCGGCCGGATCGACGAGGGCGCCCAGGTAGCGCAGATCGGCCTCGAGGAGCCCCGTCTTTCGTCGCGCGTCTGCGTCCGGCACGAGGAGCGCGAGCCGCTCGAACAGCGGGGCCTCCAGCGCCTCGTAGAAGGCGTGTAGCTTGGTGAGGTACGCCCGGTACGAGCCGAGAGAGGCGAACGGACGCGCCCGCCCGACGGCCGCTTCGGCGTCGCGATGGGCGGAGGCGGTGAGGCGCTTGATCGACAAGGCCATCGATCCGCGGCGGGGCTTCGTCGAGCACCGCGCGTCGAGGGGGTTCACGAGCACCCCCGCTCGAAGAGCGCGATCACGTCTCCACGGAGCGACGGCGACAGCTCGGGGCCCGCGCGCACGGCCTCGACGAGCGTGCCCGGCGTCGCGCTCCGCCGACCGCCGTCGCCGCTCCGCCGGACATGGTCGGCGCGCCAGGCCAGGTAGGCCGCGAGCGTCGCCGGGCGCGCCAGCGCGAGCGCGTCGGCCGCGTACGCGAGCAGCCGCGCGACGTCGGCGCCGACGGACGCGCTGTCGGCCTCCAGCGGGAACCGTTCGGCGACGAGGGAGACGGCGCGCGCGGCGATCGCTCCGGACGCGTCTTGCAGCGCTCGCGCCGCGCCGTCGGGGTAGCTCAGCGCGCGGCGCGCGGCGCCGAGGTACGCCGGCACGAGGCGCTCCTCCTCGAGCTCGACCTCCGCGATCGCCGTGGCGAGCCGGGCGAACGACTCGTCGAGGTGGGCCGTGCACATCCCCCGCGCGGTCAGGACGCTCTGCAGCCATCGGGCGTACCGCTCGAGCACGCCGGCGTCCCGCGCGACGAGCGCCTGGGCGAGATACTCTACGTGGTAGCCGAGGTCCTCCTCGGCGAACCGACGACCGCGAGCCGCGTAGCGGTCTGCCCAGAACGGATCCTCGGCGAACATCTCGTCGACGACGCGGACGGCGAGGCGGCCCTTGTCGGCGCGGAGGCGATCGGCGAGCGCGGTCGTCACGATTCGACTCCGAGGAGGCGCCGCGCTCGCGCGACGAGCTCGCGCGCGCTCTCGGCGGTGAGATCGGGCTGGAGATCGGCGACGAGCACCCCGTCCCAGTCGCACGCCGCGCCGCCGACGGCGATGGCGATGGCGCCTCCGTGCTCGGCCCGGATCCGCGAGACGGCGTCGCGGACGGAGCCCGAGTGAAAGCTCATCGTGGCCGAGAGCGCCACGAGGTCCGGCCGGCGCGCCGCGAGCACCGCGAGCAAGGCGTCCGTCGGCACGTTCGCGCCGAGGAAACGGACGTCGAAGCCCGCGACGTCGAGCGCGTCGGCGACGAGACGGGCAGGGAGATCGTGGAGCTCGCCTTCGACGCACGCGACGACCACGTCCTTGCCGTTGCGCTCGGCGGCCGCCGCTCGCTCGTAGAGCTGGGCGAGGACGAGGTTCGAGATCGCCGTCGCCATGTGCTCGTCGGCGACGCCGAGCTCGTTCCGCTCCCAGAGCCGGCCGATCTCGCGCTGCGCGCTCCCGACCACGTGCTCGATCAGCTCGTCGAGCGATACGCCGCGGTCGAGCCCGTCGGCGACGACGACGCGGACGGCCTCGCGGCGATCGCCGCGGAGCTGCGCGGCGAGGTAGCGCGCCTGGAGGTCGGCCAGGTCCGAACGACGAGGAGCCGTGAGGGTCATGCGCTGCGCTTCTGACCAGGCGCCCGTTCGGAGAGGAGTCGCCCGATCAGGCGGTGGATGTCGTGGACGCTCACGGGCTTGACGAGGTGGACGTCGAAGCCCGCCTCGCGCGCGCGCTGCTTGTCCTCCAGACGACCGTACCCGGTGAGCGCGATCAGCAGCGGGCCGTCGTCCTTGCGCTCCGCGCGGACGGCGCGCGCGATCTCGTAGCCGTCGAGCGTCGGCAGCCCGATGTCGACGATCGCGAGGTCGAAGGATCCCTCGAGGGCGAGCTTCAGCCCCTCCTTGCCGTCGGACGCCAGCGTGACCGCGTGGCCCTGCTTCTCGAAGGAGAGGCCGACGAGCTCGCACGAGTCGACGTTGTCGTCGATGACGAGGACGGCGAGCCGCCGATCGCTCGCGACGATCGGTGGGCTGGTGACGGGGCGCGAGCGCGACGCGACGGCCGGCAGCTCGACGCGGAACTCCGCCCCCTCCCCGACGCCTCGCGACGAGACGCTGACCGTGCCGTCGTGCATCTCGACGAGCTGCTTCACCATCGTCAGGCCGATGCCGAGACCGCTCTGCGAACGCGCCAGCGTCGCGTCGGCCTGGAAGAAGAGCTCGAACACCGCGCCGAGGTTCTCCTTCGAGATGCCGACGCCGTCGTCGCGGACGGTGATGACCGCCCGCCGCTGCTCGCCCGTCCCCTCCGAGGCGAGCTCGATCGCGATCGCTCCTCCGCGCGCCGTGTACTTGGCCGCGTTGCTCACGAGGTTCGACATGACCTGCTCGAGCCGGGTCGCGTCGCCGTCGACCCAGATCGGCTCGTCGCTGATCGCGACCGAGAGCTGGTGGTTCTTGGTCACGCCGGCGGCGTCGCCGGCGGCGAACCGCTCGACGAGCGTGCCGAGGTCGAGCGGCGCGCGCCGCAGCTGGATCTTCCGGCTGGTGATCCGCGCCACGTCGAGCAGATCGTCCACGAGCCGCGCGAGGTGCCGGGTCTGCCGGCCGATCGTCGCGGAGAGCCGGAGGCCGGTCGGGGGGAGCTCGAGCCCTTCGAGCAGCGTGTTGGCGGTCATGATCGCGGAGAGAGGGTTCCGGAGCTCGTGCGCGAGCATCGCGAGGAACTCGTCCTTCCTCCGGTGGGCCTCGGTGAGCGCCTCGGCCTTCTCGCGCGCCTCGGCTTCCTTCTCGTTCAGCCGCAAGAGCCCGCGCACCATCGCGACGAGCTCGACCGACTCGAACGGCTGCGTCAGGTACTGGTCGGCGCCCGCCTCGAGGCCCCGCGCCTTGCCCTCGCTGGTCACGAAGGTCGCCGACGTCTGGATGACGCGGACGTGAGCCGTCGCGGGATCGGCCCTCAGCACACGGCACACCTCGTGCCCGCTCATGTCCGGAAGCTTGACGTCGAGGACGATCAAGCTCGGGAGATGCTCGCGCGCCATCGCGATGCCGGCGCCGCCGGTCTCCGCCTCGAGCACGGTCCAGCCGGCCGCACGAAGGACGCGCGTGACGAAGTAGCGGTTCGCCACGGAGTCGTTGACGTTGAGGATGACGCTGGCGGAGCTCGTCTCGGTCACAGCGTCCTCGCTCGATCGGCGTTCAGGCCCGACGCTTCGAGCGCCTCGCGGATCCGCGTGATCGCGATCTCGCGAGACAGGCTCTGCTTCGCGAGGATCGCCGCGGTCTCGCGCTCGAGCTTCTCGCGCTCGGTGTCGTCGAGGGTCTTGGCGGTCTGGATGATGATGGGGATGGACCGGGTGCTGGGGTCGGCCTTGAGGTCGTCGAGGACGTCGAAGGCCGTCTCGTTCTGGAGCAGGAAGTCGAGGAAGATGACGTCCGGCCGCTGCGTCCGCGCGAGCTCCACTCCCGTCGCGCCGTCGGCCGCCTCGAAGACCGTGTAGGGCGCGCTGGCGAGCAGCTTGCGCACCATGTAGCGCGCAGCCTCGTCGTCGTCGATCACGAGAACGCGCCCCACCGAGCCACGCTTGGCCAGCTCGGCGAGCTTGCGGATCATGCGATCGCCGTCCACCGGCTTGAGCCAGAACTCGTCGGCGCCGAGCGCGCGCGCCTTCTGCGCGCGGTCGACGACGGTGACGACCATCACCGGGATGTCGCGCGTCGCGTCGCCCTCCTTCAGCTCGGCGAGGAAGCTCCACGTGACCTCGCCCTCGAGCATGACGTCGAGGACGATCGCCGCGGGGTGGAGCCGCGCGAGCGCCGCCCGCGCCTCGTCGACGGTGCGCGCCGGGATCACCTGGAACCCGGCGCTGCTCAGGTATCGCTCGTAGAAGAAGAGCGTCTGCCGGTTGTCCTCGACGACGAGGACCTGACGCTTGCTCGCGTCGATCTTGGCGGCCTTCTCCGTCATCGTGTGCACCGTCGCGACCTCCTCGTGGAGGACGGGCACCTCGAGGACGAAGGTCGAGCCTTCGCCGAGCTCGCTCCGCAGGGTGAGCGAGCCGCCGAGGAGCTCGGCGAACTTCCGCGAGAGGTGAAGGCCGAGGCCGCTGCCCTGCACCCGGCTCTGGACCGGACTGTCGATCTGAGTGAACTCCTCGAACACGCGATCGTGATCCGCCGAGGCGATGCCGATGCCGGTGTCGGAGACCTCGAACCGCACCCGCCCGTCGTCGGAGGGCAGCGCCCTCACGCGGATGACGCCCCGGGTCGTGAACTTGATCGCGTTGGAGACCAGGTTTCGCAGGATCTGCGAGAGCTTTCCTGCGTCGGTGTGCATGCGCGGGAGCGGCGCCGGCTCGTCGACGACGAGGTCGACCTCGGGGTGGACGAGCGGCTTCATCATCCCGCGCAGCGAGGAGAGCAGCTCGGCGACGTCGAACTCCGTGGCGCGGAGCTCGTGGCGGCCGGCCTCGATGCGTGAGAGGTCGAGCAGGTCGTTGACGAGGACGCTCAACGTCTCCGCGCTCGAGCGGACGAAGCGCACCTGCTTCTCTTGCTCGGCGGTGAGCTCGCCGTCGAGCCGATCGAGCAGCAGCTGGCTGAGGCCCAGGATGGAGTTGATCGGCGTCCGGAACTCGTGGCTGACGTTCGCGACGACGCGCGTCTTGACGTCGGACGCGTGGCGGAGCGCGTCGTTCTTGTCGTCGAGCACGGCGTGCATCGTGAGCAGCGCGCGGTTCGAGTCGGAGAGCTCGCGGTTCGCGCGCGCGAGGTCGTCGTTCTGGCGTGAGATCTCCCGCTTCTGGCGCTGCGTCTCCCGATGGAGCTCGCCGAGCTCCGCCATCGCGGCGGAGACCTCGCCGAGCTTCGCGACGTCCTCCGCGAGGAGACGCCCGACGAGCATCGCGCCGTCCGCGCACGGGACGCCGGAGAAGGCGAAGGTCGCAGGGCGCCCGAAGGCGAGGAGCGACAGCTCGAAGCCCTCGACGGGTCCGTCGCACGCGCGGGCGACGAGGCCCGACACTTTTGCCTCTGTGCCCGGTACGGCACGGGCCGACAGCGGCAATTTCGTCACAGCCCCGAGCACGCGGTCCGCGCGGCCGTCGGCCCAGGAAACGACCCCGTCGCGCCGGCAGAGGAGCGCGACTTCGCGGCTCAACTGCGCAACGCAGAGATCTCGGGCAGCGTCATCCAAAGCGAGTTCCTCGACCCCCGGGAGTGCCAAGCCCCTCCGCCGCATCAAGGTCCATACCATCGGGACGCGGGAGGCCCGACGCGGGCGGGCGCCTGACGCCCTACGCGGCCGAGCTTCGGGCCGCCGCGGCCGTGACACGTGGACGCCCCCGGCAGCAGCGCGGCGCCGCAGGCGCTTCAGCTCGCCTCGTGCAGCGCGCGGCGCCCTGGCGCCGCGCGGCCCCTCGACGGACGAACGCGCGCCGTCACCGGGCGGTGAGGCGCGCGTCGGTCGATGTCCGCGACGTCGATCGCTACGGGACGGGGTCCGGCCTCACGCCCTTGGCTGCGGCGTTCTCACAGCCGAGCTCGACGTTCGTGTTGCCGTCCTTCGTCTTCACGATCTTGAACTCGACGCGCCGGTTCGTCTCCCAGGCCTCTTCGTTGTGGCCCGGGTCCTCCGGACAGAACTCGCCGTAGCCCTTCGCGCGCAGCTTGCTCTTGTCGACCTTGCGGGCGACGAGGGCGGCCATGACGCTGTTCACGCGGTCCTGCGTGAGGCGCAGGTTGTACGCATCGCTCGCGCGCTCGTCGGCGTGGCCGGCGACCTCGATGAGCGTGAACTCGGGGTGGTGGTTGATGGTCGTGGCGACCGCGTCGAGGATCTCGTTCGACTCGGGGAGGATCTCCGCCGAGGCCGTCTTGAACTTGATCTTCTTCAGGATGAGGATGTTGTCCTTGTCGATGACGACGATGCCCTTGTCCGGGCAGCCGTCTTCATCCTCGAACCCGTTGAACGTCTCGGGCTCGTTCGGACACTTGTCGACGACGTCGGGGATGCCGTCCTTGTCGTTGTCGGGATCGGGGCAGCCGTCCTCGTCCTCGAAGCCGTCCTTGTCCTCGGGATCGTTCGGGCAGAGGTCCTTCTTGTCCGGGATGCCGTCCTGATCGTTGTCGGGATCGGGGCAGCCGTCCTCGTCCTGGAAGCCGTCCTTGTCCTCCGGATCGTCCGGGCACTTGTCCTTCGAGTCGAGGATGCCGTCGCCGTCGCGGTCTCCGTCCGAGCCCTCGGGGCAGCCGTCCTCGTCCTGATCGCCGTCGAAGTCCTCGGGCTCGTTCGGGCAGCGATCGTCCTTGTCGAGGATGCCGTCGTTGTCGTTGTCCGGGTCCGGGCAGCCGTCCTCGTCCTGGAAGCCGTCGAAGTCCTCCGGCTGGTCGGGGCACTTGTCGACGTCGTCCTTGATGCCGTCACCGTCGCGGTCGCCGATCGACGGCTCGAAGATGAAGCCGACGAACGCGCGGAGATCCGCGGCCTCGAAGCCGGACGTGTAGCGCGGGCCCGCGCCGAGCATGAGGTAGCTGTTGCGCTCGACGAAGACCTTGATGCCGCCGGTGACCTCGTTCGAGGGCTTCACCTTGCTGTCGGCGTCGCTCAAGAGGAACGTGCCGTAGGTGTCGGCGACGACGTCGACCGGCTCGAGGATGCGGTAGGCGAGACCGAGGCCGTAGGTGACGCGGTTCCCGTCGCGGAACGTGCCGTCCCGCAGGTTCATGATCGTGTTGCTGACGCTGTGGCCGCGGAAGCCGGCGTTCGCGCCGATCTTGAACTGCCCGTACGAGCCGAACCGCTTCTCGGCGATGATCTGCGGCCAGTACCAGAAGCCGGGGTCGCCCGCGGCGTTGCGCGGGGCGTCCGAGATCGGGAGGCCGACCTGCACCGCCGCCGCCAGGCCGAAGCCGCGCTCGACGCGGAGGATGCGCGCCTTGGCGTGGAGCGCGATGAAGCTCGCGTTCTGGAAGTCGTGGGCGTTCGGCCCCCACTGGGTGCCGTTGCCGCCGGCGGCGATCGGCCCGGTCTGCGTGGGGCCGGGCGGCGTCAGGCGGTTCGAGAACTGCTCCTCGCCCGACGCGAGGTTGATCGGGAGCGTGAGGCCGGCGACGAGGATGTTCGCGATGCCGTAGTTGACCGCGAACGTGCCCTGGAACGAGTGGTCGATGAGGTTCGCGCTCTCCTGGCCCTGGTCGCGGACGCGGAGGAGGCCTCGGCCGTAGTCGATGACCAGGCCGAAGCTGAGGTCGTTCTTCCCGAGGATGTCGGTCCCGTTCGTGTGGAAGAACCCCTTCGAGTCGAGCGCTGGACGGAACAGATGGGTATCGAACCCCGCTCCGTTGTTGGCGGGGATCGGCTGTGCCGACGCCTCGCGCTCGAACCCGAGCACCGTTAAGGCGAGCCCGACAGCCGCGAGGGTTACCCGCGGCGCCGTCGTCCTGCCCTTGCCAGTGAAGCGAAGCGACCCGTTGGCCTTCGACGCGCGCACGAGACGACGCTAACACAACGGGAAAGTGGGCGTGAAAATAGGTACACTCTCGGGCGCGTCTTTCCGGCACGTCTCTGGTCCTCGTCTGTAGCCGCTGTTCTGGTCCTCTTCTGGCCCCTCTTCTGGCCCCTCTCTTGGCCCGCGTCCTTGGCCCGCGTCGCTGCCCTCATCGGCCTCCTCATCACCGTCCGCCCCTCGGTCCACTCCGCAAGTTCGTCCCTCGGCGCATGCCCCCCCGCGCAGCTCCTCCCCCACGAACACCCCGACTGCCCGTAGCCGCCGGGGTCGCGGTCGCCGTCGCGATCCTCGCGACGGCCGGCCTCGCCCGCGCCGAGGGGACGCTCGACGGCCGCTGGAAGCAGAGCGCGCTCCGCGAGGATTTCACCGTCCAGCAGTGGCTCGACACCGGCTGCGGGCCGCCCCCCCAGTCGACCAGCACCGGCGGCGGCGAGATCGTCGAGGTCCGGACGGAGGGCGACGAGCTCGCGTTCGTCGGGGGCGGCCGGGTCTTCCGGACGAACCAGTGTTACGATCCGATGCCCACCCTCTCGCGCGAGACCCACTCGCGCGACCCGAACGGCAAGTCCTGGCGGACCCGCTGCACGACCGCCCCGACCGATCCACGCAAGGCGACGCTCAACACCCTCGTCGTCGCGACGACCGAGGCGCGCATCGACGTCGTGGAGACCGGTCGCTACGAGATCACGCTCGAGAGCGGCCGCTGCATGGCCGACATCAAGCGAACGCGGAGCTTCACGCGCGTCAGCGACACGGCGGAGGCCGCGACCGCGACCGCGACCGCGACGCCTCCGCCCCCGACCTCGAAGGAGCCCGCGCCGCCGAGGACGTCGGTTTGTGGCTCGCCGGGCGAGCCGTCGAAGCTCGAGGTCCGGCCGTCGAAGAAGCTCCTGCGCACGGGTGAGACCTTCAAGTTCCGCGGGCTCGTGCTCGACGCGAAGGGCTGCGAGACGCGCACGACCACGTCGTGGCGCCTCGCGCCCGGCGCAGGCGGCAAGGGGGTCACGATAGACGCGACCGGCCGCGTGACCGTCGCGAGCGACGCCGCCGAGGGCGACGTCGAAGTCGTGGCGAGCGCCGCGGGGCGCGACGTGCGGGTGACCGTCGAGGTCACGTCGCCCGCGCGCTACGACGAGCTCCTCGCCCAGTCCGGGCTGAACGCCGCCGGCGAGGACGACGAGGCCTCCACGGCGACGATCGCGTCCGAGTCGCTCGGCGCGGGCGAGGGCCGGGTCGAGGACCGCGCGCGCGAGCGGCGGGTCCTGTTCCTCGCGATCATCGGCGCCGTCCTGCTCGGCCTCGGCGTCGTCGCCGTGGTCCTCGTCAGGCGCGCGCGGAGGGCCCGCGCCCTCACGCGCGAGGCCGAGGAGCGGCACGAGGCGCGGGTACAGCAGGCGCTCGACCGCCGGCGTCACCGGGAGGCCGAGCACGCCGCCCAGCAGCGCGCTCACGAAGAGAGCGTCGCCGCGGCGCGCGCCGCCTCGACGCGCGCCGCGGCCACGCAGGGCCGGGCCGAGATGCTCTGTCCGTCGTGCGGCCGCGAGCAGCCCGCAGGCACGAGCTTCTGCCCGCACGACGGCGCGCCGCTCGCGCCGTCGTCGAAGGCGCTCGCCCGCGGAGGCGGGATCTGCCCGGTCTGCAACAAGGGCTTCGGGCCCGAGGTCACCGTGTGCCCGGACGACAAAGAAGAGCTGCTCCCCTCCCCGATGCACGCCGCCATCGTCCAGCGCGCTCCTGCCGCCGCGAGCCGCGGCAAGATCTGTCCGACCTGCGGCGGACGCTTCGAGGGGAGCGCGGATTTCTGCGGCAAGGACGGCACCGTCCTCGTGCTCCTCAACTGACGGCCGCTATCGGCGCCTGGCGGCCCTCGCGAGCGCGAGCACGACACGCGCGGCCGAGACGCGGCCGAGAAAAGAGCGCCGAGAGAGGGCCGAGTGCTCAGGTGTAGGCCGGCGCGGCGCCCACCCGCGAAATACGACAGACCGAACGCCGAGCGTGCCCGTCAACACCTCGGGCGCGGTCGAACGCCCGCCTCGGACGCTCGGCCCGCTCCCCGCTCACGGGCGACCCAAACCTGGCCGCAAGGATCGCGTCGAACTCATGGGTCTGTAGCTTGATCGCTTCGATCGGCGCCCGCTATACTCCCGATGCAACACGATTTGGCTGCACTCCCGAGCGACCCGTGCGAGCTCGAGAGCACCACGAGACGCCCTCGCTCGCGAGGGCCGCACGAATCAAGCGAGCAAGCGCGCTCCTCGACACCGACGACGCGCTCCTCCAAGGACGGTTCCGCGATGAAGATCCAGTGCCAGTCTTGCCAGGCCAAATACACGATCGCGGACGAGAAGGTCCTGGGCAAGGTCGTCAAGATTCGCTGCAAGAAGTGCAGCTCGACGATCGTGATCAACGGAAACGAGCAGCCGCACGCCGAGGAGGCCGCCGACACGCACGTCTTCGACTACGCCAACCAGTCGAACGAGCAGTGGACGGTGAACGTCGCGGACGGCGACCAGCGCACCATGACCGTCGCGGAGATCGCCGCCGAGTACCGCGCCGGCGTCGTGACCGACGAGACCTACTGCTGGAAGGACGGCATGGCCGACTGGCTGCCGCTCCGCGAGGTCGAGCAGATCTACGGCTCGCTCAAGCTCGGCGGCGGCGGGCGCATGGCCGACGAGGTCTCCGTTCCGGCGCAGTCCGTCCCTCCGCCCGGCGCCGCCGCTCCGCTGTTCGCGGCGCCCGCCGCCAGCGTCGGGGAGAGCCCCTTCGCGGCGCCCGCGCACAGCAACGGCAACGGCAGCGGCGCGCTCTTCGGCGGCGCGGCCGGGATGGAGCAGCACGCCCCGGCCGCGGCGCGGCGCGCCGGCGGGCGCGCCCAGGGCGCCGACCTCTTCGGCAACGTGGAGAAGGCCGGCGGCGAGGACGACGTCATGACCAGCGCCGCGGCGGGCGGCTTGGGCGCCGCCGCGGCGGGCGAAGAGAAGCTCACGGGCCAGCGCAACGAGAACAGCGTGCTCTTCTCGCTCTCGGCGCTCACCGACAAGCCGAAGGAGACCTCGTCGAACCGTACGACGGCGTCGGCCGACGGCTCGGGCCTCATCGACATCCGCGCGCTCAGCGCGAACATGGACGACGGCGAGAAGAAGAAGGACACCGGCGCGCGCGTCGACGACATCATGAACCTCAGCGGCGGCGGCGCGTTCGGCGCGGCCCTGGCGGCGCCGATCCTCGCGCCCCCTCCCCTCGAGGCCGTCGACATGGGCGTCATGAGCGCGTCGGGCGCTCCGCCGAAGCAGAACAAGACGCTCGTCTTCGCCATCCTCGGCGGCTGCGCCTTCATCGCCATCGCCATCGTCGCGGCCGTCGCGCTCACGCGCGGCCCCGCCCCGGACACCAAGACGGCGGAGACGCCGAACGGGCCGGTCAGCGCCGCGACGCCCGACCCGACGTCCGCGGTCGCCGCGAACGACACGGCCACCCCGCCTCCAGGCAACGCGGCGCCGACGGCCGACAACACGCCGCCTCCGCCAGGCACCGGTCAGAGCGCGTCGAAGACGCCCACGGTGAACCCCGCTCCGAAGGCGCCCTCGGGCGGCGGGGCCGCCGTCGCGGCCGCCCCGAAGACGGCGCCCGATCCGGCGCCGGCGGCGCCGAAGACCCCGGACAAGCCGAAGGATCTGTCGGGCGCGCTCGCCGAGGCCGCGGGCAAGAAGCCCGAGGCTCCGAGCGGCGGCGGCGGCAGCTCGTCGACGGCTCCGTTCGATCGTGGCGCAGCCGCCGCGGCGCTCGGCGCGGTCAACGTGCAGTCGTGCAAGAAGAGCGACGGGCCGACGGGCTCGGGCCACGTCATGGTCACCTTCGCGCCGGACGGCTCCGTCCAGTCGGCGGTGATCGACGGCGGACCGTACCCGGGCACCACCGTCGGCGGTTGCATCGCGGGCAAGTACCGCGGCGCGCGCGTCCCGGCGTTCGGCGGCGCGCCCGTCCGCGTCGGCAAGAGCTTCACCGTCAACTGAGGAGCGCCCCTGTCGGGACTCTTCATCGGCCTCGCGGTCACCGCCGGATTCATCCTCGGTGTCCGCGTGGGCTTCGCGCTCGCCCGTCGCGAAGAGAACAAGCGGCGGCGCGCGAAGAAGGAGCGCGCCGCACGCGCCTGATCGGCGCGGCGTCCACGGCGCATCGCCGGCGCGTGGAACGAGGGCGCGCCGACGGCGTCCGCTTGTTCGCTCGCCGGGTGGGGGCACGCTATAGCGGAGGGGTGCAGGCCCGATCGCTCCTCTTCGCTGCGCTCGCGGGCTGCGGCGCCGCCGCGACGACGCCGAGCGAGCCGCTCGCTCAGGCGCCGAGCGCCCCGGCGAGCATCCTGCCCTCGCCGCCGCGCGCGTCCTGGGTCGCGGCGACACGCTCGCCGTGGCCGCCGGCGCCGGCGGACGAGCGCGTCCTGTCGCTCACCGCGGCGTGCGGGTCCGCCGACGGCGCGCTGGCGCGCGTGGCGGCGCGGCTCGCCTCTCAACGCGCGCGCGGGCTCGGCGCGCCCGATCCCGATCGCGTGGTGTCGATGCTCCGCGCGGAGGGCGCGCCTCATGTGCGGCCGCGCGTCGTGTCGGCGTCGAGCCGCGGAGCTCCGGACGACGACGCGATCCGCGCGAAGCTCGAGGCGGAGCGGCGCGCCGGCGCTCGCTGCGGCGTCGCGCTGGCGCGCCCGGAGCCCGCGAGCGGCAAGGAAGGCAACGAGCTCTTCGTCGCCGTCCTCGTCGACGCGCTCGCCGATCTCGATCCGCTCCCCACCCGCGCGCGCACCGGCGAGTGGCTCACGTTCTCGGCGACGGTGCGCGCGCCCGTCTCGAGCGCGAAGCTCGTCGTCCTCGGGCCGCGCGGCCTCCCGCGCACGGTGCCGACATCGCTCGGCCCCGCACCTTCGAGCGAGGCGGGCTCGAGGACCGCGCGCGCGCGCTTCGCGCTCGACCAACCCGGCGCGTTCACCGTGCAGCTGATCGCCGACCTCGCGAGCGGCCCCACGCCGCTGCTCGAGGCGCGCGTGTTCGCCGACGTGGAGCCGTGGCTCGACGACGACGCGACGCGCGCGCCCGGCGAGGAGCTCGCCGGCGCCGACGACGACGCAGCGCTCGCTCGGATGACCGCCGCCGTCCGCGCGTCGGAGTCGCTCTCGACGCTCCGGCGCGACGAGCGCCTCGACGCGCTCGCGCTCGCGCACGCCGAGGAGATGAAGAGCGCGCGCGCCGTCAGGCACGACCTCGGAGACGGCGACCTCACGGCGCGCTTCGAGTCGGCCGGGCTCGCCGCGGCGGTCGTCGGCGAGAACGTCGCGCGCGCGCGCTCCGTGCGCCTCGTGCACCGCGCGCTCCACGCGAGCCCGTCGCACCGGATGAACCTGCTCCGCGCCGACTACACCCACCTCGGCGTCGGCGTCGTCACCGACGACGCCGGTGACGTCTACGCCTGCGAGGTGTTCGCGGGCGGCCTCCGCTGAGGAGCGCCGCTCCGGCGTCGGCGCCCACTGCCGTGATGGACGCCGTCCACCACGGCACTGCCCGCTCCGCGGACGTCGCTTCGATCCGTCGACTTCGCTGGACTACGGCCAGCCGTGATGGACTGCGTCCACCACGGCTAGCCTCCCGTCCAGCTCAGTTTTTCTGGACCTTGTTCGTGTCCTCTTGCTCGAGGATCTTGAACTCGACGCGGCGGTTCTTGGCGCGGCCCTCGGCCGTGTCGTTGTCCTCGATCGGCTTCTCCATGCCGTAGCCGTGCGCCTCGAGGCGGCCTTGCTCGACGCCGTGCTGGACGAGCCAGGTCATGACCGAGTTCGCGCGGCTCTGCGAGAGACGCTTGTTCAGGTCGGGCGAGCCCTTGCTGTCCGTGTGTCCCTCGATGCTCATCTTCTTGATGGACTTGTTGGACTTCAGGTAATCGGCGACCTCCTGGAGGACCGGGAAGCTCTCCGGGAGGATCTGCGCGGTGCCGAACGCGAAGTGCACCTGCTGGAGCACGCGCACGACCGTGCCGTCCTCCTGGATGTACGTCGGGCAGCCGTTCCGCTTCGGATCGGCGTTCGGCTTGCCCGGCATCTTCGGGCACGCGTCGACCGTGTCGGGCACGCCGTCGTTGTCGGCGTCGTCCTCGGGACAGCCGTCACCGTCGTCGATGCCGTCCTTGTCCTCCGGCTGATCGGGGCACTTGTCGTACTGATCCGGGATGCCGTCGCCGTCGCGGTCGGGCGGCAGCGGGCAGCCGTCGTTCGGATCGTTGCCCTTGTGGTCCTCGGGCTCGTCCGGACACGCGTCGATGTCGTCCGGGATGCCGTCGCCGTCGCGATCGGAGCGGGCCTCGCGGCGCCACTTCTCGCGGAGCTCGGCCTTGCGCTCGGGCGACTTGGCCTCGGACTCGAGGATCGGCACGTACGTGCCGAGGAGGCCGATCACGCGCAGGTCCGGCGCACCGTACCCGCGGAGGATCGACGAGCCCGCGCCGGCGCCGACCCACCAGTGGTCCGCCGGGCCGAAGCGCATGCGCCCCTCGATGTTGAACTCGATCGGTGAGTTTCGCTTGGTGAACGCGGTCGAGCCGATGATGCGATCGCTCTCGATGCCGGTCTGGCCGAAGATCGTCCCGCCGACGCGGTACTTGCCGTCCTTGAGCGGAATGAAGCCGCCGACGGCCCAGCGCCACTCGTTGCCGATGCCGAGACCGTTGTCGTTGTTCGGATCGTTCAGCGCGTGACGCGGACGGAAGTGGATGCCGGTGTTCGCAGTGAGGATGAGGAACTTCACCTGCGTCTCGCCGGAGACCATCACCATGCCGCCGAGCGAGTCGTCACCGCCGAAGTTCGCCGGCGTGCCGGACGGGAAGAAGATCCCGATCTGCGCGCCGAACGCGCTCTTGCGATCCTGGCTGCGCGCGAGCACCGCGCGGAGGTCCATGCGGACGTCGCCCGCGCCAGGCCCGCCGGTCTGCACGACGGTCGTGCGGTTCGTGCCCGGCGTCGGGATCCCTCCCGCCCCCGTGTAGTTCGGGTTGTCGCCCGTCTGGATCGGGTACCAGGGGAACGCGATCGCGAGCGTCGCGCGGTCGAGCAGCTGGAAGCCCGCGTTGCCGTAGACGGCGAACTGGTCCTGGATGACCGTCGAGCCCGAGCGCGCGAGCGTCGCCTGATCCGACGTCACCGAGCTCGTCCGGAGCGGGCGGAGCTGATAGCCGATGCCGAGCTGGCCGAAGAAGATCGTCCGCTGGTTGGTCACCGGCCGGAACAGCACGACGCCGTCGTCCGGAGCTCCAGGCATCTCGAGGCGATCGAGATGGAAGGTCTTCTGTTGCGCCGAGGCCACCCCCGACACCAGCACCGCTGCGGCACCGAGCAGAAGTGAGGCTCCGAGCCTTCGACCGCTCATCAAATTCGCCGCCGAACCACGTACGCGTGTTGTCTTGCGCATCCGCAAAGTCCCAAAGGAGAGGGCGTCGTCGTCTCCGAAACCCTCAAGAGAACTGCAAAACTACGGTGGCCAGCCTACTACCTCTCGGCGCAGGTTCAGGAAGGAAAAACGCAACCGCTCCGCATCCCGAGTCGGATAGTTCCTCTTGGCTCCTCCTTTGGCTCCTCGCCGGCCGCCGCCGAGGCCGCGCCGCCTCGAGCCTTCCTCCGGCCCGACCGCGCCGCGGTATCGCGCCCGACGCGCCCGCCCCGGCTCGATTGCCGCGCGCGGAGGCGAGTCGTCCTTGACACGAAGCCCGGCCAGTGGTTGTTTTCGCGGCCCGCTTTTCCGCGGCGCCCTCGTGTCGAGGGACTTCACCGGACCGAGTCATGGCCAAGCCGAAACGCACGTATCAGCCCCACAACAAGCGCCGCCTCCGTACCCACGGCTTCCTCGCTCGCATGGCGACCCGCGGCGGAGCGAAGGTCCTGGCGAACCGTCGCCGCAAGGGCCGTAGCCGCCTCACGGTCTCGATCTTCAAGAAGTAGGCTCCGCCCTGCTTCCCCGCTGAGATCGCGGGCCGTGACGTCGTTCGGCTTCGGGCGAGCGCGCCGCATTCGTCGGCGCGCGGACTTCTTGCGCGTCCAGTCGAACGGCGAGCGCGCGACCAGCCGGCATTTCGTCCTCCTCGTCTGCGCCCGGGAGCGCGACCGAGAGACGGTCGAGCCTCGGACCGCGCCGTCGCGGCTCGGGATCGTGGCGACCCGCAAGGTCGGCGACGCCACGATGCGGAACCGCATCAAGCGCGTCTGCCGCGAGTGCTTCCGTCTCTGGCCGGGCTTCGTGCCGGACGGTATCGACCTCGTCGTGATCGCGCGGAGCGGCGCGGACACGCTCACGCTGGCCGATGTCCGTGACGAATGGTCACGAGCACGCCCCGCGCTCCTCAAGCGCTGCGCGAGCGTGCTGAAGCCCAAGCCGGAGCGGGCCGCCGCGCCGGCCGAGGAGCCCCTCGTTCCTCGGTGAAAACCGGGTGCCGGACCGCGCTCCATTCCATCCCAGCTTTCTTCGCGGATGTGCTGGCGCGACCGGGCAAACGGCATCATCTTCGCCCGCACC
>JAHBWA010000087.1 GCA_019637195.1 Labilithrix sp. | reverse complement strand
GCGCTCGGAGCGCCCGCGGCGGAGCCCGGCTCCGACTCCGGCGTCGCCTTCCGCCCGGCCGCCCGCCCGAGGGCGTCGCCCAGCTCGACGGCGTCGGCGAAGCGTCGCGCCGGATCCTTGTCCGTCGCGCGCTCGATCACCGACCAGATCGGCGCCGGCAGCTCGGCGATCGGCGCGAGCCGCCGGCGGAGCACGGCGTCGACCGTCGCCGCGAAGGTCGACGCCCCCTCGAACGGGTTCGAGCCGCTGAGCGCCGTGTACAGCAAGACGCCCGCCGAGAAGACGTCGCTGCGCGCGTCGATCCGCCGCGCCCCCTTCGCTTGCTCCGGCGACATGAAGCACGGCGTCCCGACGATGACGCCGTCGACGGTGATCGCGGCGGCGCCGTCGAGCTTCGACACGCCGAAGTCGAGCACCTTCGGGATGACGTGGCCGTCCGGCTCCTTCGCGAGGAAGATGTTGTCCGGCTTGAGATCGCGGTGGATCACCGACGCGCGGTGCGCGTGCCCGAGCGCCGACAGGATCGGCACGAAGAGGTCGAGCGCCTCCTCGAGCGGGACAGCTCCGCGCCTCGCGAGCACGTCGCCGAGGGTCTCGCCGTGGAGCAGCTCCATCACGATCGCGTAGGCCCGCGGCGCGCGGCCGCCGGCGGGGAGCGGATCTCCGCGCTCGTCGAGCTCGAGCAGATCGAACACCCGCACGATCGCGCGGTGGCTCAAGCTCGCCGCGGCGTGCGCCTCGCGGCGAAAGCGCAGCGCGGCCTCCTCCTCGTCCTCGTCGCCGGAGCCGTCGAGGACGAGCAGCTTCACGCACACCTCGGCGCCCGTCGCCTCGTTCGTCGCGACCCAGACCTCCGCCATCCCGCCGAAGCCCGCGGGCCGCTCGAGGACGTACTTCTTCGCGATCCGCCGCCCCCGCTCGAGCACGAGCTCGCCACGAGCTCGCGGGCCGTCATCGCGCGACGAAGGCGACGCGGCGGGAGGGGTCGACGCGGCGGACGTGGTCAATCGGAGGAACCTCGGATCGATCCTAGTACCGCGCGCCCGAAGTTCGTACCGGGTTCGGGCCGAGCCGCCCTGCTCGCGAGGATCCCATCGCGCGAGGGCGCGCGGTACCCGATATGCTCGCCCCGGGGTGCCTCTCGTCGACGGCTCGCGCTTCGGCCGCTTCCGGATCCTCGCCTGCGCTGGGCGCGGTGGCATGGGTGAGGTCTATCGTGCGGAGGACACCACGCTGAACCGCGTCGTCGCGTTGAAGACGATACGCGACGGCACCCGCCCCCCAGCCAGCCCGGCGCTGTCGGCCTACAGCGCCGCGCGCTTCGAACGGGAGGCACGCGTGCTCGCCTCGTTCGGTCACCCGAACGCGGTCGCGATCTACGGCTTCGAGGTCATCGAGCAGACGCCGGTACTCATCATGGAGTGGCTCGAAGGTCGCTCCGTCTACGCGATCATCCGCGAGCGCGGCACGGATCTCGAGGAGCGCCTCCGCTGGCTCACGGAGGCGGCCGACGCGCTCGCCGCGCTGCACCGGGCGGGGATCGTCCACCGCGACTTGAAACCGGCGAACATGATGGTCGACGCGACCTCGCGGCTGCGCCTGCTCGACTTCGGTGTCGCGCGCATCGTCGAGGACGAACGCGGCGCGCCTGCGCTCACGGGCACGCACGAGGTGCTCGGCACCCCGAAGTACATGGCGCCGGAGCAGCGGCTCGGCGCGAGGGTCGACGGTCGCGCCGACCAGTTCGCCTGGGGCCTCGTCGCCTACGAGCTCCTCACCGGGAAGCACCCTCGGGACATGTTGCCGGAGAACGTGCGCCACCACTTCCCGGCGACGCCGCCCGAGACGCCCGCTCGACTCGAGCCACGGCTCGGCCCCGGGCTGAGCGCGATCATCCTCCGCGCCCTGGCCCTCGCCCCGGAGGATCGCTTCGCGTCGATGGACGACGTCGTCGCCGCCCTCGCCGCGGCGCCTCCCCTCGCCCCGGCCGCCCCGGTGGAGCCCGCGCCGGACACCATCCGCGAGTCGTCACGCAGGACACCGCGGGAGCCGCGCGCGCGAGGGCCGTGGCTCGTCTTCCTCGCGAGCGGCGGCGCGGCGGTCGCGCTCGGCGCCGCAGGGCTGGGCGTGCTCGTTCACCGCGGCGCCCTCGACGTCCCGACGGCACCGGACGACGCATCGGGTGCGCCGGCGACGATCGGAGACGAGCCCCCGGCGGCGGCCATCCGCGACGAGGCCGCGGCCACCGACGCGCACCTCGGCGACGAACCGCCGGCGATCGACGCCACCGTCGCGACGAGCAGCGCCGACGAGGCGAGCGCCGACGCGACGCCGCGCGGGTCGCGGGCCCGAGACGGCGCCGCGACCGACCGAGTCCACGCCTCGGCCGTCCACGTCGACGACGTCATGCCCGCGTCGAGCGACGGCCCCGTCCGCGCGTGGATCGGCACGCGCCGCTCGTCGCTGCTCGCCTGCTACCGCGCGCACCCCGCCGGACGCTCATGTGCTTCGACGATGGAGAGGCGCATCACCTGCAAGATCGCGCCGAACGGCACCACGACCGCGTGCGAGACGACCAACTACGCGTTCAACATCCGGGAGCCTCTGGACTGCAACTTCAGCGACGAGGGATCACGCTGCGTCCTCCGCGCGCTCGACGGGACGCAGGGACCGCTCCCCTTCGACGCCAGCGCGATCCGCTTCACGGTCGCACCTCGATGAAGCTCGGGCGCCCGGGAACGAGCGCCCCACGCCCCGCCGCGGACCACAAAGCGACGAACGAGCACCTCCGGAGGGGCGCTCGTTCGTTCGTGCTCGTTCTGAGCCGCCTCGGGCGTCAGTTCGGGGTCGGCTGCGCCCCCGACTCGGGCCGGGGCTGGAGCTTCTCCTCGAGCGCGGCCTCGAGGAGCTGGTCCATCTTCGAGATCTGGATGAACTCGAGGTCGTTCTTGATCTCGGCCGGCACCTCGTCGAGGTCCGCCTTGTTGCGCTCGGGGATGAGCACGCGCTTGATGCCCGCGCGGTGCGCCGCGAGGACCTTCTCCTTGAGGCCGCCGATCGGCAGCACGCGGCCGCGCAGCGTGATCTCGCCGGTCATCGCGACGTCGTGGCGGACGCGGACGCCGGAGAGCATCGAGACGAGCGCGGTGAACATCGTGACGCCCGCGGAGGGACCGTCCTTCGGCATCGCGCCCGCCGGGATGTGGATGTGGAGATCCGACTTCTCGAGGAAGTCCTTCGCGAGGCCGAGCTTCTCGGCGTTGGTCCGGACGTAGCTGAGCGCGGCCTGCGCCGACTCCTTCATGACGTCGCCGAGCTGGCCCGTCAGCTGGAGCTTGCCGGTGCCGAACATCTTCGTCGCCTCGATGAAGAGGATCTCGCCGCCGACGCTCGTCCAGGCGAGCCCGGTCGCGACGCCGGCCTCTTCGGTCCGCTCCGCGACCTCGCTCGTGTAGCGCGGAGCGCCGAGGAACTCGTGGATCGCCTCGGCGCCGTCGATCTTGCGCGGGGTGTTGTCGCCCTCGGCGATCTTCACGGCCACGCCGCGGATCACGCTCGCCACCTGGCGCTCGAGGGTACGGACGCCCGCCTCGCGCGTGTAGTGGTCGATGATCTCGTCGACCGCCGTGTCGGCGATCTCGAGCTGCTCCTTCGTGATCCCGTGCTCCTCGATCTGCTTCGGGATGAGGTGCTGCCGCGCGATGGCGAGCTTCTCGTTCCGCGTGTAGCCGGGGATCTCGAGGATCTCCATGCGGTCGCGGAGCGGCGGCGGGATCGGATCGGCGACGTTGGCGGTCGCGACGAACATCACGTTCGACAGGTCGAACGGGATCTCGAGGTAGTGATCCGCGAACGTGTTGTTCTGCTCCGGATCGAGCACCTCGAGGAGCGCCGCGGCCGGATCGCCGCGGAAGTCGTGGCCGATCTTGTCGACCTCGTCGAGCATGAAGACCGGGTTGATCGTCCCGACCTTCTTCATGCCCTGGATGACCTGCCCGGGGAGCGCGCCGACGTAGGTGCGGCGGTGGCCGCGGATGGCGGCCTCGTCGTGGACGCCGCCGAGCGAGATGCGGTGGAACTTGCGCCCGAGCGAGCGCGCGATCGATCGGCCGAGCGAGGTCTTGCCGACGCCGGGCGGTCCGATGAGGCAGAGGATCGGCCCCTTCTTGTCCTTCTTGAGCTTCCGGACGGCGAGGTACTCGAGGATGCGCTTCTTCACCTTCTCGAGGCCGTAGTGGTCCTCGTCGAGGACCTTGCGGACCGCGGCGATCTCGAGGTTGTCCGGCGTCGAGTTGTGCCAGGGCAGATCGAGGATCCAGTCGAGGTAGGTGCGGACGACCGTGTACTCGGCCGAGCCGACCTGCATGTTGCGCAGGCGCTTCAGCTGCTTCTTCGCGACCTGCTCGGCCTCGCTCGGGAGCTGCGCCTTCGCGATGCGCTCCTCGATGCCGTCGAGATCGCCCTGATCGCCGTCGTCCTCGCCGAGCTCCTCTTTGATCGCCTTGAGCTGCTGGCGGAGCACGTATTCGCGCTGGTTTTTCCCCATCTCCTCCTTGATCTGGGAGTTGATGCGCTCGCGCATCTTGAGGATCTCGAGCTGACGCGTGAGCAGGCGGAGGACCTTGCGGATGCGGTCCTTCGCATCGACCGTCTCGAGCAGCTGCGCCTTCTCCTCGACGGGCGCGTCGAGGTTGGCGGCCACGAGGTCGGCGAGCGCGCCGGGCGCCTGGATCGAGTCGATGAGCGAGCCCGCCTCGCGCGGGAGCTCGGGCATCAGCTGGATGACCTGCTTCGCGATGTCGCGAAGGCTCATGCTGAGCGCCTCGGCCTCGTCGTCGTCGACGCCGCTCTCCTCGAGGCGCTTCACCTTCGCCTTGAGATAGGGGGCGTTCTGCGACACGTCCTCGAGGCGGATGCGCGTCAGGCCCTGGAGGATGAGCGAGTAGTTCCCCGAGCTGTGCTTGAGCGCCTTGAGCACCCGCGCCGCGCACCCGACCTGGTGGAGGTCGTCCGCGCCCGGATCGTCGGTCGCCGGATCCTTCTGCGCGAAGATCGCGATGACCGGCGCGGGGAAGTTGTCGACGTCTTCGACGAGCGCGACCGACTTCTCGCGGCCGACGTCGAACGGCGCGACTGCGCCGGGGAACAGCACCGCGTTGCGAATCGGGAGGACGGGCAGCTCGTCGCCGAACTGGACCTGATCCTCTTCCTTCTCGCGTGCGGGACCCTTCTTCTCGGACATGTGCTCGACCTCTCAATCGGGGCTGTTGGGGGTCCGCAGGGCGGACAAGCGACCCGCCGAAACTACGTCTACCCTTTCGTGATTATCCCGAAGTGCCTGGCAAAACTAGCCAAATAGGTGCGCGCCGCAGCGCCTCTGGGCTTCTTGTTGGGCTTCTTGTTGGGCTTCTTGTTGGGCTTCTCGTGAGCTTCGATGCGACTCGGTCGTAAAGGTCCTCCACCGAGCGCACAGGGGATGGCCTTCGGCACATCTCTGCGGAACGTAGTCAGCCGAGGCGGGCATGCCTAGTGCCGGACTTACGACAGGCGCACGCGCGCCTTGTACGTCCGTGGAGGGGCAGCTCGCCCCGCCCGTCCCCCTCCCGCCCGCTGCGATCGAGATGCCGCGAGGCTCTGGCGCTCGTGGCGCTGCGCTCGGGATGTCGTGACGCTCGTGGCCCTGCGCTCGGGATGTCGCGACGCTTCGGACCTCGCGACGCGGCGGTCGGGACATCGCGACGGCTCGGACGCTCGCGGCGCTGCGCTCGGGACGTCGCGACGGCTCGGACGCTCGCGGCGCTGCGCTCGGGATGTCGCGACGGCTCGGACGCTCGCGGCGCTGCGCTCGGGATGTCGCGACGGCTCGGACGCTCGCGGCGCTGCGCTCGGGATGTCGCGACGCTTCAGACGCTCGCGACGCTGCGCTCGGACTCGAGCGTGTGGATGCACAGGCCGGTCAGGACCTTCGGGAAGAAGAAGGTGCTCTTCTGGGGCATGACCTCGCCCGCCTCGGCCACCGCGCGGACCTCGGCCACGGGCGTCCCGTTCATCAGGAAGAGCGCCTGCCCCTTGTTGCCGCGGAGCGCGGCGAGCGAGGCGGCGGCGTCCTGCGCGTACCAGATGTTCGTCTTCGCGGCCTGCGCCTCGGGCGTGATGCCGAGCACGGGCTCGAGGATCCCCATGTGAAGGAGCGCGACGTCCGTGGTCCGGAGCGCGGCGACCCGCTTGCCGAGGATCGGATGCGCGGCGAGGTCGGCGTCCTTCTTCAGCGCGAGGAGCGACGCGCGCCCGTCGCCCGCGCAGAGGACGAGCGAGGGGCGCTCGGCGCCCGACTTCGTCAGCGCCGCGGTGTAGACGTCCGCGCTCGCGCCGGGGGGGAGCGGCGTCACGTCGAAGAGCGCGCTCGCGCCCTTCACGGCCTCGGCGAAGTCGAAGCGCGGGAGCGAGTGGACGTGGCGGTGCGTCGGGAAGACGACGAGATCGGGATCGTCGCCGTTGGCGAAGAACACCATGAAGTACGCGTGCTCCGGCCGCTCGACCGAGCCCGGCTTCGCGGCGGCCTCCTGCGAGTAGCGGAGCGCCGTCTCGTAGCGGTGGTGCCCGTCGGCGATGAGGAGCGACGAGCTCGCGACCCCCTCGACGATCGCGCGGATGGCGTCCTTGTCCGAGATCTTCGCGAGCGTGTGACGGATCCCGTCGGCGGTCTCGAAGGTCGCGAGCTCGCTCGCCTTGGAGAGCGACGCGTCGAGCTTCTTCTCCGGATCGCGGTAGAGCATGAACCCGGGCGAGAGGTTCGTCCGCGTCGCGCGGAAGAGCTTGAGACGATCCTCCTTGGGCCCCGAGAGCGTGCGCTCGTGCGGCAGGACGATCCCCGCGTCGAGCGGGACCACCTTCACGAGGCCGAGGAAGCCGCGGCGCGTGCGCGGCGCGCCGCCGCCGGGGGGCGTGAAGGTCTGCTCGTAGCGGTAGAACGCCGGCTCGTCGTCGCGCATGAGGACGCCCTCGGCGCGCCAGGCAGAGAACAGATCGCGCGCGTTGTCGTACTTGGCGTCGCCCTCACCCTCCGGGAGGATCAGCTTGACGATGTTGTGCGGGTGCTCGGCCGCGAGCGCTGCGCGCTGCGCGCCGTCGATGACGTCGTAAGGCGGCGCGACGACCTTGGCGAAGCCGCCGGACGCGGCGATCGTGGTGAGGTCGTAGCGGAGCGGTGTGAGCGGAGCGATCTCGGCCATGGCGCACGCACTCTGGCACCGATCGAGCGGCGTCGTAAAGCGACGTCGCGCGGCAGGCCCGCGCACGGCGGCGTCGTCACGCGCCGCCGCGCGCGGGAGGATCCGCTCGCGGCGTCGCGCGGCGATGCCGCCCATCGCGGCAGCCGCGCGATCGGCGTCGTCGCGGCCGCTCGGGCACGTCGTCGCCGCCGGCTCAGGGCACGAAGCGGACGCAGCGGACGTAACGGAGGTCGTTCAAGTTGGCCAAGCTCGTCTCCCCGCTGCCGAAGTCGACGGCAAAGGCCTGGGTCGCGCTTGCCATCGACGATGTCCAGTAGCCCGTGCTGATCGGCGTCTGCGCGCCGAACGCCTGCTGATCGATGTACTTGAGGACGTTCTTCTTGCGGTCGATGTCGTAGACCTCGTGCGGGTCCTCGTCGACGAGCGTGAGAAGCTCCTTCAGCGTGGGCAGACGCGTGTCCCCTCCGCACACGGCGTCGGCGGCGGCGAAGGCGACCGGCGCCGGTGAGACGGAGCGCTCCCAGACCAGCTTCGTCTTGAGGTCGCGAATGCGCTGGTCCGTGCGGAGGAAGTTCGCGTACTGCCCCCTCGGGGCGTCCGCGGACACCGGGAGCGCGACGAGGACGCCGAGCACGAGGCCGCGAACGGCGAAGCGAAGACGCGAGCCCATCACGAGCCTCCCTTCACGCAGCGCACCGCCGCGCTGCCCGCTTCTTCGCGCTTGGCGAGGCCCCCGCGGTCGAAGTCGACCACCCAGTGCTCCCGCTTCGCCGGGTCGAACGGGCGGACCTCGGAGAACGTCCAGTGCGAGCTCTGAGGAACTCCGGGCGCCGGCGACTTGAAGACGTCGCTCACCTTCGCGCCCGAGGCGGAGAGATCGAGCAACGAGACGAGCTCGATCCGGCTCGGCAAGCGCCACGGCGCGCTGCAGATCTCGAGCGCCTGCTCGTACGTCGCGGAGCTCGCGTTCGCCGGCATCGGGTGACGCCAGACGAGCTTCGTGACGCGGTCCTCGAAGCCCTGGTCCGCGACGACGTCATAGCCCATCGGGTTGTCGACGGCGCCCCCGGCGTCGTAGTTGGGCATCGGCCACGCCGCCCAGCTCACGGGCAGCGTCCCGGACGCGTCCGGCTTGACGTCCGGGGCGTCGGCGGCGGCGTCAGGCGCGTCGGCGCCGGCGTCCGGGACGAGCTCCTCGCAGAGCTCGCCGCCGCTGCACTCGCCGCGCGAGTAGTCCGACAGGCCGATGATCCCGTTGCACGCGAGCGCGAGCGACGTCACGCTCGCGCCGGCGAGGGCGAGGAGGACGCGACGGCGCGCGCTAGAAGGTGCCATTGAGCCCTGCTCCTCCGAGGCCGATCACCGGCGTGACCTCGATCTTCGACGCCGGCGCGGCCTTCGCGGTCCGCGGCGGGAGGCTGCCCGACTTGCTCGAGCCCGAGGCGATCGTCGAGACGAGCCCGGTGATGCCGGCGACGCCCGCGACGACGAAGAACACCGTGCTGACGTTGCCGAGCGTCCTCGCGGACGAGAGCGCGTCCCACTGGTCGCGCCCGCAGACCTTGTTGCGGCACTCCTTGTCGAGGTCCGACTCGCTCGACATCGCGGCGAGCCCGGTGATCGTCCCGACGACCGCCGAGACGCCGGCGATCGCGAAGCTCACGGTCGCGAACGTGTTCTTCTTCGCGGGCGGCGGCGGGGGCGCCGGCGTGCCCGGCGGCGTCACGGGCTCGGGCGTCTCGCCTTCGGGCGGCGGCTGGACGCCGAGCTCGAGGTCCTTCGTCTCGCCCTCGAGCGTCTCGAGCGTCGCGCGCGTCTCGGGGCCGCTCCCGACCTTCGCCGAGACCGAGTGGACGCCCGGGTTCACGGCGCGCGGCTCGTTCAGGGCCGCCGCCGGGACCGTCGCGCCGTCGACGACGACCGTGGGCTCCCAGCCGGCCGGGACGCCGGTGATCTTGATGCGGATCGCGCCGATCTTCGACCTCTCCGCCTCGGCGAGGCGCGCGGCGTCGCTCCGCGCGTCCTTCGAGCGCTGGCTCTCCTCGGGGAGCGGCGCGAGCCGGCCGACGCCGAGGCAGACCTCACGCGCCTCGACCGGCTGCTTCAGCGCGGCGTGCGCGCGGCAGAGCTCGATGCCGGTGAGCGGCGTGTTGCCGAGGGCGTGCGCGGCCTTGAACTTCTCGAGCGCGCCCTTCATGTCGCCCTTGTCGCGCAGCTCGATGCCGTCGTTGTACAGCTGCCGCGCCGAGGCGATGTCCTGCGCGGTGCGCTGGGCGTGGGCAGCTCCGGGCACGCCGAGGCCGAGGACGAGGAGCAGCGTCGGGAGCGAGAGCCGGCGTCTTCTAGAAGATGTCATGACCACTGGGCACGGGCGGCGGCGCGGGGGCCGTCGTCGCCGTCGAAGGTAAGGTAGTACGCGCAGAAGGAGAAGGTCCGACGGGAGGAGGCTTGCCGCGCCCGTGGTGCCCCGCCGCCTTGGTCGTGGGCGGCGGGGGCTGAGCGGACGCGGGCGGCGACGCGGAGTCGGAGGGCGGCGGCTCGACGAGCGTGGTCGTCCCGGCGGCGCCAGGCACCACGGACGCCGCCCCGGTCAGCGCCGGCGGCGCGCTGGTCAGCGCCGGCGGATCGGCCGTGAGCGCGTGCCCGCCCTTGGCGTCGTCGCTCTTCTTGAGCGCCGTCACGGCGCCGAAGGTCCCGAGGCAGAGCACGGCGCCGAAGGCGAGGACGGCGAGGACCCGGTTGCGCGTGGAGTGGCTCGAGCGATGGGACATCGCCGAGACCATCCCGGCCTCGGTCGTCGCGCCGGCCACGAGCGTCGCGTCGTCGCCGACCGACGGCGCCCCCGCGTTCGCGCCGGTGCTCGAGCGCGGGAGGTCCACCGAGCGGGGCATCTCGCCGCCGAGCGCCGCGGCGAGGGCCTCGGCCATCTCCTTCGCGGTGCCGAAGCGATCGGTCACGGCGCGCGCGCAGGCGCGCTGAAACCACGCGTCCACCGCGGGCGAGAGGCCCGGCACGCGCGCCGAAGGCGACGGCAGCGGCTCCGAGTGGATCTTGATCGCGAGGCCCCCCATCGTCTCGGCGTCGAACGGCTTGTCGCCGGTAAGCGCCTCGTACGCGACCACCCCGACCGACCAGAGGTCGCTCCGGTGGTCGAGCGTCTTCGAGCCGAGGATCTGCTCCGGGCTCATGTAGAAGGGCGAGCCGATCATCGCGCCGGTCTTCGTGCCGCTGTCGATCAACGGGACGTCGACGCCCTTGGCGATGCCGAAGTCGAGCAGCTTCACGAAGACGTCACCGCTCCCGCCGTCGCACAAGAAGAGGTTGCCGGGCTTGATGTCGCGGTGGACGATCCCGCGCTCGTGGGCGCGATCGAGCGCCCGGGCGAGCTGCGCGATGATCTCGACGACCAGCTGAGGGGAGCAGCGCTTCTCGGCGTCGAGGAACGCGCCGAGGTCGCGGCCCTCGAGCAGCTCCATCACGATGTATGGGACACCGTCGGCCGTGAAGCCGTGGTCGAAGGTCTGGACCACGTGCGGGCTCTTCACCTGCGCCGCGGCGGCGGCTTCGCGCGAGAAGCGCTCGGTCGCTTCCTTGCTGTCCTTCAGCCCCGCGGCGATGAACTTGACGACGACCTGGGTGCGGAGGGCGAGGTGATCGGCCACCCAGACCGCTCCCATCCCGCCTTCACCCAGCGGGCGGACCAGCTTGACGCTGGGCGTCACCATCATCCCCGCGTGCGCCTCGGGCACGAGGGAAGAATTCCCTAGCGCCTCGGCTTCCGCAACATCTTTGGGGCGACGGCTCGGCGGGTCCTCCTCAATGGGCCGTGCCAGCGTCGACGACCATGACAGCGTGGCCATGGGGGTAACGCGCTCGAGGCGGCCGCCGTTGTCTGTTTTCCCGCTCATTCTGGCCTCGCCGGGTCTGGCCCGACCGATGCTAACCTTCCGTTGCATGACCTATGCGAAGCGCGCCGTCTGGGGAATTGCGGCAGGGGTGCTGGTCGCCGCCGGCGCCGCGTGCTCGTCGCTCGACGCGGCCGACGGCGAGACCGCCAGCCGAGGGGACGACCCTGATGCGGTCCCCGGCGGCGGCGTGGGGAGGCAGCCTTCCGAGGACGCTCCGGGCGCGCCGACGGCGTCGGGTGTGGTCCTCGTCCACTCGGCCGCCTTCCCGCCCTTCCGCGTCTGCTTCGCGAACCACCCGGACCTCCGGCCGCTGCCCGACTCGAAGGCGATGCCGGAGGCGAACGTCGTCGGCGTCGAGGTCGGCAGCCTGGTGCGCATCGATCCCGTGGACGATCCCGGGGACGTCTACGTGATTCGTGAGAGCAGCGTGCGCGCGGCAGCGGGAGATCCGAGCGGCCCTTCCTGCGGAGAGCTCCTCGGGACCGGCGGGCAGGCGCTCCTCTCGAGCGACTACCACGTCGCGAAGCTGCCGGAGGGCCTCACGAAGCTCGGAAGCACCGGCGTCCAGGCGCTCGCGATCACCGGGTGCGGGAGCCGGCCCTACCTCGACTTCCTCAACGTGGACAGCGCCTCCTGCGGCGCCGACTGGGACGACCGCGCCGGCAACCTCGTCGCGAACGTGATCGACCTGACCGCGACGGGCGCGCGGGCGGACGACTCCACGATCCCGGTGCAGCTCGTGCACCTCGCGCCGCTGCTCGAGACCCGGCTCGGGACCGCGAAGCTCGAGGTCACGTTCGGCGCGCTGGCGAGCCCGGGCAAGCTGCCGACCGAGGTGGCGACGGACATCGCGCTGCTCGAGTCGGGCGCGCAGGTGCTCCTCGCGGTCGACCAGAGCGACGAGGCGTCCTACGGGACGCACGGCTTCCGGATCGTGGCCCGCGAGGACGACGGCTCCGCGAAGTTCACGTTCAGCGAGTCGCTCGCCGCCGTGCAGAGCCTCTCGGCGCCGCGCGACGTGCCCACGACCTACTACCGCGCGGCCTCGAACTACGCGCTGCTCCTCGTCGGGGATCCCTCCGTCCCCGCGACGCTCGACGGCGGGGCGCCGAACGCCGACCGCCGGCGCGTCCAGCTGCTCGCGGTCCCCGTCCTGGATCCCGCGACCGCCGACGCCGGCGCGACCGCGACGGAGGACGGCGGGTGAGAGCGCTTCGCACCAGCGTCGCGATCGCCGCCGCCGCGTCCGCGGCGATCGTGTCGTTGCTCGCCTGCGGCGACAGCAACCTGTCCGCGATGTTCGAGCCGGGTGGACCGGTCGACGGCGGAGCGCGGACCGACGCGGGCTTCGGCGCTCCCGAGGACGAGGACCACGGCAGCGCGAGCGGCGTCGTCGTCGTCCACGCCGCGAGCTTCCCCGCCTTCCGCCTCTGCTTCTCGGGTTACCCCGAGCTGCCCCCGCAACCCGAGCTCGCCGTGATGCCCGAGGCCAACGTCGTCGGGGTCGAGGTCGGCAGCGTCGTCCGGATCCCGCCGTTCGAGAGGGCTCCCGGCAAGGTCTACGTCATCGCGCAGCGAAAGGTCTCCGCCGGCCCCGCCGACGTGACGAAGAGCTGCGGCGAGCTGCTCGATCCGGCGCAGGGTGAGCTCTTCGCCATCAACGACTACAACGAGGCGGGCGAGCTCACGGAGCCGCTCGGCGTCACGAACGTCGCCGTCCTCGCGATCACCGGCTGCGGCGGTCTCGGGTTCATCGCGCCGCTCGGCGTGCCCCAGGACGAGTGCGGCCCGAGCTACGATACGTCGTACGGAGGCCTCGCGGCGAAGACGCTCGCGCTCGTCCCCTCGGGCGCCGCCACGGCCGAGAGCCTCCCCGTCCAGGTCGTCCACCTCTCGACGACGCTCGAGGCGCATCGGGCCACCGGCGAGGTCGTGGACGTGACGTTCGGCGCGTTCGACGACACCTCCACGACGCCGCTCGCGCAGGCGGTCGTGCGCGAGCCCCAGCTCTTCGAGCCCACTCCGGCGGTCCGCCTCACCCTCGACGAGGACGGCGAGGCGATGTACGGCACGCACGGCTTCCGGATCGCGCTCCGAGCGACGGACGGCGGCGCCGACGCGACGGTCGCCGTCGACCAGAGCCTAGCGGAGATCCAGCAGCTCTCCGCGGCCCAGGCGCTGCCGACGTCCTACTACGCGACAGCGTCGAGCTACGCCCTCTTGCTCCTCGGCGATCCGCGGATCACGCCGACCCACGCCGACGGGGGGGCGAACGATCGCTACGACCCGCGCCGCGCGGTCCACCTCCTCGCGGTCCCGGTGAAGGAGCCCACCGACGGCGGAGACGCGCCCACGACGCGCGACGCGGGCGAGAGCCTCGACGACGCGGGCAAAAGCAGCCAGTAGGCCGCGCGACGGCGCGTCGACACGCGGCGCTCGCGCGCGGCGGCGCCCTTCACCCGAGCGCGCGGTGGCCGATGTCCGAGCGGTGGTGCTCACCGCGCCAGCGGATCCGCGCCACCGCCGCGTAGGCCGCGTCGCGCGCGTCCGCGAGCGTGGCCGCCCGGGCGCCGACGGTGAGGACACGGCCGCCGGCGGTGACGGTCGCGTCGCCGTCGCGTTTTGTGCCTGCATGATACACACATGTTCCAGGTGGCAGCTCGGCGTCGAGCCCCTCGATCGGGTCGCCCGTCGCCGACGACGCCGGGTAGCGCTCCGAGGCCATGACGACCGCGAGCGCGGCGCCCGGCCTCGTCCGCGCCTCGAAGCCCGACAGGTCTCCTCGCGCCGCCCCGTCGAGCAGCGAGAACCAATCGCCGTCGAGCATCGGCACGAGGACGGTCGTCTCGGGATCGCCGAAGCGGACGTTGAACTCGAGGACGCGCGACTCGCCGGCGTCGATCATGAGCCCGACGAAGAGCACACCGCGGAACGGCGCGCCGGCTTCGGCCATCGCGCGCAAGGTCGGCGCGACGACCGCCGACATGACCTCGGCCGTGACCGCGGGGGTCACGATCGGGGCTGGCGCGTAGGCGCCCATACCGCCCGTGTTCGGCCCGCGATCGCCGTCGAACACGCGCTTGTGGTCCTGCGCGGCGGCGAGGGGGATGGCTCGGGTCCCGTCGCACACGACGTGGAAGCTCGCCTCCTCGCCGGGGAGGAGCTCCTCGAGCACGACGACGCGCCCGGCGTCGCCGAGCTCGCCGCGGACGAGCATGCGGTCGATCGCGTCGCAGGCCTCGTCGACCGTCGACGCGACCACGACGCCCTTGCCCGCGCAGAGGCCGTCGGCCTTGACCACGAGGGGACGGCCGGCGGCCCGGACGTGCGCCTTGGCGGCGCCGGCGTCGTCGAAGACGGCGTAGTCCGCCGTCGGGACGCCGGCCCGCTTGCAGATGTCCTTCATGAAGGCCTTGGACCCCTCGAGCCGCGCGGCGGCGCGCGAGGGCCCGAACGCGCGGATCCCCTTCGCCGAGAGCGCGTCGACGAGCCCGAGCGTGAGCGGCAGCTCGGGGCCGACCACGACGAGGTCGACCCGCTCCTGCTCGGCGAGGGTGACGAGCGCCTGGACGTCGGAGGCCGACACCCCGACGTTCCTCCCGAGCGCGAGCGTGCCCGCGTTGCCGGGCGCAAAGAGCAGCTCGTGGCCACCGGGGCTCGCCGCGCTGCCCGCGGAGGCCGCGAGCCCGACGCCGAGCGCGTGCTCGCGCGATCCGCCACCCACGACCAGGATCCTTGCCATCGTGGGCGCCCGTCTACCACGCGCGCGTGGTAGCCTGAAGCCGTGGCCGAAAACGCGCGTCCCCCGGTCGCGGTGCGCATCGTCCGTCCGTACGAGACGGAAGAGGCGTTCCTCGAGAACGAGCTCGAGACGGTCGGCAAGACGAGCGTCATCCTGATCGGCGCGCACTCGCGCCCCACGGGCGTCATCCTCCGCTTCGAGGTGACGCTGGCGTCGGGCGCGACCGTGCTCCGCGGCGAGGGGCGCGTCCTCGCCCACAAGGAGAGCGCCTTCCGCGGGCAGCCCGGGCTCGCGCTCCGCTTCACGCGGCTCGATCCGAAGTCGAAGGCGCTCGTCGACCGCGCCGCGGCGATCCGCGAGGCTCGCCTCGCGGGGGACACCGGACGCGGCGCGGCACCGGAGGCGACGTCCTCCGCGGCGCTGCCGCCGGTCCAGCCGTCCGCGCCCGCGCTCCCCGTCCCGGACCCGTCCGCGCCGGCCGAGACCTCCGCGCCGCCGCCCGAGCCGTCCGCGCCAGCGGCCGAGACCTCCGCGCCGGCAGCCACGACCTCCGCGCCGGCGGACGCGACCTCCGCGCCGCCCCCGTCCGCGCCGGCGCCGCAGCACGCGGCGTCGCTGCCTCCGGATCCCGTCCTCGCGCAGATCCTGACGGCCCCCACGCCGCCCCCGCCCGCCGCAGAGGCGCGCGGGCGGCGGGGCGATTGGCGCCGCTCGACGGCCCCCGATCGCCGGAGCGAGCGGCCGACCGGGGCGCCCGCCCCGGACACGGGCCCACCGGCGGCGCTGAGCCCGCTCGTCGAGGGGGAGCCGGCCGCCCGGGCCAGCGCCTCCCCGGCCGGCCCGCAAGCGGTCACGAGCCTCCCGAGCGCGCTCGACCCGGCCATGCGGTCGCTGCCCCCGCCGCCCGATCGCGACGCCCTCCTCGCTCGCCTGCGAGCACGCGCGGCCAACCTCACCGACGAGCAGAGGGCCGCGATCCTGCGCTCCTCGTAGGTCGAAGGCGCCCAATCAGGCGAAACCGGACGAACCTCCCCACCTGGGCGGGCGCTCGAACTTCTCGCCTGGGCGCGGGAGACGGGCGATACTTCCCGGGGGAGATGGATCCCACGCAACTCCAGCCCGGCTACCGGCTCGACCGGTACGAGCTGCTATGCCCGCTCGCATACGGCGGCATGGCCTCGGTCTGGCTCGCGCGCTTCGGCGGCCGCCTCGGGTTCGAGCGCATGGTCGTCGTCAAGATGATCCTGCCCCAGTATTCGCAGGACCCTCGCTTCCAGGAGATGTTCCTCGACGAGGCGCGGATCGCGTCGAAGATCGAGCACACGAACGTCGCGCGCATCCTCGACGTCGGTGAGCATCAGGAGAGCTACTTCATCGTCATGGAGTGGGTCGACGGCGACTCGCTCTCCAAGGTGCTCCGCGCCGCCGAGCAGCAGAAGCAGCGCCTACCCTCCGGGATCGCGCTGCGCATCGTGGCGGACGCCGCCGCCGGTCTGCACGCGGCGCACGAGCTGAAAGAGCGCGACGGGACCCATCTCGGGGTCGTCCACCGTGACGTCTCTCCGCAGAACATCCTCGTGGCCAACAACGGCACCACGGTCATCATCGACTTCGGCGTCGCGAAGGCGCGCGACCGCGTCTCGCAGGAGACCAGCGCCGGACAGCTCAAGGGCAAGATCCGCTACATGGCGCCCGAGCAGGCGCTCGGGCGCACGATCGACCATCGCGCGGACGTCTGGGCGCTCGGCGCGATGCTCTACGAGATGTTCACCGGACAGCCGCCCTACGACGGCCCGAACGAGGTCGCGACGCTCCACAAGCTGACGAGCGGCCAGCGCCCGTCGCCCATGCCGCCGACGATCGCCGCGCCCCTCCGCGCGGTCGTGGAGCGCGCGCTCGGCTACGAGCCCGAGGAGCGCTTCGCCACCGCGCTCGAGCTGAACGTCGCGCTCGAGGCAGCGATGCTCGAGATCAACGAGCCGACGACGCCCGCGATGGTCGCGCAGTACACGGCGAAGCTTCTCGCGGACCGGAAGGCCGCGCGCAAGCGCGCCGTCGACGCCGCCCTCGAGAACGCGAAGAAGCGCGACGGCCACAAGCCCGCCGCGCCCCTCGCGCCGAGCATCCCCGCACCCGGGAGACCCCCGCCTGGACCTCCACCGCTGCCGGCGGCGAGGAACGTCGTCCCCATCGTCCAGGGCGAGGCGCCCTCCGCGCCGAGCGCGGCGAGCAACCCGGTGAGCTTCAGCGAGATCCCGAGCGCCACGAGCTCGACGCTCGGCTCGGCGAACATGGAGTACTACCCCGCGCAGCCCGCCTTCGACGACGGGCCGCGGCCGCGCCGCTACCTCGCGGCGGCCGCGCTCGGCGTCTCCGTCGCCGCCGGCGTCATCGGGGCGATCCTCATCGTCACGACGGTCGCGCGGGACGGCAAGTCGGCGCACCGCGCCGGCGCGGGCGGCGGCGACATCGCGACGGCGAGCACGGAGGCGCCGGCGGAGACGACGGAGACGACGGCGGCGACCGCTCCACCGACGACGGTGACCGCCCCGCCGACCGAGACGACCGCGCCGCCGGCGGACACCGCCGCCCCCGCGCCCGCCGAGTCGGCCGCCACGCCGGAGACGGCGGCGACGGACGACGACGCCACGATCGAACGCGATGATCCGCCCACGGCCCGCCCGAACAACTCGGCTGCGAAGCCGGCGCCGCCGGCGACCACGTCGAAGCCCAAGCCCGCCGCCCCCACCGCCCCGACGCCCACGAGGGTCGACCGGGGCTTCTGAAATGCTCGAGACTCCCTCATGCACGTGACGCGTCCCTGCGCACCGCGCCTCGCCGCGCTGCTCGCCGGAGCACTCCTCCTCGCGACCGCCGGCGACGCCTCCGCCCAGAGCCTCGCCGACCGCGAGACCGCGCGGAGCCTCATGGACGAGGGTGACAAAAAGCGCGACGGCGGCGATCCGAAGGGAGCGCTCGAGAGCTACCAGGCGGCCGACGCCATCATGAAGGTCCCGACGACCGGCCTCGAGGTCGCCCGCGCCCAGATCGCGCTCGGGATGCTCCTCGAGGCGCGCGAGACGCTCGGCGTGGTGATCCGGAGCCCAGCGAAGCCCGGCGAGCCCGCGCCCTTCGTGGCCGCGCGCAAAGCCGCCGAGGCGCTCGACGCGGAGCTCCCCGGGCGCATCCCTTCGATCCTCGTCGCCGTCACCAACGCGCCTTCGGGCGTCGCCCCAGCGATCACGGTCGACGACGACGCCATCCCTCCCGCGGCGGCGAACGCCCCTCGCAAGGTCAACCCGGGCAAGCACGTCGTCGTCGTGCGCGCCGGAGCGATCGAGCGACGCGAAGAGGTCACCGTCGCCGAGAGCGAGAACAAAACGCTCTCGGTCGACCTCGCCGAGACCGCCGAGCGCGACGAGAGCCCTCCCGGCGCCCCCGCTCCGCGCGCGAGCGCCGCGCCGAAGGTGATGATGTTCGCCGGCTTCGGGCTCGCCGTGGTCGGCGTCGGCGTCGGCGCCGTCACGGGGCTGATGAGCCTGTCGAGGACCAACGACCTCAAGGACGCCTGCCCGAACGACCGCTGCCCCTCCGACAAGCGCTCCGAGCTCGACGACACGCGATCGCTCGGCAACATCTCGACGATCGCGTTCATCGCGGGCGGCATCGGCGCAGGGGTCGGCGTCGCGGGGCTCCTCCTGTCCGGGAGCTCGAGGAGCGAAGCGACCCCGGGCGCGGCGGGCGCGCGTAGGCCGCCGTCCGCGTTCGCGCCGGAGCACGTCCGCGCCGTGCTCGGTCCGTCGTACGTGGGCGTCGCCGGCGCGTTCTGACCGCGGGCCATCTCCCCGCGAGCGCCCCGGGAGAAGCTCAGCGCGAGCGCGGCACGAAGGCCTCGCGGAACGCCTCCGCGAAGCCCGCCGCGAGCGTCGCGTCGACGGCGTGGCCCGGGAGCCCGCCCGCGCGGAGCGCGCTTCCGACGATGACGCCCGACGCATGCCGCGCGAGCGCAGGCAGCGACGCGATCGTCGCGCCGCTGGCGACGAGCACCGGGGTCGCCCCGGCGGCGCGCTTGACCGCGGCAAGCTTGTCGACGTCGACCCCCTTCCCCGTGCCCTCACCCGTCACGAGCACGGCGGCGGCCATCGCGCGCTTGGTCGTGTCCTCGACCTCCTGCGTGATCGGGCGCGGCGCGCCGAGCGCCGACGAGTGCTTCACGTCGACGTCCGCCCAGATCTCGACGGCCTCGGCGCCGAGCGCGCGCCGCAGGCGGAGGACGGCGGCCGCGTCTCCCTGGATCACCCCCTGGTCGGTGACCCGCGCTCCCGTGAGCACGTTGACGCGCACGAACCGCGCGCCCGTACAGGCGGCGATGGAGAGCGCCGACTCGGCGTCGTTGCGGAGCACGTTGATCCCGAGCAGGGCGCCCGGCGCCGCCTCGCGAACCGCGAGCGCGCACGCGGTCATCGCCGCGACGGTCACCGCGGGGACACGGCCGGCGAAGAACGGCACGTCCCCGAAGTTCTCGACGATGATCGCGTCGTACCCCGCGCCGGCGAGCGCGCGGGCATCGGCCGCCGCCGAGCGCGCGCACTCGATCGCGGAGAGCTCCGAACGCGGGCTTCCGGGGAGCGCCGGGAGGTGGATGACGGAGGCGAGCATCGATCTACTTGAAGTTGAAGCCAGGGCTCACCGCGCCGCCGCCGGTCCCCGGCTGGACGTCGGGCTTGCCGAGCGTCCCGCCGACGCGGAGCCCGTAGAAACCGTCCGCGGTCTTCGCGCGGCCCATCTTCGGATCCATCTCCAGCATCGGCTTCTCCTTCGATCCAGGGCTGCCGAAGAGGAGCTTCGTCTTGTCGTTCTTGTTGCGATAGCTGTCGTTGATCTTGAACTTGAGGTTCACGTCGAGGTGCGCGTCGGTCGCGACCTCGCGCATCTGGATCTTGCCCTCGCCGTTGACGTCGACGTCCCCGCCCTGCGCGGCGATCTTGGTGAGCTTGAGGACGCCGTCCTTCGCGTCCCCGTTCACCGTGAAGTTTCCGACCTTGAGGCGCGGCAGCGTGAACGGCCCCATCGGGGTCTTGATCGTGAGCTCCTTCTGGTTGCCCGCGTACATGTCGCGGACCTCGAGCGCGATGTTCCCGTTGCCCTTCGACGCCTTCCCCTCGGGGAGATCCAGCTTGATGGTGCCGAAGAGCTTGCCGTCGAGGGGGAACCCGACGTTCGCCGCGATGATGTCGATGCGCCCCATGTCGACGCCGTCGAACGTGATGTCGATCGCGCGGGACTTGCCCGTGTCTTCGAAGCTCCCTTTGATCGTCCCGTCGAACGCGTCGACGCGGAAGCTGATGTCCTTGTTGCCGACGAGCAGGCCGAGCAGCGAGATCCGCGCGCGCGCCTCGTCGATCGACAGGACGTTCGGCGGCTTGCCGGACTCCGCCGCGGGCGAAATCAGGCGCACGCCCTTCGCCTTCACCCCGGTGACGAAGGACGAGTCGAGCTCGTCGACCTGCAGCTCCTGCGGGTGCGCGGTCTTGCCTTGCTGCGCGTTGAACTGCGCGACGAGGCGGTCCTTCAGCTTCTCGTACGGGAACGTCCACGAGAGGAAGACCAGGAAGCAGAAGAGATAGAAGACCGGATACCCGAGCTTCGGCCCGAAGCGCTTCAGCCGCTCCTTCCACTTGTCCATCACTTCGTCTCCTTGTCCTCGGACGCGGAGGGCGGCGCGCTCGCCGGTGCGTTCCGATCGAAGGTGGAGACGCCGATCTCGACCGGACCGTACGAGTCGGCCTCGCCGGTGCGCTTGCGGATGTTGAGCCGCGTGACGGCGACGGGGTATTCGCTCGTCTCGATCGACTCGAGGAACTTCGCGATCGGCCCCATGCCGACGTTCTTGAGGTGGATGACCGTGTGCCGCTCGACGTACATCTTGCCGTGGTTCACGTCCGGCCGGTCGACCGAGTCGGCGATCTGCACCTGCGCGGCGCTCGCCTTCTGCTCGAGGAACCCGCCGAGCTGCGGCGTCTTCTTCTGGTACCGCGTCACGATCGAGCTCTTTCGCTCCTGACGCTCGCGGATCTTGGCGCGAGAGCCGTTGACCTGGGCGAGCACCTCCTTGAGCTCGTCGTTCTCGGCGCCGCGGCTCGACACCAGCGACGAGAGACCGACTGGGATCCCGAGCAGCACCACGAACACGAGGACGAACAACGCGATCGTCGCGACGCGCTGCTCGCGCGGGTTGAGGCCCCAGCGTTCGAAGACCGACGTCAGCATCTCACTTGCCTCCCGAGGGCTGCGCGGCGCTGGCGGAGCCCGCGGCGCCGGACGCCTTCTTCTCGCCGCCCTTCTGATCTTCCGGGCACTTCAGGTCGAACTCGAGCACGTACTTCTGGCGGGGCTCGCCCACCATCTGGCTCGTGCGCGTGATCTTCGGGTCGGAGAAGCACCGCTCGGTCTTCAGGTTCGAGCGAATGGTCTCGGTGTCGGCGACCGTCGAGACGATACCGTGGACGATCACGTGGTTCTTCTGGACGTCGAGCTCCTCGATGTCGTGCGTGATCGACTCCGGGATCTGCTCGGAGAGCTTGACCATGACGTCGAAGGCGTCGGCGTGCGGGAGCGGATCGTCGTCGTTTATCGCCGTCTGCTGTCCGAGGAGCTGCTTGGCGCGCTCGGCGCTCGTCGTCTCCTCGCCGAGGACCTCCCGCGTCACCGAGCCGAGCGCGGCTTCGAGCACGGCCTTCTCCTTCGACTTCGCGTAGAGCTGCGCCCAGGCGGAGAAGAGGAAGCTCACGAGGATGACCGCCGCGAGCCCCGCGAGCAGGGGGACGCGCTCCTTGATCCATGCCATCCCGCGCTCGAAGGCGAGCGGGCCGCGCCGCAGGTTGAGGCCGGGCGCGCGCGGCCCGAGCCCCACCGCGAGGCCGATCGCCTTGGCGAACCGCGCGACCGTCGCGGCGTGCTCGGGCGCGATCGCGGGCGCCTCGAGCAGCGGCGGCGGGAGCTTCTCGACCGGGAGCTCGAGCGCGCTCGAGAGGAACGCCTCGGCGCCCGAGACGTACGCGCCCCCGCCGCACAAGAGGACCCGCAGAGGCGGCTCGCCCCCCTGCGCGCGGTGCGCGGCGATCGTCGTGCGGAGCTCGCGCGCGAGCTTCGGCGCCGTCCCGGGCAGGCCCTTCGTGCCCAGGCCGATGGTGCGCGCGAAGAGCGGCTCGCCGTTCGCGAGGATGACCACGTCGCTCGAGACGGTCCCGAGGTCGACGACCGCGACGATGCCCTCCGCCAGCGTCGGGACGAGCCCGACCAGGTTGGCGATCGGGAACGCGCCGAGGCCGACGCGCTCCGGCTCGGCGCCGAGCGTGGACTTGACGAGGTCGATGCGCTCCTTGACGTCCGCGGTCTTCGCGAGGCCCACGAGGACGGAGAGCTCCTCGCCCTTCTTCTCGCGCACGCCCGGGAGCAAGCGGTAGTCGAAGACGGCGTCGGCGAGGTCGAACGGCAGCGTCGCCTCGAGCTCGAAGGGCAGCACATCGCCCAGCTGCTTCGCGGCGCTCGCGGGCAGGCCGACGATCTTCACCGTCGCGCGCGAGCCCTCGATCGCGATCGCGACCGCGTCGCCCAGCCCCTGCCGCTCGCCCATGACGGCCCGCGCCGCCATCGAGATCGCCTCCGCGACGCCGCCCGCCTGGGCGACCTCGACGCTGGCGACCCCGGCGAGCTGCAGCTTGCGGTACGCGGACCGCACGGCGGCCACCTTGACCGCCGTAGCTCCGATGTCGATGCCCAACCAGGTGCTCATTCGATCCTCTGCCTTCTTCGCTCGCTCGGCCCGTTCCGCATCGCCTCGTGTCGTGTCTCGCCGCCGGTCATTCGATCCTGAAGTAGATGACCTGGCCTCCGGTGCTGGGCATGTTCGCCGCGGCGATGGCGTCGGCGCCGGTGCCCATGCCCGTGGCGCCCTGCATGCCGGCGTTCGGCGCGAGGGGGTTGGGCGTGGCGCCGGTGAGCCCGGCCGCCCCCTGCGCCCCCATCATGCCTGCCTGACCGAGCTGCGGCGCGTTTCGGAAGTCGACGACGGCGTGGAGCTTCACCCGGGTCTCGCGACGGTATCCCTTCTTGATCCCGACAGCGTAGATCGAGAACACCTTGCTCTCGATCGTGATCTGCTTCTGGAACTCGGCCGGCGACTGGAACTGGACGGGCTGCATCCCCATCCCGGCGAGCAGCGGTCCGAGCTGCCCGTGGCCGGAGAGCGCCGAAACGAAGTCCTTCGCCGAGCCGAAGAGCGGCGCGCCCATCGTGATTCCGCGCGCCATCGTGACGCCGGTGAGGAACATCGCCGCCTGGTTCGGATCGACGCAGATCGGCGTCGCCGGGAGCGCGCCCGAGCAGACCACCGCGTGGAGCGTCTGCGCGTTCGCGGTGTTCACGTTGATCGCGCCCTGACCCCACACGGTGACCACGCGCTTCTTCGGGTCCTCGGGGCTCGGGTCGACGAAGGTGGCCCAGAAGTCCTCGCTGACGCCGCGCACCATGTGCAGCTCCTCGAGCGAGTCGTAGGGCGCGTTCTTCCGACGGTAGGGCCGCGGCATCAGCGAGTACGAGTTGTCCTCGATCCCGGCGCTCGCGGCCGCGGTCATCTGGCTGAGGTCGCAGTTGAACCCCTGCTCGTCGACGTCCGCCCAGTCGATGAGCGCCTGGCAGGTCTGGAGCCGGTCGACGAACTGCCCCGAGTCCCCCTGCTGCTGGAAGAGCGAGTCGTACTGCATCGGCGCGATCAGCCCCATGATCTCCTTGGCGAGGCGGATGTGCGCGATCTCGTTGGCCGCGCCGAGGTTCATGTTGATCTTCGCGTCCTCGTCGACGATCGACAGCTCCCAGCGCCCGTTCGGCATGCCGAGGTTCTTGCCTTGCGACATGTCGACGCCGGCGGTGCGCGCGAACTCGTCGCTGTCCTCGAGATCGTTGAACGCGCCGAGCAGGCGGTCCGAGAACTCCCAGAGCGGCAGCTGCGGCGGCGTCTTCTTCATCAGCATGAAGAGCGGCGCGATCGCCTTTCTCATCGACGGCTCGCTGGCGATGAGCAGACGCGAGAGGTTCACCGCGCTGCGCGCCATGTACTCGGCCTGGATGCCGTCGCGCTGCGCGGTCGCCGCGGCGAGCTCGGCGCTCGTCTCGTCCTGGAACTCCGCGAGCATGACCGTGAGGATCGCGATGGCGCCCATCACCATGACGAGCGCGATGCCGCGCTCGCGCGCCCGTCGCCTCGCCCGCCGCCGCCGGCGCGGCGACGCGTCCTCGGCGGCGGACGCCGACGCGCCGGCCCCGCGCGCCGCTCGCCTCCGGCGCCGTCCGAGCAGGGAGCGGAGGAGCGTCATTGCGGGATCCCGAAGGTCAAAGGCAGCTGCATCGGCATCATCACCTTGGTGACGTACCGAAACGGCGGCGAGTTCTTCACCGGCTTGAGCTCGAGCTCGATCCGGATCTCGAGGGGGAGGCGGTTGAACTGCCCCATCACCTGGGTCGAGTCCCACGACTCGACCCACTGCCCGGTCAGCGGATCGAGGTAGCGGAGGTCGAAGCGCTCGACGTCCTCGGCGATGACGTTCACGACGCCGCCGCGCTTGTAGTCGAAGTCGATCGGCGCTTGCTCGCGGCGGGCGAGGTCCATCTTGCCTTCGACCTCGGGATCCTTGACGACGAAGTAGCCGATCTCCGCCTGATCCGACTCCTTCGCGTCCTTCATGATCCGCCGGTGCGCGAAGGACGCGAAGTCGATGCGGTCGTACTGCGAGCTGTTCTGGCCGTAGAATGCGGTGAGGCGCGTCACGAGCGCCTGGTTCGTCGGCGTGTGCATCGAGAGGAAGGCGCTCTGGAGCTCGCGCGCCATACGCTCGACCGCGTCGCGTCCCTGGCGCGCCCGGTCGGAGCGCAGCGACTCTCCGCGGCGCCCGCGCGAGAGCGAGTCGAACGCGCCGTAGATGAGCAGCGAGATCATCGCCATGACGCCCAGCGAGACGAGGATCTCGAGCAGCGTCATGCCGCGCGCGCGCCGTCGCCGCTCGTGCCGTCGCGTCGCGCCGCCGATCATGGCCGGAGCCCTCCGCCGCCGCCGAAGCCGCCGCCGGTCGCGCCGCCGCCGGTCCCCGTCCCTGCCCCGCCGGCGCCCGGCGTGCCGGTGCCGGTCCCGGGGATGCCGGCGCCGCCGCTGAAGTCCATCGCGCCGCCGTCGCCCATCAGCGCGCTGCCGGCGAAGCCGCCGCGCTGCGGGTTCGTCACGAACTGGGTGATCGGCAGCTCGCGCTCGTTCGGCCCTTCCTTCCAGCGCACCGTGACCGTGATGCGGCGGATGCTCGCCTCGTACATCGGCTTGATCGACGGGTAGAGGAAGCTCATGACCATTCCGAGCAGGCCCTCGGCGCCCGAGCCGCCGGGGCCCGCGCCGGGCATCTGGCCCATGAGCGACGCGCCGAGGCCCTGGAGGCCGCCGTCGAGGTTCAGGTCGAGGCCTGCGCCGCCCGCCGCGTTCTGCTGGAGCATCGGGACGCCCGCGCCGAAGCCCGCGCCGCCGTCCGCGCCGACGGCGTTGCCCGTGTTCATGTTGGGCAGCTCCACCTTCTCGATCTTGTAGTCGCAGGTGAAGGCCTCGGGCGTCGCGTCGAGGCAGCACGGCTTGCTCGTCTCGATCTGGTCGATCTCCTGGTAGCCGAGCTTGAGGAGCTCCTCTTCGATCTCGGTCATCTTGCAGCGCCCGAGCTGCGCGGCCTGTCCCATGTTCGCGGCGCTGCGGTTCGACGCGGCGAGCCCGCCCTGCGCCGACAGGATCACCGTGAGCGTGAGCCCGAGGATCGCGATCGCGACCATGACCTCGAGGAGGGAGAAGCCCCGGCGAGCCCGCCGCCGTGCGGAGAGGACGCGCGCGCTCATCAGAACGCCCCCGGATCTTCGCGCTCCGACGCCTCGTTGTCGTCCTGCGGCTCGGGCAGGTCGACGGCGCCGTCCTTGATCGTCACCTTCCCCGTGAGCGGCGCGACGATGAGCGTGACCGCATTCGCCTCCTCGTCGTTGTCGCCGACCTTGAGCTGGATCGCCGCGCGCTCGGTCTGCCCGCCCGGCCAGAAGTAGAGGTACGCGCGCCCCTCCTTGCGCGGCTCGTAGTCGTGCGCAGTCTGCACCTGCCGAAACTTGATACCGCGCTCGAGCGGCTTGTGCCCCTTGCCGGGCTCGGAGGCGACGAGCCCCATCGCGTCGATCTCGGTGAACGCCGTGCGCGGCGCCGTCGGGCCCTTGAGGATCCGGCTGGAGTCCTCGAGCGCCTGCTTCTCGATGACCGTCGCCGCGGCCGCGCCGCCGGTGCCCGTCTTGTCCTTCGGCTGCACGAGGTGCGGCTGGTCCCCCTCCTCGAGCCAGATGGCGTTGTCGTCGAAGTCCATCACCAGGCGGACGGTCTTCGACGACGCCGTCGCGCGAGAGAACGCGACCCGGATGGCCCCCGTGAGCATCGTCGACGAGTGCCGGAGGCGCGACGAGGACATCTGGCCGGAGCCGATCACGACCGCGCACAAGATGAGCGCGATGAGGGCCATGACGATGAGCACCTCGATCAGCGTCATCCCGTGCGAGCGCCGTCGCGTCCACGCGCGGCGGAGCGGGAGCGCAGGGAGGAGCCGCGCCGCGACGTCCGGTCCGGACGCGCCGACGAAGGACGGCGACCGGATCGCCCCTCCTTCACCCATCGCGCTCGAAGACCTGAGACTCAACCTGCGACTCCTTCTTCTGCTCTTCTTCGTCTCGAAGCTCTCTTCGGGCTCGTCTCTCCTGCTGGGACCGCGGACCCTTGGGCCGGCGCTACGGCGCCGTCACTTCGGCAGCGCGCCGTCGTCCGGGACCTTGATGTCGTCGGCGGTGCCCTCTTTCTTGTCGGGGCCGAACGAGAGCACGTAGGTCTCGTCGTCGGCGCAGCGGATCGCGTACGGCGTGTCCCACGGGTCGGTGATCTTCGACGTCGCGCCGATCTCCTTCTCCGCGCGGAGCTGCTCGACGGTGACGCACTGCCCCGGGTGGTCGACGCGGTACTTCTCGGCGATCGGGTGGATCGCGATGATGTCGTTCTTCGCCTGCTTTTTTTGCGCTTCCGCGTACTTGGGGATAGCGACGACCGCGACGCCGCCGGCGATGAGCCCGACGATCGCGAGCACGATGAGGATTTCGATGAGCGTGACGCCGCGGCTGGCGGCGCGCTTCACGCGCTTGAAGAGTGTCGTCGTCATCTCCATGTCTCCTTTGGTGCCACGCATCCTAGTCCGACCTTCGCGAGTTCGTGAGCATGTGCCGTGTGATCCTGCGCCACACGGCTACTCCACCCGATCGAGGCCCCCCGCGATTCCGTCCGGTCCGTCGCTCGAGATCTCGAAGCCGAGCGGGTCGCGCCGGCCGGGGCACGTCAGCCGCAGCGGGCGGCCCCAGGCGTCGAGCGGCACGTCCCGCGAGTAGCCGCCGACGACGAGCTCGCCGAGCTCCTTCGGGCACGCCCCGGCGTGATCGGCGCGGTAGCTCGCGACCGCGCGGTACATCGTGGTGATCGACGCGCGGGTCGCGCGGACGCCCGCCGCCTTCTCCTCGCGCGCGCGGATCCAGAGGACGACGGCGAGGGCCGCGGCGACGCCGAGGACGATGCGCACCCGCGCGCGGCCGATGACGCCGAACACGCCGCGCCTCCGCTCCCACGGGAAGAACACCTTCGACGCTCGCTGCCGTTTCACGCTCGACCTCTACTGCACGAAATCGTTCATCTGGATGAGGGGCATGAGGATGGAGAACGCGATGAACCCGACGCCTCCTCCCATGAAGACGATGATGAGCGGCTCGAGGAGGCTCGTCATCGCTTGCACGCGCGTCTCGACCTGAGCGTCGTAGGCGCGCGAGACGTTCTCGAGCATGGTCTCGAGCTGACCGGACCGTTCGCCGACGGCGATCATGTGGACCACGATCGGCGGGAACTGCTTGCTGCGCTTGAGCGGGACGGAGATCGACTCGCCCTCGCGGATCGACCCGGCGGCCTCCTCGACGATCTTCGAGAGCATCGCGTTGTCGAGGACGTGCCGGACGATCTCCATCGCCTTGAGGAGCGGCACGCCGCTCTTCAAGAGCGTCGCGAGCGTCCGCGAGAAGCGGGACACCGCGAGCATCCGGAACACCGGACCGAACAGCGGGAGCCGGAGGAGAATTCCGTCCTTCCAGACCTGTCCGGCGGGCGTGCCGATGTAGACGATCAGGCGCGACAGCAGGAGGCCGACGACGACGCCGACGAGGACGCCGACGCCGTAGGCCGCCTTCGACGCGACCGCGAAGAGGAAGAGGACGAGGGCCGAGCCGGCGATGATCGCCGCCGCGGTCCAGGCGGTCTTCTTGGTCCCTGGCGCGAGCGCCTTCCGCGTGAAGACGAGGCTCGCGAGCGACGTCACGAAACCGAGCGCCTGGTTCGACGACAGCGCGCTCGAGACGAAGATGAGCAGCGCGGTGTACCAGGGCAGCGCCCGGTCGAGCGTCGCGTAGATGTTCGTCACCTTCGGGACGACGACGATCATCATGACCGTCATCAGGCCGGTGCCGAGCAGGAGCATGAGGATCGGGTACGCGAGCGCGCCGCCGACCTTGCTGCGGAGGTGCGCCTGCTTCTCCATGAAGTCGGCGAGGCGCTCGAGGACGGTCTCGAGCGTGCCCGACACCTCGCCGGCCGCGACCATGTTCGTGTAGATCGGCGGGAAGATGTGGGCGTGGGGCTCGAGCGCCTTCGCGAGGCTCGTGCCCTCGTTCAGCCGGTCGCGGATGAGCGCGAGCGTCTTCTGCAGCTCTTCCTTCTCGACCTGCTCGATCAGCGCCGAGACGGCCTCGACGAGCGGGATCCCCGCGCCGACGAGGGTGGCGAGCTGCCGCGTGAGCATCGCGACGTCGCCGACGGAGACGCGGCGGAAGAACGCGCCGAAGTCGATCGAGCGGCCGCGCTTCTTGCCGCGCTTCTCCTCGGACGCCTCCGTGAGGAGGATCCCCTCGCGCTTGAGCGCGGAGCGGAGGGCCTTCTGGTTGTCGGCGTCGCGGACGCCGCTGACCTTCTTGCCGCTCGCGACCGCGAGGCCGCTGTAGACCCAGACCGCCACGGCTCAGACCCTCACGTTCCGGACGCTCGGCGGAGACTCGGCCTCCACGTCGTCCTGCGTCGCGACGAGGATCTCCTCGACGCTCGTGAGGCCCGCGAGCACCTTGCGCGCGCCGTCGTCGCGCAGGCTGTCCATGCCCTGCTCCATCGCGGCGCGCTTGACCGCCTGGGCGTCCGCGCCTTTGAGCACGAGCGGACCGACGGTGTCGTCCATCATCAGGAGCTCGTAGATGCCGCGGCGGCCGCTGAAGCCGGTCTGCGCGCACTTGTCGCAGCCCTTCGGCCGGAAGAACGTCAGGTACGGCGGCGGATCCTCCTCGAGCGGATCGGCCGACTGGACGTTGCGCGGGTAGTAGCGCGAGCTCGCGATCGTCTGGCGCCGGCGGCGCGAGGCGGCGCGCTCGGCGGTGATGCCGAGCTCCTCGAGGTCCGTCCTCGAGGCCTCGTAAGCCTCCTTGCAGTGCGGGCAGAGGACGCGGACGAGGCGCTGCGCCAGGATCCCGATCACGGACGAGCGGAGCAAGAACGGCTCGACGCCCATGTCGATCATACGGGTGAACGCGCCGGCGGCGTCGTTCGTGTGGATGGTCGAGAGCACGAGGTGACCGGTGAGCGACGCGTTGATCGCGATCTCGACCGTCTCCTTGTCGCGGATCTCGCCGACCATGACGACGTCGGGGTCCTGGCGGAGGAACGCGCGGAGCGCGCTCGCGAAGGTCAGGCCGATCTTCGCGTTGACGTGGACCTGATGGATCTGCGGCAGCTCGTACTCGACCGGATCCTCGGCCGTGAGGATGTTGATGTTCGGCTGGTTGATCCGGTTCAGGCAGGCGTAGAGCGTCGTCGTCTTGCCGGAGCCGGTGGGACCGGTGACGAGGATGATGCCGTCGGGCCGGTGGATGAGGTTGTCCATCAGCGCGTAGTCGCGCCCCGAGAAGCCGAGGTCGGGCAGGTCGAGGAGCACGCTCGACTTGTTCAAGAGACGCATGACGATGCGCTCGTAGCCGCGGCTCGTGGGGATGGTGCTGACGCGGATGTCGAAGCTCTTGCCCGCGATCTTCTTCGTGATGCGGCCGTCCTGCGGGAGGCGCTTCTCGGCGATGTTGAGCGCGCTCTCGATCTTGATGCGGCTGACGATGCTGCTCATGAACGCTCTCGGCGCGCGGCGCGCCACGTAGAGCTCGCCGTCGATTCGGTAGCGGACGATGACCTCCTTCTCTTCCGGCTCGATGTGGATATCGCTCGCGCGCTCCTTCATCGCCTGGAGGAAGAGCGAGTTGACCCAGCGGATGACCGGCGCCTCGTCGTCGGAGTCGAGGATGTCGCCGACGCCCACCTCGTCGACCTGCTCTTCGTCGCTCTCGAGCTCGCCGCCGCCCGCCTCGCGCTCGTAGACGCGGTTGATCGCGTCCTCGATGCGCTCGCTCGGCGCGACGCTCGCCTCGACCGGCTTACCGAAGAGGACGCGGAGCTCGTCGATCGCGATCGTGTCGAACGGATCGCCGACGAGGCAGAAGACGGAGAAGTCGTCCTCGTTCGTCACGAGGATCTTGTGCGACTTGGCGAAGCTGATCGGCAGGCGCGTCGCGAGCGCCGTCGAGATGCGGTCGGGCTCGGGCTTGTCGACGTACGGCAGCTCCGACTCGTCCGCGAGCGCCTTGGCGATCGTCGCCTCGTCGATGATGTTGCCGTTGACCAAGAGGTCGACGAGGTCGATGCCCTTCTCGCGCTGGACGGCGTACAAGGCCTCGAGGCGCTCCACGGGAACGCCTGCGCGCCGGTGCAAAATCTCGCCGAGGAAGCGCTGTTCCATCTCTACTTCTCGATCTTCTCGATGTTCCTCACGGCCGGGTTCACGTTGACCGGAGGCGCCCCGCCTCCGGGCGCGCCGGCCCCGGGCGGCATCCGCGGCTGCTCCGGGACGCCGGGGTTCGGCGCGGCGCCGCCCGTCGAGGGCCGCATGTTCTGCGGCATCTCGATCGGCTGCTGCGGCTCGTGCGTCTTCGGCGTCTTCGGGCGCGCGATCTCGTCGAGGCGCTTGCGCTCCTCGAGCTTCGCGTACGCCTGGCGGATGTCTTCGACGAGGCCGTTGGTGCGGGTCCAGTCCTTCGGCGGCTTGTAGTCGGAGCTCTCGTTGAAGACGAAGTAGCGGTCGAGGTACTCCTGCCGCTCCTGCATCTTGCGCTCGAAGACCGTGCGGAGGTCCTCCTGGCTGCGGATGATGTACGGCGTGAGCACGAGGATGAGGTTCCGCTTCTCGTTCTGGTTCGTCCGCTTGCGGAAGAGCGCGCCGAGCACCGGGATGTCGCCGAGGACCGGGACCTTCTCCTCCGTCCGCCCGACGACGTTGCGGATCAAGCCGCCGATGACGATCGTCTGCTGATCGGCCACGACGAGCTTGGTCGTCGCCGTGCGCTTGCCGATCTGGAACGCGCCCGAGGTGCCGCCGACGTTCGCGCCGACCTCGCTGATCTCCTCGGTGATGTCGAGGCGGATCTGGTTCGAGTCGTTGAGGTGCGGCCTGACCTTGATCTTCGTGCCGACGTCCTGGCGCTGGACGCCGCCGAAGGCGCCGAGGCCGCCCAGCGCGCCGAGACCACCGAGCGCCCCCGCCGCGCCGCCGAGACCGCCGAGACCGCCGAGACCCTGGTTCGTCTGCAGCGGGACGTTGTCGCCGACGTTGATCTCGGCGTCCTCGTTGTCGAGCGCGAGGATGTGCGGCGTCGACAGGAGATCGGTGTCGCCGGTCCGGGCGATCGCCTGGATGAACGTGCCGAACGCGGGGATCGAGATGCCGGTGCCGAGGAAGTTCTGCGAGCCGGCGACGCCCGGCCCGCGCACGCCGAGCGCGAAGCCCTGGAGCGCGTCGGGGTCGGTCGGGATCGGCGGGATCGTGTTCGTGATCTTGTTTCCGCCGAAGAGGACCGAGTCGTTGCCCGCGTCGCTCAGACCCGAGTCGAACGGCGCGCCGCCGTGGAAGCTGATGCCGAACGTGTCGGAGCGCTTCAGCTGGAGGTCCATGATGACCGCCTCGATGAACACCTGCCGCCGGGCCTGATCGAGCCGATCGATGACGGCCCGCAGCGAGACGTAGTCGCGGAGCGACGCGGTGACGACGATCGCGTTGGTCGCCTTGTCGGCCGAGACCTTGACGGCTCCCTCGAAGATCCCCGCCGGCGCAGGGGACGCCGCCGGCGCAGGGGGCCGCGGGCCGCGGCCGGGCGCGACGGGCGCCGCGGGCGCGCCGGCTCCCGTGAGGATGTCGTTCAGCGTCTTGGTGAGCTCGGTCGCGTCGGCGTGCTGGAGCGGCACCACGTGGATCTCGCCCTCGCCGGTCTGCGGGACGTCGAGCCGCTTGATGAGCTCGAGCATGCGCTCGTACGAGCGCTCGGTCGCGACGATGATCAGCGAGTTCGTCCGGTCGTCGACGACGACCTTCCCGACGTGGAGATCGCTGCCGGCCTCCGCGGCGGACGTCGCGGGCGACGCCTGCGCCGGCGCAGCCACGCGCTGGCCCCGGCGCGGCGCGGGCGGCGCCGCCGGGCCCCCGGTCTTCGTCTCGAAGAGGTCGTCGAGCCGCTTCTTGATGTCGTCCGCAGACGCGTAGTGGATCGGCTCGACGTACATCTGGTCGCCGAACGACGACTCGTCGAGCTCCTCGAGGAGCCTCATCATTCGCCGGATGTTCGCGCCGGTGTCGGTGATGATGAGGAGGTTCGTCGGCGCGTGGACCGTGATGTCCGCGTCCTTCGACTTGAACTTGCCGAGCACGATCGCCGCGTCGTCGGCGCCGATGTGCGCGAGGCGATGCATGCGCGTGACGAAGCGATCCTCTCCCGGCGACACCTCGTGCGGGCCGTAGATCGGCGTAGCCTCGCTGGCGATCCCGCCGGACTCCACGATCTTGAGGAAGCGCCCGTGCGGGACCACCGTGAGCTTGTTCGTCTCGAGGATCGAGAGGAACGCCTGGTAGGCCTCGGCGACCGTGACCTTCCGTGGCGCGTAGACGCTCGCCTTGATGTCCTTGACCTTGGCGCCGAAGATGAAGCGCTTCCCGGTGAGCTGCGACACCACACGCACCAGCTCCGCGAGGTTGGCGTCTTCGAGCGAGAACGCGACCTTGTAGGCGGGGCTGCGCGGCGCGTACTCCACCGCGTCTCCGAACGCCGTGAAATCGTCCGGGGCGCCGCCGGCGCGCGACGGCTGTGCTCCTCCGCCGGCGGGAGCGGCGGGGGGCGCCGCGTTCGCCGGCAGCGCGAGCAGCAAGCCGGTGAGCCCGAGCGCGACGACGCTCGCGACGGCTCGCTCTCTCTTCGCACCTTCGGTTCCCACGTTCGAGCCATGCGTGTCGCCACGAAGCGCCCGAGCTGAGCGGACGGACGACGCCTTGCACGCTAGTCGTCGCTTAGTTTGAGCTCAAACGAATTGTCCGCTCCGCCGGGCACTTTTCGGGTCGGCCGTGGTAGCGTGCCGCGCGTGAACGAGCCTCGCCCGAGCGTCACTGCCGCGGTCGTCGCGGCCACCCTGCTCCTGCTGCGAGACGATCCCGAGCTCGGGCACCTCGTCGACCGGAGGACCCTCGACGCGATCGCCCGCGCGATCCGCGAGCCGCTCCCCGGGGTCGGGTGGGCCCTCGACCGCGTTCCCTGGCCGCTGTTGCGCCGCGCCGCCCTCGGGCTCGAACGCGCGGTGTCTCCGGGCTTCGTCGCGCACTACGCGCTCCGCAAGGACATGATCCGTACGCGCCTCCTCGCGGCGATCGCCGACGGGCATCGGCAGGTCGTGCTCGTCGGCGCCGGCTTCGACATGCTCGGCGCGTCGGTGCCCGACGAAGCGCGCGTCTTCGAGGTCGATCTCCCGGCCACGCAGGCCGCCAAGCGGCGCGCCGGCGTCGACGGGCGCGGCGTCGTGTTCGTCCCGCTCGATCTCGCGCGCGGGAGCTTGCGCGCCGCGCTGCTCGCGGCCCCGGGCTTCGATCCGCGTAGCGACACGGTCTTCGTCGCCGAGGGGCTCTTGATGTACCTCGAGCGCGCGAGCGTCGAGGCCATCTTCTCGGACATGGCAGAGCTCGAGGGGCGGGTCCGCCTCGTCGCGAGCGTCGTCACCCCCGACGCGCGCGGCCGCGTGCGCCTCCACTCCCAGCGAGCCGTCGTGGACCTGTGCATGCGGCTGCTCGGCGAGCGATTCCGCTGGGGCGAGAGCCCCGAGCGCCTCGAGCGGACCCTGGCGGCGTACGGCCTCGAGCTCGAGACCGTCTCGTCGACGACCGAGCGGCGCGCGGCCGCGAGCGCCGCGCGCCCGAGGAGGCCGACGGGCGAGGTCATCGTCGTCGCGTCGGGGCGCGGGCGTCCGCGCCGGCGCCCCAAGGCCGGCCGGAGCGCGCAGTCCGGCGACACCGGGACGCTCGACCTCGCGACCGCCGACGCGCCGACGGCGACGGCAGGGCTGGCCACGGAGTTCGCCGAGACCGGCTCGCCCGCCTAGGATCCGCGGCCATGGTCGATCGCATCGTCGTCGTCGGAGCGGGGCGCACGTCGGGCTCGATCCTCGGACGGCTGACGCGCCACGCTCCCGTGACCGTCGTCGACGTCTCGCCCAGCGCGATCGACGCGATCCACGAGCACGGATCGACGACGGACGACGCGCGCCCCCTGCTCGTCCGCCGCGTCGCCGACGGCACGTCGCGGCTCGTGCTGGAGGACCTGCGCGGCGACCCGAAGTCCCGCGTCGCGCTGATCGCCGCGACCGGGGACGATCGCGCGGCGCTCGAGATCACCCGGCTCGGTCGCGAGCTCGCCTACGCGCCCATCGTCTCGATCGTGAACGACGCCGAGATCGCCCGTCAGTGCGAGGCGCTCGAGGCCCGCGCGCTCGTTCGCGCGCAGCTGGTCGCGCGGCTGGTCGAGCAGTCGCTGCATCAAGGCGGCACCGCGATGACGAGCTCCCTCGGCTTCGGGCTCGGCGAGCTCCTCGAGTTTCGCGTGCTCCCGAGCTCGCCGGCGATCGGCGTGCCGCTCGCGAACCTGCGCGCGGACGGGTGGCGCGTGGCGGCCATCTACCGCGGAACGGAGCTCGTCCTGCCGACCGGGACGACGACGATCGCGGCCGAGGACAGGGTCCTCATCATCGGAGATCCCCGGCAGCTCCCGCACGTCGCGGAGAGCCTCCGCGTCGGGCTCCCGAGCTTCCCGCTGCTCCACGGCCCGAACGTCGTCGTGTACCTCCCGGCGGGACGCGAACCGGCGATCGAGGAGGAGGCCGAGCTCCTGACGTCGAACACGCGCGCGGCGCGCCTCGTGCGAGTCTACCCTGGCGCGAGCGGCGCCCGGCACATGGTCGACTCGGCCCGCCCGGACGGCGGCTCCGAACGCCGGCACTTCGAGGACGCGCCGCTCGCGGGTGAGCTCCTCGAGCGGCACCTCGACACGCTCCGCGACCGCCAACCCGGCGTCGTCGTCACCCGCGCGCGACGACGCGGGGTGGGCGACGTCCTCCTCGGGCGCGGCGGTCGCG
>JAHBWA010000086.1 GCA_019637195.1 Labilithrix sp. | reverse complement strand
TCGTGCCCGTCGATGACGATCGCTCGCTCGTGCAGCCGCGCGGCCCGCTGCTCCAGGGGAGCCGCGTCGGATTCTCCGCCCGCGAGCGCCGCCGTCGCCGCCTTCGCGACGCGCGGCCGCGCCGTGCTCTCCCCGATCGGCTCCTGCGCGGGAGCGGCGGGCGAGCACGCGCCGAGCGCGAGGGAGGCGGCGAGCGACCAGCATCCGAGGGACCCAGAGCGCATGGGCTCCTCGTAGTTCGCCCGCTCGCGCGACGCCAGCGGAGCGTGCGACGGCGGCGCGCGACGCCGCGGTCGTCCAGCTGGTCAGGGGGGCTTTCCGGAGACCAGGCTCTTGACGGTGGCGACGAGCTCGCGCGGCTCGAACGGCTTCGACACGTGGAGCTGATAGCCCGCGAGCATCGCCTTCGTCCGGTCCTCCGAGCGCGCGAACGCCGTCAGCGCGATGGCCGGCGTCCCGCCGCCGCCGACGGACGCGAGGTTGCGGACGTCGCGGATGAACTCGTATCCGTCGCGTTCGGGCATGCCGAGATCGCTGACGATCACGTCAGGCCTTCGCTCCTTCACGAGCGCCAGACCCTCGGTGGCGGACTCGGCCGTGAACACGTCCGCGGACGCGTCGCAGAGGACGAGCCGCGCGAGGTCGCGCGCGTCGCGCTCGTCGTCGACGACGAGGATCTTGACCCCCTCGAGCGAGCGGTCCGGCCCGCACGGGGCCGGCGGCCTCGTGGCGTCGCGCTCGGTGGGTGAGGCGGCGAGCTCGCGAGTCTGCTGCAGCGGGACCGCCACAGTGAACGTCGCCCCCCTCCCGCAGCCGTCGCTGGCGGCGCGCACGCTGCCGCCGTGGAGCTCGGCCAGGTGCTTGACGATGGATAGGCCGATCCCGAGCCCGCCGAACTTCCTCGTCGTCGACGAATCGGCCTGGCGGAACCGCTCGAAGATGTGGGGCAGAAACTCCGGGCTGATGCCCGCCCCCGAGTCGCGGATCGCGATCTCGACGCCGCCGCGCGTGCGCAGCGAGGAGACGTCGATCGCGCCGCCGTTCGGCGTGAACTTCACGGCGTTGCTGAGGAGGTTCCAGACGATCTGCTGGAGGCGATTCGGGTCGCCGCGCACCTGCCGGGCGTCGGGATCCAAGGTCGTCCGCACGACGATCGACTTCGCGAGCGCGGACGGTCGAACGGACTCGAGCGCGGCTTCCATGATCGCCGGGAGGTCGACGGGGCGCATGTCCAGGCGGAGCTTGCCCGACACAATCCGATTCAGATCGAGCAGGTCGTCGATGAGCTGCGCCTGCGAGCGCGCGTTGCGCGAGATGATCTCGAGGCCGCGTCGCGTGTCGCCGTCGGTCGTGGGGCGGCCCAGCAAGAGCTCGGCCCAGCCCAGCACGGCGTTCAGGGGCGAGCGGAGCTCATGGGAGAGCGTGGCGAGGAACTCGTCCTTGATGCGGTTCGCGCGCTCCGCCTCCGCCCGGGCGACGCGCTCGGCCTCGAGCAGAAGCGCGCGCTCCTCGGCCGCTCGCTTCGCCTCCTCGTACAGGCGGGCGTTGTCGATCGCGATCGCTGCCTGGGCGGCGATGCCCAGGATCAACCGCTCCGACCGCGTCGTGAAGACGCCGCGGTCGCGGTGGCCGAAGAGGAGCGCGCCGAGCACCTCGCCGGAGCGCGCCACGACCGGGGCGGCGAGGTAGCTGCGCACCGGCAGGTGTCCGGGCGGCATACCGTGGTGCGGACCGACCTTGCCGTAGCGCGGATCTTCGAGGACGTCCGCGATCCGGACGACGCCCGCGCCGCCGAAGGTCGGCTCGAAGAGCGGCGTCCTGCGTGGGTGTCCGAAGCGCTCGAACGCCTCGCGCGGCGCGCCCGAGAGGGTGAAGAGCGTGAACACCTTCCCCGCGGCGTCGGTCGCCGTGTAGAAGAACGCGCCGAACTCTGCGCCGCTGAGCTGAGTGCCCGCGTCCGTGACGGCCTGCACGACGGCCTGGAGGTCCAGCTTCGAGGCGAGCGTCGCTCCCGTCTCGTTGAGCAGCTCGAGGACGCGCCTCTCCTCCTCGAGCGCGTCCTTGAGCGCGAGGAGCTCTTCCTCGGTGTGCGGCCGTGGCGGTGCGGTCTCCTGGACCGCTCGGCGCGCGTCCGATGAGCGCGGCCCGTGGTCGTCGTCGTGTTGCATCGATTATGCGCGCTCGGTTCGGTCGAGAGGGGCGCGCCGCTCCCTCGACTCGCGACCGTGGCGCTCGGGGAGCTCGCTCGGAGCGGGCCTGCCCATTTCATAGCGCGCGGAGTGTACGCTCGCTGCGCGCGGCCCGTCGATCGCGTGGACGTCCTCGGCCGAGCGGACGTCCTCGGCGGTCTCTCCTGCGCCGAACGGCTGGGCGCCAAGCGCCGCCGTCCGGCGCGAGTCCGGGAGGCGCGGCTCGGCCGTGACGCCCGAACGTCGGGGGCCGCCGCGAGCGCGAGCCGCCGACGGAGCGCCCTCTCCGCGGACGGGGCGCAGCGCGATCCGCTGGGCTCGGCGCTCGACCGCCCTGGCCGCGGTGAGCCGCCGGCGCGCGTCGATCAGGGCGGCAGGAGCTGGATGCGGTAGTCGGTCGGCGCGGCCGCCGAGATCCTGAGGACGTACTGCTTTCCCTGCTTGAAGATGTAGCCGCTCCCGCTCAGGTTGAACGTCTCGCCCTCGACCGTCGCCGTGATGGTCACCTGCGAGCTGGAGTACGCGAACTGGCTGCGGAAGCCCCCCGTGTTCAGCGTGAACGACGCGTGATCGACGTCGCCGGCGCCGAGGCGGCCGCAGTACGAGCTCGGGATGCCCGGGAGCGGATCGGCCGTCGCCGGCGTGTCGTTGTTCTCCGTCTCCTTGACGTCGCTCGCCGTGCACAAGACGCCGGCGTTCCCGTCGCCCACGTCGGCGTCGGTCGGCTCGGCGGCGTCGTCGGCGCCGGCGTCCGTCGGGGGCGGGGGAGGCGGCGTGTCGTTCGGATCGTCGTCTTCCTGGTCGGGCGGCGGATCGTTCGGGGTGCTCGGCAGCGGGGTCCCCGCGTCCTCCTCCGTCACGGTGGTCTCCGAGCTCGAACACGCGAACACGGAGACGGCGGTGAGGAGCCAGGCAGAGGTCGCGAGGAGGACGACGCGCATGGGCAGGGCTCATGCACTCCGGATGCCCGCCGCGCGCCACCTCGAAACGTCGCCCGAATTCGCGAAAGGCGCGGCGAGGCTTACATGTACGTTGGATCGCCGGGGGCCCGCGTCCCGGATCTCGCTCCCGTCACCGGCGGCGGGCGGGCCGCGCGCGCCGCGTCGACGCACGGGCCGCGCGCGCCGCTCGGCGATGATCGAATTCGGCAGCACGACCGGGAAGACAAAGGCACGCGTCGTGTTTTGGGGCCGTGAGCTCTCCTACGTATGGCTTCGCACCCGACAAGCTCGTCCTCGCGGCGCTCCTCCCCTTGATCTCGCTCGGCGCAGGATGCAGCCGAGCGCCGGTCGCGACCACCACCCTGACCGCGGCGGAGGTCGCGACGTCCGCGCCGGTCCTCGACACCGCCTCGCTCGTCGAGAAGGTGAAGGCGTCCGTCGTCAACATCACGGTCGAGTCGTCGACCAAGGCGGCGCGCGCGGGCGCTGCGTCGCCGTTCGACTTCTTCTTCCGCAACGGCCCTGGCGGGCCAGGTCCCGACCTGCCGCGCAAGCAGTCGGCGCTCGGCTCGGGGTTCCTCTTCGACGACCAGGGCCACGTGCTCACGAACGCGCACGTCGTCGACGGCGCCGAGGTCGTGAAGGTGAAGCTCGCGGACGAGCGCGAGCTCGTGGCGAAGGTGAGGGGGCGCGACGAGCGGCTCGACGTCGCCGTCCTCGAGATCGAGGGCGCCAAGGGTCTCCCGTTCGCCTCGTTCGGCGCGAGCGCGCGCTCGCGCGTCGGGGAGCCGGTGGTGGCCATCGGCAACCCGTTCGGCCTCGGCCACACCGTGACGACCGGCATCGTGAGCGCGAAGGGCCGCGCGATCGGCGCGGGCCCGTACGACGACTTTCTCCAGACGGACGCGTCGATCAACCCGGGCAACAGCGGCGGCCCGCTCTTCGACGGGCGCGGACAGGTCATCGGGATGAACACCGCGATCAACCCGGCCGGCCAGGGGATCGGGTTCGCGATCCCGTCCGACGAGATCAAGCTCATCCTCCCGCAGCTCGTCGCCGACGGGCACGTGAAGCGCGGCCGCCTCGGTGTCCACGTCCAGGAGATCGACGACGCGCTCGCTGCCGGTCTCGGGCTCGGCGAGCAGCGCGGCGCGCTCGTGGGTGACGTCGAGAAGGACGGACCCGCCGCGCGCGCCGGGCTCGCGAACGGCGACGTCGTCGTTCGGGTCGGCGAGACGCCGATCAAGCACGCGCGCGATCTCTCCCGGACGATCGCGCGGCACGCGCCTGGCTCGAAGGTGGAGCTGACCGTGAGGCGCGGGAGCGAGACGAAGGTCGTCCACGCCACGCTCGCGGCGCTCGACCAGCCGGCTTCGCAGGCGTCCGCCGGGGCGCGGCCGGGCGCGACCGAGCCGAGCGGGCTCGGCCTCGCGGTCGGCGACGCCGACGGCGGCGGAGCCGTCGTGCGCCAGGTGGCGCCCGACGGCCCGAGCGCGGGCGTTCTCCGGCCTGGAGACGTCATCGTCGAGGCGGACCGGAAGCCGGTCGCGTCGGCGAGCGATCTCCACGCGCGCGCGCGCGAGTCGTCCGCGAAGCGGCCGCTCGTGTTGCGCGTGCAGCGCGGCGACGCGACGCTCTACGTGGCGATCGACCGAGCGACGAAGTGACGCGCGCGCGTCAGGCCTTGCCGGTGGCGGCCTTCCAGCTCGGGCGGCCGCTCACCCTCGTCCACCACGCCGTCACGTGCGGGTGCTCGGTGAGGAGCTCCTTCGCCGGCGTGGCCATCAGGTACTCGACGTACGGCATGAAGCAGATGTCCGCGAGCGTCAGGTCCTGACCGACGAGGAACGGCGTCTTCGCCAGCTGCGCGTCCATCACGGCGGCGGTCGTCTCGAGCGCCTTGCCGGCCGCCTCGAGGACCGCAGGCTCCTGCGGGCGCTTCATCAGGTGCTCGAAGATGAGCTTCAGCGCGGGACCCCGCCGCGTCCGGGAGCGAGCCTCGACTACGGGGCCTCTCCGCTCCCCTTGCTGTTGTCCTCGAGCCACGCGGCGTAGGGCGCGAACATCCGCTCGAGCGGCACCGCGTAGATCGCGGGGACCTCGTACGAGTGTTGCTCTTCGATGGCGCGCTCCACCGCGTCGTACTGCTCGGCGGTGGTCTTGAACACGACGCGGTGCTCTTTCTCGTTCTCGAGCGCTCCCTTCCAGACGTAGAAGCTCTCGAGCTCCGAGACGTGCGCGCAGGCCGCGAGCCGCCGCTCGACGATGCTCTTGGCGATGCGGCGAGCCTCGTCCGCGCTGGCCGTGGTGGTGATGACCGCGATGTGTTTCGTCGTGAGTGTCACGCGCCGATCCTCGCAGCGAGCGGAGGGAAATCAAGCGCGCCGCGCGCGGCCTACCCGCGCGTGACGGCGAACTGCGCCGTCCGCGGCGCGCGCTCCGGGTGACGTCGGAGCTCCTCGAGGAGCTCGAGGACGGCGCTCGGCGCGTCGACGATGGTGGCGGTCGGGAGCTGCGCGAGCGGTACGTTCATGCGCGTGCATCGTACACGTATCGTCGCGGCGAGCTCCGGGCTCGTCCACGGGAGGTCCGCGGTGAGGCCGTCGCCGCGACGCGCGCCGAAGAGCCAGGCACGGCCCTCTCGCGACGGTCCCATGACCGCGAGCGGCGCGACGGCTCGCGCGCTCTCGCCCGCCCGCGCGTCGCTCGGGGCGAGCAGGGCGACGAGCGGTTCGACGGGCGCCGCCGGCGCGTCGCTCCGTACGAGCAGCGTGGTGCCGTCGTCGCTCGACGCGCCGAGGTGCGCGAACGCCGCCGACGCGTCGACGACGCCGCCGACCAGGCGCCACGGCGCAGGGACGTGGCGCGCGAGCACGCGGAGCGCCTCGTCGTCGCCGGGCGCGAAGACGACGTACTCGCGCGCGTCGACGGACTGAAGGCCGTCGAGCGTGTCGCGCAGCATCGCCGCGCAGAGGTCCGCGACCCACTCCGGCGCGTGCGCGGCGAGCAGGTCCTGGAGGCAGCGCCCGGGCAGGGGAGGCTCGGCGAGCACGGCCACCCGGTTCGCGCTCGAGCTGGCGAGCGGGAGCCCGCTGTCTAGCGTGAGGGGGTCGGTTCGCATCGTCGGGTCGTCGCGCACGTCACTCCGCCGTCGAGCCGACGACGGCGCGCTTCGCCGGCGTCGCGTGCTCGGTCGAGGCGCCGCGCGCGGGCGGCGTGACGACGGGGCGCGCCGCGCCGCGCTCGGTGGGGCCGCGCACCTGGTACTTCGACCCGGTGAGCCGCTTCCACGCGTCGGTCGCCCGCCACGCGAGGTACGAGCGATTGAAGCCGACGACGGCGCGGCGATCGAAGTACGGGTTATTGATCCCACCGAGCTCGGCGAGCAGCAAGATGAGCTCGCCGACGCTGACGGGGCAGCCCTCGAGGCGGATCCACGGCTTGGCCTTCAGCTCGCGGAGCTTGTTCGCCATCCTCACCATCCGCGCGTAGACGTCCTTGTGCTTCGCGTCGTACGGATCGAGGTCTTCGCGCTCGACGTACTTGCTCCGGATCTGCACGAGCTCGCCGTCGAGCTTGCCGTTCCACTCGACGCAGTCGCCGACGAAGATGACCTTCTCGCCGTAGCCGACGTCGAGCGCGCCCTCGTACTTGCCGAAGACGAGGTGGATGCGCGGGAGCTTCCGGTCACATTGCTCGTCCGCGAGGCGGAGGACCTCGATGACCTCCTCCATCACGCCGGGGCAGCCGCCCCAGCAGTAGTCGTCGTCGGCGTGCGACGCCTCGGCCACGCCGTCCCGCTTCAGTCCGTGCGTCGGCGCCGGTCCCGCGTACGCCTGGATGCTCGTGCCTTCGAAGTACTTCTCCACGCGGACGAGCCCGACCTGGAAGCCCTTCGCTCGCCGCGTCGCCTCGTCGAGCGTGACGTCGCCGCCGAGCCGGATCTCGTCGAGCGACACCGGGCCGAAGCCGCGCTCGTGCGCGAGGCGGATGTGCTCGACGCTCAGCGGGTCGAGCCCGATGATCCGGCAACCGACGGCGTCGATCGCGACCTGGTTGTTGCCGACGATGACGAGGTTCATGTTGCGCGGGATCGGCGTGAGCATCCGGCCCTCGCCGGCGACGATCGCGTCGATGACGACGAGCTGCGGCTGGACGATGTACTGGAGGTCCGCGACCTTCCGGTTCAGCGCGTGATCGTGATCGATGAGGCGGTGCCGGTCGTCCTGGATCCCGATGTAGTTCTTCATCGAGAAGGTCACCGTCGTCCAAGGGTGCGCCTTGAACTTGGGGCAGTTGACGAAGAAGTCCGCCTTGGCGACCGGCTCCGGCGTGAAGAGGTAGTCGCGGAGGCGGCCCTCGTGCGTGAGCGGGATCTCGACCTGCGGGACCTCCTCGAAGCAGTAGCGCTTCGCGCCGGCGCGCTCGAGCATCGGGTCGTACCCGGCCTCGCGGAAGACGAACCGCGTCGGGATGGTGATGGCGCAGCGCTCGCCGACCGCGAGCTCGGTCATCGGATCGTCCGGCCGCTCGGCGTCTTTGAGCGCGCCGAGGACGCCCTCGACGATCTCGGGCCGGGTGTACGCGTGGGCGAAGGGCTCGCCGGCGCAGACGAGGTTCGGCTTCACGAGCGTGCGCCCCGCCGGGCGGAGGCCGAGCTCCGCGAGGGCCCCGCCAACGATCGCGCGAATTCGCGCGACGTCGTAGTCGGCGCAATGGAAGAGGAAGACGCGAGCGTCCTCGGCGGGGTGACGCGGCTTCGGAGACCCTTCGGCGAGGCGCGACATGCTCGAAAGTCTACGAAAATTCCGCGAAGGCCGAAACCGGACGAGCTCGTCCGGTGAGACGCGTTCGAGAGGAGCGCCTCGGGCGGGCTCGGATACATTCACTCGCCCTCGCCGGTGGGGACCGCATGATCCAGCTGCCCCGCTGGATCGGCTGCCGCACCTGGCCGAGACCTCGGAGAGCGCCAACATGCGGACAAGCCTGCTCGGAACGATGCTTTTCCCCGCCCTCGTGGCTTGCGGCGCAGCACCCGAGTCGTCTTGGGATTCCGAGCCCTTGGGGCAGCAGGCGAGCGCGGTTCAGGACGGGAAGTCCGACACGAAGAAGGCGAACAATTTCGCGGTCGGTATCGCGAGCCGCTACGGGTCCGTCTGCTCGGGCACGCTCATCGCGCCGAACCTCGTGCTCACCGCCCGTCACTGCGTGGTCCCGCCGGACGGCAACTCCGCGGTCACCTGCGCCGACAAGTTCCCGACGCGCAACGTGAGCCCGTCGGGGCTCTTCGTCACGACCGAGCCGAGCCTCCGTCGCGCGCAGAAGCTCTATCAGGCGAAGTCGATCACCACGCCGAAGGAGACCGGCTTCTGCGGCAACGACATCGCGCTCATCACGCTCGAGGACAACATCCCGGCGGACGAGGCGACGCCGGCCACGCCGGTCGTGCAGTTCTCGATGACCGACCGCACGAAGATCGGCGGTCAGATCACGGCGCTCGGCTACGGAATCACGAGCCCGAACGCCCGTGACTCCGGCGTCCGCCGCATCCGCGAGAAGATCGACATCGTGTGCGTCCCCGGAGACGACACGTACGAGTGCGACGGCCCGTACTCCCGAATGCTCGACAGCGACAAGGAGTTCATCACCGAGGGATACGTCTGCTCGGGTGACTCCGGCGGCGGTGCCTTCGATCAGGACAGCTTCGACCGTCGCGAGCCCTATGTCCTCGGCGCCCTCTCGCGTGGCCCGCAGACGGAGGACCGCTGCCTCGCCGCCATCTATACGCGCACCGACGCGCACGCCGAGATGATCATCGCCGCGGGGGAGAAGGCCGCGCGGTCCGGCGGCTACGACGCGCCCGCGTGGCTCTCGGCCCCGCCCGATCTGTCCGCCGATCCCGAGACCGGTACGGTCTGCGAGGGCGAGACGTGCACCGCCGTCGACGCGACCGAGGCCGCTCCTGGGACGATCACGAGGACGACCACCACGACCGGCTGCTCGGCCGCGCCGCGGATGACGTCGTCGGGTGCGTTCGGCGCGCTCGCCGTCGCGGGCGCCCTCGCGCTCGTCGTCGCGCGTCGCCGCCGCTCCGCCTAGCTCCGCGCCGTATCTCTCGCGGACGTCCCTCGCGCTCGTCGTCGCGCGCCGCTGCCCCCCCGGCCTCGCCGCTGCCTGGCCTAGCGCCGCGCCTCGGGCGTCACCCGGCGTCGTCGCTGGCGTCCGCGTGGTCGCTGGCGTCTGTGCCGTCGCGGGCGTCCGTGCGGTCGCGGGCGTCCGCGTCGCCGCCGGCGTCCGCCGGCACCGGCGCGTCGTCCGCGGCGTCGGTCTCGGTCGGGGCGGGGTCGCGATCGCCGGGCGGGGCGCCGCGCGCGTCCTCTTCGTCGTCGATCGGCGCGACGGGGCGCGAATCGCAGGCGGCGCCGGCGAACGGCGCGCCCGCGAGGAAGATGGTGAGGAGAGCGAAGGGGAGGCGGCGGCTCACGCGTCTCCAGTGTAACGACGCGAAGCCGGGGAAGCCCAACGAGCACGAGCCTTTGTCGCGCGTGACCGCGCGCGGAGCTCCGCCCCATGGCGACGATCGGGCGCGTCGCCGGTCCGCGGCTCCTGCGCGGGGAGCGAGCGCCGCGGCAGTGGATCAATCCACCCTCGGTGGAAGCGAGGCCGGCCCCACATAGCCACGCAACTAGCTGAATTTACACACTAGGTGCGTTAGCACACATGCTGCAGTGATGTAGGGAAGTCTCCTCTCGCAACGGAAGAAGGGTTCCCATGTTCGCTCTCGCTCGGCTCGGTCGCCTCTCGATGCTCCTCGCGGTCGCTTCCACCTTCGCGCTCTCCCAGGGCTGCGCAGCGGAGGCCGACGACGACAGCGACGACGCCGTCATCGGCGAGGACGCGATCACGACGAGCCGGGCCGCGGACCGCCTCATCGACGTGCCCTTCTACTTCTCGGTGCCCAAGGAGTCGATCTCGACGCCGCTGAACCGCCCCCAGTACCCGTACCCCACGGTCTGGAACCCCTCGAGCGAGGTGAGCGAGTCCGGCCTCCGCCTCATCGTCATCAACCAGGGCGGCCAGGAGCCCGCGAAGAAGAAGGTGGCGCGCGTCGACATGGCGAAGCGCCTCGCGCGCGCCGGCGTCCTCGAGGACGGCGACATCGCGCTCAGCTTCCGCCCGAACCTCGCCGGCACGATGGCCTACCCCCACGTGCAGATGGGCGTCACGCACGCGAGCCTCGTCTACACGCAGAACGGCGAGGCGTTCAACATCGACAGCCCGCTCGACGGCGAGTACGTCGGCCAGTTCAACACGCTCCACTTCGCCGGCGGCGTGAGCAGCTCCGGCGCGCGCGAGAGCGGCACCGACGCGCTGCAGATCGTCCGCCCGAAGAACATGACGCCCGAGCGCAAGGCGAGCCTCCAGAAGTGGGTCGGCGCGCTCAAGTCGAACGTCGGGCGCATCAACGGCCAGCGCAGCCAGGTCAAGTTCCAGAAGGACTACCTCACGCCGATCTTCGCCTCGACCGGGCTCACGACGAAGCAGACCGTCACGAAGCTCGGTCAGATCATCGTCGAGCAGGACAAGACCACCAAGCTGCCGATGTACTGCTCCGAGTTCGCGTGGCACATGCTCGCGCTCTCGAGCTGCAGCGAGGAAGAGATCCGCTCGGCCGGCGAAGAGGGCGCCACGTGCGTCGACCCGCTCTTCGATCCGATGCCGCTCGTGTCCACGACCGAGGGCGAGATCGGCCTCGCCGAGGGCCCGCTCCAGAACATCCTCGTCGCGCCGCCGGCCGATCGCCCCGCGCTCATCGGCGCGGTCTTCGCGACCGGCAACGCGAGCGGCCTCTCCTCCGGTCACCGCGCGGTGGCCGAGCAGGTCGCCCCGCTGATGGACGGCCTCGCGCAGTACTACGGCGGCAAGGCGCAGGGCGCGCCCGCCGAGATGCTCGCCGGCGCCGCCGCGCAGCTGAACGCCGGCGTGGGCAACGTCGGCAACTACTCGCCGACCGCCTTCCTCGCCAACGCCACGCTCCCCGCCGGCGTCCGCGCGCTCGACTACGTCGCGACGGTCGTGTTCGTCGACAGCCAGGCCGACATGGACAAGGCGCGTCGCCTCGCGCAGAACCCGGTGCCCTGATGGGCCTCGCCTCGGAGGACTCGATGCTGTTTCCGAACACCGTCCGACAAGCCACCCAGGGCGGCGGCGCCTTCTGATCCCGAGGGCGTCGCCGACACCGCGAGCGTCACGCTCGTGCCGCTCGCGGGCGCACGCGGTCGTCGCGCGCTCCGGCGCCCCGCCGCCTACAGGGCTGCCCCGGTCGCGTAGCGACGCCTCGCCCACTCGTTCATCACGATCCCCGCCGCCACGGCGAGGGGGAGCGAGTGATTCACCCCGTAGATCGGGATCCCGACCGTCACGCTCGCGCGGTCGAGCAGCCCGCGCGGGATCCCGAAGCGCTCGCTCCCGAAGAGGAGCACGACGTCGCTCGGGAAGCGCTCCACGGCGGTCACGCTGACGGTCGCCGCGTCCTTCTCCACGGCCCAAAGCGGCCGGCTGCCCACGTGCTCGAGGAACGCCTCGTCCGTGGGCACGCGCACGATCGTCTCGTACTTCTCCATCCCCATGGACGCCTTCTCGTAATACGGCGCGTCGCCGATGAGGACGATCTCGCGGGCGAGGAAGCTGTGCGCCACCCGGATGATCGCGCCCACCGCGAACGCGTTCTCCGCCGCGTGGAGCGCGACCGTGAAGTCGTTGCGGAGCGGGCGGAGCGCCTCGCGCACGGAGTCGACGTCGGCGTCGAGCGGAGGAAAGAGCGCCATGGCCGACGGCGCTCTTCGCGCGGTTCGTCGCGCGGCGCAAGTCGTCGACGCGGCGTGCGTCGCGCCCCCGGCGCGAGCGCGTCCGTGACGCGGCGTGAGTCGCGTCACGGCGCGAGCGCGTCCGTGGCGCGTCGCGTCCCGGCGCGAGCGCGTCCGCTGCGCGAGGCGTGCGCGGGGAGCGCGCGTCCGAGCGGGGCGCCCGTGGAGCAGCACGTCTGTGGTAGAGAGGGCGTGCTCCGCATGACGCGCTCTCCCTCTGCCCCCACGGCTCGCGTCGGATGAACCCGCTCATCGCAGCGCTCCTCGGGATCGTCGAGGGCGTGACCGAGTACCTCCCGGTCTCCTCGACCGGCCACCTCATCCTCGCGAGCCACGCGCTCGGCCACACCGGCGACGCGGTCGATTCGTTCGACATCGTCATCCAGCTCGGCGCGATCCTCGCGGTCGTCGTCCACTACCGGCGGCTCCTGCTCGAGCGCACCGCGGGCCTCCTCCGGCGCGAGCGGGCCAGCGTGCAGCTGCTCCTCGCGCTCGTCCTCGGCTTCGTCCCCACGGCGATCGTCGGGCTCCTCCTGCGCAAGAAGATCAAGGCGCTCCTGTTCGGCCCCGGACCCGTGGCGGTCGCGCTCGTCGCCGGCGGGCTCGTCATGATCGCCGTCGAGCTCGTCCGGGCCTCCCGCGCGAAGCGCGCGGCGGCGGCGCCCGCCGCGGGCGCGAGCGACGTCGGCCTCGTCGGCCTCGAGCACGTCACGCCGGCGCGCGCGCTCGCCATCGGGCTCGGCCAGTGCGTGTCGATGTGGCCCGGCTCGTCGCGCTCGATGTGCACCATCGTCGCCGGGCAGCTCGCGGGGCTCTCCACCGCGACCGCCGCCGAGTTCTCGTTCCTCCTCGGCCTCCCCACGCTCGGGGCTGCCACGGTCTACGAGGCGTACAAGTCGCGTGACGTCCTCGGGCAGATCGGCGCGGCCAACGTCGCCGTCGGTCTCGTCGTCTCCTTCGTCGTCGCGTGGGCGGTCATCGCCGCGTTCCTCGCCTACCTGAAGAAGCGCGGCCTCGTCCCGTTCGGCGTCTACCGGATCCTCCTCGGGTCGATCGTCTTCCTGCTCCTCGTTCGCTGACGTCCGCGCCCGGCGTCGAGGTACGGGGCGCGCGGTGTCGAGCGCCGGGGGGGGCGCGCGGCGTCGAGCGGCGCGTCAGGGCTGCAAGTGGCGAATGACGATGTCGTCCCAGCGGACGACCCACCCTGTCGTCGGCGAGGGGGCCTCGGAGATGCCGAGGCGGACGAAGAGGCGGCTCGGGGTGTTCGGCACGATCACGACGAGGCGCTGCGCGCCCGCCCCCTCGACGGTGACGGTCAGCGTCTGCGGGGACGTCGAGCGGCGCAGCTCGACGCGGATCGTGAGCCAGCGGCCCGCCGGGATCTCCCCCACGGAGCTCGAGAGGCCGCTCGTGACGAGCGCGCCGGACCGCTCGAGGTACATCGTGGCGTCGCCGAGGGCGATGAAGAGCAGGCGCCCGACCGCGCCCGGCTCGAAGCGCTCGATGTGGACCTTGCCCTCGAGCGAGACGTCGAGGATGGGCGAGGTCGTGAGCTCGATCGTGGCGTCGGGGCTCCCGTTGGCGGACGGCTCGATCTCGAACTTCGCCGAGCGCGTGGGCGAGAACGAGAGCGCGTCGTCGATCGAGATGGACGTCTCGGGATCGTCGTCGATCTCGTAGCGCGAGAGAGGGTCACCCTCGTCGAACGTCTCGCAGTGCACCGGCCCGTCCGTGCACGGGTCGACGCGCGCGGCCCCGGCGTCGGCGTCGCTGCCCGCGTCGGTCGACCCGTCCGGGGCGGCTGCGTCGGAGGCTCCGGCGGCGCCGTCGATCGATCCGGCGTCGTCCTCCGAGCGAGCGCCGCCGAGCCCGTCGGTGTCGACGAGGAGCGAGCAGCTCGCGGTGAACGCGACGGCGACCGCGAGGGCGCTCGCGGTCGCGGTCTGCCTGACGTGCGGGGCCCCCACGCGCTCGAGCATACCGCATCGCCGCGGCGGTCGGAGAGCTCGGCGAGCCGCGCGTCCACGCGCTAGTCCGCGCCGCGCCGGTCCGAGCGCGCGCGGCGGCGCGCGTCACGGCTCCGGCGGCCGGGGCCAGCAGGTCGAGGGCATCGAAGGCCAGTTCGTGCCGAGCGTGATCCCTCGCTTCACGACGGGCGGGGTGATGTCGATTCCGAAGATCGACATCTCGCCGCCGATCGTCGCCTCGATCCCGTCCTTGTGCGTGAAGCGCACCGCGCAGGAGTCGTCGGTCTCCATCACCGCGGACATCTCCTTGTAGTACCCACCCTTCACGAACGGGCCGATGCCGAAGATGCGCCCGTCGAAGAGGAAGATCGTGAGCTTCGGCTGGAGCGGGAAGCACTTGATCCGCGCGCCCGCCGCGGCGGCCACCTGGACGTCGAGGTTGACCTCGGGCGCCTCGAAGGGGAGCGGAGAGAACTCCCCCGCCTCGTACACGATGCCGAAGCGCGGGTTGATGTGGAAGTTGAGCTGCGCGGCCGCCTCGAGCTTGCCGAACACCGAGACGCTGCAGACCGAGACCGCCTCGCCGCGGACCTCGACCGGGATCGGGACCGCGCCGGGGAGGATGAAGTTGCGCGAGATCGGCGCCACGACCTGGATGGTGCCGACGCCCGGCGTACCCGGGATCTGGTTGTAGGCGAGCTTGTCGCTCACCTTCGACTCGATGGACGCCGAGAGGTCGACGGTCACGTTGATGTCGAGCCCGGCGCCGATCTCGAGGCGGGTGAGCTCGCTGCGGCTCCGGCACGTGCGCGGGATCTCGGTGCCGGGGATCTCCTGGCACTGGTCGTCCGTGCCCGCGGCCTGCTCCACGCAGGTCGAGCCTGCTCCGTAGCGGTCCCCGCACTGCTCGATGCAGCCGTTCCCGTGGCCGTCGCAAAAGAGCCGCCCGGCGGGGCCCTGACCGGACGCTTTGCCTTCGGCGCACCACATCCCGAAGCGCGTGAACTGCTCGCCGCCGATGCCGAAGATGTTCCAGTAGGACTCCTCGCGGCAGTAGTCGAGCGGCGCGAGGGCGCCGGTCTGCGCGCACGCGGGGCGTGGCTGAAAGCAGTTGATGAGGTCGGTTCGATCGCCGGTGCCGCGGTAGCGCGCGTCGGCCCAGACCTGCGGCTCGACCGAGAACGACCCGCCGAACCGGATCTTCGCCTCACCCGAGATGTTCGACTCCGGGATCTCGATCGGGATGTCGAGGCCCACCGATGGGATCGTGCCGGAGAGCGTCCAGCCGCCTTGCGGCTCGTTCTTGGGGCGCAGCCCGGCGGAGGGCGGCGGCGCGTCGGGCTGGGTGAAGTTCATGACGAGCTGACCCTCGGCGACGACGTCGGCGAGCGTCGCCGGCTCCGTTTGCACGACGACCTCGGTCTCGTCCTTGGACCAGGAGAACGTCACGACGCGGCGCAGAAAGCCGTTCTCGTTCTGCTCCGGGTGGGTGGTGCTCGGCAGGCCGACGAGCACCACGTCGCGATCGAGCCGCGCGACGACGCGCTCGTGGCCCTTTACGGGGAACACGAGCGCTTCGGGCAGGACGCGCACGTCCGCGGACTCCGCGGCGTCGAGCTGGACGGCGTTCGGCTGCAGCTCGACCTCCTGCTTGGACTTCGGCGCGGCGCGCTCGAACGGCGCCGGCGCCGGCGCCTCCGACGCGCACGCGGCGATCGACAGTCCGGTCGCGATGGCCAAGATCCCGCTGACGAGTCCGTACCGCATGCGTCTCCTCCACCTTCCGCCACACCGAGAGCCAGGGTCGAGCGGGGCTCGTGCCCCGAGGGGCTGCGCTCGTACCCTGAGGACGTCCCTCTCCATCCTCAGCGGAAGAATCAGCACGCTGCATGCCGCGAGGCCTCGCCGTGATCTCGATGGGTTGTCGACGATCCGCGTGCAAGACCCCGGATCAACTGTGGACGTGCGTCCTCTCCGGGGGCGCTGGAGGCGTCGGGCCCACCCTGTGCCCGCCGCGCCCGCGCTTGGATCGCTCGTGGACGCGCGTCGACACCGACGCGAGCGCGCCGGCAGCGGGCCTCTCCGCGGATTCGCGGAGTTTTGAGGATCGCCGGGTGAGGCATGTGGGTTGCTGTACGGACGGCATGAACACGACACGCGCTCTCGCCAGGTTCACCAAGTGTCTCGCGACGACGGGGCTCGTCTCCGCGACGATCGCCCTCGCGGCCTCGGCGAGCGGATGCACCGCGGACGGAGGCGAAGCCGTGGACGTCTCCGAGAGCGCGCAGTCCTCCGGGCGGCGCGTGCCGGCGCTCCCGCACCTGCCGCCCGGCGTGGAGGACTTCTACGACGGAGGCTGCGTCGATCGCCCGCCGCCGGCGTGCACGCTCTCGACGTACTCGAGGACGCCGTCGCTCCGGAAGGCGAAGCAGATCTACGACGACTTCTTCCGCCCGGCGCGGCCGGAGACGGCGGAGGGCTTCGGCTGGACGCCCGCTCCGGAGATGCAGACGATCATCGATACGGTGCGCCTGCCCGTCCTGCCGCGCGCGGCGGGCGTCGACGCGATCAAGTCGTGGTTCGCGCTGCGCCCGGACACGCCGAGGTTCACGCGCTCCGACACGCGAACGAACCTCGAGATCTTCGCCGAGCTGTCGCCCGATCTCCTGCGGGACGGGACGAGCGCGGCCTACGAGCGGGTCAACGCACGCGACTTCGTCCCGGCGGCGCTGACGCGGTACCAGACGCCGAGCGCCGCGAGCGACATCATGGCGACGAACTTCGTCTACCGGATCGTCCGGCAGCCGTGGCTCATGGAGCAGGCGCTCGCGGACTGCACGAGCGATCCGGAGGTCCCGTGCATCGACGCGCTCGCGGCGCTGTCGGACGTCGACATCGGCAGCGTCGTCGACGTCCGCTTCATCCGCTGGGTCGGCGGTGTCGCGCAGCAGAGCCGGCTCTATCGCGCGGTCATCGTCGACAGCGGACACGCGATCAAGTCGCAGGCGACCCTCGGCCCGAGCGAGCGCGGCTCGCCGTACATCGCGACCGACCACGGCGGCGGGCCGCGCCTCTTGTGGCGCGCCGAGATGGGCGGCTCACTCGCGACCCTGCTCGACACGGGACCGGGCGCGAGCGGTGCGCTCCTCGCGTTCTCGGCGGCGACGGGGACCGGCGACGCGGCCGTCCCGGCGCCCGGCTCCTGCACCGACCTGAACGCCGAGAGCTGGAAGTGCGCGCCCGACGAGCGCGGGACGATGAAGACGTGGGTCTGCCGCGGCCTCGCGTGGAGCCCCGCGACCCTGGGCTGCCGGATCCCGGCGGGGGTGAGGACCGAGCCGTGATCGATTCCCCTCCGGGCGGTGACGCGCAGGGGCGCGACGCGCAGGATCGTGGCGGTCGAGGGTGGCGTCGCGGAGCGCGCCGTGGCATGGCAGGCGTCCCCGGAGCACGGCAAAACCGCGTGCCCGGGGCGTGCCGGCCTAAAGCCTTGACAGGAAAGAGGCCGCGACTAGAGTGCGCGCTCCCCGAAGGCCCTCTCGTGCATTGTGCGCGCCAGCGGCCAGAATAATCGCAGGATTTCCTTCCGATGCCGACGATCAATCAGCTCATCAACCACGGGCGTCTGGCTGCGCGCGTGAAGACCGCGTCGCCCGCTCTCAAGAGCTGTCCGCAAAAGCGCGGAGTTTGTGTTCGCGTTTACACCACGACCCCGAAGAAGCCGAACTCGGCGCTCCGGAAGGTCTGCCGTGTCCGCCTCACGAACGGCATGGAAGTCACCTCGTACATTCCGGGCGAGGGGCACAACCTCCAGGAGCACTCGGTCGTCCTCATCCGCGGCGGCCGCGTGAAGGACCTCCCGGGCGTTCGCTACCACGTCGTCCGCGGCACGCTCGACGCCTCCGGCGCGATCGGTCCGTCGTCGACCAACAAGGCGAACCGCAACCGCAAGCGCTCCAAGTACGGCGTCAAGCGCCCGAAGGCCTGAGCGAGCTTTCCGTCACCGCGTAGAAAGAGACCGTTATGCCCCGACGTAGAGAAGTCCCGAAGCGCCGCATCATTCCGGACCCGAAGTACAAGGACAAGCTCGTCTCGAAGTTCACGAACACGCTGATGTTCGACGGCAAGAAGGCGGTCGCGGAGGGCATCCTCTACGGCGCGTTCGACGTCATCGGGGACCGCTTCAAGGAGGACCCGGTCGAGGTCTTCCGCAAGGCGCTCGACAACGTCAAGCCGAAGCTCGAGGTGAAGAGCCGTCGCGTCGGTGGCGCCACCTACCAGGTCCCGGTCGAAGTTCGCCCGGAGCGCCGCGTCGCCCTCGCGATGCGCTGGATCGTGACCTACGCCCGCGATCGCGGCGAGAAGACGATGCGCGAGCGCCTCGCGGCCGAGTTCGTCGACGCGGCCCAGGGCCGTGGCAACGCGGTGAAGAAGAAGGACGACACGCACAAGATGGCGGAGGCGAACAAGGCCTTCGCGCACTACCGCTGGTAAGCCCTCCGGCTTCCGCGCCCGCGTGACGCGACGCCCGTGGTCCTCCCGGACCGCGGGCGTTCGTGCGTCCGGCGCTGGTGTGTCCGGCGGCGAGCGGAGCGCGAGCGGCGAGCGGAGCGCGAGCGGCGAGCGGAGCGCGAGGGAGCGGAGCGCGAGCGGGCGAGGGGTGGGGAGGCCGCGCGGCGTCGGCGTGCTCCGCGGCAGCGCTTGCCCCGGGGGTTCCGCGTCGCGTGGTCGAGGACGCGCGTCGCGCGCGATGACGTGCCGCGGGCAGGCATCCGCGTTGCTTCGATGCAGGGGAATGCACCCGATCCTCGCGTGGCTCCCGTTCCTCGTCGCGATCGTCGTCGCGTTCGCCGCGGGCGTCGGGTTCGCGCGCATCAACGAGGGCTGGGGCGCGTCGGAGGTGCAAGCGCGCCGCGGTGGGGCCTTCGGGTCGTTCCGCGGTGACGTCGCGCTGAGCATCACGCTGGTCGCGCTGCTCCTCGCGACGGCGCTGGCCTGGCTCTTCGCGGCCGTGATCCTCCTGCGCGCCGTCTGAGCGTCACTCGCTCGCCACCGCGGAGGTATCCGAGCCTCGCGGTCGGCTCAGGCGCGCGCCCGATCGCGGCGCTCGCTCTTCGTCCACGCGCGCGCCGACCTCACGGCCGCGCTCACGAGGGACGCGCCTTCGCGGAAGTGGGCGTCGACGACGTGGGCCGCGCAGCCGAGGAGCACTAGCGCGTTCGCGAAGAAGAGGCTCCCGGCGTTCGCGTAGTACCACCAGCCGCGGGTCGCGAAGAGGCCGAGGACGCTGGACAGGTAGACCGACGGCGCCACGAGGAAGGCGAGCGCGAGAACCGCGCGCGGTCGCCTCTCCTGCGCGTACGCGCTCGCGAGCAAGGTCTGCGCGACCGGCAGGTGCACGAAGTAGTGCGACCAGCTCGTGCGCAGCCAGAACGGGACCGTGCACGCGATGAGCACGAAGCCGAGCATCTCGCGGCGCGCCGCGATGCGCGGGGAGGTCGAGCGCGCCACGATGACGACGAGGAGCGCGACGACGCCGACGGCGGCGATCGAGCCGAGCTTCGCCCACGCGATCGCGCCGGGCGGAGTCGCGTCCCAGCCGCCCACGTAATACCGACTGAGCACCGCCGTCGCGTACTGCGAGTTGAAATCGCGGAGCACGCCGTCGGCGGCGCCGAGCATCGATCCGGTCGAGATGCGCTGGACGAAGAGCGCGTGGCTCGGCCCCATCACCATGGTCGGGAGCAGGACGAGCGTGAGCGCGCACGCCGCGCCCGCGCGCAGCGCGAAGCGGTAGTCGCCCTTCGCGATGAACCAGGCGAGGAAGACGAGCGGGTAGCCCTTGATGCCGGCGGCGACTCCGAGGAGCACGGCCGCGAGCGTCCGCTTGCCTCGCGCGTGCGCGACGAAGGCTCCAGCGGTGGCCGCGAGGATGAGGATCGAGACCTGCCCCCATTTGAGGTTGTGGAGGACGGGGACGCTCGTGACGGTCACCGTGGCGCCGAGCACGGCGAGCAGCGCGCGATCCGGCGCGGCCTCGCGGACGAGCCGCGTCGCAGCCCAGGCCAGGCACCCGAGCTCGATGACCGCCCACGCGACCGTGGCGCCCCCGAGCGAGAGCCACCCGATCGGCGCGAGCAGCGCCGCGAACGCGGCCGGGTAAAAGAAGCCGCCGGGGGGCGTGCCCTCCCGGAGCGAGTCGTGAACCGTGGGGTAATAGTGATTGACGAAGTCGGCGAAGAGCACGTCGCCGTGATCGATCGCGCCGACGGCGTCGCGGAGCGCGCTCCACTTCAGCCGGAGGAGGAGGAGGCCCACCGTCGCGGCCGCGAGCTGCGCGAGGAGCACCGTGCGTCTGGACCAACCCAGGCCCCCGGCGCGAGCTGCTGTCGATCGCCTCGTCTGGATCAACGATCGGCGCCCCGCATGGCCCGACGATACCCCAACCGCGGGCCGCCGGGCCGCCCGCGTGAAGCGAGGGCCGCCGCGGGACGGCCCGCGCGAAGCTCGCCGGGCGCCGCGGGGCGGCTCGTGCGGAGCTCTCCGGGCGGCCCGCGCGGAGATTGCCGGGCGCCGCGGGCGACGCGGAGCTCGCCGGGCGCCGCGGGCGGCCCCGTGCGGAGCTCGCCGGGCGCCGCGGGGCTCAGAACGAGAGGCGCACCTCTCCGCGAAGGAGCGAGGTCGCGAGGGGGCGCTGAGACGGGGCGGTGAACCACAAGACCGCGCCGCCGACCAGGCCGGCGGCGCCCACGACGAAGGCGACGGTGGAGACGTTGCCGAAGGTCTGCGCGCTGCGCGCCGTGTCGACGCCTTCGCGCGGGCAGGGGCGCGGCGCGGGGCCGCCGCACGAGCGATCCGCTTCGTCGCGCAGCGACATCGAGCGGAGCCCGGCGTAGCTCCCGACGGCGACGCCCAGGACGCCGACGCCGGCCGCGACGTACGCGAGCGTTCGTCGCGCGTCGCCCGTGTCGGGCTCGGCGGGCGGAGGGGCCGACGGCTCCGCCGCGGGCTCCTCGGGCGCGAGCGTGGGGACCTCGACGTCGACGGTCTCGCCGCCGATGCGCGCGTCGACGCGTGCGCTCCACGCGCGCCGTCCCGGCGCGCGGCCCTCGATCTGGTGCGGGCCCGGATCGACGGGCACGGCGACGTCCCAGCCGGCGGCGTCGACCTCCTTGCCGTTGCGCTGCACGATGAGCCCGTCGACGCGCGCGGCAGGCGGGACGACGATCCGCAGGCGCACGAGCTGGCGCTCGAGGGCGGCGATGTGCTCGCTCGCGACCTGCTCGCGATCCTTGCGCCCCGCCGTGCGCGCGGCGCTGAGCGCCTCATTGAAGAGCGTCCAGGCCGTCGCCGTCTTGCCCTCGCTCTCACGGCAGCTCGCGAGGTGCAGGAGCGTGCCGCCTGCGGGCTCGATGCGCTGGCTCCGCTCGAAGCGCTCGCACGCGGCGGCGATCTCACCGCGCGCCATCAAGCGCTTGCCTTCGTCGAAGAGCGTCTGCGCCTCGGCGTCCGCGGCCCGCGCCGGCGGCGCGAGCGCGAGGAGGCCGAGCGTGGCGCCGAGGAGAATCGCGTGACGCGTCATTGGCGATCGTCCGGCAGGGGTGTGCTCGCGGACGGAGGGCGCGCGCCCACCGCCGTGGGGCGCCCGCCCTGGGGCGGTCGAGGCGTCTTCCGTGCGCTCGCGGTCGGTCCGGGCTGGGCAGTCGCGGGCTCGGCGTCCGACGAGGACGCGGTGCCCGGTGACGGCTCGGCGCCCGGCGAGGACGCGCCGACGAGCGGAGCGCCGACGGCGGGCGTGGCGGCGGGCGGAGCGGCGACGGGCTCGGCGGTCGTGGCGACGATGGGCGCCGCGCCTACGGACGCCGGCGGCGCGCCCTCGCTCGCGGACGCCCGCGCCGAGGGGCCGCGCAGCTTCATCACCGCGACGACGCCGAGGAGCGCGACGAGCGCGGCGAGGAGGAGAGGCGCGGTGGCGCGAGACGTCGCGGGCGCCGAGCGCCGCGCGCCCACGGTCGCCGCGACGGGCGTGATCGGTGGGGCCGCGGGCGGCGACGCGACGCGCGTGGAGTCCCAAGGCGCTCGCCACCGCGCGCGCTCCGGCAGGATCGCCCGGGCAGTCGAGACGGTGGACGCCGGGGCTCCGGACGCCGCCGTCTCTGCCGGTCGCGCCGCGGTCGGCGCGGGACCCGCGGCGCCCTCTGCGGTCGGCGCGGGGGCTGCTGCGGCCGCGGCGCCCTCCGCGGAGCGCACCGTGGACGAGGGTGTGGCCACGCCTTCAGTCGGCGCGGCTCCTGCCGCGCTCGCCCCGGCGGAGCGCACCGTGGACGAGGGGGCGGCGCCGACGGGCGCCGGCCCCTTCTCGAGGGCGTTGGTCGCGGTCAGGTCGAGGTCGGCCGAGTCGCGCGCGTCGCTCCGCATCGACGACGCGGTGAGCTCGACGCCGATCCGCGCGAACGGCGCGAGCGCGGTCGAGAGCGATCCGACGTCGGGGAACCGATGCGCCCGGTCCTTCTCGAGGCACCGAAGGACGACGCGCTCGAGCTCCGCGGGGACCTCGGGGCGGAGCAGCCGAAGATCGTCGGGCGGCTGCGTCTGGAGTCGAAGCAACAGCTGGAGCATCGTGCCCCCGCCGAACGGCGTCACGCCGGCGAGCAGCTCGAACAGCGTCGCGCCGAGCCCCCAGATGTCCGTTCGCTCGTCGACGGTGCGGCCGTCGACGACTTGCTCCGGCGCCATGTAGTGCGGCGAGCCCATCATCTGCGCCGCCTGCGTCAACGACGCCTCCACGGGATCGAGCGAGCGCGCGATGCCGAAGTCGAGCACCTTGATGTGGCGCAGACCGTCCGGACGCTTGACGCTGAAGAGGTTCGCCGACTTGATGTCACGGTGGATGATGCCCATCCCGTGCGCGCGCCCGAGCACGTCGCACACCTGCAGGATACACTCGACGGCGTCACCCACCGCGAGCGGGCCCATCTCCTGGACCTCGCGCCGGAGGTCATGGCCCTCGAGGTACTCCATGACCATGAACAGATCGCCGTCGTCGAGGCGGTCGACCGCGTAGACGCGGGCGACGCCGTCGCCGCGGATCCGGAGCGCCGCGCGCGCCTCACGGAGGAACCGCTCCGCCGTCGTGGCGTCGGTGGAGATTCGCTTGAGCAGCTTGACGGCGACGAGCTCGTCGAGCTCGAGGCTCCGCGCCGCGAACACGAGGCCGTGCCCACCCTCGCCGAGCACGCGCTCGATCCGATACTTGCCGGCAAAAACCTCTCCTTCGCGGACGAGCGCCGGCATGCTGGTCGATCTTCACAGCCTGGCCCAGCGCGGTCAAGCCGGACATCGACGCGATCTACAGCCCGTGCTTCTTGATCAAGCGATGCACGTACGTCCGGTCGAGGCCGGCGGCGCGGGCGACGGCGGAGACGTTTCGCTTGTGGGCGTTCATGAGCGCGGCGAGGTACTCGCGCTCGAGGTGCTCGACCCATCCGTCGCGCACGTCCTTGAACGGCTTCTCGAGATCGAGGCTCGGCGCGCCGGACGGCGCCGACGGCCTCACGGGCAAGAGGCGCGCAGCCTCCGGATCGGCCTCGTCGGGCTCGGCGGTCCCGAGCGCCACGGCGCGCTGCACGAAGCTCCGGAGCTCGCGCACGTTGCCGGGCCAACCGCGCGAGCGCGCGTGCTGCACGAGCGCCGCGCGTGAGAGCGACGCCGGGAGCTCCGGGGCGAACCGGTCGACGAGCAGCGGGATGTCGTCCTCGCGCTCGCGCAGCGCGGGGATCGGGAGGGTCGCGACCGCGAGCCGGAAGTAGAGGTCCTCACGGAAGGCGCCGGCGTTCACGAGCTTGCGGAGATCGCGGTGGGTCGCCGCGACGAAGCGGACGTTCGCGCGGCGGAACTTGGTCTCGCCGAGGCGGCGGAACGTCTTCGTCTCGAGCAGCCTGAGGAGCTTGGGCTGGACGCCGAGCGGCAGCTCGCCGATCTCGTCGAGGAAGAGGGTCCCGCCGTCGCTCCGCTCGACGATGCCCTCGTGCGTGGAGTCGGCGCCCGTGAAGGCGCCGCGTCGGTGTCCGAAGAGCTCCGACTCGAGCAGGTGCTCCGGCATCGACGCGCAGTCGATCACGCCGAGCGGGAAGCCCGAGCGCGCCGACGCGTCGTGCAGCGCTCGCGCGACGAGCTCCTTGCCCGTGCCGGTCTCGCCGACGATCAAGACCGACAGATCGGTCTGCGCGAGCTGGGCGATGGTCGCGAACAACTTTCGCATCACCTCGGTGCCGCCGACGAGCTCACCGAGCTGCGACGCGCCCCAGATGCGCTCCTCGGCGAGCTCCTCACCGTAGCGCACGGCGATGGCCGTCGACCCGACGCGGACCGTTCCGCCGTCGGGCACGAGCGCGCCCGTCACGCGGATGCCGTCGACGAACGAGCCGTTCTTGCTCCCGAGGTCGCGGAACCACAGTCCCTCGGGGGTCGGATCGAGCTCGCCGTGCAGTCGGGACACGGCGCGGTCGGCGACGCAGACGTCGGCGTTCGGCGCAGAGCCGATCACCCAGCGGTCCTCGACCGCGACCTCGTGATTGCCGTATGCGTCCGTCCACGCGAGGCGCGGCCGGCGGAGTCGCGCGCGTCTCACGAGAGCGACAGGCGCCTCCTGCTGCTGCGTGGTCCTGCCGAACTGCGTTTCGCTGTCCCGCATCGCGATAGCCACCATTGTCGTCGATCCTGGAGCACGGGGTGATCGAATCCCCGAGCACGATGCGAGCCACGCGCGTCGCGTGCTCCGCGGCGCTCGGAGCACGCTGGATCGCGTCTGGGCGGGCGACCTTCCCCGGCTGGGCTCGGGGCACCTGGATCGACTGTCGACGACGGTCCGCACCAGCGTCGGCGCGGCGCGGCGTCGTCAGCGGGCGAGCTTCATGATGACGTTGTCGGCGAAGCTCGCCCAGTAGACGGCCTTGGCGTCGACGGCGATGCCGCGCGCCTCGGTCTGTCCCGTCGCGATCGTCTCGCTCGCCGCCCCGCAGCCGGCGCGCGGGCATCGATGCACGGTGCCGGTGCCTGCGATGGTGAAGAAGACCTCGGTCGCGTCGGCGGTGACGCCCCACGGCCGGCCCACTTGCCTGGCGTAGAAGAACTCGTTGCCGCCGACGCCCTCGTCGCGCCACGACACCTCACCTCCGTAGGCGCCGCCGGTGGCGGTCCAGAAGAGGCGCGTCCCGCTCATGAAGAGCGTCTGGGGCGTGCGGCCGAGGCTCACCGGAGCTGGCGACGCGTCCACCCCCGACTTCGACGCGCCGTGCAGGCAGCCGGCGCAGACGCCGCCGCCCGAGCCGTCGGACGCCCAGTAGACGTTGGTCGCGTCGACCGCGATGTGACCGCCGCGGCTCGTGCCCGTCGCGACGCGAGGTGGCGTGTTGCTGCACCCGGAGGTGCGATCACAGCGATGAACCGCGCCTCCGGCCGTCGTGAAGTAGACGTTGTCCGCGTCGAGCGCGACGCCGACGGGCTCGACGCTCGCCACGCGCAGCTGCCCGGTCGCCCCGGCCGGGAACCGGAGGGCGTAGGTGTAGACGACGCCGGTGGTCGGGCCGACGACGGCGAGGCCCTTCGCGTCGACCGCGAGCCCCGACGTCCCCGGTCCGATCGGGATCCGAGGCGGGCTCGCGCACGGGCCCTCCACCGGGCACCAGCTCACGCCGCCGTCCGCGCCCGTGCTGAGGCCGTCGGAGAAGTAGACTGCGCCCTCGACGACGAACACCTGCTGCGGTCGGACGACGTTCGCGAACACGAACGGCTGGCACACGCCCAGCTCGCACGCGCCGCCGAGGCAGTCGTGCCCGCAGCGGCCGCAGTTCTTCGGATCGGTCCGGAGATCGCTCGAGCACGCGCCGTCGCTCGGGGCGTCCTCGACGACGAGCGGCGGCGCGTCGGCGCCGTCGACGACGGGCCCGCCGTCGTCGGGCTCGGTCGCGGCGCGCAGCGTGCGGTCCTGGTTGTCGAGGATCGCGTTGCACGCGCTCAGCGCGACGACGAGGGCGATCGGCACGCCGAGCGCGAACGAGAGGCGGCGAGCGCTCGAGGGACGCATGCCCTTCTAGGATAGCGCGCGATCGCCGCGCGCTGTTGTGGACCGGAGTCGACACTCGCCGCACGTCCGGTCCGCGCCGCGCGGGAGGTGGCACGCCGGCGCCTGCCACGCGGTGCGTCTGTCGGGGAGCGACTCGTGGGTTGCTCGGCTCAGCGAGCGGCCGAAGCGTGGGCGGCGGTCCACGCGTGGGCAGCGGTCGAGACGCTCAGGTGCACGGATCCTTCTGAGCCTCGAGGACGTCGCGCTCCTCGAGCGCGCCGTCCCGACCGAGCCAGAGGACGACATCGGTGCGCAGGCAGCGCCGCTCGTGACCGCGCGACGCCCGGATGACCCAGCCGTCGGTCTCCTCGCGGATCCACCCGTCGGATCGCTGGCACTCGACGCGGTAGCCGGCGGCGTTCGCGTAGACGAGCGCCGTCGCAGGCGTGCTCGCCGACGGAAACAGCGCGCGGAGCTCGCTCGTGCTGGTGATCGCTCCGACCGCGTCACCCTTCGTGTAGGCGAGGAAGTAGCCGCGGACCGTTTGCTCGTAGACACGCCGCATGAAGTCGGCCTCGTCGAACGGAGGTCGGAGCACCTCGCCGCCGCTCGAGAGCTGGGCGAACGCCGCCTCGCACGTCGCGGTATCGCTCGCGGTCGCGCATGGCGTCCCTGCACGTTGCGGCGGCGGCTCGGGCGCTCCTGCGTCCGCGGCCGCGTCGATGACGGCGCGCTCCTCGAGGACATCGAGGCCCGCCGCGCCGCGGAGCTGCTCGAGCACGATCGCCGCCGGACGAGGCTCTTGCTGGACCCCGTCGGTGGGGCATGTGAAGGGGGAGGCGAGCGGGCCCCCGGTATCGAGCGCCGCGCCGCCGGCTTCGTCGCTGCCGCTCGGGCTCGGGTCCGCGTCGCCGCTCGGGCTTGGCCCCGCGCGGCCGCTCGGGGGGGGCGTGCTCTCGCTGCATCCGGCGATGACGACGAGGGCGGCGCAGGCGAAAGCGAGACGGCAGGGGAGGGACATCACGCCACCAGTGAGCAAGCGACATGCCTTTGAAGACTGCGAGGAAATTCGAGCGATGACGCGGGGCGCGCAATGACAAGGTGTGCCACGCCGTGCCCTCCACCTGCGCCGCCGCTCCAGGGTCGACGAGGGCCTCCGCGCTGCCGTCGCCCGCGGTCGACGCGCCGGACGCGGCCGGCTCCGTGACCCGAAGCGATCATGGCGTGGCCAGCGCAGCCGCGCCGGCGCCCTCGCGGCGAGCGCGCGTCACGTCAGGGCAACCCCTCGACGTCGGCGATCGGCAGGTCGTCGCGCAGCCACACGTGGACCTCTCCGAACGAGCGCGCCGCGTGGTAGTGGGTCGCGACCCAGACCGAGGTCTCCCTGCAGCAGTGCTTGAAGTCCTCCCACGCGTCGGGCCACGACGTGAGCGGGGCGTGATCGAGGAAGACGAACGCCTCGGGCGGCGCCGCCTTCAGCCGCGCGAGGAGATCGCGCTCGTGCTCCGCGCGCCACGCGCGAATGAGCTCGCTCTCGTGCCACGTCGGCCGGTTCGACCACCCCCCCTCGAGGGCGGCGTCGGCGTTGAGGTCGTACGCGTAAATGTACGGCGTCGCCGAGCGCCGCTGCGCGAGAAACAGGATGTACGGATCCATCCCGTAGACCTGCACGCGCGCGTTCTCCGAGAGGTTGTCCGCGAGATAGCGCGCGCCCTGGCGGAGCTCCCACGGGAAGAAGTCGTGCGTCTTGAAGGTGTCGAAGTACTCGCGCTTGCTCCGGCGCTCGGGCGTCTCTCCGCCGGCGAGGATCCACACGTTGCGCGTCTGCGGGCTCGCGCGCATCGCCGACGCGACGCTGAGCGCGTAGGCGGCCGCGACGCCGAGCGCGACCCAGCGGCCGAGCGGGCGGGCGCGCGGCGCCGCGCGGAACCGCTCCCAGAGCAGCGCGACGACGACCATGAAGCCCATGTGGGTCGTCGCGCCGATCGGGTGGAAGTGGTAGCCGAAGCCCTTGTGCTGGGCGATCACCGACGCGAGCCCCGCGATCGGCGCGAGCGCGAGGGCGAGCATGCGCCGCGGCAGGGTGCCGAGCGCCACGAGCGCAGCGAGCAGCACGAAGACCGCGAGCCCCAACGACACGGTGCCGAGCGGTCCGTCGTCGCCGAGGATCTCGGGCGCGCTGCGCGCCCAGATGAACCGGTAGACCCGGGGCACGTCGTGGAGCGAGATCCGGACGAACGAGACGACGTCGCCGTAGCGGAGCAAGTAGAGCAGAGGCACGACCGCGCCGAGCAGGCCGCCGACGACGAAGCTCTTCAGGCGCGCGCGGCGTGAGAGCCCGACGTCGCGATCGACGAGCAGTACGGCGAGCTGCATCACGGTGAAGACGACGAAGCTCGACTTGGCGAACCAGGTGATGGTCGACAGCGCGGCGATCGCGACGATCCGGCGTGACGCGGACGCGCCCGGGCGGGAGCTCGGCCGCGCGATCTGCAGCGCGATGCTCGGCAAGAGGAACCAGTCGGCGAAGCTCTCGCGCTGCGCCTGGTTCCAGTAGAGGTGCAGCGCGTACTGCCCGGCGAGCACGACCCACGCGGCGAGCGCCCAGCCGGCGCGCTCGAGCCACGTCGGCGGACGCCGGCCGATGATCCCGGGGAGGAGCGCGCCGACGACGGCGAACGACACGCCGGTCACGGTCACGTCGAGGACGTGGAACCGGTTCTCGTCGGCCCCGCCGAGCGCGAGGCCCACCATGTGGATCAGGTGGACGAGCGGGCCGTTGACGTCGCGGACGTCGCGGTAGTCGACGTCGCCCTGGCGGACGGCCCAGGCGATGTACTGGAAGATCCCCTGATCGCGTCCGACGGTCGTGAGGGTCGCGCGGTAGGTCGCGTCCGCGACCCACCAGAGCGGCACGAGCGCGAGCACGAGCGGCGCGACGAGGCGCCGGACGGCGTCGGCGCGGCCGTGGCGTGAGCCGGCCAGGCGGCGGCCGAGCGCGATCGCCGCGCGCCGGGCGCGCGCGAGCCGCGTGGGCCGCGCGATCCGCTCGCGTGAATGACGCTCAGGCTCCCCGGACCTGGGCGGCTCGTCCTCGGGGAGGTCGGCCTGCGACATGACAACCGGCTGACGTTACTACTTGCCCGAGGTGCTCCGAACAAGCGGGCCGCCTCGGCCGGCCCTCGTCACGGCGCCGGGCCACGAGCCCGGGGCGTACGATCGGGCTGGCGGCGCCCGGTCATCGGGCTAAGAAGACGCCCGGGCGCGCCGGGTCGCCCCTGCCGTCCGGATGAGGTCGAGCGGGGCGCAGCACCGACAAAGGCGCCTCGCTGCTTGACTTTGGCACCACCCTTGATAATAACGCGCTCCCCCAAAGGACTCGGGGGACGAGGACGCTCCAAAAAGCGCATGCCTAACGCGACATAAGGATCGGGTTACCCCAGCGTGATTCGCCGAGGCGGTCACGAAAAAGCTGAAGCGGTACCCCGACACCCTCTCTGGAACACCCGGCCGATCCGGGCCCGCTGAAAATGGCAGCGGGAGGACCAGAGGGGGTTTCGTGCATCTTGGGGACTCGGATCCCCCAACGTTTTAGACCCCCGACCGGAACGGAGACTCAAGTGGCCCGCGAATACTCGCTCGAGAAGACGCGCAACATCGGAATCATGGCCCACATCGACGCGGGCAAGACCACGACGACCGAGCGCGTTCTCTACTACACGGGCGTCAACTACAAGATCGGTGAGGTCCACGAGGGCGCCGCGACCATGGACTACATGGTCCAGGAGCAGGAGCGTGGCATCACGATCACCTCCGCCGCGACGAACTGCTTCTGGAAGCCGGGCGAGGGGCCGCACGCGGGCGTCACGCACCGCATCAACATCATCGACACGCCGGGCCACGTCGACTTCACGATCGAGGTCGAGCGTTCGCTCCGCGTCCTCGACGGCGCGGTCGCCGTCCTCGACGGCGGCAACGGCGTCGAGCCCCAGACCGAGACCGTCTGGCGCCAGGCCGACAAGTTCCGCGTCCCGCGCATCGTGTTCGTCAACAAGATGGACAAGACGGGCGCCGACTTCGAGATGAACGTCAACTCGATCAAGGATCGCCTCGGCGTCATCCCGGTCCCGATCCAGTGGCCCGTCGGCGAGGAGGACCAGCACAAGGGCGTGGTCGATCTCGTCAAGATGAAGGCCGCGATCTTCGACGAGGAGTCGAAGGGGCAGAAGTACGACTGGGTCGAGATCCCGGAGAACCTCAAGGCGAAGGCCGCCGAGTACCGGGAGAAGATGATCGAGGCCTGCGCCGACATCGACGACGGCATCATGGCGAAGTTCCTCGACGGCAAGACCGCCGAGATCACCGAGGCCGAGATCGTCGCCGCGATCCGCAAGGGCTGCACCTCGTTCAAGTTCTTCCCGGTCCTCTGCGGCTCGGCGTTCAAGAACAAGGGCGTCCAGCTCCTCCTCGACGCGGTCATCAACTACCTGCCGTCGCCGCTCGACATCCCCGCGGTCAAGGGCGTCAACCCCGACACCGACGTGGAAGAGGAGCGCAAGGCCGACGACAAGGAGCCGTTCAGCGGCTACGCCTTCAAGATCATCAACGACCCGCACGGCAACCTGACGTTCTTCCGCGTGTACTCGGGGACGATCCAGAGCGGGACGATGGTCACGAACTCGACCCGCGGGAAGCGCGAGCGCATCGGCCGCATCCTCCGCATGCACGCCAACAAGCGTGAGGAGCTCACCGAAGCCGACGCCGGCAACATCTACGCGGCCGTCGGCCTCAAGGACACGCGCACGGGCGACACGCTCTGCGACGAGAAGAAGCCGATCATCCTCGAGAAGATGGTCTTCCCGGAGCCCGTCATCTCGATCGCCGTCGAGCCCAAGACGAAGGCGGACGTCGAGAAGCTCGGCGTCGCCCTCCAGAAGCTCGCGACGGAGGACCCCTCCTTCCGCGTCCACACGGACGAGGAGTCCGGCCAGACGATCATCAGCGGCATGGGCGAACTCCACCTCGACATCATCTGCGACCGCCTCAAGCGCGAGTTCAAGGTCGAGTCGAACGTCGGCAAGCCCGAGGTCGCGTACCGCGAGGCGATCGCGAACTCCGTCCACTGCGAATACAAGTACGCCAAGCAGTCCGGCGGTCGCGGCCAGTTCGGCCACGTCCTCATGGAGATCGGCCCCGGCGAGCGCGGCAAGGGCTACGTCTTCGAGAACGCCGTCGTCGGCGGCGTCATCCCGAAGGAGTTCATCCCGGCGATCCAGAAGGGCGTCAAGGAGGCCATGGAGCGCGGCGTCCTCGCCGGCTTCCCGATGGTCGACCTCCACTGCCGCGTCTACGACGGCAGCTACCACGACGTCGACTCGAGCGCCGCGGCGTTCGAAATCGCCGCCTCGCTCTGCTTCCAGGACGGCGCCAAGCGCGCGGGTCTCCACCTGCTCGAGCCGATCTTCAAGAACGAGGTCGTCGTCCCCGAGCAGTACATGGGCGACGTCATCGGCGACCTCAACTCGCGCCGCGGGAAGATCCTCGGCATGAGCCAGCGCGGCAACGCGCAGGTCATCGACGCCGAGGTGCCGCTCGCCTCGATGTTCGGTTACGTCACCGACCTCCGCTCCCTCACGCAGGGCCGCGCGACGTCGTCGCTCCACTTCTCGCACTACGCTCCCGTCCCCGCCGCGGTCCAGGAAGAGGTCATCGCGAAGGTGAAGGGCGCGACCAAGTAACTCCCCACGGGGGGCTCCGGCCCCTCGGCTCCCACGCGCGGACTACCGCGCCCAAACGAATTCGAAGTTCCGTCCGATCTCGGAGAAGACAATGGCCAAGGAAAAGTTCCAGCGCACCAAGCCCCACGTGAACGTCGGCACGATCGGTCACATCGACCACGGCAAGACGACGCTCACGGCCTCGCTCGTGAAGGTCCAGTCGAAGAAGAACCTCGCGAAGGTCATCAGCTACGCGGACATCGCGAAGGGCGGCACGGTCCGCGACGCGACGAAGACGGTGACGATCGCCGTGTCGCACGTGGAGTACGAGAGCGAGAAGCGCCACTACGCGCACGTCGACTGCCCGGGCCACGCGGACTACATCAAGAACATGATCACGGGCGCGGCGCAGATGGACGGGGCGATCCTCGTCGTCAGCGCGCTCGACTCGGTCATGCCGCAGACGCGCGAGCACGTCCTTTTGGCGCGCCAGGTCGGCCTGCAGCACATCGTCGTCGCGCTGAACAAGTGCGACGCGGTGGAGGACGCGGAGATGCTCGACCTGGTCGAGATGGAAGTCCGCGAGCTCCTCTCGAAGTACAAGTTCCCGGGCGACACGGCGAAGGTCGTGAAGGTCGCCGCCTTCCCGGCGCTCAACGGCGAGGAGAAGTGGGAGAACTCGATCACCGAGCTCATCGCCGCCCTCGACAGCGAGATCCCGGACCCGGTCCGTGACATCGACAAGCCGTTCCTGATGGCGATCGAGGACGTGTTCTCGATCAAGGGCCGCGGCACGGTCGTGACGGGTCGCGTGGAGCGTGGCGTCGTGAAGACGGGCGAAGAGGTCGAGATCATCGGCTTCCGCGACACGCGCAAGACGACGGTGACGGGCGTGGAGATGTTCCGCAAGCTTCTCGACGAGGGCCGCGCGGGCGACAACATCGGCGTTCTTCTCCGCGGCATCGAGAAGGACGACGTGGAGCGCGGGCAGATCCTCTGCAAGCCGGGCTCGGTGACTCCGCACAAGAAGTTCATGGGCGAGGTCTACGTCCTGAAGAAGGAAGAGGGCGGCCGCCACACGCCGTTCTTCACGAACTACCGCCCGCAGTTCTACATGCGGACGACGGACGTGACCGGGACCTGCGAGCTGCCCGAGGGCACGAAGATGGTCATGCCGGGCGACAACATCACGATGACGATCTCGCTCATCACCCCCGTCGGTCTCGAGGAGCAGATGCGCTTCGCGATCCGCGAGGGCGGCCGCACCGTCGGCGCCGGCATCGTCACCAAGATCCTCGAGTAAGGAAGAACACAGATGGCTTCCGCCACCACGATCCGCATCCGCCTCCGGGCATTCGATCACCAGCTCCTCGACAAGTCGGCCAACGACATCGTCGAGACCGCGAAGCGTACCGGCGCGCGCGTGGCGGGGCCGATCCCGCTTCCGACGCACATCTCTCGCTACACCGTCCTCCGCGGACCGCACGTCGACAAGAAGTCGCGCGAGCAGTTCGAGGTCCGGACTCACAAGCGCCTGCTCGACATCCTCGAGCCGACGCAGCAGACCCTGGACGCGCTGATGAAGCTCGATCTGTCTGCGGGCGTCGACGTCGAGATCAAGTCGCCGCGCTGAGCCGGCAACGAACTTAGAGGTTCACCATGGCAACCGTTGATGTCTACAACCTGAAGCGCGAGAAGGTCGGCACCGTCGACCTCGCGGACGAGGTCTTCGCCACCGAGGTGAAGGAGCACCTCTTCTACGAGGTGGTGAAGGCGCAGCTCGCGAGCAAGCGTCAGGGCTCCGCGACCGCGAAGAACCGCTCGGCCGTCGCCGGCAGCACGAAGAAGCTCTACAAGCAGAAGGGCACGGGGCGCGCGCGCCACGGCTCGATCCGCGCGCCGGTGTTCGTCGGTGGCGGTCAGGCCCACCCGCCGCGCAACCGCGACTGGAGCTACCGCCCGCCGCGCCAGGTGCGCCTCGGCGCGCTCCGCTCGGCGCTCTCGAAGTTCGCCAAGGAAGGCCGCCTCGTGGTGGTCGACCGCTTCGAGCTCGCCGAGATCAAGACGAAGGGCCTCCTCCAGGCGCTCGGCGCGCTGAAGACCGAGCGTCATACGCTCGTCGTCGACGTCGCCGGCAACGAGAACCTTCGCCTCTCGATCCGCAACTGCGAAGATCACCAGTTCCTGCCCCCCGAGGGCGTGAACGTGTACGACCTCCTGCGCCACGACACGCTCGTCCTCTCCAAGGACGCGGCCAAGGCGCTCGAGACTCGCTGCCTCTCCAAGGCGGAGAACAAGCCTGGCAAGAAGGCTGGTGCGAAATGACCCCCGAGTCCGTCATCCGTAAGCCGATCTTCCTCACGGAGAAGAGCAACACGCTCCGTGGCCACAATCAGGTCGTGTTCGAGGTCCTCCGGACCGCGAACAAGGTCCAGATCAAGGAAGCAGTCCAGCAGCTCTTCAGCGTGAAGGTGGAGAGCGTCAACACCATGCTCTATCGCGGCAAGGACCGCCGTATGGGGCGTGGCTACGCCAAGATGCAGAACTGGAAGAAGGCGGTCGTCACCCTCGCCGAGGGTGAGAACATCGACTTCTTCGCAGAGACGAGCGAGAGCTGAGATGGGCATCAAGAACTACAAGCCGACGTCGCCTGCACGGCGCTTCTACTCGGGCTACGACTTCAAGGAGCTCACCCCCGGCAAGAAGCCGGAGAAGAGCCTCCTCGAGCACCAGACGTCGACCGGCGGGCGCAACGCGCACGGCCGCATCACCAGCCGCTTCCGCGGCGGTGGCCACAAGCAGCGCTACCGCGTCATCGACTGGCGCCGTAACAAGATCGGCGTCCCGGCCGTGGTCGCTTCGATCGAGTACGATCCGAACCGCACCGCGCGCATCGCGCTCCTCAACTACGTCGACGGCGAGAAGCGCTACATCCTCGCTCCGACCGGCATGAGCGTCGGCGACACGGTGATCGCGAGCCGCAACGCGGACATCAAGCCCGGCAACTCGATGCCGCTCCGCCACATCCCGCTCGGCACGATGATCCACAACCTCGAGATGCGTAAGGGCAAGGGCGGTCAGCTCGTGCGCTCCGCCGGCTCGGGCGCGGTCCTCATGGCGAAGGACGGCGACTACGCGCAGGTCCGTATGCCCTCGGGCGAGGTCCGCATGATCCACCAGGACTGCCAGGCCACCATCGGCCAGGTGTCCAACATCGAGCACGCGAACGTCTCGCTCGGCAAGGCCGGCCGCGTCCGCTGGATGGGGAAGCGTCCGCACCAGCGCGGCGTCACGATGAACCCGGTCGACCACCCGATGGGCGGTGGCGAGGGTCGTACCTCCGGTGGTCGGCATCCATGCTCGCCCTGGGGTCAGCTCGCCAAGGGTCTCAAGACCCGCAACAACAAGCGTACCGACGCGATGATCGTGAAGCGTCGCGGCCAGAAGGGCTAAGGGAGTAAGTCATGCCGCGTTCAATCAAGAAGGGCGCCTTCATCGACGGTCATCTCATGGAGAAGATCGCCGCCGCCCAGGCGACGCAGTCCAAGAAGGTCATCAAGACCTGGTCGCGCCGCAGCACGATCACTCCGGAGGCCATCGGCCTCACCTTCGCGGTTCACAACGGCCGGAAGTTCATCCCGGTGTTCGTCACGGAGAACATGGTCGGGCACAAGCTCGGCGAGTTCGCCCCGACGCGCACGTTCCACGGGCATCAGGGCGACAAGAAGGCCAAGGTCGGCAAGAAGTAGCCCTCCCCGACGGCGCGCACGGCGCGCTCGATCTTGACGGCTCCGCGATCTCCGGATCACGGGGCCGTCCTTTTTCGTTGGTGCGGGTTCGCAGCGCGCGCGGGCGTGGTGTCTGCGGGCGGATCCGTCCCGGGCGGTCGGTCACGAGCCCGCGCGCGGCGGTCTTGGCAGACTCCGCCGTCGAGCCTCACCACAAGATTGGCGACGGATGTCACGACTACGAATCGCGAGCTACGCTCCCCTCCTCAGCGCCGTCGGCCTCTTCGGAGGCGTCGTCGCCGCATGCGTGGGGGAGGACGCGCCCTCCCGCGTCTCGACGCCTGCCGTGGGCTCCGTGGCGCGCGCGTCGCTCGCGCGCGCCGCGTCGCTCACGCGCGCCGCGTCAGCGTGCCGACGAGGTGAGGCGCCCGCGAGGAGCCCTCGTCGCGGAGGCGCAGGCCGAGGTCGATGCGGAGCGCGGCGTTGATGAGCCCGAGGTGGCTGAACGCCTGCGGGAAGTTGCCGAGGAGCGTGCGGTCGCTCGGGACGATCTCCTCCGCGAGGAGGCCGAGGTGGTTGGCGGCGTCCGAGTGCGCGACGAAGATCTCGCGCGCCTCGTCGAGGCGGCCGAGGAGCGCCAGCGCCTCGACGAGCCAGAAGCCGCAGAGGACGAACGCGCCCTCGGGGCCGCCGACGCCGTCCGCGTCGTGGTCGTGGTAGCGGTAGACGAAGGGACCGTCGGCGAGCTCGCGCTGGATCCACGAGACGGTGGCCTCGATCCGCGGATCGTCGTCGGCGAGGAAGCCGGCGGTCGGCAGGAGCAAGAGGGCCGCGTCGGGGCGGTCCTCGCCGTACACGCTGACGAAGTGCGTGCGCGTGCGGTCCATCCCGCGCGCGCAGATGTCGGCGTGCACGTCGGCGGCGCTGCGCGCCCAGCGCTCCGACAGGTCCTGCCGTCCGAATGACGTCGCCAGGTGGGCGCCGCGATCGAACGCGAGCCAGTTCATCAGCTTCGAGTGGACGTTGTGGCGGACTCCGTGTCGCGGCTCCCACATACCGTGGTCGGGGTCGCGCCACTGGCCCTCGGCGCGATTGACGATGCTCGCGAGCTTGTGCCACGCGTGCAGCGTGAGGGTGCCGCCGAAGCGCTCGAAGAGGTGCGCGCTGTCGACGATCGCGCCGGTCGTGTCGAGCTGGACCTGATCGCGCGCGCCGTTGCCGACGCGCACGGGCCGCGAGTCGAAGCTCCCGGCGAGGTGATCCAGCTCGCGCTCCTTGGGGACACGCTGCCCGTCGACCGTGTACATCAGCTCGAGGCCGACCTTGTCGTCGACGCTGTCGCGGAGGAAGTGGTAGAAGTCGCGCGCCTCT